>JBGVRT010000082.1:0-8421 GCA_045128735.1 Eubacteriales bacterium | reverse complement strand
GTAAGACCTGCATTTCGGAAGATATCCTTGACCTTCATATCCCCCTTTGCAAAGAGGGCAAGCATCAGATGCTCAACGGAGACGAACTCATCCTTCATCTTCTTCGCCTGTGCCTCTGCCTCGGTGAAGGCTGCATCAAGCTCTCTTGAGAGATACAGCTTGTCTGTCTGAACACCGCTGACCTTCGGCAAGGAAGAGATCGCTTGGTCTGTGAGTGTTTTTATATTTTCAATGGAAGCGCCGGATTGCTTAACAAGGTTAGGGATCAGCCCATCCTCTTTGGAAACAAGGGCATCAAGCAGATGGATCTGCTCGATCTGCTGATTTCCGTTTTCCAAGGCAATTGATTGCATATCACGAAGCGCTTCAATACTTTTCTGTGTAAATTGATTCATATTCATATGCGTCACCTCGTTGCGTTAAAAATGGAGTGGGGGACCCCTCCGAAGAAGGATCCCCCGATTATTTACTGAATTTCAAGTCGTCTGCCTTCTTCGACTTTCTGTGTTGCTTTAGGCAGTGTCAAAGTGAGAATGCCGTCCTTATAGGAAGCGGAGATCTCATCGCTGTTGATACCGTCGAGATTGAAGCTTCTCGTGAAGGAGCCATAAGAACGCTCCCTCTTAATATAGTTGGTCTTTTCGTCCTTTTCCTCGTTTTCGGACTTGTGTTCTGCGTGAATGGTAAGATAACCGTCTCTGACTTCGGCGTGGATATCCTCTTTAGAGAAGCCGGGGAGCTCAGCGTCAAGAACGTATGCGTTCTCGGTTTCACGAATATCGGTCTTGAAGGCAGGAAGCTGATGTCCGAAGAAGTTCTTCTCGAATTCCTCCATTGCCTTGAACGGGTCATAAGAGTTGAGAAAATGGTTGTTGTGTGCAAAAGGTGTAAGTTCAAACATAACAGAATCCTCCTTATAGATTTTGTGTTTATAGTATTTGTTGAAAGGATAATTTTTATTCGAGATTCAGGCGCCTTTCGAATCTCTTCCTTTCACGTGATATATTGTAAACCTTAATTGTTACATAAGTATTACGAAAAAATGTTTATTTTGTAAATATTGGCACTCTAATATGTAGAGTGCTAATAAAGACGAAGCCGAAATGAACAACAAAATTCTTAAGAGGCAAAATTGTTAGCATAATAATGCCACATATGCTAAAAATAAGCGGCTATATAATCATTTATTCTGCTTACGTAAACCTCTTCTTACACGATTGATATGGCGTTCAAAGTCACCATTGTCAATTAGTTCAGTGAGAACGTATTGCATAAACGTTGGCACGGTGCAGGAGTAAAAGCCGAGCTTTTCTTCATACGTTTTAACAAGATGTTTGGGAATTACCATGTATCCGATACGAAGAGAGGGAGAGATCGTTTTGGAAAAGGTATTCAGATATATGACGTTATCGTTTTTCGAGAGGGCAAACAGCGTGTCCGTCGGCTTGGTAGAAACCGAGAACTCTGATTCAAAGTCATCCTCAATGATATATCGGTTTTTCTGATTTGCCCATCGAACGTATTCGTGAAGCTTTGAGGCTGTTGCGCTAACACCCGTAGGGAAGCTTCTGTACGGCGTGGTGTGAATGACACTTGCGGTCGTCTTTGATAGTGCGGCACTGTCAATACCGTCGTGCGACAGAGGAAGCAATTCATAGCCCACCTCGGATGCGTGGTAAATCTCCTCAATCTTTTTATAGGAAGGGGACTCAATCCCGTAGGTATGAGATCTTCCGAGCATCATGATGATATGCTCATACAGGTATTCGGAGCCTGAGCCGATAATGATCTGCTCGGTATCAACCGAAATACCTCTATTGCGTGCAAGGTATTGTTTAATAGCCTCTCTTAACTCAGTGCATCCGCAGTTAGGTGACTTCTCGAGCAACAGATCACCGTGCTCCGTCAAAACCTTACGCATTGTTTTGCTTAAAACAGAGAGAGGAAAATCCGGATAGGCATGCTTTGTTTCGGTTGCAGGGTGATATTTGTGAGTTGTCTTGGCGGTTGATGCAAAGCCATCTGCCTTACGGAAGCTTACCACGTATCCGCTCCGTTCTCTTGACTCTACGTAGCCTTCGTCAGAGAGCAGGGCATAAGCGTGCTCAACAGTCACTGTACTTATTCCGAGCTCCTCGGCAAGAGCGCGGATAGAAGGAAGCTTGCTATCAAAACGCAGAATATCGTTTACGATGTCCTCGCGTATCTGGTTATATAGCTGGAGATAGACCGGGCGTTTTTCTTTATCGATTACGTACTTCATCTGTATATATAAAATTCTCCTAAACTGACTATTTTAATATGTACAGAGATATTATATAATAATAGCATCAAAATGTCAAGGAGTAATGATCAGATGTCTCATAATCATCAAAAAAAGATTGCTGTGATCAATGATTTCTGTGGCTTCGGACGTTGCTCTATTGCGGCGTCCTTGCCCATTATTTCTGCAATGAAGATACAATGCTGTCCGTTGCCGACGTCGATCTTTTCCAACCATACCGGATTTGAAAGCTTTTATTATACCGACTACACGGAACATATGAATCTCTATATGGATGAATGGAAAAAGCTTGATCTTCAATTTGAGGGGATTCTTACGGGATTCCTCGGATCTCCCGAGCAGATCGGAATCGTAAAACGATTTTTAGAGCTGTTCAATACAGAAAATAATATAACAGTCATCGATCCGGTCATGGGGGACTACGGCAAGCTTTATCCTACCTATTCACCCAATTTGGCAGAGCAAATGAACTCTCTTGTTCCGTATGCCGATATATTAACGCCGAATCTGACGGAGGCTTGTATTCTTACCGGGACCGAGTACCATCCGGATATGGATGAAGACGCGCTCTTTGTACTGTGCAGTAAGCTTGCGGATATGGGACCAAAGAAGATCGTAATATCCGGTCTTGAGCGTGGCGACAGTCTTGAAAACTTTGTTTTTGAAAAAGGAAAAAATGCCGAAGTTATTATGGAACATAAGGTCGGACCGTTCCGCTCCGGTACGGGAGACGTATTTTCTTCCATTATCGCTGCTGATGCGGTAAAGGGAAAGGAATTCGGCGATTCGATACGCCATGCGTCCTCTTTCATTGCAAAGGTATTGCGCCGCACGGTGGAGCTTGATTTGCCGAAGACAGATGGCATTTGCTTTGAAGAATTCTTAACGGAGATCTAATTGGGGGAATTATGAAAAACAATAAAATCAGACTAATGTGCTTTGCCGGCATATTTACGGCAATCGTATTTGTTTTTACCGCTTATCTTCATATCCCAAGCCACACGGGTTATACCCACGTTGGCGACGGCTTTATCTATCTTGCTGCCTGCTTGCTACCTCTGCCTTACGCTATGTTCGTAGGAGCTGCAGGAGCACTTCTTGCCGATTGCTTGACCGGCTTTGCAATCTGGGCGCCCGGCTCGATCATTATCAAAACGGCTGCGGTCCTTGTGTTTTCGAGAAAGAGCAAAAATATAATCTGCTTGCGTAACATCCTCGCATTGATTCCTGCTTGGGCTTTCTGTATCGGAGGATATTATCTGTATGAAGCAATGATAACCGGCAATTTCGTTGCGCCTCTTGCGGGAATTCCCGGATACATAACACAGTCTGCATTAAGCACTGCACTCTTTATCATCGGCGGTATCGCAATGGATAGATTAAACGTCAGAGCAAAATTAAACGGGGGTGGCTCGTTATGATGACAATTACTTATCCCGTATATAACGGTATTTACGTAAATATGACAAATCGCTGTCCCTGTGCTTGCACATTTTGTTTGCGGCATCTCAGCGATCACGTGGAGGGATCGGATTCTCTTTGGCTCGACAGGGAACCTACTGTAAAAGAGGTTTGTGATAGCATTGATACGTGGGATCTGACCAAGTATAGCGAAATCGTTTTCTGCGGATACGGTGAGCCTACGGAGCGTCTTAACGATCTGCTTGAGGTAGCGAAGTATATCAGATCAAAAAGCGATATCAAGATCCGTATCAATACCAACGGACTTGCCGATTTGATTTGGAAGGAATCAACAGCGCCGAAACTTGAAGGTCTCGTTGATACGGTTTCCGTTAGCTTAAATGCAACCAATAAGGAAGAGTATTTGAAGGTGGTTCGTCCTAAGTTCGGTATTGAGTCTTATGATGCGATGCTGAAATTTACAAAGGAATGCACAAAATACGTTCCCAATGTTGTTATGACTGTCGTTGACGTTGTTACCTCAAAGGAAGAGCAGGAGCTTTGCAGAACAATCTGTGAATCCGTCGGGGCAACGCTTCGTATTCGTCCTTATATTGAATCTTAAACTGAAAATTTCAAAAAAGGTATTGCAATCTTTTTAAAAAAGGTGTATAATATACCCATAATTAAATAAACGGGAGCTTGTAGACAGGCTGAGAGGAAGGTGTGACCTTCGACCGAGAACCTGATTTGGATAATGCCAACGTAGGGATGCCTGATACGAGGATATTGGGAGGAACAATGAAATTTTGGGAGTTACCGAATCGGTAGCTCCTTTTTTGTTGCAATTTTTGTGGAGGTGTGAAATGGTAAAGGTAAACGGAACAGAGCTTGATATTGCAGGCAAGACCATTGCCGAGTATCTTGCGACAACAAATTACGATATGAAGCGAATCGCTGTCGAGCGCAACGGAGATATCGTTCCCAAGGCACAGTATGTCGAAACCGTGCTTCAGGATGGCGACAGTCTTGAAGTTGTCAGCTTTGTGGGAGGTGGCTAAGTGATTCCAACGAAAGAAGAATGGAACAAGGCTTTAGAGGAACGCCACGGCAAAGAGCTGTATCGGGCGTTCTCATCGGCTATGGTTGCTGTGTGCGGTCTTGGCGGTCTTGGTTCAAATATTGCCATAGCTCTCGCAAGAGCAGGTATCGGAAAGCTGATATTGATTGATTTTGACCGTGTAGATATCACCAATCTGCACCGTCAGCAATATAAGGCAGATCAGATCGGTATGCATAAAACCGATGCTCTTGCGGAGAATCTTCGAGAGATCAATCCGTATATCGAACTTGAAGCACACACCGAGCGCATTACGGAAGAAAATGCCGTAACGCTTCTCTCTGATGCGGACGTCATCTGCGAAGCCTTTGACGATGCGGAATGCAAAGCAATGCTCACGAATACCATACTTTCCGAGCTACCCGACAAATATCTTGTCGCCGCTTCGGGAATGGCAGGTATGGGTGTGACAAATAGCATCAAGACAAGAAGAATTACGAGCAGGTTCTATCTTTGTGGGGATGAAACGAGTGAGGTATCAGAGAATATCAGTCTTGTTGCTCCCCGTGTCGCACTTTGCGCCGCACATCAGGCACATACGGCGCTTCGTATTTTAGCAAAACAATTTGAAGTATAAAGAAAAGAGGAAAACAAAATGAACAACGACAAACTTATTATCGGCGGACACGAATTTAACTCCCGTTTCATTCTCGGCTCGGGCAAATATTCGATGAAGCTCATCGAGGCGGCAGTTAAGGATGCTGGAGCTGAGATCATCACCTTGGCAGTCCGCCGTGCCAATACCAAGGAACACGAAAACATTCTCGACTACATACCCGAAGGAATCACGCTTCTTCCCAACACCTCGGGAGCGAGAAACGCAGAGGAAGCAGTTCGTATCGCTCGCCTTGCCCGTGAGCTTGGATGCGGTAATTTCGTAAAGATCGAGATTATGCGTGACTCCAAATATCTCCTTCCCGATAACGTGGAAACCATCAAGGCAACCGAGATACTCGCAAACGAGGGATTTGTGGTAATGCCGTATATGTACCCCGATCTGAACACCGCCCGTGACCTCGTAAACGCAGGTGCGGCAAGCGTGATGCCCTTGGCTTCCCCCATCGGCTCGAATAAAGGACTTGCAACCAAGGAATTCATTCAGATACTCATTGACGAGATTGACCTGCCCATCATCGTGGATGCAGGTATCGGCAGACCTTCGCAGGCTTGCGAAGCCATGGAGATGGGTGCGGCGGCCATTATGGCTAACACCGCACTTGCAACCGCTGGCGACCTTCCCATGATGGCATCTGCATTCAAGCAGGCAATCGAAGCAGGTCGTAAGGCATACCTTTCGGGACTCGGCAGAGTGCTCACCCGTGGCGCGTCCGCATCCGATCCCTTGACAGGCTTCTTGCGTGATTAAGGAGAACTCTATGGAAAACCAATTCTTTGTAGATTCGGAGTATCTGTCGCCTGATGCACTTGCCAAAAAGCACCGTATCGAAAATGATCCCACGAGCCGTAAGAATCATATGGAATATCTGCCCGGTATGGAGATCATCGAGTCGGACGTATGTTCGCAGGTCATGGCGCAGATGAACTCTTACGATTACAGCAAATACACGGCAAGAGATGTAAGAGCTGCGTTGGAGCATACCAACTGTTCGATTGAGGACTTTAAGGCACTTCTGTCGCCTGCGGCAGAGCCCTTCCTCGAACAGATGGCAGAGAGAGCAAGACTTGAAACAAGCAAGCATTTCGGAAATACCGTGTATCTGTTTACGCCCCTTTACATAGCAAATTACTGCGAGAACTACTGTGTGTATTGCGGCTTTAATTGCTATAACCACATCAATCGAATGAAGCTCTCCATGGAGCAGATCGAAAAGGAAATGAAGGTCATTGCTGACAGCGGAATGGAGGAAATCTTAATTCTTACAGGCGAGAGCCGTGCACAGAGCAACGTGGAATACATAGGCGAAGCCTGCAAGCTGGCGAGAAAGTATTTCCGCATGGTCGGTCTTGAGATCTATCCTGTCAATACCGATGAGTATAAATATCTCCACGAATGCGGTGCGGACTATGTTACCGTATTCCAAGAAACCTACGATACCGACAAATACGAACAGCTTCACCTTCTTGGACACAAACGTGTATGGCCTTATCGCTTTGATGCACAGGAAAGAGCCTTGCGCGGCGGTATGAGAGGTGTGGCATTCTCGGCATTGCTCGGTCTCTCGGACTTCCGAAAGGATGCCTTGGCAAGTGCGTTGCACGTCTATTATTTGCAGAGAAAATATCCTCACGCCGAGATGTCGCTGTCCTGTCCCCGACTTCGTCCCATCATCAACAATGACAAGATCAATCCCCTTGACGTTCACGAAAAGCAGCTTTGTCAGATCATCTGTGCTTATAGAATTTTCCTTCCGTTCGTCGGTATCACCGTATCCTCACGTGAGAGTGCGGAATTCAGAAACGGTATCGTAAAGATCGCCGCCACCAAGGTGTCCGCAGGTGTTTCTACGGGCATCGGCGACCACGAAAGCAAGTACAGCGGCAAGGAAAGTGACGAGGTTCAGGGCGACGAGCAGTTTGAGATCGACGATAACCGCAGCCTTGACAAAATGTATAAGGATATTGAGGGAGAAGGACTTCAGCCTGTGCTGAACGATTACCTCTACGTATAAGGAGCAAATATGAAAAACTTTGACACAACACTTTATTTTATAACCGATTCCACGGGCTTTGAGGAAGCAGAATTTCTCCGTCGTGTAGAAGAAGCACTTGAAGGCGGTGCGACGATCTTGCAGCTCCGTGAGAAAAACAAATCCACCATGGAGTACATCGAGCTTGCCGAAAAGGTTCACGAGCTGACAAAGAAATACAACGTTCCGCTGATCATTGATGACCGTATCGACGTTGCCCTTGCCGTAGGAGCAGAGGGCGTCCATCTTGGAAAAGAGGATATGCCCATCGCAACCGCAAGAAGAATCCTCGGTGATGACTTCATCATCGGAGCGACCGCAAAGACCGTGCCGTGGGCGCTTGAAGCCTATGAGGGAGGTGCGGACTACCTCGGTGTCGGCGCGATCTATCCGACGACCACTAAGGTGAAAACCGTTCTCACATCTACCGAAACCTTGGCTGACATCTGCAAGGCTGTTCCGATTCCCGTGAATGCCATCGGCGGTCTGAATAAAAACAACATTGACGTTCTCGCGGGCATTCCAATCGCAGGCATTTGTGTCGTTTCCGCTATTATGAAAGCCGAGAGTCCGAAAACAGCAACCATAGAGCTCAAGGCAAGAGCAAAGGAACTCGGAATCATATGATCAAGGGAGCAATATTTGATTTCGACGGAACGCTCGTCGATTCCATGTTTATATGGGATACCTTTGGCGAGGATTATCTCCGCACACTTGGAAAAGAGCCAAAGGAAAACCTTACCGAAACCTTTAAGACATTCACCCTCGAGCAGGCGGCTGAATACTATCGCGAGCATTACGGAGTTGCTCTTTCCGTGAATGAAATCGTCGATGGCGTAAACGAAATGGTAGCCAAGCTTTACAGAACCAAGGTCACGCTAAAAGACGGTGTTCGTGAATTTCTCGAAGCTCTCAAATCACAGGGTGTAAAAATGTGCGTGGCGACCGTTACGGACAGACCAATCGTA
>JBGVRT010000081.1:0-2332 GCA_045128735.1 Eubacteriales bacterium | reverse complement strand
AATCCCAAGTAATACGAAAATATATCTTTGAATTGAAGGGGTTATGCAGATTTCTTCGTAGATCCCTGCACAAGTGCAGGTTTTGTCCGTTCCGCTTTGCTGCACTCCCAAAACTTCGTCTCGCTAACGCTCGCTCAGGATGACGCGCTGGGATAATGTTCACGGTAAACGGAGTGCCCCCTACAAGTTTGTGCGCCGCGCAAGATCCTTCGGTCGCGTTGCTCCCTCGAGGATGACGGCGCGGACTGGTGCACGGAGTGGCCCCCTACGAGGGTTGGGGGTGTTTTATAGCAGTGCAGTAGCCATAAATCAATCAAAGCGGCTATGTACAAAAGGTCATCTTGCAGAAGGCTCCTTCCGAGGAGGGAGCTCCGCCGCAGGCGGTGAGGGAGTTCCCTTTCCAAAGGCAAAGTTACTTTTCCTTCTCATAAAACCCCAAGTAATACGAAAATATTTCTTTGAATTTAAGAGTCAGTGCAGATTTCTTCGTAGATCACTGCGCGCCAAGGCGCTTGGTTTTGTCCGTTCCGCTTTGCTGCACTACCAAAACTTCGTCTCGCTGGCGCTCGCTCAGGATGACGTGTTGAGGGGGCGTTTGCGGTGGGCGGATGTTTGCTCGGGTGCACGGAGTGCCCCCCTACGAGGGTTGTGCTGTTGCCCTTATCGTAGGGCGGGGGCTTGCTCCCGCCGTTTGCAGGAAAGTAACTTTGTCTTTGGAGCGGACGCGCACAACGCGCCCCTACACAGGTAATAGCGTAGCCGCATTGCCAATGAAACGGTGCAGATCTCTCGCTATGGGATTTTTGCCGTAATCTATTGACAATTCCCTCTTTAGTTTGATATAATTAATTATCTATTGCATATACTTCGTTTGTACACATATTAGGAGGAGTCAATATGGCAATTAAAAATGAAAAATTACTTGAAATAATTGAAAAAATAAAGCGCAGAGATCCCGAGCAGGAGGAATTTCATCAGGCGGTTTACGAGGTTCTTGAGAGTCTTGAGCCCGTGATCGAATCGCGCCCCGAATACTTAGAGCGCGGTGTTATCGAAATGATGGTTGAGCCCGAAAGGATCATAAAATTCCGCGTTCCGTGGGTTGACGATAACGGATGCGTGCGCGTGAACCGAGGATATCGCGTGCAGTTCAATTCCGCGATAGGCCCATACAAGGGCGGACTTCGTTTCCACCCCTCTGTAAACGAGAGCATTATCAAATTTCTCGGCTTTGAGCAGACCTTTAAAAATTCGCTCACGGGACTTCCCATGGGCGGCGGAAAGGGTGGCTCCGATTTTGATCCCAAGGGCAAGAGCGACGGCGAGATAATGCGCTTCTGCCAGAGCTTTATGACGGAGCTTTACAAATATATCGGTGAAAATACCGACGTTCCCGCCGGGGACATTGGCGTTGGCGCGCGAGAGATCGGATATATGTTCGGTCAATACAAGAGAATTCGCACAGAATTTGTCGGCGTGCTAACGGGCAAGGGTTTGAGCTACGGCGGAAGCCTTGGCAGAAAGCAGGCTACGGGCTATGGACTTTGCTATTTTACAAACGAGATGCTTTCTGACGCAGGCAAGAGCTTTGAGGGAGCGCGCGTTGTGATCTCGGGCTCCGGAAACGTGGCGATCTATGCTGCGGAAAAGGCGATTGAGCTTGGCGCGACCGTTGTTGCGATGAGTGACTCAAACGGCTACGTTTACGACGAGGACGGAATTGATCTTGATCTTATGAAACAGATCAAGGAAATACGTCGCGAGAGGATAAGCGAATACGCGTCCGAGCGAGATGGGGCATTTTATCGCGTGGGATGCAAGAATATATGGACAGTTCCCTGCGATATCGCGCTTCCGTGCGCAACTCAGAATGAGCTTAACATTGAGGGCGCGAGGGCGCTCGTTAAAAACGGTTGCATCGCCGTTGCGGAGGGCGCGAATATGCCCACAACACCCGATGCGGTCGCACTTTTGCAGGAAAGCGGCGTGCTTTTCGCTCCCGCAAAGGCGGCAAACGCGGGCGGAGTCGCAACGAGCGGACTTGAGATGACTCAGAATTCAATGAGATGCTCCTGGAGCTTTGACGAGGTCGATGCAAAGCTTCGTGAGATAATGAAAAATATTTATAAAAACGCCTCAAGCGCCGCAAAAGAGTACGGCAGAGAGGGTGATCTCGTAGCCGGTGCGAATATCGCGGGCTTCTTAAAGGTCGCCGACGCAATGCTCGCTCAAGGCGCGGTGTGAGGTTGGTTTATAGACCTACTTTTTTCGAGAAAAAAGTAGGCAAAAAAGCTTAATGGAGCTACGCACAATAGCTGTTTAGTCAGTGCTA
>JBGVRT010000080.1:0-15610 GCA_045128735.1 Eubacteriales bacterium | reverse complement strand
AACACCGCTTTCTTTTGAACCAAAAGGCGCAAAAGAAAGCTCACAAAGAAAACGCCGATGCGCCTGCGGGCGCGAAATTGTCGCTTTTTGAAAAAAGCTCCGCAAAAACTTTTCTGTCGGGGTGCGGCGCGAACATAGTGTAAAGAAGGCTGAACTTATCGTTCAGCCTTCTCTTTTATTTTCTCTTGATAAGCTTAGCCTTAAAGCCGTTGCCCACGCCTGCGGCGTTGGCATCGTCGGTATCTATGTGCATCTCAAGTCTGAAGTCCTTATGCGCGCGTATCTGAACGTCATAGAAAAGCGTTCTTCTCTCGCCGCAAAGCTCCACGTCGGCGTACTCGCCGTCAACCACGCCAAAGCGTTCAGCTTCTTCAAGACTCATATGGATATGGCGGTTAGCTATGATACAGCCCTCTTTGAGCGTTACAATCCCCTTCGGTCCGACAATAGTCACGGGAGCTGAGCCCTTAATATCGCCCGACTCTCTTACGGGAGGCTTTACCTTAAGGGTAAAGCTGTCGGTGCGCGAAATCTCGACCTGCGAGCTTTTTCTCTCGGGTCCAAGTACTCTCACGCCCTCAATAGGTCTCATCGAAGGACCGATAATGGTAAGCTGCTCCTTGCAGGCAAACTGACCGGGCTGTGAAAGCTCCTTTATGGGCGTGAGCTTATAGCCCTCTCCGAAAAGGATATCCACGTGCTCTCTTGACAGATGTATGTGTCGGTTGGAAACGCCCACGGGGATATCGCCCTCGCTGCCATTTATCTCACCGACTATCTTGTCAACGATAGCCTTTATCTGTTGTTCGTTAAGCGTCATAATTCACCTCATATAATTCTGAAGCTGTCTGCCATTACGCATCTGCGCTTTCTTGTGAAGGAACGTGCCGAGGTTATTCCCTCACCCGTAGGACCTGCGATGGTAAAGGTGGTATGTCCCTCTCCGCCAAAGCCTATGCCCGCGTAGGAAGGAGCGTTCTTTACGAAAATAGTTGTCTCAACCGCGCTTGCGAAAGCCGAAAGATGGTCGATATTCTTTGAGTGCATATGGGCGGTGTGTCTGTTTCCGTGCTCCGCCTTTACAGCAAGGTCGATAGCCTCGTCGATGTTGCCAACTCTTACAATAGGAAGAATAGGCATCATAAGCTCGTGCTGAACGAAATCGTGGTTGAAATCGGTCTCGCAGATAATGCAACGGATATCGGGAGACACCTTAACGCCTATCTTATCGAGAAGCACAGCCGCATCTCTGCCCACGCAATGGCGGCTTACGGTCTTGACCGTCTTGCCAGCCTTATTGGTCTTTTCTTCAAGGACTATCTTTGCAAGCTTGTCAGCCTGCTCCTTATTTATAAGGTACGCGCCGTTCTTCTGCATCTCGCGGATAAGCTCGTCTGCGATATTGCGGAAAGCGAATACTTCCTTTTCGGCGATACAGGGAAGGTTATTGTCAAATGTACAGCCGTCAATTATATCCTTACCCGCTTTCTTGATATCAGCGGTATCGTCAACAATAACGGGGGGATTGCCCGCGCCTGCGCCGATTGCCTTTTTACCCGAAGAAAGCACAGCCTTTACAACACCGGGGCCGCCCGTGCAAACGAGAAGCTTGATCTTTGGGTGGGACTGCATAACCGCCGCGCTGTCAAGCGTGGGCTTATCCATAGAGCAGACAAGCACCTTGGGTCCTCCTGCCGCCGCAGACGCTCTGTTTACAAGGTCAACAGCGTAATTAGACACGCAGATTGCGCCCGGGTGGGGATTGAACACCACGCCGTTTCCTGCGGCTATCATACCGATAGAGTTACAGATAACTGTTTCGGAGGGGTTTGTGCTGGGTGTAATAGCTCCGACAACGCCAAAGGGTGCCATCTCGGTAAGAGTGAGACCGTTGTCGCCCGTCTTTGCCTCGGCAACGATGTCCTCTGTGCCGGGGGTCTTGTCGGCAACAAGGATATGCTTTGCGGTCTTGTGGTCAACACGACCCATCTTTGTCTCGGCAACGCCCATTTTTGCCATAATGGGAGCCTCTGCGCGGGTGAGCTTTCTTATCTCTGTGATAATCTTCTCTCTCTGCTCAACCGTCATAGCGCGGACTGCCTTGTAGCCCTGCTCTGCTGCGTCGATAGCCTCGTTCATATCGGAATATATACCGATAAGCGCTCTGCCCTCGTAGGATGTAGAGGTCCAACCCGATTTGGGAGCGTCCATTCCACGGACTATATTTTCAACAATTTTTCTGATTTCGGCTTCGCTGATATTTGCCATTGTATTCACCTCTTATTACTCGTTTACGATCTTCTCTGTGTCAAGAGCTATCATATATTCCTCATCGGTGGGAATAATCCAGACAGCCACCTTGGAATTTTCTCCGCTTATATCCTGATTTACACCGCGAGTGAAGTTCTTGTTCTTCTCCTTGTCAATCTCGATACCGAGGTAGGAAAGACCCTCACATGCAAGCTCGCGCGTCTCGTAATCGTTCTCGCCGATTCCCGCGGTAAACACGAGGGCGTCAAGTCCGTTCATCTCGGCGGTGTACGCGCCGATGTGCTTCTTTATGGAGTTCGCAAGCATCTTCATAGCAAGCTGTGCGCGCTTATTGCCTGCGTGCGCCTCCTCCCAGATGTTTCGGCAGTCGTTGGAAACGCCCGAAATACCGAGAAGTCCGCTCTTTTTATTAAGTACCGCTTCCATTTCCTCTGCGGTGTAGCCCTCTTTTTTCATAAGGTATGTAACCACGGTGGGGTCAATGCTTCCCGAACGAGTACCCATAACGATACCCTCCTGGGGAGTAAAGCCCATTGAGGTGTCGATAGCCACGCCGCCGTCAACCGCCGTCACAGACGAGCCGTTTCCTAAGTGGCAGGTAATAACCTTAAGCTCCTTGGGGTCTTTGCCGAGAGTCTTTGCAAGCTCTGCGCTTACGTAGCGGTGAGAAGTACCGTGGAAGCCGTAGCGGCGAACCTGATATTTCTCGTAAAACTCGTAAGGAATGGGATAAATATATCTGAAATCCTCGATATCCGAATAGAAGGAAGTATCAAACACAGCAACCTGCGGAACGTCCGGCATAAGTCCGAGACAAGCCTTCATGCCTGCGATTGCGGGAGGTCCGTGCAAGGGATTTATGGGCACGATAGTCTCAAGATACTTGATAACAGCCTCTGTAATCTTAGAGGACTTCTTAAGCTGCTCGCCGCCGTGAGCGACTCTGTGACCTACTGCGTCAATCTCTGCAACCGACTTAATAACACCGTATTCAGCCGAGCAAAGAAGCTCAAGAACGCGCGAAAGCGCAACGCTGTGGTCCTTAAGGTCTGCTTCTTCAAAATACTTTTCAGAACCCTTCTTGTGAGTTACCGTTCCGCCCTCGCCGATTCGCTCGCAAACACCCTTTGCAAGCACCTCCGAGGTGGTCATATCAAAAAGCTGGTATTTAAGGGAAGAGCTTCCCGCATTCAAAACAAGAATTTTCATAATTTATCCTCTCAATAGTACAATTCAATGCCCTTTTCGCGGAAGATCTGCTTCCATTTTTCGTCGGGCTCAACGTCGGTAACAACTATGTCGATATCCTCAAGCTCACCAAGGCGAACGAAGGATATTTTATTGAACTTTGTGTGGTCAACCGCAAGAATAACCTTTTTTGCCGACCTGATAAACGCCTTTTTCAGCATTGCGTAGGTCTCTCTGCCGTCGGTCATTCCCTTATCCACGTCAAATCCCTTGCAGGAGAGTATGGCGTAGTCGGCGTAATATTTTTCAACTACCTCCTCAGCCGACGCTCCATAGAAGGACATCGACTCGCTTCTGTAAGAGCCGCCCGTGGAAACGATGTTCCAGTCGTGCCCCTGCGGAAGGTCAAGAAGTATCTCCACAGAGTTGGTAACAAGTGTAAGGTTGTGCTTTGTAAATATGCTCTTGACGGTGAAAAGCGCCGTGGTGCTTGCGTCAAGCAAAAGGCTGTCGCCGTCGGATATAAGCGAACCGATTATTTCGGCAATGTATTTTTTACCGCTGACGTTGGTCTGCTTTCTTACCGTGTAAGGAAGCTCGCTTGTCATATTGTCGTTTCTCACAGCTCCGCCGTAGGTCTTTTTGGCGTAGCCGTCGGTTTCAAGCTTTTCAAGGTCACGGCGGATCGTCTCCTCTGTAACCTCGTATTTTTCGGCAAGCTCGTTTACAACGACTCTGCCGTCCATCATCAGCTTCTGGAGGATTTCTCCTCTTCTCTCTATCGGCAACATAGGCTTAAAGGATAGAAGCCCAAAGGCTCTTGTCGGGATTGGGAATAACCGAGCTGTCGAGGAAAAGACCGTCCTCGCCAACCCTTGCCTTTGCCGCCTCGATAGCCGCGGTCACAGCCGCCACGTCGCCAGTGATGAGCATATAGGACTTTCCGCACATTCCGCGTGCAATTCTCAGCTCGATAAGCGAAACCGCGCTGGTCTTTGCCGCCGTATCTGCCGCCACGATTATCGCGGGTGCCGAGAAGGTCTCAAGCACGCCAAGCGAGCGCGCGTTCTCAACGCTTGCACCGCCGTATATGGCGGGGAAAATATCCTCGTGGGGATTGCCGAGCACAAAGGAGTCGGAAAGCTTGTCGCCAAACTGTCTCTTTGACGCCTCGATAGCCGCGGCAACCGCCGAAATATCACCGCTTATAAGCGTGATATACTTTCCGGGGCAGACAACCGATGACTGAAGTATCTCTATATTAGCGGTCTTTACCATAAGGTCGGCGGCAGTCATACCTGCCGAAACCGTCTGATACTCGACCATTCCTATTGCTTTGTTCAACATATATTATCCGTCCTTGTAATCATTTTTCAATAACGACGTAGGAGTCGGTAACCTCGCACACTCTGCCGTCAAGCGAAGCGTGCACCGAGGTACCAAGCCTGTCGGCAACGTACGAGCCGATAAGGTCGCCCGCCTTTACGCTGTCGCCCTTCTTCACAACCGCAACAGCGGGTGCGCCGATTCCCTGTGCAAGCATAATTTTTACGCTGTCGCAGGTTATATCAACGTCAACAAGCGGCGCGGGCACGTCGTATTTCGTAAGTCCCATTCTCGCCGTCAGCTTTGACATAGGCACTTTTCTGTACTTGATAGAGGGGTCAACCTTGCCCGCCTCGATTCCCTTTGGAGGCATTATGCCGTTCTTGCGAAGCTCGCCCTTTATCTCGTTGATAATTGATCTGGGGTCAAGTCCCTGACCGCAGGAATACATCTCGCAAAGTCCGCAAGATGAGCAGGAGAAGGCGCCCAAAAACACCTTTGAGTCTGCCACTCCGCTTGCCACCGCCCTCATTATCTTATGAGGCTCTATGGGCTGACCGAGAAGATTTCTCGAACAAAGGTCGGTGCACATTCTGCACTGACAGCAAGCCGCCATAGCTCTCTTTGTGCTTATGGTTACGGGCGTGAGACGCTTGCTTACTATGTATGAGTTTTTAGGCATAACAAGTATTGCGTTTGAGGTCTTTGTTACAACCTCTGACTCCGAGGATATGCGCCCCGTCATAGGACCGCCTGCGATAATAACCGCGTCCTCACAGGTCTTTCCGCCCACAAGTCTTACAAGCTCGCCGTAGGTGATTCCCAGCGGAACTCGGAGCGTGCATGGATTCTTGACTTCACCTGCAACGGTGATAAATTTATGGGTTACGGTCGCCCCCTCTTTCCACGCACGGTAGAAGTTGTATATACTCTCTACGTTGTAAACGATGCAACCCACAGTAATGGGAAGCGCACCGGGAGCAATGACTCTGCCCGTGGTCTCGTAGACGGTAACCACTTCGTCACCCGCGGGATAAACCTCGGGAAGATATTTGATTTTTGCTTTTTTGAATTTTCCGATACAAGCCTTAAGCGCCTCCACAGCCTCGGTGTAGGCAGGCTTTATCGCCACTATGACCGAGGACGCGCCGAGGCTTTCGGCAATCTCGTCAAGGGCGGTAAGTATCTCCTTTGCGTAACGCGCAAGCACCTGCCTATGGAGCTTGAAAAGCGGCTCGCACTCGGCACAGTTGAGTATCACCGTGTCGGCTGCGGGATTGAGCTTTGCGTAGGCAGGAAAGCCCGCGCCGCCTGCGCCCACGATACCGCACTCACGCATTATTTCGCTGAGTTTTGCTAATTCCATTTTTTAACCTTTCCCTTCGGGTCAGATTTCGTCGATAATTCCTACGATAGCCGCGTCAACGGGCGCATTTTCAAGGTCACAGCCTATTCTTGCCGCAGAGCCGCGCGCCACAAGCACTTTCTCACCGATGCCTGCGCCCACGTTGTCGATAGCGACAAACTCGTTCTTTTCTTCCATTTCCTCTACAGGTCTTACTATAAGAAGCTTCTGACCTACAAGCTTTTCGTTTTTTCTTGTGGAAACAATGCTTCCCACTACTTTTCCGATAACCATAACTTCAGTTCCTTTCATTGTTTATTTGAGAACCTTGTGCCGCGCGTCAACAGCTTGATGCGTCGCACAAAGCCCTCTTATGTTTTCCCGTTGGGGCGGCGTACCGCCCCAACGAAAACGCCTCTTACTTAAGTATGGGAAGGATCTTCTCAACGTCAGCGTGAGGTCTGGGAATAACGTGAGTAGCGATGATCTCACCAAGGTTGCCTGCCGCAACTGCGCCTGCCTCAACAGCGGCCTTAACAGCTCCAACGTCGCCGCGAACCATTACAGATACAAGACCCGAACCGATCTTCTCTGTGCCGATAAGCGTTACGTTTGCCGCCTTAACCATTGCATCAGCTGCCTCGATTGCCGCTACAAGTCCTCTTGTCTCGATCATACCAAGTGCTTCAAGTGCCATTTTTATTACCTCCGTAAAATTTATTTCAAATTAGATTTGACAGAATTACTTAAGAGAAGGAAGAATCTTCTCAACGTCAGCGTGAGGTCTGGGAATTACGTGAACAGCCACAAGCTCACCAAGCTTGCAAGCCGCGGAGCTTCCTGCCTCGGTTGCAGCCTTAACAGCTCCAACGTCGCCGCGTACCATAACGGATACGAGTCCCGAACCGATCTTCTCTGTGCCGATAAGTGTTACGTTTGCAGCCTTAACCATTGCGTCTGCCGCCTCGATTGCCGATACAAGTCCTCTGGTCTCAACCATTCCAAGTGCTTCAAGTGCCATAATAATTATCCTCCGATATTATTTATTTTTTAGTTGTTTTTTTCGGTGCTGTGCCCGTTTTTTTAGTCGTTGCTTTGGGTGCGGGCTTTACCTGCTCCGCACTTTCCGCAGGTGCTTCCTCGGAGCTCTTTTTCTCCGCCTGAGCCTTTTTCTCAAGTCTCTTTGCCGAAAGCTCTGCCATTCTTACGGTCTCGGGATGCGGATTAGCGATAACGGCGTGCGCCACGGGCTTTTTTATGCACTGACTACAAGCGTTGTCAACAGCCGCCGTAACGGCCGAAACGCTTCCCGTAATTATCAGTGTTACAAGACGTCCGCCAAGCTTTCTTTCCCAGCTTACAAGCGATACGTCCGCGCTTTTGCACATAATGTCAAGAGCGTCCACAGCCGCAACTACTCCGCTGACCTCGACAAATCCCAATGAATTCATAGTTCCTCCGTAAAGCTCTTATGCAAGGGTGGGAAGAATCTTCTCAACGTCTGCGTGAGGTCTGGGAATTACGTGTACCGCTACAAGCTCACCGAGCTTGCAAGCCGCCGCGCTTCCTGCCTCGGTTGCAGCCTTAACAGCTCCAACGTCGCCGCGTACCATAACAGATACGAGTCCGGAACCTATCTTCTCTGTGCCGATGAGAGTAACCTCAGCCGCCTTAACCATTGCGTCTGCCGCCTCGATTGCCGCTACAAGTCCTCTTGTTTCTATCATTCCAAGTGCTTCAAGTGCCATTTTTCAAATTTCCTTTCAAATCAATTTTTATCAAATGCGTTAAGCTTAAGCATTTTGTCGGTGGATTCCTCGGTGTTGGCAATTATGTGCCTTGTGAGAACTCCGCTCACTCTTGCCGCCGCCTCTGCCGCTGCTTCAACTGCCGCCTTTACGTCCTCTACGCCGCCTCTGAATTTGATGCAGACGATAAGCGGAACGGGAAGGCTGTCAGCGTTGGCAGGTTTGTTTTTGTCAAAGGTCTCTGCGGTGACGTCAGCCGCCTTGCATCCCGCGTCAAGTGCCACGAATGCCGCGGCAAGACCGTAGACCTCAATAATACCCGTTGCTTTTCCCATAGCTTTTCACCTTACGGAATAATAGCTATCTTAAGACCGTCCTGACGGAGGTTTGTCTCAAGCGCCTCGTTGATGTCCGCAAGCTTAAACTTGTGGGTTATAAGCTTTTCAAGAGGAAGTCCTATTCCCTTTGCTCTCTTAAGGAAGTCAAAGGTGGTGGCGTAATCGCGGAGGGTGTAAACCCAAGAGCCTACCGTGGTTATCTCCTTTGAGCAGATGTCAAAGTGAGGATTGATGGTAGCGTCGCCGCCGTTGATGAAGAAGCCAAGCTCGCAAAGTCCGCCGCCGTTGCGGATGAACTTGTAGATGTTAGCGTGTGCCACAGGCGAGCCCGTGCACTGGAACGCGAAGTCGGCATAGTAACCGCCGAAGGATTCCTTTACGCCCTCGGCAAGCTTTTCGCGGTCAGCGTAGTTCTTAAAGTTTACGGTTGCCGTTGCGCCCATAAGCTTAGCGAACTCAAGTCTCTGCTCGTTGCCGTCTACCGCCGTGATATTTTCAATTCCCATCGTGCGGAGAACGGCTATGCAAAGAAGTCCGATAGGACCGCAACCCTGCACCGCAACTCTGGAGTTGAAGCGAAGAATGTCGGTGGTCTTTGCTCTCTCAACCGCGTGAATAAGCACCGCTGCAGGCTCGATAAGTATTCTCGAATCAAGGTCAAGGTGGCTTACGTTGAACACGGTGGAGCCGCCGCGTACTACTATGTAGTCGGCAAACCAACCGTTGAGGTGAATATCGTCGTCGGGAAGAAGTCCGTAAACGTCCGCGCCGCCAACGTTCTGCTTGTTAAGGTCGAACATTGTGATATCGGGGTTGTCCTTGAATATCATACAGGTAACAACCTTGTCGCCGATGGCGAGAGGCTTGCCCGCGCTGTCCTTCTTAACGTTCTTACCCATCTTTACGATCTCGCCCGTTCCCTCGTGACCGAGTGCTACGGGAATAAGACCGAAGGGGTCGCGCTTGTATTCGTGCGCGTCTGTTCCGCACACACCGCATCCCTCAACGCGAACGAGAATATCGTCGTCGCCAAGCTCGGGAATGGGATATTCCTTTATCTCGAAGCCTTCCTTTTTGGTCAGCATAGCCACTCTTGCAGTCTTGGGAATTGCGCCGCCCGAAGCGGGAGCCGCGCCGCCCTTCATACCCGCGAGTACTTCTCTGACGATAGCTTCGATCTTCTGTTGTTCTGTCATTATTCTATCCTTTCTGCGATTTTACGAAAAGCTTTCTTCAAATATCTTTCTTCCGAACGCCGACAGCTCGGTGTCCTGCTCGGCACTACCGCCGCTGACTCCAATACCGCCAACCACCTTTCCGCGAAGCTCCAATGGATCTCCGCCGCCGAATATCACTATTCTGCCGCCGTTTGTGTGCTGTATTCCGTACAACGGACCGCCGGGCGCGGCAAGCACGGCAAGCTTTGAGGTAGGCATTTTCAGAGCAACAACGGTGTACGCCTTGTTTATCGCAATGTCGCGGCTGGCAAGGTAGGAGTCGTCCATACACTCAAGGAGCATAAGGTTTCCGCCCTCGTCCGACACCGCCACAACTGCCTTGACGCCCATTTCGCGCGCCCTCTGCTCTACCCTTTCGGCAAGGAATTTCGCGTCGGAAAGTGAGATTTTTTCAATGCTTTTCTTTTCCCGCACGGGTTCGCTTTCGCTGTTCCTTATTTTAAGAACGGCGTCGCGCACCAATTTTTCAATATCGGTACTCATAAAAGGCTTACTTGCCCATTGCGGCAAGAACCTTCTTGGTTATCTCAGCAACAAGGTCGCTGTCGTCGGAGCAATGACCCGAGCAAGAACCGCTGCAGCTGTGACAGCTGGGCTTGCCTGCCTTTGCGTTGGGGCAAAGGTCTGCGGGGTGCTTACCCTTGAGACCGAACTGACGTCTGATCTCGTAAAGTCTCTGAACCTGAGACTCGGAGAGCTGCTTGGGACCGCCGAGCATCTTGGACTGGTAAAGAAGCTGAGCGTAGAACTCAAGAGACTCCATCTTGTGGTATGCGTTAAGAAGCGAATCCGAGAAGGAAAGCGCGCCGTGGTTTGCAAGAAGAACTGCGTCGTAGTACTGAAGGTACTTGGAAACCGCATCGGGAATCTCCTCTGTGGAGGGTGTTCCGTACTCTGCGATCGGTACGCAACCGAGAGCAATTACCGCCTCGGGCATAATGGGCTCGGTAAGCGGAATGCCTGCGATAGCAAAGCTTGTAGCGTAGAGAGGATGAGCGTGAACGACAGCCTTAACGTCGGGGCGCTCCTTGTAAACTCTCATGTGCATCTTGATCTCGGAGGAGGGCTTGAAGCCTTCGTTAGCCTGGATAACCTTTCCGTTTGCGTCAACCTTGCAGATGTATTCGGGTGTCATAAAGCCCTTGGATACGCCTGTGGGGGTGCAAAGGAACTCGTTGTCGTTGATCTTTACCGAGATGTTACCGTCGTTGGAGGCAACCATGCCGTGATCGTAGATTCTTTTACCGATCTCGCAGATCTGTTTTTTGATTTCGTACTCTGTCATTGTAAGTATCTCCTTTGATTGATTTTGTTTTTATGTTGAATTTGCATTGGTTTACAGTCTAATGATACCACTTTTTCTGTGGTTTGTCAATAGTTTTGTTGAATTATTTTGTTGATTTTGTTTGTTTTTGTGTGGTTTTTTCTTTTTTCGGAGCTTCAAGGTACTCAAGAAGCTGGGAAATGCCCTGCCCTGTTTTTGATGAGGTGAGGAACACCCTCTCGCATCCGCAAAGCTCAAGCCGCATTTTGGCGGTTTCGGGAGCGGCGTAGGGCGAGTCGCACTTAGTAACCACGCCCACCACGGGGCGGTTGGCTACGGGAGCACAGGCAGGCGGAAACACGCAGAAATGCGAGTCAGCCGCCAACACAAGCGCAACCACGTCGGACTCATAGGTATAAACGGCAAGCGCGCCGCCGAGGTCGTTGCCCTCGGTGTACTCACCGGGGGTGTCGAGCAGATTGTCGGAATAATCAATGCACTGAGTTTTGCGGTAGACAAGCTCCTCACCGCGCAATGCTTCGATAAGCGTGGTTTTTCCGCTTCCGCTCTGCCCCATAAATATCATTTTTTTCATATTACGTTACGTCTTGGTTATCTCGCAGACGTTGAAGCCGAGCTTCATTTTGGCGTAGTCGCACACCGCCGCAAGCGAAGCCTCTACCTCCGAGACACTTCCCACGGTGATAAGCGTACCCGAGAAGCGGTCAACGAAGCCAACCTCCGCACCCGACGCTTTAAGCGCAAGGTCAGCGGCGATAATGGCGTATTCGCTCGGAGACATTGTGACAATGCCAATAGCCGACTTTTTGGAATAATCCACCGAGGGGTCAAGCCCGAGCTTGCGGTAAAGAGTATCGTCGGGGTTGGCGATGATGTGTGCAAGAGTTATCTGCTTACCCGGCACAAGCTCTTGAATTATCCTCTGTTTGTTTTCATATATTTCGTTCAATATATCACTTCCTTTCGTCAACTCGCGTTGTTAGCACCGCACCCATAAAGAAAAGTTTTTGCGGAGCTTTTTACAAAAAGCGACAATCTCGCGCCCGCAGGCGCATCGGCGTTTTCTTTGTGAGCTTTCTTTTGCGCCTTTTGGTTCAAAAGAAAGCGGAGTAACGGTTTATGCCTTATAAAATTGGTACACCGTATTGGCGCGGCGTGTTCCCTATCCTCCGATAACCGCCTTAAGACCTTCACTCTCGGCAACCTTGCGGAGTCTCTCCATCTTCTCGCCGTCGGGAGGCTTTACGTCACCCATTTTGTACTCTCTGTCAAGTCCAACGTACTTGTCGTAGCCAAGTCTGTGGTAAGGCAAAAGATGTATCTCGTTTACAGAAGGCAGGCTCGCGGCAAATTTCGCTATACCGCGTATCTCGTCCTCGGTGTCGTTAAATCCGGGAATTGTGGGCACTCTGATTATCAGATGCGCGCCGCTTTCGGCTATCTTTCTCGCGTTCTGCAATATCAGCTCGTTGCGAAGCCCCGTATATTCCTCGTGCTTGAGGGAATCAGTATGCTTGATATCCATAAGCACGGTGTCAAGCAGGGGAAGCACGGGCTTTATCATTTCGTCAAAGGGCAGGCAGGCGGTGGTTTCAACCGCGGTATTTATGCCCATCTCCTTTGCTTCCTCAAGCAACGCCTTGACGAACTCGGTCTGGCAAAGTGCCTCGCCACCCGACAGGGTAAGTCCGCCGCCGCTTCTGCGGTAATAGGGCATATCGCGCTCGACCTTTTCCATAACCTCGCCCACGGTGACGTCGTAACCGACTATCTTGTTCTTACCCTCAGCCGTGTGCATTCGCTCTATCCTATGGCTCTGCGACTCGGGGTTACAGCACCATCGGCATCTGAGGATACAGCCCTTGAGAAAGACGATAGTCCTTATTCCCGGTCCGTCGTGGGTGGAGAATTTCTGTATGTCGAAAATTCTTCCGACAACCTCTTTTCTGTCCATAACCACCTCTTAGAAGCCCGACTGCTCGGTTCGGTTGATTATATCGTCCTGAAGCGACTTGGAAAGTGTTGTGAACAGCGCGCTGTAGCCTGCCACACGCACCACGAGACCCTTGTATTTGTCGGGATTCTTCTGCGCGTCGATAAGCGTTTCACGGCTGACCACGTTAAACTGCATATGGCTTCCCTTCATCTCGAAGTAGGTCTCGACCAGTGCGGCGAAATTCTCAAGTCCCGAGTCACCCGAAAGCGCCGAGGGGTGGAATTTCATATTGAACAGCGTTCCGTTTGAAGCAATGCCGTGGTCAAGGCAGGAAACCGAGTTAGCCGAAGCGGTAGGACCGTTTACGTCGCGTCCCGCCGAGGGCGAAACGCCATCAGCCACGGGAGTGCCTGCGTATCTGCCGTCGGGAGTAGCTCCCGTCTGCGCGCCAAGGGGCACGTTAGCCGAAACGGGGTAAAGTCCCGCGTGGAACTGACCGCCTCTTGGATTGTTGTATTTAAGCAAAGGTTTTGTGTAGGTGTAAGCTGCCTCACGCGCCATTGCGTCAACCTCTGAGAGGTCGTTTCCGTATGCGTCCTGCGCGAGAATAAGCTCGCGGATGTTGTTGTATTTGGGGTCGCCGCCGCGGTTCTTGACCGCGTTGTATATCTCGGCAATAACACCCTCGTTGACCGCCACGCCGTTCTCGGCAAGTCTGCGCGCAACCTGCTCGGTTATCTCAGCCGCGTTTGCCGTGCCCTTACCGAAGTTGTGCTCAAGTGCCTCCCTAAGCTCGGCGAGGGTGAATTTCTTTTCCTCGAAAACAAGCCTCTTTATAGCGTACATCGAATCGGCAACGTTTGCGATACCAAAGCCCTGCGGACCCGTGAAATTGTAGACCGCACCGCCCTGCTCGGGTGTCTTTCCGCGCTTGATACAGTCGTCAACCATTGACGAAAGATAAGGCAGAGGGCAACGCTCGGCGTGCGCCACGTCTATTGCGTTGTCGGCGTTGACCATAAGCGAAATAGTGTACTCGGTCTGCTTTTTGTATGCCTCGAAGAACTCGTCAAAACTCTTGAAGCTCTCAACCTCGCCCGTCTTTATGCCCACGTCCACGCCGTCAAGCTTTCCGTTGGCAAAAACAAGCTCCATAGGCTTTAGCATATTGAAGAACGCCGCATCGTGCCAGCCCCAGGTCTTACCCGATTTCTGCGGCTCAACGCATCCTATTATGTTATAATCTCTGGCATCCTCAAGGGTAAGTCCGCGCGACATCAGCGAGGGAATGATGACCTCGTCGTTGTAGTAGGCGGGAAGTCCCACTCCCGTGCGGGTTACTTCTGCGGCACGGATAAGGAATTCGTGAGGTGTTTTGTTCCATATTCTCACCGAAAGCGAAGGCGCGGGAAGCATAACGTGCATCGTTGCCTCAAGACACATAAACGAAAGGTCGTTTGTGGCATCCTCGCCCTCGGCAGTCTGTCCTCCCGCAATAAGGTTTTGGAACATTGAATAGCCCGCAAAGCCCTCGGCAGAAGCCGCATCGCGGCATTTGTTGAGGTCGTTGAGCTTAATCCAGATGCAATCCATAAGCTCTTGCGCAAACTCCTTGGTTATCTTTCCGCTGTCAATATCGGCTTTATAATAAGGATACATATATTGGTCGAACCGTCCGGGTGAGATAGAGTGTCCGCTGGACTCGACCTGAAGAAGCATCTGAACAAACCAGAAGCTCTGACAAGCTTCGTAAAAGCTTGTCGCACCGAACTCGGGCACCCGTCGGCAGTTATCGGCAATCTTAAGGAGCTCGGCTTTTCTCGCGCCATCCCTCTCACCTGCCGCCATTTCCCTTGCAAGCTCGGAATATCTGTGAGCGTAGGTTATAGCCGCCTCACAGCTCATAATTATGCTGTCAAGCAAGGCACCCTTGGTGACGTAATCACCGTCACCGAAGTTCATCGCCGCCTTTTCAGCCTTGACCTCGTCGATAATTCCGCGGTAGCCAACCTCAAGCACTCTGCCGTACTTTACCGTAACGTGTCCAACTCCGTTGTAGAAGTAGTTGCCGGGGGTAAAGACGTTGTGCTCCATAGCAAGCTTTGCCTCGTCAGCCATAAGCGAGGTGGCAAGCTCGGAGGTGGTTCTTCCCTTCCAATATTTATAAACGCCGTGGAGAGTGTTTTTGGTCTCCTCGGATATGTAGAAGGGGTCAGCCGAACGGGTCTCAACCGTGTCAAACTCTGCCTCAAGCCAATCGTAGGAAAACTCGGGGAACACCTGACAGCTTCGGGGACGCTTTGTCGAAGAACCCACCACAAGCTCGTAGGGGCGAATGGTTATCGGTATCTTTTCAAGGATATTTTTGAACGCCTTTGCTCGGCGCACCACCATAGGCTCGCCCTCGGTTTCCATATAGCTCTCGGTAAGAAGCACCGCTCTGTCCGCCTCTATCTGCGGCATCTCGCGGAACAAATCCTCCTTAAGCCTTTCTATTCTGTCGCTTTTTGCGCTTCTCGCGCTGTTGAATTTAGACAAGTCATCACATCCTTACTCAATTTTTCACTTAAAAGCGTAGTTCTCTAATTTGAATTGTATCACAAAACCACCATCTTGTCAATAGAAAACCACAATATTTTTTGGTTTTTATTGGTTTTTCTTTCGGAAATCGTGTGGTTTTGTGTTGTCAATGCGTGTTTTTTGGTTGGAGAGAGCGAGAAACAGAGGAATGTGAGAGGGTAAACAGAGAGATAGCGCGCCGGTAAATTATTGTTTAGCGGCGAAGGCGCCGCAGCCCGAGCCAAAAGTTTTTGCGGAGCTTTTTTCAAAAAGCGACAATCTCGCGCCCGCAGGCGCATCGGCGTTTTCTTTGTGAGCTTTCTTTTGCGCCTTTTGGTTCAAAAGAAAGCGGAGTTACGGTTTACGCCTTATAAAA
>JBGVRT010000079.1:0-7778 GCA_045128735.1 Eubacteriales bacterium | reverse complement strand
TTTTATAAGGCGTAAACCGTAACTCCGCTTTCTTTTGAACCAAAAGGCGCAAAAGAAAGCTCACAAAGAAAACGCCGATGCGCCTGCGGGCGCGAGATTGTCGCTTTTTGAAAAAAGCTCCGCAAAAACTTTTGGCTCGGGGTGCGGTGCGAACACACCGCCAAACAATAATTTATCCGCTTATTTGTCAATGCTTCACCCGATACAAATTCACAAAATACACTTGAAATGTCTTGATGTTTATGGTAAAATTTAGTCGTGTAAAGGATGTGAGCGACGGTGAAAATAATTTTCAGAAAAATTTGGGAAGTAATAAAAATAATTCTTTGGATGATATTTAATCCGAGATTTCTTATATGCTTTGGTATCGGTTGGATAATAACCAACGGCTGGGCTTACATAGCGCTTGGAATAGCTATTTATTACGAGCTTGAATGGTTATCGGCAATAGCCAGCGGATATCTTACGCTTTTGTGGTTTCCCGCTACGCCCGAAAAGATCGCCACCACCGCAATAGCTGTATTTCTGCTTAAAAAGCTTTTCCCAAACGACACCAAAACTCTTGGCGTTCTTACGGAGCTTTACAGAAAAACCGTGGAAAAATTCGAAAAACAGCGCAAGCGAAAAAACAAGGGAGAAGAAAAATGAGATACAAGACAGTCATACTCGGAAGCGGATATTTTTCTTTGGGTTATGCCTCTACCCACGAAGATACGCTGATAATAGAGGACACACAGCTTGCAGACCCTCATTTTTTCGGCACGCTTGACGGATTTGATATGAATATAAAAATGCCGTCCTCAAAGGGTGCAAGGGGCTTGTACGACCTGCTTTTTGCAGAGGGCTCGGCAAAAGAGGGCAGACTTGCGGTAAACGAGCTTGAGCCTGCGCTTTGCCGTTTTATCGGCGGCAAAAAGCCGAATATTCTTTTCGGAAGCTTTTGCACCGAAATAAAAGAGCTTGACGGCGGATTTGAGCTGACCGTTTGCAACAACGAGGGGCTTGTAAGTGTCTTTTGTGAAAAGCTTATAGACACGCGAATCCCATACGGAGACAGATTCAATCTGCTTATTGCGGTAAAAGACGGCAAGGAACCGAAAATTGATGGCGTAAAGCCCGCCTTTTACGACGACCAGCGCATTGTGGAGCTTAAGCTTGAGGGGTACGATATTAACAGTGCCAAAAGCCGAGTGCTCGAGCTTTACAGCGAGAGTCTCCGCGAGGCGGGCGCGAGGATAATATGCACGTCGTACCGAATGTTCGGCGCACCGCGGCTTGACGGATATGCGGACGGCGGACGAATTTTGCGCGTAGACGAAAGAGCCTTTGGCGATATCTGCGAGGCATTTGAAAAGGGGGAGACGTGGGAATGATTCTTTCTGTTCTTGAAAACGGCAAAAGGCGCGAATACCCTGTGTCCGACGTAGTATTTGACCGCGAGTGCGACCTGCTTTGCGTGGGAATAGGCTCTGCGGGAGGTTACGCCGCACTTGCGGCGGCACGCGAGGGGCTTAAGGTTATTGCCGTAGAAAAAGACGCTAATATCGGCGGTATGCCTGTAAATGGGCGAGTTACCTTTTACTACTACGGCTTTTTTGGAGGCAGCTTTGAGGAAAACGACCGACGCGGCAAACCCGAAAGAGATATCTTTGGCACAAGTGCCGACCACAACAACTCAGACCTTATGCAGATAATGCTTTACAGAAGCCTTTGCGAGCAGGGTGTAGAGCTTGTGACTCATACCGTTCTTACCGGCGTTTACCTTGAGGGTGGGCGCGTTGTCGGGGCACGGCTTTTCGGAAATGGAAAAAGCTTTAACATCGCTTCAAAAATACTTGTGGACTCCACAAGTGACGGGCACGTTATAAGAACCTGCCCCGTAAAGACCTATCTCGGCAGAGACGCCGACGGCAAGACCGTGCCCTTTACGGTTCGTTGTGAAATGCTTGACGGCGAGGGCAGATACAGATACAATAACAGCGACAGCGGATACTGCGACCAATACAGGGTGAGCGAGTTTTCTCACAAGATAATCGACGCCCACGGGGCGCGAAAGCATATCCCCAAAAAGCAGATGCGCCTTGTTTCGCTTGCTCCTGTTTGCGGAGTCCGCGAGGGCGTGCGCTACGAGGGCGAGGAAAAACTGCGTTACGACGATATTTTTCTTGAAAAATCCCCCGAAAAGGTTTTGTTTTACGCCTATTCCGATATAGACAAGCACGGTCACGATCTGGCACTTGACGACGAGCTTTATCAGAATTGGTGGGTTGTCAGTAATCTCGCAACGGTTACAGTCCGAATTCCCGTACCCTTTGGCGCGGTAGTGCCCAAGAACCTTAAGGGAATAGTCACCGCAGGCAGGTGCCTGTCTATCGACAGCTATTCCTCAAGCGCGGTGAGAATGAACCGCGATATGTTCAGAATGGGCGAATGCGTGGGAATTGCGGCGGCTATGGCGGTGAAAGCGGACTGTGAATTTCTTGAGGTGGACTACGGCGAGTTCGTGAAAAAAGCCGAGGGCTACGGCTGTTACAGCGGTGATACCTCGAAAAATATGGGTTTTGATGACCAAACGGGTAAAAAGCCGTACCGCCCCGTAAATTTCAAAATGAGCCACGATGAGCTTATCGCAATGCTTTCAACCGAATGTCCCGGTGCGGCTGTCTGGGCGGCGTACAGATACGGTGACGAGACTCTCGCCAAAAGGCTTGTGGCTGCCCTTGACGGCGAGGACGGACATCTTAAATTCAACTCGGCTATAGCGCTCGGAATTATGGGCAGAAAAGAGGGACTCGGTGTGCTTCGTCAGCTTGTTGAAAATCGAGACTGCTTCTATTTCAAGGATTGCCGACGTTCAAACCAATACCGAAGCGCGGTTGCAATATGTCTTATAGGCAGACTTGGCGGCAGAGAGGATATAGACCTGCTCTATCCGATAGTTTTTGATAACGGTGAATTTGAGCGCCGACTTTATCACACCCTTGAGCCTATGTATATCACCTGCTCGCTTGAGGGCTGTAATTCAGTGCTTTATCAACATTTTACACACGCCGCGGCGGCAATACTCAAGCTTGCAAAGAAGCATGGCGTTTCTTTGCGCAAGGATTTTGAAGAGCGTTTTCTTGGCGCGGACAGGGAGCTTATAGTCTCGCAGATGACAAACGAGCCGCCCACGGGAGCGTTCCGAGGCGAGGTGGTGGATTTTATGGATCATATACTTGGACTGTTAAGTCTGTGTTAAGCCCCGAAAAAGATTAAATTATCTCTTGACTTAATTTCCTTAATGTGGTATACTGTACAGGTAAATATTTATAACAAGAAAGGACACACAAATGCAAATCCTGTATGAAAACATCATCGGTCTGGATCCAAGACAGATCATTATGTGGGTGATTGGCGGAATACTTATTTTCCTTGCAATCAAAAAAGAAATGGAGCCCACGCTCCTGTTGCCCATAGGCTTTGGCGCAATCCTTGTAAACCTTCCCATTGAGGGCGGCGTAGAGGCGCTTGACGTGCTTTATAACGCGGGTATCGCCAACGAGCTTTTCCCCTTGATACTCTTTATCGGTATCGGTGCGATGATCGACTTCGGTCCTCTGCTCACAAACCCCAAGCTGATGATATTCGGCGCGGCGGCACAGTTCGGTATATTCTTCACGCTTTGCGCGGCTTCGATGTTCTTTGACATCAACGACGCGGCTTCGATAGCAATTATCGGCGCGGCTGACGGACCTACCTCCATCGTCGTTGCTCAGAAGCTTCAGTCGCAGTACGTAGGCGCTATAATGGTAGCGGCGTACTCCTATATGGCGCTTGTTCCCATTATTCAGCCCCCCATTATCAAGCTTCTTACCACAAAGAAGGAGCGTATGATTCGTATGCCTTACGAGCCCAAGGCGGTTTCCAAGACCACAAAGATACTTTTTCCCATCGTTATCACGGTTATCGCAGGTCTTGTTGCCCCCGAGTCGGTTGCCCTTGTAGGCTTCCTTATGTTCGGTAACCTTATCCGCGAGTGCGGCGTGCTTGACTCGCTTTCCGAGACAGCGCAGAAGGTTCTTGCAAACCTTATTACAATATTCCTTGGCATCACAATCGCAACACAGATGCGTTACGACCAGTTCCTTGCTCCCGCAACACTTCTCATTCTCGGACTCGGACTTGTGGCTTTCATCTTCGATACAGCAGGCGGCGTGCTTTTCGCAAAGCTTCTCAATCTCTTTATGAAGAAGAAGGTCAACCCCATGATAGGCGCGGCAGGTATTTCCGCGTTCCCCATGGCAGGACGTATCGTGCACAAAATGGGACTTAAGGAAGACCCCCAGAACTTCCTTCTTATGCACTCTATGGGTGTAAACGTATCGGGTCAGATCGCGTCGGTTATCGCGGGCGGTCTTATCCTCGGATTCTTCTTATAATAGAAAGGGAGGACGGAAAATATGGAATTTAATCCTTCGGCATTTGCAGAAAATCTCAGCTATATGGGACTTGGAATGCTCGGTATCTTTATCGTTATCGGAGTAATCATTCTTTCGGTTGCGGTTCTCAATAAGGTAACCGCTCCCAAGCGTGAGAAAAAGGACGGGGAATAAGCTTATCGATTTGTCCCTCTTGCCTAAGAAAATAAAACGGGGCTGAATTTTTAGCTCCGTTTATTTTATGTTCTAATGTCAAGCCATTGCCGAATTTTCAGCAAATTTTCAGCAAATTTAGCAGGGTACTTGCAATATTTCGATGTTTGTGGTAAAATATACGTATATCCTTTTGAAAGGAGTAATTGTATGAAAATTGTAATAGTAGGCGCAGGAACTGTCGGCGCGGCACTTTGTGTGAAGCTTGCCGACGAGGGTCACGACATAACTATTGTTGACAAAGATAAAAGTGCTGTATCGGAAATAGCCAATATGTGCGATATAGCGGGAGTCGAGGGCAACGGTGCAAGCATTTCGGTGCTTCTGAAGGCAGGAGCAGACAGAGCTGACTTGCTTATTGCGGTAGCCTCCGACGACGAGATAAATATTCTTAGCTGTGCGGCGGCTAAAAAGCTTGGTACTGAGAATACTGTTGCGCGTGTTCGCAATCCCGAGTACTCCGAGCTTATGTCACTTATGCAGGGTGATATGAACCTTTCGCTTACAATAAACCCCGAGCTTGCTGTAGCGCGTGAAATATATAAAATGCTTCGTTTCCCCTCGGCGGCAAATATACACAGCTTTTGCCGCGGCAGAGTTGAGATGGCTGAATTTGTAGTTGCTCCCAATTCGCCTATCTGCGGAATCTCACTTAACGACCTACGCGCAAAGCTGAATATGCGTTTTCTTATCTGCGCGGTGCTTCGAGACGGCGAGGCGCACATTCCCTCGGGTAATTTCAGCATTAAGGCAGGCGACGTTGTCTGCTTTACCGTTCCCGATGAGGAGCTTACGGGCTTCTTCAAGGCAATCGGTGCATATAAAAACCCCGTTCGCGACGTTCTTGTGGTAGGCGGAGGCAGAACTACCTACTACCTTGAGGAGCTACTCAAAAAGGGCAAGCTGAACTCGACTGTGGTTGAGCGCGACAAAGAGCTTTGCCTTGATCTTGCCGAGGCGTATAGCTGTAACGTTATTTGCAACGACGGCACAAAGCAGGAGGTACTGCTTGAGGAAGGACTTGAGTCCACCGATGCATTTATCGCGCTATCCTCAGAGGACGAGGAAAACGCCATAATTTCGATGTACGCCAAGAGATGCAACCCCAACAAGGTCATCACAATGATAAAAAACACATCCTATGCCGAGCTTTTTAAGAGTCTTGGACTTGACAGTATCGTTTCGCCAAACTCGTCAACCGCATCGCATATATTGCGCTTTGTTCGCTCTATGGCAGGCGCAAGCGGCTCGGAGATGGAGTCTCTCTATAAGTTTATGGACGACAAGGTCGAGGCGCTTGAATTCAGCATAAAGGACGAGATTCCCGAGCTTACGGGCGTACAGCTCAAGTCGTTGAAGCTTAAAAGCGGAATACTTATTGCCTGCATCGTCCGCGGCGATAAGGTGATAATCCCCTCAGGTCTTGATGTTATACAGAGAGACGATACGGTGATAGTCGTTACAACCTCGGGAAAAATAAAGGAAATCAGGGAAATTTTGAAATGAATTACCGAATGATAGGATACCTTTTGAGCGTGATACTGCTCATCGAGGCGGCACTTATACTGCTTCCTATGACGGTTGCGCTTGTGTACGGTGAAAGCGCCGCGCCATTTTTGATAACCTTGGCAATACTTGTGCTTGTGTCCGCGCCTTTCGTCTTTTTCAGACCGAAAAACCGAAAGATATACGCCAAGGACGGCTTCGTTGTGGTTGCCGCATCGTGGATACTGATGTCGGCGTTCGGCGCGTTGCCCTTTGTGCTTGACGGCGCGATACCAAGCTATATCGACGCGTTTTTTGAAACGGTTTCGGGATTTACCACCACGGGCGCAACGATACTCACCGAAATAGAGTCGCTTCCGCGAGGAATACTTTTCTGGCGCAGCTTTACCCATTGGGTCGGCGGAATGGGCGTGCTTGTGTTTATGATGGCAATTTTGCCATCGTCGGGAAACGGACAGAATATGCACCTTATGCGTGCTGAGGTTCCTGGTCCCACCAAGGGCAAGCTTGTGCCCAAAATGAGACAGACCGCGCTGATACTTTACGGTATATATTTTTTACTTACCGTTGCCGAATTCGTGGCTCTTCTGCTTTGCAAAATGCCTGTCTACGACTCGCTTGTAAACAGCTTTGCAACGGCGGGAACGGGCGGATTTTCGGTGCTAAACAGCTCTGTAGGCGGATATAATAACCCTGCCGCAGAGTGGGTAATTGCAATATTTATGTTTATCTTTGGCGTGAACTTCAATCTGTATTATTTTGTGCTGATAGGCAAAGCGCGTGAGATTTTCAAAAGCGAGGAATTCCGCGTTTATTCGGCAATTTGCCTCGTTTCAACGGCGGCTATCGTCGTTAATACCGTGAGCTTGTCGGAGAGACTTGGCGACTGCATACGCGACGCGTTTTTCCAGGTTGCGTCAATTATTTCAACAAGTGGATTTGCAACCCTTGATTACGACGCGGCATGGCCCGAGTTTTCAAAGATGATATTGATATTGCTGACGCTTACAGGCGCGTGCGCGGGCTCGACAGCAGGCGGTCTTAAGCTGTCACGCGTGATAATCGTGGTAAAGGGAATTTTATGTCAGATAAGACAGATACTGCGCCCCCATTCGGTAAACGTGGTGCGTATAGACGGTGAGGCTCTTCCCGACGACACGGTGCGTTCGGCAATGGGGTATATTCCGGTATACCTTTTGATTATAGCTTTTTCGACGTTGTTGATATCGGTGGACGGATTTGATTTTACCACGAATTTCACCGCCTCGCTGACCTGTATAAATAACGTAGGTCCTGGTCTTGGCGCAGTTGGTCCTGCGGGAAATTTTGCGGGCTTTTCGGATTTTTCCACGCTGTTGCTTTCACTTGTAATGCTTATCGGACGACTTGAAATAATGCCGATGTTAATATTCCTCTCTCCCCTTGCGTGGAAGAAGAGATAAAATAAAAACATATGATACCGATAAATTATTGTTTAGCGGTATGTTCGCACCGCAGCCGTTCCTTTGCCCCCCTTGTCAAAGGGGGGGCGGACCACGATAGTGGTGGGGGGATTCCCGCACAGAGTTGGACATTGTACAAATCTATGAAACATAAATAATTCATTATGTTTGTTCGATTATCTAAAATCGAAAACGA
>JBGVRT010000078.1:0-8670 GCA_045128735.1 Eubacteriales bacterium | reverse complement strand
CAAACCGTAACCCCGCTTTTTCTTTTTGATGCAAAAGGCGCAAAAAGAAAAAGCTCAAGAAAAAGAAAAACGCCGATGCGCCTGCGGGCGCGAGATTGTCGCTTTTTGAAAAAAGCTCCGCAAAAACTTTTCTCGCGGGCTGCGCGTGCTCACGCGCAAACAATAATTTATCGGTGAAAATTTTTCACATAAAAGGAGCTGATTCAAAATCAGCTCCTTTTATCAGTTACACATTAAACGCCTTATCTATTTCGGCTTTTACCGCCTGCATTCTGGCGGTATCAACCTTGACGGTACGGCGGTCGTAGGTGACGAGTCCGTTTGTCTCGTCCTCAACGTCGGAGACCTGCGTGAGTACCGCGGCGCAAAGCCCTTGGCGCACCGAAGGAACGACCTCGTCAAGATAGAGCTTGACGAGCGCGTCCTCAAAATCCTCTGGCTTCTCGAAAAACTTATAGCCGTAGGTCTTTGAAAGGTTAAAGGAGTGCCCCTCAATCTTGCAGGAGTAACCGCCGAACTCGGAAAGCACAAGAGGCTTTTGGCTCGGCTTAAGCTTTATGGGCTTGAAGTATACGTGGTGGCTGTCAACGTCGCTGTCGCGCTCAAAGAACCAACCCGAGGTTGCGTCGTAAAATCTGCTTGGGTCGTTTTGCTTGAAAAAACGATAAAGTCTGTCGGCATCGTACTGCCCCCAACCCTCGTTGAATATTGTATAACAGCACACTGACGGGTGGTTGAAAAGCTGCTTCTGCGTGCCGAGTCCGTCAGCCTCAAAACGCTCTCTGCGCTTCTTTGACGCGCGGTGGCTGACACCTCGCTTAAGTCCTACCGTAGGCAGGGCGGTGTCAATAATAAAGTTGTATTTTCCGCTGTTCACAAAGTCCTGAAAGACCGCCATTCCGTGCTTGTCGCAGTAATAATAGAACAGCTCGGGCTCGACCTTGATATGCTTTCTGAGCATATTGAAGCCAAACTCCTTCATTTTAAGAATATCAAATTCGTAGCCTTCGGGCGTTGCGGGGGTGTAAATTCCGTCGCTGAAATAGCCCTGATCAAGAAGTCCGTGAAAGAAATAGGGCTTTCCGTTAAGCAATATTCTGTTTTCTTTTGTCTCCACGGTGCGAAGGGCGAAATAGGAACGCACGCAATCCTCACCGCATTCAAGGGTAAATCCGTAGAGCTTTGGCGTTTCGGGCGTCCAATTTATTGGGGCGGCAACAGAAACCGTTACCACGTCGCCGTCAAACTCATAAACCTCGCCGCCCTCAAGCGTCAGCCTTTTGTGGGCTTCACCGCCCGTGACCTTTATTTGCACGCTGTCAAGCGACGGCGTTATTTCAAGCCTCTCTATATAGCTGTTCGGAACAGACTCAAGCCACACGCTCTGCCAAATTCCGCTTATGGGCGTGTACCACATTCCGCCGCGTTTACGGCTCTGCTTGCCGTAGGGAAGCTCGGTGTCAAGGCTGTCTCTGACCTTTACCTCAATCTCGTTTTCGCTCTCTCGCAAAAGCTCGGTCACGTCAAAGGAAAATGCGAGATAACCGCCCACGTGGTGTCCAGCCTCTCTGCCGTTGATAATCACAACTGCTTCGGCATCAACAGCGCCGAAGTGCACAATCACTCTGTCCTTGACAAAGCCCGCAGGCAGAGAAAACTTCCTTTTACAGCTATATTCCTCGCCCACCTTGCGACCGACACCCGACAAAAGCGATTCGGGCGGAAAAGGCACGGTTACCGCGCCGTTATAGCTGTCGGAACAAAGCTCCCATTCGCCATTAAGCGAAAGATAGGAATCGCGCACAAGTGTAGGGCGCGGATACTCGCACCACGGTATTTCGCCCATTTTTTCGGCAAAGGGCGTAGCAAGCGACACATTTTGAATTTTTTTCATATCAAACCCCTCTTAGCTGAGCTTTGGAATTGAATTTCCTTGCGCTCTCGAGTATATCCTCAAGCTCCTCCGCGCCAAACGCCGAAAGTCCGTCGGGGGCGATAATGTCCTCCGACTCCTTGTAGCATTGAAGAAAATAGCTCTCGCCCTCGCCGACAAAGGCGGCGCACTCGGCAATATCCTCTTTTTTGTGTATCCCCTTGACTACGGTAGTCCTGAACTCGTGAGGAATACCGCTGTTTTTTATTATCTCCACGCTCCGCCTTATTTTTTCGGCGTCAATTTTCACACCGCAGGCGCTTTCGTATCTGTCGGGCGAATTTTTTATATCCATAGCCACGTAGTCAACCGCACCCGAGGAAATCATCGCTTCAAGCCTTTCTGGATAGCTTCCGTTGGTGTCAAGCTTCACCGAGTAACCGAGCGCCTTTATCTCGCGTGAAAGCTCCTCCGCGCCGTCACTCATAAGCGGCTCACCGCCCGTGATGCAAACGCCGTCAAGTATCCCCTGTCTTTTTTTAAGAAAAGCGAACAGCTCCTCGCGGCTTATCTCCTGCTCGCCGCCGCGCACAAGCGAGGCGTTGTGGCAGAAGGGGCAACGAAAATTACAGCCCGCAAGAAAGACGGTGCAAGCCACCTTCCCGGGGTAGTCAAGAAGCGTCAGCTTCATAAGTCCCGCAATCTTCATTCTGCCCTCGCAATCTCGGCAATATCGTATTCTCTGCCGACCTTCATTTCAAACGAGGGCTTTACGCGCGAGGTGTACTTTTCGGGGTCCTCGGTGTTCACCGCGAACATTCCGTAGTGCGTGGGCACGCCCACCTTTGCGCCAATCTCGCCGGTAAGCCTTACCGCCTCGTCAACGTTCATATTTCCAAGCTTTCCGTTAATGCAGATAAAGAGCACGTCAACCTCAAATTTCTTGTACTCGCGCAAGCGGTCGTTGTAAAAGGTGTCGCCCGTAACGAGAAGCGTCAGTCCGCTGTGGCGTATCACCACGCCGATAGCCGACTTTGAGGTATGGTCGGCAAATACAGCCTCAAGCTCAAAGCCGCCCACGCGGCGAATTGCGCCCTCATCAAATTTTTCGTAGTTAACAACACCGAGAGAACGCATTTTCTCCTCGCAATCGCAGGGTGCGAGGAAAAGCGCGGTATCTCTCGATTTCATTACCGAAATGGTGTCGGGGTCAACGTGGTCAAGGTGGTTGTGGGTGCAAACCATAACGTCGCACTCAAGCTCCTCGGGCTTTATGGGCGGGTCGATAAGGCGCACCTTTCCCGATGCCTTGAAAACGCTGTCCGAAAGATATGGATCTATACAAAGAGTGGTTTTTCCGTCAAAGAGCAAATATCCGCCCTGACCGAGCCATGTTATTTTAAGCATAAAATACCTCCGTGGTTTGTTCAGCTTTATTATAATACATACCGACAAATAATTCAAGTGTTTTATTGAATTTTAGATTTTTTGTACTCTCCGGGCGACATTCCCGTTTTCTTCTTAAAAATTCGCGAGAAGTAGAATTCGTCGGCAAACCCACAGCTCTCATCTATGCTTTCCACCGATTGGGGCGGCAATATCAAACTCGGCGTTTTTTGTTTATAGTAAAGGGCTGTCCTTGTGGACAGCCCAAAGTGTTTTATTTTGTTCCGAAAAGTCTGTCGCCTGCGTCGCCGAGTCCGGGAAGAATGTATCCGTGCTCGTTGAGACAGCGGTCAAGAGTGGAGACGTAAATCTTTACGTCGGGATGCGCTTCGGCTACCTTCGAAACGCCCTCGGGCGCGCCGATTATCGCCATAAACTTAATGTTCTTGCATCCGCGATCCTTCAGAAGCTTGAGTGCGTCGCACGCGCTTCCGCCCGTAGCAAGCATAGGGTCAACCACAAGCACAAGCTTGTCCTCAATACCGTCGGGAAGCTTGCAGTAGTAAGACTGCGGCTCAAGTGTCTCCTCGTCGCGGTACATACCGATGTGTCCGACCTTAGCGAGAGGGAAGAGCACGTGTACGCCGTTTACCATACCGAGACCTGCTCTGAGAATGGGAACGATTGCCACCGAGTTATCTACAACAACTCGCTGTTTGCAAACCTCAAGAGGGGTCTTTACTTCAATTTCGGTGGTAGGAACACCGTCTCTGAGGCTTTCGTAGGTCATAAGAGTGGTTATCTCCTCGACAAGCTCACGAAATTCCTTCATGCTTGTACGCTCGTCGCGCAGAATAGCTGCTTTGTGTCTGATGAGCGGATGGTCGAAAATAATTACGTTATCGTAATTTTTCATTCCTTATCCGCCCCCTTATTGCCTCTGTTGAGAATAATGTTTGTGATGATACCGAGGATAAGAGCGCAAGCGATAGTGGTGAGTGTAACCTTACCGAAAGATACGCTGAGACCACCGATACCGGGGATAAGGATAGAAGAAACAACAAAGAGGTTCTTGCCCTCGTTAAGGTCAACCTTCTGAATCATCTTAAGACCCGAAACTGCGATGAAGCCGTAAAGAGCTATGCAAACACCGCCCATTACGCAGTTGGGAATAGAAGCGAGGAAGGTAACGAAAGGACCGAAGAAGGAAATTACCATACACATAATAGCTGTGGTTGTGATAGTAATTACAGATGCGTTCTTTGTGATAGCAACGCAACCTACAGACTCACCGTACGTTGTGTTGGGGCATCCGCCGAAGAATGCACCTGCAAAAGAACCCACACCGTCACCAAGAAGTGTGCGGTGGAGACCGGGCTCCTCAAGAAGATCCTTCTCAATAATGGAAGAAAGGTTCTTGTGGTCAGCGATGTGCTCAGCGAATACAACGAATGCAACGGGAACGTAAGCAACTGCGATTGTTGCGATAAACGCGCCGTCAATATCCTTAACGCCCTTGAATGCTTCAATAAAGGAGAAGTCGGGAATTGCGAAAATCTGCATTTCCTTGAAAGCGGCGAAGTTGATCATCTGAAGGGCTGCGTTATCGGTTGCGATGCCTATAACCGTGAATATAGCGGCAACACCGTAACCTACGAGGATACCGAGAATGAAGGGGATGAGCTTTGCCATCTTCTTGCCGTAAACCGAGAAGCAGAAGATAGCGAAAAGTGTAATGATACCGCAAATAAGTGCAACGTAGGGGCTACCGCCTGCAACCTTGCCTACCTTAAGGTCGTTAACTGCGTTTACAGCAAGAGAAAGACCGATAAGGGCAACTGTGGGGCCGATAACAACTGTGGGCATAAGCTTGTTGATCCAAGCAACTCCGGCAAACTTAACGAGTACTGCGATAACAACGTAAACGAGAGCCGCAAAGAGAGCGCCGACAATAAGACCGGTGTAACCTGCGGAGATCGAAACAGCTCCTGCGAAGGCTGCCTGCATAGAGCCGATGAAGGCGAAGGACGAGCCAAGGAATACGGGGCTGTTGAACTTTGTGAAGAGCTGGTAAACGATAGTACCTACGCCTGCTCCGAAAAGAGCGGCAGACTGGCTCATACCGTTACCAACGATAGCGGGTACGAGAATTGTTGCGGCAAGAATTGCAAGCACCTGCTGAAGAGCGAAGAGAAGCAAATTGCCGAATTTGGGTTTGTCGTGGATGTCGTAGACAAGATTTTTTGACATAGATTTTTCCTCCGTCGTAATTTTGGGTCTGCGGATTTGCTTCCTCAGACCTTTCTGCACAATTATACCACATCGTCGCCATAAAGTCAACAAAAACGACAAAAAAGCCCAAAATTATTTTTGGGCTTTTGTACTTATATGCCAATTATTGGATATTTTGGTTAAGAATATGAATTGCTGTTTTCAATCCGTCCACCGCGGATGAGATTATACCGCCCGCGTAGCCTGCGCCCTCACCGCAAGGGTAGAGTCCCTTTAGTGACAGCGACTCGTGGCTTTCGTTACGCAAGAGCCTTATGGGGGAGGTGGTTCTTGTTTCAATGCCCGTCAAAAGCGCGTCGGGAAGATAGAAGCCGCCTCGGTATTCCTCAAAGTCGGGAATAGCTAAGCGGAGCGAGTCCTCGATAAATTCGGGGAGAAATTCGCGTGCCTCGGCAAATACCGTTCCGCGCGGATAGGTGGGGTTTACCTCGCCAAATCCGCTTGAGGCGCGGTTTGCCATAAAGTCCTCCATCCTGACGCAGGGAGCTTTGTAGTCGCGGCTTATTGAGAAGGCTTTTGCTTCAAGTTTTTCCTGAAGCGCAAGTCCTGCCATAGGTGAGCCTCCGAAATCCTCGGGAGTCACCGAGACGAGAAAAGCGGCGTTGGAGTTCTCACCGTCACGGGCGTGACAGCTCATTCCGTTGGTGACCACCGCGCCCTCGTTGCTTGTGGCGGCAACCACGCTTCCGCCGGGGCACATACAAAAGCTGTAAACGCTTCTGCCGTTTTTTAAGTGGGTGACAAAGCGGTAGCTTGCGGCTTTTCCGATTTCGTCGGAGTGTTCGCCGTATATCATTTTGTCAATATGCTTTCGCGGATGCTCGATGCGAACGCCTATGCCGAAGCCGTGCGCCTCGGCGGCTATGCCGTGGTTGTCAAGCATACGGAAGGTGTCGCGGGCGCTGTGACCAATGGCAAGAATAAGCGTGTCGGTGCACAGCTCGTCCTCTTTGCCGCGGCAGAGGATTTTCGCGGCTTTGATTTTGCCGTTTGAGCATACAAGACCGCAGAGCTTTGTGCCGAAGCGGAATTCACCGCCAAGCAAGATTATTTTCTCGCGGAGTTTTTTGATTATTCCCGACAAAAGGTCTGTGCCCACGTGGGGAGCGGAGTCGCAGAGGATTTCCTCGGGCGCACCGAGGGCGACGAATTCCGAGAGAATCTCGTGCTTATAGGCGTCCATTGCGCCGTGCTTCAGCTTGCCGTCCGAGAAAGTGCCCGCGCCGCCTTCGCCGAACTGAATATTCGATTCGCTGTCAAGAGCACCGCCCCTTTCGAAGTCGGCAACCTTTTTCTTTCGGGTGTCCATATCGTCGCCGCGTTCAATTACGATTGGGCAGGCGCCCGCCTTGGCAAGCGCAAGGGCGGCAAAAAGTCCGCAAGGACCGCTTCCCACAACTACGGGCCGGCTTTGGAGCTTTGCGCTGGGCAGGTCAAGCACAAGCGAGGGGCAGGGGAGCGCAAGCCCTTTTTTGAGCATACGCGCTTCGACGTATGGGTCAAGGCTCACGCCCACTCGCATTTTGTAGCAGGGCTTATGGTCTGTTATAAGCTCGCGGCGCAGTATTTTCCACTCACCCGCGTATTCAAATCCAAGCTTTTGGCAAACCGATTCGGAAATCGTCTTTTCGCCGTAGCCAAGCGGAGCTTTTATTTCTATGGCAATCATAAAACAGTTTCAATAAGCGTGTCGATAAGCTTTTTCGGGTCGTATCCGCGCTTGCCCACAAGCATTGGAAACATACTGATGGGGGTGAATCCGGGGAGAGTGTTTATCTCGTTGAAGATAAGCTCTCCGCTGTCCTTGTCGAGGAAGAAATCTACTCTCGAAAGCGAACGGCAATCGAGAATTTTGAATATTTCAACCGCTTGACGCTTTATCTCGCCCTCAAGCTCCGCTGAGATGTTGGGAGTTGTGTCGGTTACCGACGCGGCGTTGTTGTATTTGGAGTCGAAATCGTAAAATTCGTCAGCCGCGATAACCTCGCCCACCTCGGCAATAAAGCCGTCTGCGGTCTCAAGCACCGCGCACTCAAGCTCGCGGGCGTTGATGAATTTTTCAAGCAGTACGCGCCCGTCGTGATTGAGGGCTTCGCTTATGCCCGAGACAAGCTCGGCGCGGTCGTGCGCCTTGCAGATGCCTATTGACGAGCCCGAAGCGCAGGGCTTTATGAAAATGGGGTAGCCAAGCTTTGCCTCGGCTTGATTTGCAAGCGATTCGAGGTTTTTTCTGTTGTGCCTTTCGACCAGAACGTAGTCAGCCTGCTTTATACCCGCGTGGGAGACGATGAGCTTTGTCATTGATTTGTCCATAGAGTTTGCCGAGGACGAAACTCCGCAGCCCACGTAGGGAATGCCAAGCATTTCGAAAAGTCCTTGAATAGTGCCGTCCTCGCCGTATTTTCCGTGGAGAATGGGGAGGAAAAGGTCTACGTCAAGAGCAATGCTTTTTCCGTTTTCAATATAGAAAAGACCCTTGTTTTCACCGAATGAGGCGAAAAGCTCCTTTTTTTCGGGGCTGTTTGCCCACTCGTCGGTGGGGATAAGCGTAACGTCGCCGTCATAGAGATACCAAGTGCCCTCAAGGGTGATTCCGATAAGCGAAACGTCGTATTTTTCGCGGTTGATGTTGGCTATAAAGGTCATAACCGACTTGCAGGAAATTATGTGTTCGGTGGAAGCTCCGCCAAAAAGCAGAGCGATATTTTTCTTTTTCATAACGCGCACCTCATGAATTTATGTCAGATTTGATATTGTTCCGAATTTAATTATACCACCGCTTGAATAAATAGTCAACAAGGATTTTGAAAAACTCTTGTAAAATGTCTTACCGTTGAACGTTAAATTATTGTTTGGCGGCGAAGGCGCCGCAGCCCTATAGGTCAGCGCACCATTGTTTGTGCGAACATAGTGCCACGCATCCCACTCCTCGGCTAAACACCGAGTCGTTGGCTTTGGGAGGCAGATAAATTATTGTTTGAAGGTGTGTTTGCACTGCAGCCGTTCCTTTGCCCCCCTTGTCAAAGGGGGGGGCGGACCACGATAGTGGTGGGGGGATTCTCGCAGAGAGTTACGGAACGCACAAACCAATAAAACATAATGATTCTTTATATTTTCTA
>JBGVRT010000077.1:0-2875 GCA_045128735.1 Eubacteriales bacterium | reverse complement strand
CCCTCAACACGTCATCCTGAGCGAGCGTCAGCGAGACGAAGTTTTGGTAGTGTAGCAAAGCGGAACGGACAAAACCAAGCGCTTCAGCGCGCAGGGATCTACGAAGAAGTCTTTGTGACTTTCCATAGGCAAAGTTACTTTCCCCGCAAACCGGTGGGAGCAAGACAGTCGCCCTACGTTGAGGGCAACGGCGGGTGCACGGAGTGCCCCCCTACGAGGGTTGGCGGTGTTTTATAGCAGTGCAGTAGCCATAAATCAATCAAAGCGGCTACGCACTAACTTGTGTAGGGGCGTGCTGTGCGCGTCCGAGCAAACATACGCCCATCGCGAACATCCCCTCAACACGTCATCCTGAGCGAGCGCCAGCGAGACGAAGTTTTGGAAGTGGAGCATCGCGGAACGGACAAAACCCGCACAACGTGCCGGGATCTACGAAGGTGTCTTTGTGACCTTTCATAGGTGAAGTTACTTTCCCACAAACACGGGTCGTCGAGAACGTCACCCCCTACGAGTTTGCGCGCCGCGCAAGATCCTTCGGTCGCGTTGCTCCCTCGAGGATGACGCGCGGTACATAAGTCACGCACCAACCAAGCGATTAAAAGCTTTTTTGCTACTTTTTTCTCGAAAAAAGTAGATCCAAATCCACTAACTTTTTCCTCAGCGCAAAGCGAGTGCGAGCATAATGCAAAGCCGGGTGCTGAGCGAGTGAAAACACAACCAAATCCAACCAACCTCCCGAGGTAAAAATGATTTTTGAATACATCAAAGCAATATTTTTAGGAATAATCGAGGGCGTGACCGAGTGGCTGCCCGTCAGCTCAACGGGGCACATCATCCTCTTTGACGAGCTTTTCCCACTCACCGTCGGCGCGGACGTTCACCCCGATTTTCCGTCGGAATTTATGTCAATGTTCGAGGTGGTCATCCAGCTCGGCGCGATAATGGCGGTCGTAGTGCTGTTTTGGGACAAATTATGGCCCTTTTCCGCCAAAAAGACCGCGATCGAGCGCAAAAACGTGTGGCGGACCTGGTTCAAGGTCTGCGTCGCATCGATACCTGCGGCGGCGGTTGGCATAGTGCTTGACAAAATAATCGAAAAAATGACGGGCAAGGACATCGACGGCTGGCTCTATAACGGCACAACGGTCGCGCTGATGCTCATAATCTACGGTGTGCTTTTCATAATCGTTGAAAAAATCAACAAAAACCGCACACCGAATATTCACAATATTCAACAAATTTCGTATAAATATGCATTTTTGATGGGCATTTTTCAAATGCTCGCCATAATTCCCGGAACGAGCCGCTCGGGTGCGACGATACTCGGCGCGATGCTTATCGGATTTTCACGCACTTGTGGGGCGGAATTCTCATTTTTTATGGGAATACCCGCAATGGTGGGGGGAAGCCTTGTAAAAGCGCTCGGATTTTTTGAATTTGTGGGAGGAGAGAACTCACTCGGTGTAAGCCTCAACGTCCCTGCGGACGCGTACGTCATCCTCGCGCTCGCAACCGTCATAGCCTTTGCGGTGTCGATGATATCGATAAAATTCTTGATGAATTTCGTAAAAAAGCATTCATTCGCCGCGTTCGGCATCTACAGGATCGTCCTCGGCGCGATAGTTCTGATATATTTTTCCCTGAGGTGATAAGATGAACAAAAAAATGACCGTCAACGGCACGGAATTTTCCATAATTAAACTGCTCGGCAAGGGCAAGGGAGGATATTCCTACCTCGCGCAAGGTCAAGACGGACACCTCTTCGTCTTAAAGCAGATCCACCACGAGCCGTGTGACTATTATACCTTTGGAAACAAGCTTGAAAGCGAGCTTCGTGACTATAAAAGATTGCTCGATCTCGGCATACCAATGCCAAAAATGATAGACGTTGATTACGAAAACGAAAGAATTTTAAAGGAATTTATCGACGGTGAAACCGTAGCGGAAACGGTGGCAAAGGGCGAGAGCGCGGAGAAATATATCCCACAGGTGCAAAAAATGTGCGCCCTGCTTTATCCCGCCGGACTTAATATAGACTACTACCCAACAAATTTCATACCGCAGAACGGCAAGCTTTATTACGTTGACTATGAGTGCAACGCATACAGCAACGAATGGAATTTTGAAAATTGGGGAATCAAATATTGGAAAGCAAAATAAATCACCTCAACCACCACGGCTACGCTCTCACTCTCGTAGGGGGGGCACTCCGAGCACCCGAGCAAACACCCGCCCACCGCGAACACCCCGTCTGTACGTCATCCTGAGCGAGCGGCTCGCCGCGAGACGAAGTTTTGGAAGTGGAGCAAAGCGGAACGGACAAAACCAAGCGCCTTGGCGCGCAGGGATCTACGAAGGAGACTTTGTGACTTTTCAAAGGTGAAGTTACTTTAATTATGTAACGGGTCGTCGAGGTAGCGAAGCGGCACGAGCGCAATGAATAACAGTCCGGTGGACTGTTAGAACGCGAGTGGACCGAGCCCGCAGGCGAGACCGTCGACCCCTACGAGTTTGTGCGAATACACCGAAAGCCTTCCCCTGAGGGGAAGGGGGACCGCTCGCGGTGGATGAGGGGATCGCCACCGGCACTCGTAAACGGCTTTCTCAACAACCGCCGCACCGCAACCCCCACGGCTACACGTCATCCTGAGCGAGCGCCAGCGAGACGAAGTTTTGGGAGTGCAGCAGAGCGGAACGGACAAAACCTGCACAATGTGCAGGGATCTACGAAAGAGCCTTTGTGACTTTCCAAAGGTGAAGTTACTTTTCTCACAACCCGGCGGGAGTAAACCCCCGCCCTACGTTGAGGAGAGCACTACAACCCTTGCCTCCCTTGTGTAAAGGGAGGTGGCGAGCCTACGAGCCAGAGGGATTG
>JBGVRT010000076.1:0-1962 GCA_045128735.1 Eubacteriales bacterium | reverse complement strand
TAGCCGTTCTGATAAAGGAAGCTGTCGGTTACGACGAACGCCTTCTTTGCGCCTCTGACAGTGCGAAGCTCGTCGAGAGCTACGGGGAGGCAACCCTTCTTGATGTAAACCTTCTCAGGTGTTCTGAACCAAAGCATATTTTCTCTCCTCTCGGCTACTGTTTTAATGTTAAGAAGGTGCTTTACACCTACGTTCTCGGATACGCTGTTACCGCCCCAAGAGCCGCATCCAAGCGTGAGCGAGGGAGCGAGCTTGAAGTTGTAAAGGTCACCGATACCGCCGTGAGCAGAGGGAGTATTTACGAGAATACGGCAGGTTCTCATTCTTGCCTCATAAGCTGCAAGCTTCTCCTTCTCGGTTATCTCGTTGATGTAAAGAGAGGAGGTGTGACCGAAGCCGCCGTCCTCAACAAGCTTATCTGCCTTGTCAAGAGCTTCTGCAAAATTCTTAGCCTTATACATAGCAAGTACGGGAGAAAGCTTCTCGTGAGCAAACTCTTCGGAAAGCTCTACGCTCTCAACCTCACCAATGAGGATCTTTGTGCCGACAGGAACGGTAACGCCTGCAAGCTCTGCGATCTTAGCCGCCTTCTGACCAACGATTTTCGCGTTAAGAGCGCCGTTGATGATGATAGTCTTGCGAACCTTTTCGGTCTCAATGGGATCAAGGAAGTAGCATCCTCTTGCGGCAAACTCTGCCTTTACCGTATCGTAAATGCTTTCAAGAATGATAACAGACTGCTCGGAAGCACAGATCATACCGTTATCGAAGGTCTTGGAATGGATGATCGAGTTAACTGCGAGAAGAATGTCTGCGGTATCGTCGATGATTGCGGGAGTGTTACCTGCACCAACACCGAGAGCAGGCTTGCCGGAAGAATATGCAGCCTTAACCATTCCGGGACCACCGGTTGCGAGGATGATATCAGCCTCTTTCATAACCGTGTTGGTCATTTCAAGCGAAGGAACGTCGATCCAATCGATGATTCCCTCAGGTGCGCCTGCTGCTACTGCCGCTTCAAGAACAAGCTTTGCAGCCGCAATGGTAGAGTTTTTGGCTCTTGGGTGAGGGCTGATAATAATGGCATTACGAGTCTTGAGTGCGAGCAAGCACTTGAAGATCGCGGTGGAAGTTGGGTTGGTCGTGGGGATAACAGCGGCAACAACACCGATGGGCTCTGCGATCTTTCTGATGCCGAAAGCCTTGTCCTCCTCGATTACGCCACAGGTCTTTGTTTCCTTGTATGCATTGTAAATATATTCAGCAGCGTAGTGGTTCTTGATTACCTTGTCCTCTACGATGCCCATTCCGGTTTCCTCAACCGCAAGCTTTGCAAGAGAGATTCTTGCCTTATCTGCGGCGGATGCCGCTGCCAAGAAGATCTTATCAACCTGCTCCTGAGTATAGGTTGCGAAAACCTTCTGTGCCGCTCTTACACGAGCGATCGCACCGTGAAGTGCTTCCACACTGTCAACGATTTCGTAAGTTTTGGTTTCCATTTAATATGTCCTCCTAAAATTATTTACTGATTTGATTGTTGAGATATGCAAGGGATAACGCTAAATTCTCTTGCTTGAGAAGTACTCCGTCCGGCACTTTTAATATAATGGGAGCGAAATTCCATATTGCTTCAATTCCGCTTTCCACAAGCTTGTCGCAAACATCCTGTGCCGAGCCCCCGCCTACCGTGATAATTCCGAGCTTTACGTTGTGCTCCCGACAGTAAGCACCGATATCTCTGATGGGCAGTATAACCTTTGCGCTGTTCTTTAGTGCCGTTTCGTTACAGTCAAAGCCTGCAATGATCTTCACTCCGAAATTCTCGAAGCCGTCGTAATCAAGAAGCGCTCTGCCGAGCTTTCCTGCGCCTACGAGAACTGCATTTGTCAGCCTCTCATACCCGAGATGGCTTTCGATGTCGGTAATCAATTTATCGGTTTCATAACCAATCTTGGGCTTTCC
>JBGVRT010000075.1:0-3012 GCA_045128735.1 Eubacteriales bacterium | reverse complement strand
GAGATCGTTGAACCTTTGCGAGATCTCTTTAAGGACGAGGTCAGAGCGGTTGGTACCGAGCTTGGTATTCCGTATGAGCTCGTGTGGAGACAGCCATTTCCGGGTCCCGGTCTTGCCGTTCGTGTGATCGGCGAGATCACGAAAGATAAATTAGACGTATTAAGAGATGCGGATGCGATTTTCCGCGAGGAGATTGCAAATGCAAAGCTCGAAAAGGATACAAATCAGTATTTTGCTGTGTTGACCGACCTGCGTAGCGTGGGTGTCAAGGGAGATGCTCGCACGTATGGGTACACGGTCGCGCTAAGAGCCGTAACGACCGACGATTTTATGACGGCAGAGTGGACAAGACTTCCATATGAGGTCTTAGAGAGAGCGTCAAACAGAATCACGGGAGAGATCGGTATGATAACGAGAGTGGTGTATGACATCACCTCAAAGCCTCCGGCAACGGTGGAGTGGGAGTAAGATAAAGTAAAAGGTAAGAGTGAAAAGTGAAGAGGTGAATTGCAATGACAAAATATCTATTCGTAACGGGCGGTGTTGTGTCGGGACTTGGAAAGGGAATTACCGCCGCTTCGCTCGGCAGACTTCTCAAGGCGAGAGGACTCAAGGTGGCGGCACAAAAGCTTGACCCGTATATCAACGTAGATCCCGGCACAATGAGTCCGTATCAGCACGGTGAGGTGTACGTGACCGAGGACGGAGCTGAAACCGATCTTGACCTCGGACACTATGAAAGATTTATCGACGAGGATTTGAATAAGTATTCCAATCTAACTACCGGTAAGGTCTATTGGAACGTGCTGAACAAGGAGCGCAGAGGTGAATATCTCGGCTCGACCGTACAGGTTATTCCGCACATTACAAACGAGATCAAGGAGTTCGTTTACAGCGTAGGCAAAAAGACCGACGCCGACGTGGTAATCACCGAGATCGGAGGCACTATCGGCGATATTGAGTCTCAGCCGTTTTTGGAAGCTGTTCGTCAGATCTCCTTGGAGGTCGGCAGAGAAAACAGCCTGTTTATTCACGTTACGCTGGTTCCGTTCCTGCGCGGATCGGATGAGCATAAGTCCAAGCCCACTCAGCATTCGGTCAAGGAATTGCAGGGAATGGGCATCAATCCGAATATCATCGTTTTGCGTTGCGACGAGCCGCTGGAAGAATCGATTTTTAAGAAGATCTCGCTGTTTTGCAATGTAAAGCCCGATTGTGTCATTGAAAATATCACCCTCCCCAACCTTTATGAAGCACCCTTAATGCTTGAAAATTCAAATTTTTCTTCTGTCGTATGCCGCGAGCTGAGTATATATGCTCCCGCTCCCGAGCTTGAGGAGTGGCAGCAAATGGTGGAGCGAATTAAATCCAGACCTTATACGGTCAAGATTGGTCTTGTAGGAAAATATGTTGGACTTCACGATGCCTATCTGTCGGTTGCCGAAGCCCTTCGACACGCAGGATATTTCCACAATACGCATATCAAGATTGAATGGATCGACTCCGAAACACTGACTCCCGAAAACTATGAAAAGGCTCTTGCAGGACTTGACGGTATTCTTGTCCCGGGCGGATTCGGCAGTCGCGGAATCGAGGGCATGATCCTTGCCGCAAAATATGCGAGAGAAACGGGGCTTCCGTACTTTGGCATCTGTCTTGGTATGCAGATCGCCGTTATCGAGTACGCGAGAAACGTTGCAGGTATCCCTGATGCAAATTCGGGTGAGTTTGACGAGCAGTGCAAGCATAAGGTTATCGATTTTATGCCCGGGCAGAGCGACGATATTGACAAGGGCGGCACACTTCGTCTCGGTGCATATCCGTGTGAGATCAAGCCCGGAACAACGATGGAGCATTGCTACGAGACGAGTCACATCAGCGAGCGACACAGACACCGTTATGAATTCAACAATGACTACCGAGAGACACTTGCAAAATGCGGCTTGACGCTGAGCGGTACCTCTCCCGACGGCAGACTGATCGAAACGGTGGAGCTGAGCGACCGTCCATTCCACGTCGGTGTTCAGTATCATCCCGAGTTCAAGAGCCGTCCAAATAAGTGCCATCCACTTTTCAAGGGCTTTGTTGGTGCAGCGTTTGAACACGCCGAGGGAGGAAGAAAATGAGCATAGATCAAGCAATTCACGAGGAATGCGGTGTGTTTGGCGTAATCGCTCCCGAGGCGACTGACGTCGCAAACTATTGCTATTACGGACTTTACGCGCTTCAGCACAGAGGTCAGGAGGGATGCGGAATCGTAGTCAATGATGACGGCGTTTTCGTCTCCCACAAGGATCTTGGGCTTGTCGCCGAGGTTTTCCCGGCGGAGCGCCTTGCCAAGTTTCCGAGAGGTACGATGGCAGTCGGTCACGTAAGGTACGGAACCACGGGCGGAAACAACCGAAACAACTGTCAGCCAATCGAGGTCAATCACCAAAAGGGAAGGATGGCACTTTGCCATAATGGAAATCTTTCAAATGCAGTGGAACTGCGTTCTGAACTTGAAATGACGGGTGCTATCTTCCATACCACAAGCGATACCGAAACCATAGCTTATATCATCACCAAAGAACGCTTACGCACTTCTTCTATCGAAGAGGCAGTATCGGCGGCTATGAATACGCTGGACGGTGCTTATTCCTTGGTGCTGATGTCGCCGCAAAAGCTGATCTGCGCACGCGACCCTTACGGCTTCCGTCCCCTCTGTTACGGCAAGACAGCCGACGGTATTTACGTAGTAGCATCAGAATCCTGTGCGCTTCGGGCGGTCGGGGCTGACTTTATCCGAGATATTGAGCCCGGCGAGATCGTTGTGTTCGGCAAGAACGGAATAGAATCGAGACGTGAGCACTGCGGCAGGAAAAGCAAAAAGCTATGTGTATTTGAATACATTTATTTTGCCAGACCCGACTCCGTGATTGACGGTATCTCGGTTCATGCTTCTCGCGTAGAGGCAGGCAAAATTCTTGCGAAGACGCATCCTGTGAATGCGGATATTGTGATAGGTGCTCC
>JBGVRT010000074.1:0-4170 GCA_045128735.1 Eubacteriales bacterium | reverse complement strand
TAACCCCGCTTTTTCTTTTTGATGCAAAAGGCGCAAAAAGAAAAAGCTCAAGAAAAAGAAAAACGCCGATGCGCCTGCGGGCGCGAGATTGTCGCTTTTTGAAAAAAGCTCCGCAAAAACTTTTCTCGCGGGCTGCGGCGCGAACACACCTTCAAACAATAATTTATCAGTGCACAAAAGAGGCTGAGCCGCGGCTCAGCCTCTCAAACTTTTTTGGTTAGTCAAACACGACGGGCTTGCCTGTCTTCGCCGACTCGTAAACCGCGTTAACGAAGCGGACTGCGTTTGCCGCAGAGGTGGGCGATACCTCGGGCTGTCTGCCGTCGCGTACCGCGCAAATCATATCCTCTACCACGTGTCTGTGTCCGTAGAGTGCTTCGGGCTCATACTTTGCCGCCTCGCGGTTGCCCTTGCCGTAACGGTCAATCATCATCTGTTCCTCTTCGTCCTCGTCCATATCCTCAAGAGGCTCTTTCATCTTCCAGGTCTTTATCATATCGGCGTCAGCCTCGATAGTTCCCTCGGTTCCGTAGAGCATAATTTCGGTGGAGATGCCGGGGTAGGCACAGGTGGTGCTGACGAAGGTTGCCGTCGCGCCGCTCTTGAATTTAACTATAGACGCAGTAAGGTCCTCGGTGTCGATTCTATGGTTATAGATTCCCGCGGTAGATGTTACCGACTCAACCTCGCCCATAAGCCAGGTCATAAGGTCAACAGTATGTACCGCCTGATTCATCAGCGAGCCGCCGCCGTCCATTTCCCAGGTTCCGCGCCAACCGCCGCGGTCGTAGTAGCTCTGCTCTCTGTACCATTTTACGGCGAAGGTGCCAAGCACAAGCTTGCCGATTCTGCCATCCTCAACAGCCTTTCTGATGGGGTACATATTAAGGTTAAAGCGGTTCTGGTGAACGACTCCCGCGGTCATACCCGTTCTCTTGCGTGCTTCCTCGATAAGAAGCGCGCGGTCGTAGGTGATGTCGAGAGGCTTTTCAACAAGCACATGCTTACCTGCCTCCATAGCTCTGACTGCGAAGTCCGCGTGCATAGCGCTGGGAAGGCAAATACTGATTATGTCAACTCTATCGTCGCGAAGAAGCTCCTCAAAATCTCTGTAGAGGGTTGCGTCGGGATAGAGGGTGGCAAATTTCTCAAGTCTTTTTTCGTCAATATCGCAGGCGGCGACCAGGTCGGCGTATTCGGAAGCCGCCGCCGCTTCGGCGTGCGCCATACCGATTCCAAGTCCCAAAACTGCGTATCCAAGCTTTTTCATAATTGTCTGTCTCCTTAATAAGCTTTTACAACTAAATTATACAACATTATACAATAAAATGCAAGCAAATAAATTGAAAAAAATCCGAATTTTATTGTATATCCGACACAACTTCGTTATTTCACGCTTATCTTGACAGATGCAGAAACAAGTCCGTCGGCTTTTGCGGTAAGAGCAAGGTCGCCCGTTTCGCCCTTCTTTGAGATAAGGGCGGCAACGCAGGCACCGCTAAGGGTCGTGCGCGTTGTGTTGAAGTAGCCCACGGTCTCTCTCGGGTCGCCGTTGTCGGTGCCGCAGATTCTGCCCGCGCCCTCCGCGGCAAAGCTGATGCTTTCGGCGGCTTCGGGGCAAACAACGCCCTTTTCGTCCACCACGTAAGCGCGGACGTAGCAAACGTCCTCACCGTCGGCGGCAATTTCCACGCGTTCGGCTTCAAGTCTTATGGCGTAAGGCTTGCCTGCGGTTTTCACCGAGGTGCGCATAGCCTCTTTGCCGTCTTCGCCGTAGGCTACCGCCACAAGCTCGCCTGCCTCGTATGGCACGTCGAAGATTATGCGGTAGGCGCTTATCACGCTCCTGTCGGTGACGATGCGTTCGCTGTGGTTGTACTCGGGATTTTTCACCTTTTCCCTAACGCCCAAGGATTTGCCGTTAAGGAAAAGCTCCGCTTTGTCATAGCTTGTGATAATGTGTACGGGTATGCTCTCGCCCTCGTGACCCTCGAAGTTCCAATGAGGCATAACGAAGAGCACCTTTTCGTCCGTCCACTCGGCAAGATACATCCAATATCGGCTCTTGGGGAGACCTGAAAGGTCAACGATGCCGAAATAGGAGCTTCGCGCAGGCCATTCGCTGTAGTAGGGCGTAGGCTCGCCCATATAGTCAAAGCCCGTCCAGACGTACTCGCCAAAGACAAATCCGTCGCGCTGGGCGATAAACTCGCGTTCTGGGTAATAAGCCCAAGGGGGCGAGGAAAGAGCGTAGTCGGATACGGTAAGGTCATCGCGCTTTGATGCTTCCTGCGCCGCCTCTACCTTTACGGGGAGCTTGTATACTCCGCGGGTGGAAATGCAGGATTCGGTTTCCGAGCCGTAGAAAATCTTGTGGGGATATTTTTCGTGAAGCTTTTTGTAAAGGTGTGGCTTGTAGTTAAGACCTACAAGGTCAACCGCGTCATATAACCCGTTGTTCTCGGCTTGCGGATAGACGTTAAATCCCGCCGTTGTGGGGCGCGTTCTGTCCTCGCGGTGGCAAATATCGGTGAGGAATTGCGCGACATTCGCACCGTCGGGGGATTTTTGCTCCTCGACCTCGTTGCCTATGCTCCACATAAACACCGAGGGATGATTGATGTCGCGGTGGATTACCGCAACCGCGTCACTTTCGGCGTGACCGTCAAAATATTGAGCGTATCCGTTCGCGATTTTCGGGAGTTTCCATTCGTCAAAGAGCTCGTCCATAACGAGAATACCCATTTCGTCGCAGAAGTCAAGCAGCTCGGGGGCGGGGGGATTGTGGGAGGTGCGTATTGAGTTTACGCCCATTCCCTGCATAATTTCAAGCTGTCGCCTGAGCACCGAAGTGTTTACCGCCGCGCCGAATATTCCCAAGTCGTGGTGCATGCAAACGCCGTGAATTTTCGTGGGCCTGCCGTTGAGGAAAAAGCCCTTGTCGGGAGTGAAAAGGCAATTTCTGAAGCCGAGGCGCACCTCGTCGGCATCGCTCACCTCGCCGTTTTTGAGAGTGTATACCTTCAGCGTGTAAAGATATGGGTGGTCAAGAGACCAAAGGTGGGGCGAGTCAAGCGTTGCGGTGCAAGCTCCATTGCCCTCGCCGCAAAGCACATTGTTGCCGTCGCGGTCGGCAAGCTCGAAGCGGAAGCAGTCGGGTGCGCCGCAGGTGTCAACAGTCAGCTCAATATCGGCGCGGCTTCCGTCGGCTTTGGTGTCTATCTGTGTCTTTATGCCGCAGTAAGCCACCGAGTCGGACGACTTGGTGACAAGATAGAGATTTCTGTAAATTCCCGCGCCGGGATACCAACGGCTGCAACCGCGCTTGAGAACAGCCTTGACGGCAAGCAGATTTTTACCGCCGCAGACAGCCGCATTCGATACGTCTACCGAGAACGAAAGGTAGCCGAAGTGGTTTTTGCCCACAAGTCTGCCGTTAAGGTAGACCTCGCATTCCCACATTACGCCGTCGAAAATAAGCTCAAGTATTTTGCCGCGAGCACTTTCGGGAATATCCAAGCTAAGTCTGTACCAGCCGATTCCAACGGTAGGAAGTCCGCCCGTGCGTCCCGAGTGCTTGATGGGCTTGTTTATTCCGTCTGCCAGAATGTTGCGGTATGTAATGTCATATTCCTCTTTGAAATCGTGACCTACCGCCCAGTCGTGGGGCACGGTCACCGACTCCCACGCGCCGTCGTCCAGAGTGGGGGACGAAAGATTGGTTTCGTCATTTTCGTCAAGCTTTAAGAACTTAAAGCCCTCGTGAAGTCTTAAAACAGTGCGTTCCATATGATTTCCTCCCGTTTGAAATTTGGTGCAATATTACGTATTTAATTATGTCACATTTTAACTTTTTTGTCAACCGCTCAAGCAGAAAAACCTACAAAAAATAAGCCGGTTGTTCGATAAATTGGTGTTTGCGCGTGAGCACGCGCCAAACAATAATTTGCCTGCCGGTGGGGGCTCTCATTGGTGCGGTGCGAACATCCCCCGCCAAACGCTAATTCATCAGCGTGCAAAAGGGGCTGAGTTAACCCGGCCCCTTAACAATCTTAGAATATTACGTTGATAGCGAACACGCCGATAACGAGCAGAGGAAGGATGTATGTCATATAAATGCGCATCCAATTCTGAATTTTTGCGCCCTTACCCGTGTTAGCCTCGGCAACA
>JBGVRT010000073.1:0-6314 GCA_045128735.1 Eubacteriales bacterium | reverse complement strand
AAAAAGAAAAACGCCGATGCGCCTGCGGGCGCGAAATTGTCGCTTTTTGAAAAAAGCTCCGCAAAAACTTTTCTGTCGGGTGCGGTGCGAACACAATGCGCCAAACACCAATTTGTCAAACAAATTTCACCCTACGCTATTGTGCCGACGAGCAGATACTCCTCAAGGCAAAGACCCTCGGAGTGCATCATATAGGCGTGGTGTCTGCCCACAAAGCGGTAGTGCCACGGCTCAAAGCTGTAGCCCGTGATGTCAACCTTGTCCTTGGGATAGCGGAGAATAAAGCCGAACTTCCACGCGTTTTCAAGAAGCCAAGGGTAGACCGCCTCGTCTGCAAAGCTCTCGTCAAGCTCGCGCATTGAGGTGGTCATAAGGTCAACGCAAAGCCCCGTGTGGTGTTCGCTCGTCCCGGGATACGCCGAGTAGGTCAGCACCTTTTCCTTTGCCTTGTCAAAGCTCAGTCCCGTTGCCATTTCCTGCGGAATGTAGGTGTTGAAAAAGAGTCCGTATTGGTAGTTGTAGGAACGGTACGCGCTCGTTACAAATACGTCCTCGAAGCCCTGCGCGCGCATTTCCTTGAACATCGCCTCAAGCGCCTTTTCGGCGGTCTCGGAAAGCTCGATGTTCTTTTTTGCGTCAACCACGGGAACAAGCTTTTCGGGTGTAAAGCTCTCGTCTATGGTATTGGCTTTGTTCACAAGTATAAGATATTTATCGTCTTTAACGTTCATAAATTCCTCGTATTCCTCAAGGTCTGCCGCGAAGGTCACCGCAGGGACTTCCTTCCCTTGCGGTTCTGTTTCCACGGGGCTTTGGAGTGTGGTTTCGCTCGGGCGGTCGCCCACCTCAAGCGCCACAAGCAGAACGCCGAGAATCAGCGTTATCACAAGCGCAACGACAAAGGGAATAAAAAATTTCGTCTGTCTCATTATTTCGTCTCGATTATCATAAAGTATGGGGATGTGGGTGAGTTGATTATCTTTATCTGCGCCACGCTGTAGACGAAGCGGTCAAGGGTAGAGAGGTACTCGCTGACCATTTTACCCTCAAGGTCGCCCTCCTCGTGGCCGGGGTAGATTGCCACGCAGAGAATTGCGTCGCGGTCGAGCAGAGAGATAGCCGATTTTATGGCGGGCATAGTTGTCTCTCGCATGGTGGTGATGTTTTTGTCGCCGCCGGGAAGGTAGCCCAAATTGAACATTCCCGCCTTTATCTTGCCCTCAATGTATTTTTCGCAGTTGTGGTGCGAGTCGTGAATAAGGGTGTAATTTTCGGGGCAGTCGGCTTTTATAAGATTTCCGCGTGTGGAGTTTACCGCCGCCTCCTGTATGTCAAAGGCGTAGATTTTGCCTTTTTCGCCCACGGTTTTTGAGAGAAATTCGGTGTCGTGACCGTTTCCCATGGTAAAGTCGGCAGCTGTGTCGCCCTCCTTTAAGTGGGCGAGGATGAATTGTTTTTGAAGGTCAAGTAAGCGTAACATTTTGTGTCCTTTCAAATCTTGGATGCGTATTGAATCCCTCCACCGCGTTTCGCGGTCCCCCGTCTCGCCTGCGGGCTCGGTCACGACACGGCTCTGACAGCCGTATCAAGGCTGTCATTCACTACCGTGTCGCCGCTTCGCTACCTTTGACAAGGGAGGCAAAGGAACGAGGTCAAGTAAGCGTGATATTTTTGTCCTTTCGGTTTTACTGTTCGCCCCTGTGCAGGTCGCCGCGGAGAAATTTTATTGCTCTTTCAACGGCGTCCTTGGAGTCGTACCAGGGTTCTTCGTCGTAGCGGTAGTCGAATTTTTTGCAGAACCAGCTCACGTCGCCCGAAAGCTTGTCAAAATAAGGCTCTACAACTGCGGCAACCGCCTTTGAAAACTCGGGCATTTTCTTTTTGTTAAAGCGTTTTCTGCCGTATTCGAGGAATTTGCGGTAGTGGGGTAGGCAAAAATAGGGCTGTGCGGCAAGCTTTTTTCTGAAGTCCTCGTCCTTTTCCCACAGCATAACCGCGGTCTCCACCATATGCATAAAGTTGAATTCTATCCGCGCGCAGACGTAACAGCTTGCCTCAAGCTCGCCTATGCGCTTCTCCGCCTTTGCACCTGCGGGTGAGAGCAGATTTACAAGGCTTTCTCGGGTGTCGCCGATAAGCTCGTTTATGTGGCTCTCAAGTGTCAGCGCCATTCCAAGGCGGTTTTTGCGGACGAACATCATATCGTAGTGGGTACGGCAAAAGCCCTGCTTGTTGGTTTTTATTCTTACGTCGGGCTCCATCATCGACGCGCCCAGGATAAGGTCAAGCTCGTTTTCCTCAAGCTTGTTATACATAGCGCAAAAGGCACAGCCGCAGGCAGAGTCGGCGGCGGAAGCCTCAAACGCCTCGTTTACGGGTATGGTGTATATCTGTTCCATTTATCGGGGCGAAGTCCTTTCTTCGTTTTTTGAAATTCCTACTTGAAAAAATCTTCGGTTTATAGTATAATAATAACATAATATCGCGAAATCATCAAGAGATTTTGAAAAATTTACAAAAAGAGATTTTTATGGACAAGATATTCAGAATAAAAAACGAGTTCGGAATAGATATAGACCGCACCTTTGATTGCGGGCAGTGCTTCAGATTTGACAGAGTTGAGGACAGCGCATTTGAGGTGGAATACCGAGGCGTTGCCTTTGGCAGGCAGGTTTCTTTTGCGCAGGACGGAGAATATCTTTGCGTTATAGGCTCGGATGAGAGGGATTTTGAGTCGCTGTGGCGCCGCTACCTCTCGCTTGACGAGGACTACGGCGCGATACACGGCGAGCTTTTGTCGCTGTCGGACAACGAGGCTCTGCGCCTTGCGGTGGAGCACGGAAAGGGCATAAGAATACTTCGGCAAGACCCTTGGGAGACTATCTGCTCCTTTATCATTTCGCAGAACAACAACATACCGAGAATAAAGGGGCTTATCTCTGCGCTTTCCCGCGAGGCGGGAGAGAAAATAGCCGAGGGGGTGTACTCCTTTCCCACGGCAAAGGCGGTTTTAGCCCTTGGAGTGGACAGGTTAAGAGAGCTGAAAATGGGCTTTCGAGCGCCCTACATAATCGACGCGGCACAAAAGGTTGTCCGCGGTGAGCTTGATATTGCCTCGGTGTCGGAACTCTCCACGCCCGAAGCCGAAAAGGCGCTTTGCACGGTGAAAGGAATCGGACCGAAGGTTGCCGACTGCGCCCTGCTGTTCGGTTTTTCGAAGTACGACGCGTTCCCCATTGACGTGTGGATAAAGAAAGTAATCGCAAAATATTTTGACGAGAGCTTTGACCCTCGCGGTCTCGGCAGATACGCCGGCGTGGCACAGCAGGTTTTGTTTTATTACGAGAGGTACGTGAATAACAATTGATGGGCGCCGCACCCTATGATATAACAATTTTGTAAGGCATAAACCGTAACCCCGCTTTTCTTTTTGAACCAAAAGGCGCAAAAAGAAAAGCTCAACAAAAGAAAAACGCCGATGCGCCTGCGGGCGCGAGACTCGCGACTTTTTTCAAAAAGTCGCCCAAAAACTTTTATCTCGGGGTGCGGTGCGAACAAAGCGTTTCAAACGGAGGAAAAGCTATGGACATTATCACCGAAACAGAATACAGAAAGCGTTTGAAGAACGGCGTGCGCGGCGCGTTCGTCTTTTTTGGCGCGGAGGATTATCTCAAGTCCTACGCCATAAAAGCCACCCGCGAGGTTGTCTGCCCCGACGAGGGCTTTGCCTGCTTCAACGATATGACCATTGATTTCCCCGACTTCACACTTGACGCCCTCGCACGCGCCCTTGAAGCTCCGCCGATGATGGCGGATTGCAAGCTTGTGGTGCTCAAATCCTTCAATTTCAGCGCCATAAAGCCTACCGAATGCGACGCGGTTGTAAAGCTGCTTGAGGAATACGGACAGGACGAGATGAACGTGCTTATTATCTCGGTAATTCCCGACGGGCTTGATGTCGGCTACCTGCCAAAAAAGCCCTCCGCACTGCTCAAAAAAATAATGGAATTCGCAACACCCGTGCAGTTTGAGCCGTCGTCACCCGCAAAGCTTGCGGTGTGGGCGGCAAGACATTTTGAGCACGAGGGAATAAAAGTAACGGACAGTGTGGCAAAATATCTTATCGAATATTGCGGAACGGGAATGTTCGAGCTTTCAAACGAGATAAAAAAGCTTTCGGCGTATCTCCACACCCACGGACGCAACGAGGTGACGGCAGAGGACATCCGCTTTGTCGCCGTTCCCGAAACCGAGTTCGACCAATTCGCCTTTTCAAACGCCGCCATGAACGGCAAGCGCGCCGAGGCTCTTGAGGCGTTGGCGGTAATGAAATTCCGTCAGGTCAAGCCCGAGTACGCCCTCGCCGAAATTGCGGGGCTTTACTCAAATATGTATATGACCAAGCTCCTTAAGGAGAGCGGAGCAACCACCACAGACATCGCCAAGATAATTAAGGTGCACGAATTTAAGGTTGGGCTTTATCTCAAAGCCACCGAGCACGCTACCTTAGACAGACTCAAACGCTCGCTCGAGCTCTGCCTTGACGCCGACCTTGCAATGAAAACCTACGGAAAACGCAACTACGAGCAGATTGAAAAGCTGATTTGTCTGCTGTAATGAAAAAAAGAAACCTATTTGATTTTCTTTAATAAATTTCTCAAAACCTCTTGATTTTTTGGTAGTTATGTATTACAATAGATAGGAATTCGTTTGTTAAAATAATATCGAATAAGCTTTGAAAAAAGGAAGGACATATAAATGGCAAAATTCAGAAAAATCGGCGTTCTTACCTCGGGCGGCGACGCACCCGGCATGAACGCATCTATAAGAGCAATTACAAGAAAGGCTATTGAGGAGGGCGTTGAGGTCGTCGGTATCCTTGGCGGTTACAGCGGACTTATCAAGGGCAATTTCGTGCCCCTCACCCCCAGAAGCGTTTCCAATATAATTACACGCGGCGGCACTATGCTTTACTCCGACCGTTGCCTTGAGCTTATGACACCCGAAGGTAAGGAGAAAGCTGTAAAAACCTGTAGAGACAATCATATTGACGCCATCGTGGCAATTGGCGGTGACGGCACGTTCAGAGGTGCTACCGAGCTGACACGTTACGGAATCCCCACTATCGGTATTCCCGGAACTATTGACAACGATATTACCGCTACCGATTATACTATCGGATATGACACGGCGATGAACACGGTTCTTTCGCTTATAGACGACCTTCGTGACACCTGTGAATCCCACAGCCGTTGCAACGTGGTTGAGGTTATGGGACGCGACTGCGGTTGTATCGCCCTCAATTCGGGTATCGCTTCGGGCGCGGTTGCTATCGCGATTCCCGAGATTCCCTTTGACGCTGAGGCTGCTATCGAGAAGATAAAGCAGGTAAAGGCATCGGGTAAGCGCGGAATGATAGTTGTTGTCAGCGAGGGCGTAAAGACGGCTGACGGACAGCCCATCGGAGAGTATCTGACAAAGAAGATCGAGGCTGAAACGGGCATAGAAACACGCTTTGCTCGCTTCGCACATATCGTGCGCGGCGGCTCGCCCACACTTCGCGACAGACTTACCGCAACTATAATGGGCGCGGCGGCTGTTGAGCAGCTTCTTTTGGGCAAGAGCGACCTTGTTATGTGCGAAATAGACGGCGAAATTAAGCCTGTTGATATCAACTTTGCGCTTATCGTTGACCGTATGTATAAGAACAAGCTTAAGGAAGGCGACCTTGAGGGCTTCTCGCAGGAGCAGTATAACGAGATGAAGGAGATATGCGCAAAGCGCACCTCCGAAATCGACCGCCTTTATAAGCTTGCAAAGATTATTTGTAAGTAAGTCCTCTCGTTGAAAGCGAGAATAAATACGTTAAAAGGGGCTGAGTTAGTAACTCAGCCCCTTTGCGTACCGATAAATTATTGTTTGGCGGCGAAGGCGCCGCAGCCCTATAGGTCAGCGCACCATGGTTTGTACAAACATAATGCCACGCAACCCACTCCTCGGCTAAACACCGAGTCGTTAGCGTTGGACGACCGATAAATTGGTGTTTGAAGATGTGTTCGCACTGCAGCCCGCGAGAAAAGTTTTTGCGGAGCTTTTTTCAAAAAGCGACAATCTCGCGCCCGCAGGCGCATCGGCGTTTTTCTTTTTCTTGAGTGTAAAGAATTAGGGGTTTTCGTAGCAAATTCGCGGTGTTTAACCGCGAAACCAATTCTTTATCCAAATGGCGAAGCCATTTGCATTTCATTTTTGCGCCTTTTGCATCAAAAAGAAAAAGCGGGGTTACGGTTTGCGCTTTATAAAACGGTTGTGAAATA
>JBGVRT010000072.1:0-2973 GCA_045128735.1 Eubacteriales bacterium | reverse complement strand
GCGAAGCCATTTGCATTTCATTTTTGCGCCTTTTGGTTCAAAAGAAAAAGCGGAGTTACGGTTTGTGCCTTATAAAACGGTTGCAAAATAAGAAAAATAATTAGTTTATACTAGGCAAATTGTTACTTTTATTTGTGCACAGATTTTTTAACACCTGAAAGGGAAATCCACTTTTCTTTTTGAAGCCAAAGGCGCAAAAAGAAAAGTTTCCAAAAGAAAAACGCCGCATGGGGAGGCGGTCGCTTCCCCAAAAGCTCCGCAAAAACTTTCTTGGCGAGGTACGGTGCGAACACACCTTCAAACAAGAAACGGGCTGTCGCTCAACGCGGCAGCCCGAAACGGAAGATTATTTTGCGTACTTAGCATCAAAATACTTGATGATCGTATAAACGTTCTTATTGATATCGAGCATATCGTCGGTAAGGTCTGTGTACTCCTTATGCGTATTGGAAACAATACCCTTATTAGCGTCAATACTCGAAACGTCGGTAGGATTACCCGTCGGGTCATTATCCGTGTACTGGAACCAGTGCCAGCCTATGCAGTTCTTAGCCTCAAGAAGTCTTATGGTGAAGGACTGATAGTGGTCGGCTCTGTCCTGCTGAGTCTTTACGAAGAAGCCGGCACCCGTTGTATTGGCAAGTCCGTCCTCGTTCTCCTCAGCCTTTGCGTAGAACTCTGTTACCATAAAGGGAAGGTCCGCATTCGTCGCAAAGAGGTAGATATTTTCTGCCTGAGGCTCCCAAGCGGAATACCAGTTAATTGTAATGCAGTCAAGGTACTCAGCCGCAAAGCGAAGCACCCACGGAGCATCCTTAACAACCGTAAGGAATCTCGTACCCATAATCATATGATTCTGGTCGTACTTTCTTATCGCGCTGCAAACAACGTTATAATATCTATCCCAAACGAAGCCGCGGAAAAGCTGTTCAAGCTCCTCGGTGATATCGTCGTTTGTGGGATTTTCCTTACCCGTCATCTGAGTTACCCAATACCAAGTGCAAGCATAAGAATAATAGTTGACCGACCTAACGGGAGATATATTCATATAGTCGTAGATCATATCAACCTGCATGGGAAGCTCATTATCGGTGGTGTAACCGAGGAAGTAGGGGTCGTCCGCATATGCGGGAACCTGCGATGCCGCTCTTTCCTCGGCAAATGTAACGAAGCCGGGGTCAAACACGGGCATAGTGTTATTCTCGGAGAATGTAGTGGAGCCGCCGTTGGAGTTATTTACTCCGATAGAAGTTCCGTAAGCGCCCACAAATCCGGGACCGCCCTGCCAAATCATACCGTTAAGTACAGTCTTTATCTGGCTTGAGGGGCTTGCGCAAGCGTTGAAGTAGAGGTCATCCATAAGATGTCTGGTTGTTGCGATAGCCCACTTATCAAGATTTCCGAAAAGCTCGTAAGCCGCTTCCTTCTGCTTGGGAGAATTCTGGTACGAATAAACCACACCGCTGAGCGCTCTTATGTAGCAAGGATAGCCGAGGGGGTCGATGATCCACCATCTGTCGCCTATCTTTGTAGAGTAGAAGAAGCCCGTAGCGTCCTGGCGGAGAGCCTCGTCCATAATGCCTCCAAATTTGTCGTACTTGATTTCTTCATTGATATCAACGTACTTGATCATATCGGGAGTAATGTCACCGTAGGTTCTCGTCTTATACTCCTTCACAGTTCCTGTGGGATTTGAGCCGGGAGAGAAGCTCGTCTTGTTGTACTGATTTGCATCCGAAACGATAAGCTCTGCTTCTGCAAGGGGCTTTCTGAGAAGCTCGCGGTAGCGTGCGTACCACTCGTCGTACATTTGCTTTGCGTGATCCCATATAGCCTTGTTTTCAGCCTCGTCGTCAACAAGCTGCTTTATATATGCATCGTTCTTTACGCTCGAATCTTTATAAACCACGAAATGCGGGAAAGAGAGATCAGTGGATTTTTCAAAGTTTATCCTGGTTTCGGAATCGGTTTGAATATCCTGAACAACCATAAGCGAAACAGTCTTTTTGCCGCTTTCAACAAGCTTTTTGAGTGCCGCAGTCGCATCTGTTTTGTCAACTCCGCGGGTTATAACGTCATTGATAAGAGGGGTATTCAAAAGAGTCTGAGGCTTTGTGTTCCATGTGACTGTCTTTTCGCTCCAGTTTTCGTCTATCCAGTATATATCGAAAGGTACAGTCTGGTCCTTCTGAATAGAATTGAAGTTCATTTTGAACTCAGCAAATCCGATATCCTCAAGCTTGATGCCCGAAATATCGTATTTGAAAAGTCCGATACGGGTGTAGTCGGAGCTTGTAGCTCCGTTCTTGATGATTATCATATCGTCAAGCTTGCGCTCCGCAAGTATCTGATGCCAGTTCTTGTCTGACCAGACACCGCCGCGCACGTATGCCTTTTCAGTAGCGACAACCACCTTCGTAGAAGAGTTTGCGGTGGTATTAGCAAGGACAACGTCGTCGCTTGAAACTATCTTGTCAGCAATCTGTGCCTCGTCTGCCGCTTCTGTGGGAGCAACCGCGCAACCGCACTGAAGAAGCATTATAAGAGCAAGCGCCAACACAAGAAATCTTTTTTTCATATATTTTCTCCTTAAGATTTTATTTTTTGCCCATTGATAATACTGATAAAATGGTGGGAAACGGACGATTTTACATTATATTTTACCATATTTTTAGCGATTTTGTCAACGCCAATTGCCAAGATTTGCGCTTCCCTTCCGATTTTCTCCGTTTTTAACAATTAGCCTATTATTTTTTTATAAACAATCACCAAGCACACGCAGGCATAGCGCACCGTGCCCGAAACGTTAGCTTTGAGTGGCAGATAAATTATTGTTTGCGCGTGAGCACGCGCAGGCAAAAGGTCAGCGCACCATGGTTTGTACAAACATAATGCCACGCAACCCACTCCTCGGCTAAACACCGAGTCGTTGGCTTTGGGTGGCAGATAAATTGGTGTTTGGCGGTGTGTTCG
>JBGVRT010000071.1:0-2420 GCA_045128735.1 Eubacteriales bacterium | reverse complement strand
TAACCCCGCTTTTTCTTTTTGATGCAAAAGGCGCAAAAAGAAAAAGCTCAAGAAAAAGAAAAACGCCGATGCGCCTGCGGGCGCGAGATTGTCGCTTTTTGAAAAAAGCTCCGCAAAAACTTTTCTCGCGGGCTGCGGCGCCTTCGCCGCTAAACAATAATTTCTCGGCGAACCGTTCAATTTTCAAAAGGAACTTATTCTCCTCGGTTGCTTTACACACAAAAGTGACTATTGTACAAAAACTTGTCACTATTGTAGATGTATTTTACCACAAAAACCACTATAATTCAAGTAGAGGATAAAATTTTTTCTAAAATTTTAATATTAAGAGAAAGAAGGACGTTACTATGGCAGAAAACAGATACGTAGGAAGCTATCCCGTTATCGGTATCCGTCCCACAATCGACGGCAGACGCGGCGTACTCAAGGTGCGCGAGTCGCTTGAGGAGCAGACGATGAACATGGCGAAATCCGCCGCAAAGCTCTTCCGAGAAAATCTGAAATATTCCAACGGCGAGCCCGTAAAGGTTGTTATTGCAGACACCACCATTGGACGCGTTGGCGAGTCGGCGGCTTGTGCTGACAAGTTCCGCAAGGAGGGCGTTGACATCACCCTCACCGTAACCCCCTGCTGGTGCTACGGCGCGGAGACAATGGATATGGACAAGGACACAATAAAGGCGGTCTGGGGCTTTAACGGCACAGAGCGTCCCGGCGCGGTTTACCTCGCTTCGGTTCTTGCCACTCACGCACAGAAGGGTCTCCCCGCGTTCGGCATTTACGGTCACGACGTTTGCAACGCAGACGACACCGAAATTCCCGCAGACGTTAAGGAAAAGCTCCTTCGCTTCGGCCGTGCGGCTGTTGCGGCGGCTTCTATGCGCGGCAAATCTTACCTGCAGATAGGTTCGGTTTGTATGGGCATAGGCGGCTCTATAATAAACACCGACTTTATCGAGGACTACCTTGGAATGAGAGTTGAGTCTGTGGACGAGGTTGAGGTCATCCGCAGAATGACAGAGGAAATTTACGACAAAAAGGAATACGAAAAGGCACTTGCGTGGGCGAAGAAGTACTGCATCGAGGGCTTTGACAAGAACCCCGAGGAGCTTCAGAGAACCAGAGAGCAGAAGGACGCCGACTGGGAGTTTGTCGTTAAGATGATGGTCATTATCAAGGACCTTATGAACGGCAACAAAAATCTTCCCGCAGGATGCGAGGAAGAAATGGTTGGTCACAACGCAATAGCGGCGGGCTTCCAGGGTCAGAGACAGTGGACAGACTTCTATCCCAACTGCGACTTCCCCGAGGCGCTTCTCAACACCTCCTTTGACTGGAACGGCGCGCGCGAGCCTTATATTCTCGCAACAGAGAACGACGTTCTCAACGGCATCGGTATGCTCTTTATGAAGCTTCTTACAAACCGCGCGCAGATGTTTGCCGACGTTCGTACATACTGGTCGGGCGACGCCGTAAAGGGCTGTACGGGCTACGATATCGAGGGCAGGGCAAAGGACGCTGACGGCTTTATCCACCTTATCAACTCGGGCGCGTGCTGTCTTGACGCAAACGGCGCGGTCAAGGACGAGAATGGCGAGGCGGTTATGAAGCCCTGGTACGAGATGACCGACAAGGACTGCGAGGCTGTTATGGCAGACACCACCTGGAACTACGCCGACCTTGGCTACTTCCGCGGCGGCGGATATTCCTCCCGCTTTGAGACAAAGGCGGAGATGCCCGTAACTATGATAAGACTTAACCTTGTCAAGGGTCTTGGCCCCGTGCTTCAGATTGCCGAGGGTTGGACTGTTAAGCTTCCCGACGAGGTAAGCGACAAGCTTTGGAAGCGCACCGACTACACTTGGCCCTGCACCTGGTTTGCGCCCAGATGCGACGGCAAGGATGGCTCGCCCTTTAAGACGGCTTACGACGTTATGAACAACTGGGGAGCTAACCACGGCGCTATCTCCTACGGACATATCGGCGCTGACCTTATTACGCTTTGCTCTATGCTCCGCATTCCCGTAAGTATGCATAACGTGCCCGACGAAAAGATTTTCCGTCCCGCAATGTGGAACGCGTTTGGAATGGATAAGGAAGGTCAGGACTACCGCGCTTGCGCGGCACTTGGCGCACAGTTCAAAAAATAAGCGGCGAAGGCGCCGCAGCCCTGTAGGTCAGCGTATCGTTGTTTGTGCGGACATAGTGCCGCGCAACCCACTCGTCGGCTAAACACCGACTCGTTGGCTTTGCGTGGCAGATAAATTATTGTTTAGCGGTGTGTTCGCACCGCAGCCCGAGCCAAAAGTTTTTGGGCGACTTTTTTCAAAAAGTCGCGAGTCTCGCGCCCGCAGGCGCATCGGCGTTTTTCTTTTTCTTGAGCTTTTTCTTTTTGCGCCTTTTGCATCAAAAAGAAAAAG
>JBGVRT010000070.1:0-15867 GCA_045128735.1 Eubacteriales bacterium | reverse complement strand
TTCTTTTTGAAGCCAAAGGCGCAAAAAGAAAAGTTCCCAAAAGAAAAACGCCGCATGGGGAGGCGGTCGCTTCCCCAAAAGCTCCGCAAAACTTTTCTGTCGGGGTGCGGTGCGAACACACCGCCAAACACCAATTTATCGGTCGTACAACGCCAACGACTCGGTGTTTAGCCGAGGAGTGGGATGCGTGACGCTTTGTTCGCACAAACAACGGTGCGCTGACCTATAGGGCTGCGGGCAGGTCGCTTGCGACCTTGTGAGCGAAGCGGGTCTTCGCCGCTAAACACCAATTTATCGTTGGGAAAAGGAGCTGAGTCGGTGACTCAGCTCCTTTGATTTTTTTACTTCTCGTCGAAATACTCGATAAGCTCGTAGACGTTCTTATTTATCTCTATCATCTTATCGGTCAGGTCGTGATACTCGTTATGGGTATTTGAGAAAATTCCCTTATTTGAGTTAAGACTCGACTTATCGGTCTGTGTTCCCGTGGGGTCGCAGTCGAGGAATTGGAACCAATGCCAACCGATTACGTTCTTGCATTCAAGCAGACGGAGCGTGAAATTCTGATAGAAATATCCTCTGTCGCTCTGTGTCTGCACAAGCCAGCCCGCGCTTGTGTCGGTGTGCTCAAGGTTACCCTCGTTTTCCTTTGCCTTAGCGTAGAACTCGGTCACCATAAAGGGCAGATCGCCATAGGTGCAGATATTCCAAAGTGTCTCGGGCTCGGGCTCCCAAGAGCCGTACCAGTTGATCGTAATAGCATCAAGGTAAAGCGACGCGAAGCGGAGAACCCACTCTGCCTCGTTTACTCTTGTGAGGAATCGTGTACCCAGAAGCATATGCTCGTTATCGTACTTTCTCACCGCACCGCAAACCACGTTGAAGTATCTGTCCCAAACGAAGCCGCGGAAGAGCTCGCAAAGCTCGTCGGTAATATCGTCAGCCGAGGGCTGTTCCTCGCCCGTCATATTAACAAGCCAGGTCCACGCCGCCGCGTAGGAATAAATATTCGCGGGCTTTTTCGGGTCTATGGTAAGATAATCGGTAAGCATAGCCACCTGCATAGGAAGCTCGTTGTCGGTAGTAAAGCCAAGAATCGAGCCGTCACCCGCGTATTTCGGAAGAATCTCCGACGCTCTCTTATCGGAATACTCCTCAAATCCGGGGTCAAAAACAGGCATAGTATTATTCTCCGAGAAGACGGTAGAGCCGCCAACCGATGCGTTTACGCCCTGCTGTGAGCCGTAGTTTGCGGCAAAGCCTCCGATACCTACCTGTCTGAAAAGTCTGTCCTCAACCGATTGCAAAGAGGATGACGTGCTTGTGGAAAGATAGAATCCGAGGTCGTCCTTAAGTCTGCGCGTAATTGCGATAGCCCACTTATCCTCTGTGCCGTACTTTTCAATAGCCGCGGGCTTTTGTCTTGAATTGGGAGAATACTGAATGGTAACTCCGCTGAGCGCTCTTATGTAGGTAGGACGTCCGTATGGATTTATAACCCACCAACGGTCGCCTATCTTCTTTGTATAGAAAAATCCCGTGGCGTCCTGACGGATAGAATCGTCGATTATTCCGCCGAACTCATCAACCTCGACCTCAGCCGAGATATTGAGTCCTTCAAGTGCTTCAACCGTTCTTGTGGGGTTATGAGTTGCCTTTGTGGTCTTGCTGTTTGAGCCGTAGGACGCGACGAATTTGGTAAACTCGCTGTCGTTGCGCTCAATCTTTTCCACCTCGGGGTCGTTAGCCATATCGGCAACGATAGCCTCGTATCTCGCGTACCACTCGTCAAAAAGCTTCTGCGAGTAATCCCATATCGCCTTGTTTTCAGCCGCATCGTCAACGAGATTCTTTGTGTAGCTTCCGCTGATGTCAAGTGCCGAAAGCGTTATGTAGGGCAAAGAGCCCTCCTTGCAGTTAATGTGTGTCTCGGAAGAGGTCTTATTTACCGCCTTGAAGCGGAGCGTAAGAATACCGCCGTTTTCAATAAGCGCCTTATCTATCCAATCAAGTATGTCAACAGGAGTAAGCGAGCTGATAACGTAGCCGTCGTCAAGAAGCGTACCGTAGGGGCGGGTATCCCAGGTAAGCGACTGAAGCTCGGGATTGTTCTTAACGAAATAGACCTCAAAGGGAAGCCCCGGCTCTGCCATCTGCTTTACGCTCATACCGAGAGTTGCCGACTTGAGGCTTGAAGCCTGCGAAGCGTAGGGCGAGAGGTCGAAAGTGAGATAGAACTCACGCGTGTTGACGTCGCCGTCGCGTGTTTCGGAATACGCACCGTTGTTTTTAGCGACGATAACGTCCTTAGTGCCCACCGTCTCGTTAAGCGTCTTGAAATTCTTTTCGCTGTGTTCGCCGCCGCGCACGTAGCTGTACTGCGAAGCGACAACGGTCATTTCACTGCTCCCCGCAGTGTTGAGCTTTTCGGTACTGTCGGAGGAAATAACGGCATCAGCCACCTCCGCCTCGGATGCCGCAACGGCACAGCCGCATTGCAAAAGCATAACCGCGGCAAGCACGAAAATCAATATTCTTTTTATCATAACTGACTCCCTAAAGTTCCTTTCTTAAAATAATGATATCACACCGCAAGTGAAAAATCAATGTATTTTTCGCCTGTTTTTTATGGACTTTTTATTTTCCGTACTTCTGTCTGTACTGCGAGGGTGACATTCCGTAAGCAGTTTTGAACTTCTTGCTGAAGTAGAGCGCGTCCTCAAAGCCGAGGAGGTCGGCAAGCTCATTCATAGATATATCGGAAATAGAAAGCAGCTCGGTCGCCTTTTGCATAAGCATATTGGACTTATACTTTGAAGGCGAGCAACCTTTCCATTCGGTAAACAAATGGATAAAATGGAACTTGCTTATACCGCACATTTCTGCATATTCTTCATTCTTATACCAAACGCTGTAATTCTGCTCCATAGCCTTGACCGCAGGCAGAAGAACCTCATATTTACCGTCAACCTTAAGGGCTTCATCTGTAAGTCTTGCCATCTCGGAAAGCAGCATGACAAACAGCGAATTGCACTTAGTAATATAGCAATATTCTCCATAGCTGTATTCTTTTATCAGCATATTTATCGCCTTGCATATTCCCGCGTCAACGTCAATAAAATAATAATGCTCGCCGTCAAGTCGGCAGTCCTCAAGAATATCCTTTACGCCCGTACCCGAGAAGTGCGCCCAATAGTAGGAAACCACGTCGTCCTCATAGCTTCCGTATATCTGAGCCTCTCCGGGCTTGTATATAACAAGATTACCCGCACCCAGATCCATACGCTTTCCGTCAAACTCAAAGTGCATAGTTCCGTCGATAACGTAAACAAAATGGTAGTCCTTTCTGCCCTTGGGCTTATTAACGCTTATAGGCGCGGTCATTTCCGCGCAGAGACCGCAGTTTATTATCTCAAGATACTTTTTGCTTACAAAATCCTTTTCAGATGAATTTATCTGAACTATTTGCATATGTATTCCTCCTGCTTAATATAACTGTACTTATACTGAAATGATACCACAACGTCGCGATTATGTCAAGGGGTTTACGCAATTTTTTCCATATATTTTATCTCAATTAGCAAATGTGCCCTTTAGCGCATACTAATATAAGCAACGACACAAGACAAGGAGAACGCCCTATGCTCGCACAGCTTTTTGCACTTTTTACACACTTTGCCCACATTGTTCTCGGTATCGGAACACCGCAATCCTTTCCTCCGCCGTTAAAAAAGGATACGGAAACCGAATATTTCCGCCTCGCCGCCAAAGGCGACGAGGACGCGCGAAGCAAGCTGATACTTCACAATCTGCGCCTTGTCGCCCACATAGTAAAGAAATATTATCCCACCGTAAAATGTCAGGACGACCTTATTTCTATAGGCTCAATAGGGCTTGTAAAGGCGGTTGACAGCTTCTCGGTAGAGAACGGCACCCGCTTTGCAACCTACGCAGCTAAATGTATTCAGAACGAAATACTTATGTACTTCCGTTCGCAGAAAAAGCTGTGCTCGGAAATTTCGATAAACGAGACTATAGACGTTGACAGAGACGGCAATCCGCTTACATACACCGACATTCTTTGCTCCGACGAAAACGTCAGCGAGGAAATAGGCAGAAAAATACAAACAGATAAACTTTTACAGCTTGTGGAAAATCGCCTGAACAGTCGGGAGCGGCAAATAATAATACTGCGTTACGGCTTGTACGGCATTACGCCCATAACTCAACGCGAGATTGCAACGTCACTCGGAATATCGCGTTCATACGTGAGCAGAATAGAAAAAAGTGCAATTTCGAAGCTTTATGATGCTTTCGAAACAATCCGTTAAATAAAATATAATGCTTTTTATGTTGCCTTCTCAAAAATTCATCTTTTTATCTTGAAAAAAATGCTCTTTTGTGGTATAATATTTTATAGTATTCTCTGCGGCAAGAGATACGAGTTTTTATTAAGGAGGTGAAAATATGAAAGAACTGAAAGTAACAGAGCTGTTCGACCTGTCGCACACCGCGGCATCTGAGCTATTGTCATCGGTGGAATATCCGTGGGAGGCACTCCCGAAAATCAAGGACTTTATTCTTGAGCTGGGAAGCAGGCTGTCACCCGAAGAATACGACTCCCCCGCGGAGGGCGTATGGATTTCGAAGAAGGCAACGGTAGCCGGGAACGCCACGGTAAACGCTCCCTGCATTATCTGCGCGGACGCGGAGATTCGCCAATGCGCCTTTATAAGAGGCTCGGCACTTGTGGGCGAGGGCGCGGTGGTCGGAAACTCCTGCGAGCTGAAGAATTGCATTCTTTTTGACAAGGTGCAGGTTCCACACTTCAACTACGTAGGTGACTCGGTGCTCGGCTACAAATCGCATATGGGCGCGGGGGCGATAACCTCGAACGTCAAAAGCGACAAGACCCTTGTTGCGGTTGCCATTGACGGTGAGAAAATCGCTACGGGACTAAAGAAATTCGGCGCGATTCTCGGCGACTGTGTAGAAGTTGGCTGCAACAGCGTGCTCAATCCCGGGACGGTGATAGGCAAAAACACCAACGTCTATCCCCTGTCAAGCGTGCGCGGATACATTCCGCCCCGTTCGATTCTCAAATCCCCCGACTGTGTAGTCACTAAAAAAGATTGAAAGGAGAAAATTTATGGGTAGACTTTTCGGAACAGACGGAATAAGAGGCATTGCCAACACCGAACTTAGCTGTGACAAGGCAATGACTATTGGCCGCGCAACGGCAATCGTTCTGTCAAAGGGTCTTGAAAAAAGACCTACCATTCTCATCGGAACAGACACCCGAGCATCCTCCGAAATGCTTGGCGCGGCGGTTTCTGCGGGCATTTGCTCGGCAGGCGCAAGCGTAATTATGTTAGGCGTGGTTCCAACCCCTGCGGTAGCCCTTCTCACAAAGCTCTGCAATGCCGATGCAGGCGTTATGATATCGGCTTCTCACAACCCCTTTGAGTACAACGGAATCAAAATTTTCAACGCGGACGGCTTCAAGCTTCCCGACGAACTCGAGGAAGAAATCGAGGACATTATCCTCGGCGTTGAGGAAACAGCGGCAGAGCCTCCGACAGGCGGCGGCATAGGCAGAATCATCTACAAGGATGACGCGGTAAAATGCTATATAGACCACATAAAAAGTACCGCAAACGTAAGCTTTGAGGGGCTTAACATAGCTATTGACTGCGCAAACGGCTCGTCAGCGGTATCGGCTGAACAGCTTTTCGTCGATTTGGGCGCAACCGTGCATATGCTCAGCAATCACCCAAACGGAGTGAACATAAACAAGGATTGCGGCTCTACTCATATGGAGAGACTTCAGAAATACGTGCTTGACAACAAGCTTGATTGCGGTCTCGCCTACGACGGAGACGCCGACAGATTCCTCGCTGTTGACGAAAAAGGAAATATCATTGACGGAGATATGATAATGGCTATCTGCGCTCTTGATATGAAAAAGAAAAACAAGCTGACTCAAAACACGGTGGTGGGCACTATAATGACCAACTTCGGCTTCACGAAATTCTGTGCAGAAAACGGCATAAGCTTTATCGCCACCAAGGTTGGAGACCGCTTTGTGCTTGAAGAAATGAACCTTTGCGGATACGCACTCGGCGGTGAGCAATCGGGACACATCATTTTCCGAGAGCACGCCACCACGGGCGACGGACAGCTTACCTCGGTACAGCTTTTGTCGATTATGGTTGAGCAGAAAAAGAGCCTTTCAGAGCTTGCTTCGGTTATGAGCAAAGCGCCGCAGACTATGATAAATCTCACGGTCTCGGCAAACGGAAAGCGGCTTTTCTACACCGATGCGGCTATAAAAGGTGCTATTGACGATGCACAAGCAGAGCTTGGAAGCACGGGCAGAATCGTTGTTCGCCCCTCGGGAACAGAGCCTCTTATAAGAGTTATGGCTGAAGGCGAAGATGCAAGTCTTATAGACGTAATTGCCAAAAGAGTGGCTAATATTATCGAAGAAAGACTCGGAAACAAGTAAAAAGATGTCAGCGCCAGACCGCAAATTTGCGGTTGACGAGGTAGAGGGTTTATCGAAAATTCGGCGGATATCCTCTCGGCAGACACAACTGCCGCAGGCTGTCTACAAATATACGGGCAACTGTAAAACAAAAAGACAGTCAAATGGAAGAACAATTACAATTAAATATTATGTGTGGAATTATAGGCTACACGGGAGCAAAGGACACGGTAAAGGTGCTTCTTGAGGGGCTTGAGACTCTTGAGTACCGCGGCTACGATTCTGCGGGCGTTGCGCTGTGCACCGACTCGGGAATCACCACGGTAAAATCAAAAGGAAAGCTGGCAGTGCTTGCAGAAAAGCTTAAGGCTATGGGCGAGATACCCTCATTCTGCGGTATCGGTCACACGCGTTGGGCGACCCACGGCGAGCCGTCTGACCGTAACTCTCACCCCCACTTTACCGAAAACTTAGCTCTCGTACACAACGGCATTATCGAAAACTACGCCGAAATCGCCTTGATGCTCGAGGCAAACGGCTACGATTTTTTGTCGGAAACCGACACCGAGGTGGCGGCAAAGCTTATCGATATGCTGTACAAGAAACGCAAGGATCCTCTTGCGGCAATTTTTGACGCGACCGAAATAATACGCGGTTCTTACGCCTTTGGAATTATGTTCTCCGACATCAAGGGAACAATATTTTCCATAAGAAAGGACTCGCCGCTTATTGTCGCAAAAACGGCGGAGGGGGCTTTGATAGCCTCCGACATTCCCGCCATTCTCGCTCACACCAAAGAATATTACCGCCTTGATGAGGGGGTAGTAGCAAGGCTCGGCGCAGAAGGCATAAGCTTTTTTGACTGCGACCGGAGAGAGGTAGAGCAAAATCCGCAAACCGTTGATTGGAACGTTGAGCAGGCTCAAAAGGGCGGCTATCCCCATTTTATGATAAAGGAGATACACGAGGAGCCCGATGCGATACGTAAAACTCTCGCGCCGAGAATAAAAGAGGGACTTCCCTTTTTCGAGGTCGATGCCATTGACACCGACTTCATCAACCGCTTTGAGGGCATACACATAGTTGCCTGCGGAACGGCTATGCACGCGGGACTTGTGGGAAAGGCGGTCATCGAAAAGCTTGCCCGTGTTCCCGTAACGGTGGACATAGCAAGCGAGTTCAGATACCGCGACCCCATACTCGGCAAAAACGACCTTGTTATTCTGCTCTCTCAATCGGGTGAGACGGCTGACACACTCGCCGCTCTGCGCCACGCTAAATCGCAGGGAGTATACACTCTTGCCATAGTCAACGTTATGGGCTCGTCGGTAGCGCGCGAGGCTGACAGCGTTCTTTACACCTGGGCAGGACCCGAAATTGCGGTGGCAAGCACCAAGGCGTACACGGTGCAATGCGCCCTGCTCTACCTTTTTGGAGTACGGCTTGCACTTGCCAAGGGCAAAATAAGCGAGGAAGCGGGCAAGGAGATGTGCGCGGCTATGCTTGAAGAAGCACCGCGCGCCATTGATGCGGCATTGAAGCTTGAAGGGCAGATAATGAACTGCGCCAAAGGCTTTGTCAGTGCCGAGCATCTCTTTTTCATCGGGCGCGGAATAGACTACGCCGTCGCCGTTGAGTCGTCGCTGAAGCTGAAGGAAATTTCCTATATTCACAGCGAGGCGTACGCGGCAGGCGAGCTGAAGCACGGCACAATATCGCTTGTGACCGAAGGCACGCCGATTATCGCAATTATCACCGACGAAAAAATTTGCGAAAAGACGGTATCGGGAATCCGCGAGGTCAAGGCGCGGGGCGCGCGCGTGCTTGCGGTATGTACAGAGTCGCTGGCAGAGCGATACAACATTCCCTGCGACGAGATGCTGACCGTACCCGACGTGCGCGAGGAGCTTGCGCTCTTCCCCACAGCGACGATACTACAGCTTTTTGCTTACTCGGTATCCTACGCCAAGGGACTGAACGTAGACAAACCGCGAAATCTCGCAAAATCGGTAACGGTGGAATAAAAAAATTGGGGCTGATTCATTAAGAATACAGCTCCTTTTTTACGCAAAAAATACGACACCGACAAATTTGTGTTTAGTTCACTATGTTCGCACCGCACCAATCAAAAACTTTACTGTCGGGCTGCAGTGCCAACACATCTTTACCCCACAATTCAAGCAAAAAGGGCTGTCTTTGCTAAGACAGCCCTTTAACTCTTATTTGATTACTCAGCTGCGCTTACTGCTGTGATGTGGGTGTTTACGCCCTCATACCAGTAAATGAAGCCCTCAACGTCTACAACGTCGCCTGCCTTAAGCTCGCCAACTGCCTTGTACACCTCGGTGTCGGGACCTGTAAGGTAACGCTCTACGCAGAAGCTATAGCTTGCGCCGTCCTTAGCAACGGTTACATAGATATCGTCGCCGGGCTCGCCGTTCTTATACTCTATCTTCTCAACTGTTACGCCCTTGAAGGTAGCAAGCTGATTCTGATAGTTAATAAGCTCGTCTGTGCCGAGAAGCGCGGTAGCATCGATAGGCTCAGCAACGTAAGTGTCAGCACCCTCAATAAACTCGAAAGTACCGTCCATAACCTCAACCTCACCTGCCCAAGCGCCCTTGTATCCGTTTACGCGGATCTTTGTGCCGGGAACAAGCTTAGCTGCATCCTCCTCGGAGCAAGCAAGCTCGTAGAGGAAGTATGCGCCATCCTTATCCTGGGTGTAAACGGTGATCTTGTTATCCCACCAGGACTGTGTTGCCTGAACGTATGCCTCGATTACTACGGGTGTATCAAGGTCAGCAGCGGCGTACTCAGCGTACGTCATAACCTTTACGCCGTCATCGGGAGCGTCGGTCTCTTCGGGAGCCGTTGTTTCAGCAGGTCCTCCGCAAGCTACAAGTGCTACAAGCATAAGAGCCGCGAGAACAAGTGCAAGAATTTTCTTCATTGTTTCATTCTCCTTTATGAATAGAAAGTATTGAGATAATTATACTCACTTTTTTTGCAAAAGTCAAGGTCTGCGGGCTATTTTTTTGATTTTTTCGTGTTTTTTATAGTTTTTACACTAAAATACACTCCCATTCCTACCCAAACGGCAACAAGTGTTACAATCAATATTACCGAGGGCGTGGGCAATGGACCGAGGTCGGCGCGGTTTGCGCCTCTGCCTTGACCTACTTCGTCAAGGTGATAGAGCGAGGTTATGCTGTCATAGAGCTTTTCAAAGTAGGGGTCGTCCACCTTTTCCTTACGTCTCACCGATTTTGTGACGTTTTCAACAAGCTGACCTGCCGCGTCGCGCAGAGATGCCGAGCCGTTGAAAACAGGAGTAACGAAGGTATTGTCAACGTTGTCAAGCAAAAGCTTTGTCGCCTTTATCTTTACGCCGTAATAATATTCGTTGTCCTCGCCGCCACGCGAGAGGTAATCCACGTACTCGTCGGAATTCTGCGCCTTAAGAGTTACGGGGGCGTAGCCCTCGGTGGTTGAGTAGGCTATCTGCACCTCGTTTGTAAGCATAAATTGCAGGAAAAGCCAAGAAGCAAGCACGCGGTTGGGGTCGTCCTTATTGAACACGCAAAGCGAGGGACCCTGCGAAATCATTTTCGGGTTTTCGGGGTCAACCTGCGGAACCGTCATTACCGCAGTTTCGAAGTTCACAAGCTTATCCTCGCTGATATCCACAAGGGGCGCGTCGCTTCCCATCCAGGTTGCACCGCCCGTAGAGTCGATGGCGAAGATACACTGACCCGCATTGAGGAAGTTTGCGGGATAGCTGGAAATCTTAAATGTAGTGAACGCGCCGCTTTCGGCGTGCTCGGCAACTTCCTTGAGAATTTCCTCTGTGGTATCGTTAAAAATCTCAACTCTGCCGTTTTCACTTGAGTAGCCCGCGCCGTGTTGATAAAGAAGCTGTATCATCATATTGTCGGTGGACTTATAGATTATGGGAAGCATAACCTTTTGTCCGTTCACCGCGTAGTTGCCCTCCGCATCCTTAGCCGTTGCCGCCTCGGCAACCTCGAACATAAAATCCCAAGTGAGCGTTTCGGGTAGCGTAAATCCAAGCTTTTCAACAAAGGTCTTATTCACGTAGCACGCCTCGGTGGAGCGCATAAAGGGCAGAGCGTACTGCTCGCCGTCTATAACTCCCTCTCCGAGGAATTTCGGAACTATCTCGTCGGCGGTGGGGGCGTCGAACCTTACCTCACTTCCGCCAAGTCCGTACTTTTCGTCGGCAATCAGCGAGTCAAGAGGTACAACCACGTTCTCGCCCGTCTTATAGGTTGCGATATGGTCGGGATAGGTAATACAAACGTCGGGAGTAGTACCCGTAGCTATATTGGTGATAACGTCCTGATATATTCTGCCGTAGTCGGTATAAAGTCTCAGATTAACCTTGATATTTGGGTAAAGCGCCTCAAAGTCGGCTACCGCCTTTTCGTATATAGCCACCTGCGTAAGGTTGGTGTCGTTCTTTGCCCAGAAGCTTATCTCGTAGTTTTTCGAGGTATCAAACTCGTCGGGAACGTCAAACGCCGTATTCTTTTTCGAGCCGTGACAGCCCGAAAGTGCCGACAGACAAATCCCCAAAGCAAGCAAGAGGCAAAGTATCTTCGAGTTTTTTCTCATCCCTTCGTACCTCCTCTCGCCACGCCCGCCATTATCTTATTGCGGAAAACAAGGAAAAGCACGATAAGCGGAAGCGAAATCACCACCACCGCCGCCATCATCGCGGGGATATTCTCGCGGCCGAAGCCGTTTTCGCGTATCTCCTGAATACCGTTTGAAACAAGAAAATACGCCTCCTCGTCGGTGATAAGTCTGGGCCACACGTAGGAGTTCCAGCACTCGATAACCTTAAGTATGGTTATGGTGATAAGCGTGGGCTTGCATATCGGTATCATCACACGCACAAGGTACTTGAAGTCGGAAGTGCCGTCAACCTTTGCGGCGTAATACATCTCGTCGGATATCTGCGAGAAATTCTCCTTAAGCAGATAGATATAGAACACCGACACCACCGAGGGCAGTATAAGTCCTGCGAAGCTGTTTCGAAGCCCGAGATTTGTCACGGTAGTAAAGTTGGTGATTATAACAAGCTCGTTAGGTATCATCATCAGCGACAGAAACAGAGTGAAAAGAATATCCTTTCCCTTGAATTTCAGTCTTGAAAAGGCGAACGCCGCAGGGATGATGACCGCAAGCATAATTGCCGTTGTGGCAAGTGTAAATATTACGGTATTAAGGAAATACTTTGCCAAGGGCACGGCGCTGAAGGCGTGCAGATAGTTCTCAAGCGTGGGCGAGAGAGTAAAGAATCTCGGAATATACTCCGAACTGTACGCGCCGTAGCTCTTTATTGAGGTAAGTATCATCCAATAGAACGGAAACAGCACCGCAAGTGCCCACAGCGCAAGCAGGGCGTAAACAAGGATGTTAAGTGCCCTTTTACGCGCGGCGGCATTTTTTTCTATTTTATCAAAATCAGTTTGTCTCGTCATTTTCCACCTCACGAATAGTGAACGTGCTTACGGCTGACCGCAAGGTTTATGCAGGTTATGGTCAGCACGATAAGGAAGAGTATAATTGCCGCGGCGGACGCATAAGAGGGATATCCTCCGCTGTCGCCGTAAAGCATATCGTAAACGTATCCCACGATAGTATTCATCTCAGCGGCGTTAAGGTTGGTGCCAAAAAGCGCCACCGCGTCGCTGTACGCCTTGAACGCACCGATAAATCCCGTGATAACAAGGTAAAATATCATAGGCGAAATCATTGGCAGAGTGATTTTTGTAAATGTGCGCCACCTTGAGGTTCCGTCGATTTTCGCGGCGTTGTAATAGTCCTGCTTTACAGAGGCGAGCGCGCTTGTAAGAATAAGTATCTTAAAGGGCATCACCACCCATACGGTATAGAAGCAAAGCACAAACATCTTCGCCCAATACGGACCGTCGATAAAGTCGATAGCTCCGCCCCCGAAAAGCTTGATTATCATATTCACAAGTCCGTCGGAATACGCTGTTTTCTTGAAAAGCACCATAAACACAAGTCCCACCGCGAGGGTGTTGGTGACGTAGGGCAGAAAGTAGACGGTCTGGAAAAGATTGCGAAGCTTTTTTATTGACGAAAGCCCCACCGAAATGAGCAAAGCGATTATAGTCGAAAGCGGAACGGTTATCATAACGAGTATGAAGGTGTTTTTAAGTGCTTGAATAAAATAGGGGTCGTGCAGAACGTAGGAATAATTATAAAAGCCGTACCCGAAAAAGGTCTGCGACGCCGAATTGTAGCCCTCCTCAAAGGAGTAGATAAGTACGTCAACAAGAGGATAGACCATAAACGCGCCAAGGAAAAGTATAGCGGGCAAAAGGTACAGCCAGCCCTTGAAGCTTCTGTTTTCCATAATTAAACCAACCTTTCCTCGGTTTCCTTATCGAAAACAAAGGTCTTGCCATCGGCAAAGTCAAAGCGTACGAATGCCGAAGCAGTGTCTCCAAGCTTATCAGAACCAACAATTGCGCGAAGCTTTGCCTTTTGCGACGACGGGTGCGTTGCCACTACGCTGATATCGCGCCCCATCACCTCAATGCCCTCAAGTCTGCACTCAAGCGCACCGCATTCTGTGGGCACAAGTCCTTCGGGGCGAACGCCCACGTATACCTCGCGGTCGGAAATTTCAAGTCCCTCTCTTACAACCGAGTCGCCCACAAGGAGCTTACCGCTCTCAACGCGGCTCTCAAAAACGTTGATGGGTGGAGTGCCCAAAAATTTTGCGACAAACAAATTGACTGGGCGGTCGTAGACCTCCTGCGGCTTGCCCATCTGCTGTACCACGCCGTCCTTCATAACCACGATAAGGTCGGAAATGCTCATAGCCTCCTCCTGGTCGTGGGTAACGAACACGGTGGTTATTCCCGTCTCGGTCTGTATGCGCTTTATCTCCTCGCGGGTCTGCAGGCGAAGGCGCGCGTCAAGGTTTGAAAGCGGCTCGTCAAGAAGCAGAACGCGGGGCATTTTCACAAGTGCACGGGCAATGGCAACTCGCTGCTGCTGACCGCCCGAAAGCTCCGAGGGCTTGCGCTCCATAAGTCCGTCTATCTGCACGAGCTTTGCGATTTCACGGGCTTTTTCTATCATCTGCTCCTTTGTAAGCTTGTCCTTGCCGCGAAGATTTTGCAATGGAAAAATTATATTCTGAAGCACCGTAAGGTGCGGATAAAGGGCGTAGCTCTGGAACACAAGTCCAACACCTCTGTTTTCGGGCGGCAGAGCAGTTACCTCGTCCTCTCCGAAAAATATCTGTCCCTCGGTGGGCTTTTCAAGTCCGCTGATAAGGTTAAGCGTTGTGCTCTTTCCACAGCCCGAAGGACCGAGAAGTCCTATCAGCTTTCCGTCGGGAAATTCAAAGCTGAAGCGGTCTACCGCCACAACCTCGCCGCCGTCACGCTTGTTGCGGCTTGGGAATTTTTTTGTAATATCCTTCAATACGATTTTCATATTTTCGTCCTTTCGCTCAGGAGTTAGGTATATTAACCTATATTGTATCATATTTTTCCCAATTTATCAATAGGTCGCCAATATTTTCAAATTAAATTTATCAAACCTCTTGACATTGCTCCAAGATGTATTTATAATGTAACTGATTATCTGAACGGAGGTCATTATGAAAGTAAATAATATAGAAAAGCCGACAGGCGCAAAGCTCGCCCTCGGTATCGACGTGGGCACTACCTCGCTCAGCGCGTCGGTGGTTGAGCTTGACGGCAAAACCGCCATTGAAACATTTAACCTTGACGGCAGCGGATTTATTGACTCGTCAATTCCAAACGCAAAGCTCCAAGACCCCGATGCTATATTTGACAAGGCAAAAAGCCTTATAGACTCGATTCTCGGCAAATACGCGGAAATCTCTGCCATAGGCATAACCGGACAGATGCACGGAATCCTTTATTGCGACAAAGACGGAAAGGCTGTGTCTCCCCTTGCCACCTGGCAGGACGGCCGCGCAGACCTGCCCACAAAAACGGGCGGAAGCTACTGCGACGAAATATTCGCCATTACGGGCAGAAGGGTATTCCCCGGATACGGACTTGCGACTCACTATTACAACCTAAAAAACTCGCTTGTTCCGCAAAACGCCGTCTCGCTCTGCACGGTAATGGACTACTTGGCAATGAGACTCTGCGGTCTTGACCGCCCAATCTCACACGTTACCAACGCCCACAGCCTCGGGCTTTTCGACACCAAAAACGGCGTTTTTGACGTGCAGAGCATTATAAAGCTCGGCATAGATGAAAAAATGCTTCCCCGCGTAACCGCCGAAAGCGAAATTGTCGGCAGTTACAGCCAAATCCCCGTAGCGGTTGCCATCGGAGACAATCAGGCAAGCTTCTTAGGTGCGATTGATGACGAAGAAAGCTCGGTGCTTGCCAACTACGGCACGGGAAGTCAGATTTCCTGCGTTTCAACCGCACCTCACTCCTCAAAGCACATTGAATGCCGTCCATACGTGGACGGAAAATATCTGCTTTGCGGCTCAGCACTCTGCGGAGGGCGCGCATACGCTATTTTGGAAAGATTTTTCAACTCCTTCTGCCGCGACGCCTTTGGCGACGGCAAGAGCAAATATGACGTACTTAACAAGCTTGCTTCCGAGGGCTTTGGCAAGATAGAGCCCCTCGACGTTTGCACAAAATTCAGCGGAGAGCGCGCAGACCCCGACCTGCGCGGAAGTATTATGGGGCTTTCTGAGGAGAATTTCACCCCTGCGGCGCTTACGCTCGGAGTGCTTTACGGAATGGCACGGGAGCTTGAGGAGATGTATAGAGAAATGAATTGCGGCGGCAAAGACCTGCTTGTGACCTCGGGAAACGTGGCGCGCAAAAACCCCGTATTCGCTGATATTCTTGCCGACGTTTTCGGCATGGAAGTAACTCTTACCGAGGGCAAAGAGGAAGCCGCCACAGGCGCGGCAAAATTCGCAAGCACAGCAACGTGAACGGTGGTTGAGAGGTACGGGGAGGCGGGTCGCTTTTTTGAAAAAAATCCGCAAAAAACTTTTTCCGAAAGTTTTTTGTCATGGTTGGCAGCTCGCCGACAAATTGGTGTTTGGCGGCGAAGGCGCCGCAGCCCTATAGGTCAGCGCACCGTTGTTTGTGCGAACATAATGTCACGCATCCCACTCCTCGGCTAAACACCGAGTCGTTAGCGTTGGACGACCGATAAATTGGTGTTTGAAGCACTATGTTAGCACCGCACCCCGACAGAAAAGTTTTGCGGAGCTTTTTCAAAAGCGACCGCCTCCCCATGCGGCGTTTTTCTTTTGGGAACTTTTCTTTTTGCGCCTTTGGCTTCAAAAAGAAAAGTGGATT
>JBGVRT010000069.1:0-11029 GCA_045128735.1 Eubacteriales bacterium | reverse complement strand
AGAAAAGTTTTTGCGGAGCGGCGAGAATTGGGATTTGCGAAGCAAATTTGCGGTGTTTAGCCGCAAAACCAATTCTTGCACCGAATAGCGGAGCTATTCGCATTTTCTTAAAAAGCGACAATCTCGCGCCCGCAGGCGCATCGGCGTTTTTCTTTTGGGAACTTTTCTTTTTGCGCCTTTGGCTTCAAAAAGAAAAGTGGATTTCCCCCCCTTCAGGTGTTAAAAATATGTGCACAAATAAAAGTAACAATTTGCCTAGTATAAACTAATTATTTTTCTTATTTTGCAACCGTTTTATAAGGCACAAACCGTAACTCCGCTTTTTCTTTTGAACCAAAAGGCGCAAAAGAAAATGCTCACAAAAAGAAAACGCCGATGCGCCTGCGGGCGCGAGATTGTCGCTTTTTGAAAAAAGCTCCGCAAAAACTTTTCTAGAGGGGTGCGGTGCTAACATAGTGCTTCAAACACTAATTTATCGGTTCGATATTTCTTGCAAATCGTGAACAACCTTGCAAATCTTGAAGTGTTTTCCGCGGACTATGTACAAATCAGACGAAATAATGTATAATTGAAACATAAAATACAAGGAGAAATATACAAATGAAAAAATTTTTGCTTGGAATCCTTGCGCTGTTGATGATTTTGCAGTGCTCCTGCGGGGCGGCTCCTGCCACATCGGGCGAAAATATCCTGTCAAATGACGATGTGATCCCGCTTAACGCCGACAGTGAGGTGAAAACCCTGTACAGCCACGAATACGCCTATGTTCGCGGCGGCACGGAGTGGAGAAATAAGAATTGGCATCAGATACTTGAAGAGCGCGGCAGAGCGCCGATGCTCATAATGAAAAACGGTAAATCGGGTAGCAATGTTACCAGATTGGCACTTCTCAAATTCGATATTTCGGGACTTACCCTTGAAGATGTGGGAAGCGCAACGCTCGCAGTCAAATTCACCGATATTCAAGGAGGCGTGGACGTACCCTTTGACGTGTACTATATGAGCAGCGATTGGGCGGAAAACACGGTAACTTATGCGAATTGTCCCGAAAAACTGCTTTCCTCACCTGTGGCGTCAAACGTTGTGCTCAAAAATAATGGTGCTGACGTTACAAATGTGCTTCGCACCGCAATAAGCAATGGCGATAAGTATATCACTCTTGAGCTTTTGCAGGCGGTAGACACCGAAACCGAAACCAAAATAGAATTTTCCAAGCTTGCCGAGGGTGAAATGCCCAGACTTGTGATAGACAGTAAGGGGGCGGATTCGTTGGGAGTACCCGAAGTAACCGAACCCGAAAAGGAGGAAACGGCTATGAAAACCTTTAACACAACCGAATATGCTTACGTTCGCGGTAGCTCAGCGTGGCGAAACAAGAATTGGAAGCAGATGAATAAGGAAAACAATAACGGAAATATACTTTTTATTAAGAACGGACTTTGGGAAAACGACGTTGCCCGCCGTCTTATTCTCCGCTTTGATATTACGGGGGTTGATGTCCGCGAGGTAGGATTCGCAGAGCTTTTCGTGAAATTTACCGAGATACAGAAGGGCGCAACAGTTCATTTTGACGTTTACCTTGTGGAAGATAATTGGAACGGCGACAGCGTAACGTGGAACACTCAGCCGAAGAAGCTCAGCGAGACTCCCGTAGCCGCCAATGCGGTGTTCGGCTCGCTTGCAAAGGTTGACGTTACCGAGTTCGTGGAGGATATGATCTTTGACGGCAAGACTTCATTCTCGCTTATGTTCATTCAGATTGACGAGACCGATACCGTAACAAAGATAAATCTTGATGCCGTGGGTAAATCGGCGATGCCTGCAATTAAGATATACTCGGAAAAGGTGTCCGAGAACGCTTACATAAAGCAAATCGTTGAAAACGATGCCGAAAACAAGGCTATATGGGACCGCGCGAAGAAGATGTACGACGAGTGGTACGCGCGTTACCTCGTTGTAAAGGAAAAGAAGCTTCCCGACGTTAAGCTTATTGAATCCGATGCGTCGCAGTTTGATAAGACCGTAATGTCTCCGGGAAGCAATCCCACAAAGGATATGATTGAGCGCCCCACAAGAACGGTTGAGTCACTTCGCGACCTCGGTGATTACGTTGACGTCAAGGCGGAAATTCCGCTTGATAAGTTTGGCGGAATGATGGATGAGTCGCTCCGTCAGGAGATTACGGGCTTCTTCTACACAAAGAAAATCGGAGACCGTTGGTGGGTCATCGACCCGCTCGGATACCCATGCCACCTCAGAAGCGTGAGCGGAGTTACCGTATCCTATCAAGGCTCACCTACACAAAAGGCGGCTGTGGCATCTAAGTTCGGAAATTCCGAAAGATGGGCGATTTCCACCACCCGTCACCTTATCGACGACCTTGCGTTTAACTGCACCTCAACGTCGGATAACGAGATTTATGAGGTTGTTAACGGACTTACCTACTTCAAGCGTTTCGGCGCAATGAGCAGCTACGCTTCAAAAATAGGTATCAACGCAGGGCAGGGCGGTCAGGCGAAGTTCTCGGAGAATAACACTATGCCCGTGTTCGACCCGGGCTTTGAGAGCTACGTTGACAATGCGGCAAAAAATAACGCGGTGCCCAACGACACCAATATGATTGCGTACATAACCGATAACGAGCTTCCCATGGACCTTACAATGCTCCGCGATTACCTTACGGTAGACCCCTATAAGGAAATCAACCGTTATTCCTACGCATGCGCGTGGTATTGGGTGACTCAGATGACGGGCAAGGAGCAGGTGACAGATGCCGATATGACAAACGAGCTTATGGATCTCTTCCGCGCTTTCGTTTGGGACAGATATTATCAGGTGGTTGCGAAGTCTATAGAGAAATATGACCCAAATCACCTCTATGCGGGAACAAAGTACCTTAACTGGGCAAAGGAGTCCGAGTGGATACTCCGCTTTACTACCGAGTACGTGGATATCATCACTATCAACTGGTACAGCGCGTGGGAGCCGCAGGCAGAATATGTCTACGCCTTCGCTAAATACGCAGACGCCCCCTTTATGGTAACCGAGTTTTATGCTAAGTCCTCCGATACCTTCGACAAGCTCGCTTGTAAGGACGGCGCAGGCTTCTTCGTAAAAACGCAGAACGACCGCGGACTTTTCTATGAGAACTATACCCTCAGACTTCTTGAGGCGAAAAACTGTGTAGGCTGGCAGTGGTTCCAGTATACAGATAACGACCCTGCGGGTAACCCCACCGATATTTCAAGCCGAGACGCCAATAAGGGTATCGTGAACAACAGACACGAGGAATACACCGAGCTTACAAAGCATATGGTGGAGATTAACAAGAATGTCTATAAACTTATAGATTACTTCGATGCCAAAAACAAATAAAAAGATGCGGACAGTTCTCTGAACTGTCCGCTTTCAATTTCGAAATATATGTAATATAGTGCTAAAACTTTAGCCTGTCCAATGCGTTCTGCAATATTATCTGCGCCGAAAGAGTGTCTATAACGCCCTTTCTTTTTTTGCCTCTGGTGTTGGTCTCGTTGAGGTAGCGTGCCGCCGCCATGGTCGTCATTCTCTCGTCAAAAAGCACTACGGGAATGTTGGGGAGTCTCTCACTCAAAAGCCCCGCAAATTCAGCCGCCCTCTGCGCGCGAGGTCCCTCTGAGCCGTCCATATTCTTTGGGTGACCCACAACTATCGCCACCGCACCCTTTTCGGTGGCTATTCTCGCAACCTCGTCGGCTGTCTTGACTATTCCGCCCGGACTTATGTAGCCTATGCCCGAGGCGAGAAAGCGGGTTTCGTCGGATATCGCAAGCCCCGTGCGCGTGTCTCCGAAGTCAACGCTTAATATTCTGCCTTCCGTAGCCTTAATTCTTTCCATATTTATATATACCTCCGTTACAGCTTTTGCCTCTATGAATAGTATACACCATTTTTACGGAAAAGTAAAGATTTTTTTCATAACTTGAATAAATAAGCAAAGGGTGGCAAAAATATTAACAGCAACTAACAAAGGAGAATCAAACATGAATGATTTTAAGAATTCAAAGCTTGCAAAAAACATCAGGGAAAACCGCGCAGTATATATTACAGCTCTTACATTGCTCGTAGCACTCGCGGTGATACTCGCCGTAACGGCTATCGCTAACCGTTCCAAAAAGCCGGTTGAAACCGACCCTCCCGTCACCGACCCCACCGTCACCGATGCACCCGAGGATACAAAAGCCCCCGACACCACCGTTGTTGACCTTCTTCCAACCTTCACGCTTCCCGTAAGCGGAAAGCTTACCAAGGTTCACGACTCGGAAATGCAGGTGTTCTCGAATACAATGCAGGATTATCGCGTCCATCTCGGCGTTGATATCTGCGCCGAGGAAAATGCCGAGGTCTCCGCGGTTGCCGCGGGAACTGTAGCCGAGGTCTGGGAGGATGCGCTTATGGGCCAGTGCGTGGCGATAAAGCATAGCGGTGACTCGGTCAGCGTTTATAAAAATCTCAGCCTAACGCTTCCCGAGGGTATAGCCGCGGGCGCAGAGGTCAAGGCGGGCGACGTTATCGGTTACGTCGGCGATACGGCTATGACCGAGCTTGCCGACGAGTCTCACCTCCACTTCGAAATGACTGTTGGCGGTATTCAGGTGGACCCACTTGATTACTTTGGCGAGGATGCCGTCGCAACCCTTGCGCAGGATACCTCGTACGAACAGCTTATTACCGAATAGGCAGAGAGCCGTCCGCGTGACGGCTCTTTTCATTATTATATACGCACGTGCGTGTGCAAAACCGTGTTGTTGAGATATCAGGCTCAAAAAAGCTTTTGGCGAGACGGCAAAAGTATAAATTTCCGTGCAAAACGACGAAATTTAGATTTTTTCCTAAATTTTATCATATTTGACCAAAAAAATCTTTAAGTCGATTTCTATATATATATGTTGAAAAACTAAAAATAAAATCGAAAAACAAAATTTTTTTCGAAAAAAATAAAAAAAATTTCGTAAAAGTATTGACAAGTTGAACAAAATAGAGTATAATGTGGGTACAAATTCAATTCATGGAGGGAAAACATGAGAAAAATCAAACTGATGGCACTCCTTCTTGCTGCACTTATGATCGTGACAGCATTCGCAGGATGTGCAAGCGTAAAGCAGGAAGATGTTGATGCTCTTGATGACAGAGTTTCCGCAATCGAAGATCTGCTTAAGGTTCAGCAGGACATTATTAGTGACCTCGCTGGCAAGGTTGACGCAAACGGCAACCAGGAAATTCTTGACGCAATCGATTCTGTAAAGAACGATCTTGAGGAAAAGATCGAGTCTGTTAACAACAGAGTTGAAGCAGTTGAGAAGCAGGAGCCCGTAGCTGGTGGCACAACTGTTACCGACGCTACAAAGGCAAAGCAGGCAGAAGCACTTGCTTCTATCGAAGTACAGAAGGCTACATTCTCCAAGAATGCAGACGAGTACGATGAGGCTACATACGCTGCTATCACAGCTGCATTCGGTACAGCTCAGGCTGAGGTTACCGCTGCTACTACTGAGGCTGGCGTAAAGGCTGCTATGGATAAGCTTGCTGCAGCTCTTGACACCTACAAGACATATGCTATGAAGCTTTATGACTACTATGTAGCACTTCTTGGCAATGTTAACGAGGATGCTGAGGAGCTTGTAGACGAAGTTCTTGATTTCATCGAAGTTATCGACGAGGTTTATGAGGATCTCGACGAGGATGAGAAGATCGAAGAGCTTGAGTACCTTGTATCTGAGGGTACAACCGCTTCCAAGAACGTATACCTTGATGTATACAGCTCTGTTGTTGCTCTTTGCAACATCTACGCTAAGACATCCGGCACATACGACGTTGAGTATGTAAACGCTAAGGGCAAGGTAGTTACAGCTACATCTGAGACTCTTAACGGTTTCAAGAAGGCTGCTAAGGCTCTTGATAAGGAAATCGTAGCTCTTGTTGGCGATGAGATCCTTTACAGCGATCTTGGCACAACATTCGAGGCGAAGCTTGAGACTCTTCAGGATAAGTATGAGGACTATGTTGACCTTGCTGAGCTTATCGGCGGTGCAGCACTTGTTGACCTTGTAACAAAGGGCGACATCATTGCTGATGCTGAGGCTAAGGTTGAGGCTCTCTACGAGGCTAAGGACGCTTATGATGAGCTTAACGGTAGAAACAAGAATGGTCTCTACTACTATGACGAGCTTACCGCAAAGGTTGGTCTTACATTTGTTGACGACGACGATGATAAGGTTTGGTACGGTGAGTACTACGAAGAGGAGATCACAGCAGTTCTCGAGGCATGGATCGAGGAGTATGAGCTTTCCGAGGATAACGTAAAGGCTATCATCGGTGAGACAAAGTATGAGAACTATCTTGAGGCTGCTCACGTTGTAGCTCTTATTGCAGCTGCATACGAGAAGTTCGCTGATGAGATTGTTCCCGCTATTAACGATATCAATAAGCTTTCTGCAGGTTCTGCAGATGCAGTTCAGGATTACAAGGATCTTAAGGATGCTATCGAGGAGCTTGCAGTTCTTCAGGAAGCAGACGCTAAGAACGACAATGATCTTCTTAAGCCCGAGATTATCCTTCCTAAGGCTATCTTCGGTCAGTTTATCGTTGAGTCTGAGGTTCTCCTTGTAAGCGAGCTTGACACAGAGTGGATCAACGGTCTTGAAGACGAGGATGATATCGCTGAGGCTGATGAAGTTAGACTTAACGCATTCCTTGATGGTTTCACATCTGTTGAGGATCTTGGCGATGCATTCGTTAACCTCTTCACATTCAGCGCAGATATCAAGGATATCGAGAGAGCTGGAAATGACTACTTCACAGTAGGTGCTGACGGCAAGGAAGCTGGTAAGCGTACATCTAAGGATGCTGAGGTTTACACATTCTTCGCTGTTGAGTATACAAAGGCTGAGGAAGCTGCAAAGGCTATCAATGCAGTTATCGAGAAGCTTGTTGAAAAGGTAGAAGACAAGAAGATCGGCACAAACGTTGACTTTATCACACTTGCTGGTGAGTACATCAACGCTAAGAACGGTGCAATCGATGACGAGTGGACATTCGAGTCTGCTGACGGTAAGTTCGATGTTAAGGCTGGTGACAACGTTTACGTTGCTATCGAGGACGCTATCGATTACGAGGAGCTTCCTGCCGGAACAGACGTTAAGGTAACTGTAGAAGGCAAGACAGTTCTTACAATAGACTACTTCAACTTTAAGTACCCTGTATTTGAGGATCTTATCGACGTAGCTGATTTCGAGGCTGCTCAGAAGACTCTCGAGGCTCGCATTGTTGAGCTCTTCGCTGATATCGATGAGCTTGAGACCCTCGTTGACAAGGTTGGCTACGTTCGTGCCGGCGCTTACGAGTACGAGGATAAGGACGGCAACGGTAAGTACGATGCTGACAAGGATATTCTCGGTGCAGCTATTCCCGAGTACACAGTATCTCTTAACGATAAGGCTGCTGTTGATGCTGCTGTAGCTATCTATGACGCATGGGTAAGCAACGGTGGTAATGAAAGACTTGCTATCTTCACTGAGCTCGTTAACGAGGAAACAGAGAAGGTTTACGGCGGTGTATACAACATGAAGGGCTTTGATGACGCTGACGGCGTTGCTAAGGTTCTTGATACACTCAGAACTCTCGAGAAGAACATCGACAAGCTTGTAAAGCTTGCTAACAAGTTCGTAAATGGTCTTAAGGTTGTTAACAGCGTTAACTCCTACAACTCCATCAGCGTTTCTGAGTCTACCAACAAGCTTGCTTTAACCTCTCAGGTTCAGGGTCTTGCTGTTACAAAGTATGCTGCAAGCTCTGCAACAAACGCTGTAGCTAACAAGCACGGTGTATGGACATACGTATACGAGAACACAGATGGATACCTTGCAACAGCTGACAAGACATTCACAACAGATATGAATTCTGATTACGCTGATGCAGTTGCATTCCTTAAGGGTTATGGTGTAGCAGTTCTTACCAAGGCTGATGTTATCGAGTTTATGGTTGATGCATACCAGGATTTCTATGCTGCAAACGTTGAGTACACAGCTGCTTCTGACAACGATTACGAAGAGGGCGATGCTGTTTACTATGTAAACGATGGTTACGCTGCATACAAGGCTGTTGACGATGCAAAGGTTGCTTATGACAAGTTCGACCTTATCGCTGCACAGGCTGCATGCCTTGTTGCTCTTAATAATGGTGCAAAGCCTGCTGATACAACATTCAAGAGACAGGTTCTTAATGCTAAGACTGTTGCTGAGCTTGATAACGTTATCAACAACTACAACACTGTTGCTGACAGATCGGCAACTATCGACGCTGACGATGTTAAGGAATGGGTAATCTACGAGTTCGATTGCCTTAACTACGACGTAGTTGCTTAAGTTAGACCTATTCACGTATCAACACAGTTGATACTTCAAATAGAACCGGATAAGCGGTTCTAAAACCCACCTATGAATTCCGGTAAGGCTCGCCTTACCGGAATTCTTGTGGTTTAAGAAGCTTTTATTTATTCAGATTGACTGTATATTTAACTGTGTTAGCTACAATTTTGTTTGATTTAATTTTTATATAATACTTTTGTTTAATAAGGACCGTAAAAATGGGATTTGATTTGTTTGTAATAGCTGTGGGACTTTCGATGGATGCTTTTGCGGTTGCAATTTGCAAGGGATTGGCAGTTGGAAAGGCTAAAGCAAAGCATATGCTTTTAGCAGGACTTTGGTTTGGCGGCTTCCAGGGACTTATGCCCTTAATTGGATATTTTCTTGGAAATGCGTTTGCTGAATACATAACTGCGTTTGATCATTGGATTGCCTTTGTTTTGCTTGCATTTATAGGCGGTAAAATGATAAAAGAGTCATTTGAGAAAGAAGAAAAGGAGACAGATGCCTCCTTCGATTTTATAACAATGCTTATTATGGCTATTGCAACAAGTATTGATGCTCTTGCAGTTGGCGTGACCTTTGCGCTTTTGCCTGACTATAACATCTGGCTTGCTGTGTCGTTTATAGGTATTATTACCTTTGCTTTCGGTGTGCTCGGTGTCAAGATTGGAAGCGTATTCGGTGCAAAGTATAAATCACGTGCCGAGCTTGCAGGTGGAATAATCCTTGTACTGATGGGCGCCAAAATTCTTCTTGAACATCTTGGGATTCTAATTTTATGATTCTTAATTAACAAAAATAAAACTGCTTGAATACGGTAAGCATTTAATTGCGCTTGCGAAAATTCAGGCAGTTTTATTTTTATTTGATGTTTTTAATAAGAACAATTCATTTTCCAGTAATATAAACTATAGGTCACCTTTGAAAATCACGTAGGTTGAACGTAGATTTTTTGAGGTGACCTATATGTGTTTCTTAGCCGTCTCGGTTAAAGCTTTTTTATTTCTGTTAGGGCGAGTGAAAGAGCGTTGCCTGCCGTGCACATTCTGAGATAGTCTCGGGAGCGCATAGGGGAAAGTCGGAGTTGCGTTACACTTTCGCCGTTTTTGGTGGATATTCCAACAAAGATTGTGCCAACCGGCTTTTCGGGTGTCCCACCGCCCGGACCTGCAATGCCCGTGGTGGATATTCCTACGTCTGTGCCAAGTGCTTTGCGAACTCCGTGTGCCATTTCCGCGGCGGTTTGTTCGCTGACTGCGCCGTAACGCCTCAGGGTTTCTTCATTCACACCTACAAGCTTTACCTTAGCCTCGTTTGCATAGGTGACACAGCTTCCCATAAATACGGCTGACGCTCCCGAAATGTCTGTGATACGCTTAGCGATAAGTCCGCCCGTACATGATTCTGCAGTGGAAATTGTGAGTCCTTTTTCAGCGAGGGCGGTAATTACAGCTTTTTCGGTGCTTCCGACGTCTATACCGTAGACGAATTCGCCTACCTTGGTGGACATAACCTGCTCCATCATCTGTTGGCAAAGTTGTTCGCCCTCTTCTTCGTTACGAGCTTTGGCGGTTATGCGAAGTCGCATTTCACCGTCGCCTGCGTAGGGGGCAAGTGTTGGATTTTCGGCAGAAAGCATAAGGGCGCGGAGAGTTTCTTCAACAGCTGATTCACCCATTCCGATAATGTGCAGATTGTGGCTGACGAGTATGCTTTCTGTGTTTTCACGGAGAAAGTTACTTATTGCTCCGTCCATCAGCGGGCAAAGCTCGCGGGGAGGGCCGGGGAGCATTATCACGGTTTTCTCGCCTTTTTGAATTATAATGCCCGGTGCGGTGCCGTTGGGATTTGGTACTGCGACACCTCCGTCGGGAATTTCAGCCTGCTTAAGGTTGTTTTTTGTCATAGTCGAAAGTCCTTTTCCACGTGAGGCAAAGAAATTTTCGATAGACTCAAGCACTGACTTGTCGGTGTGCATACCAAGCCCGAGGGCTTTGGCTACGGTTTCCTTTGTGAGGTCGTCGCAGGTTGGACCGAGGCCGCCGCTTGTGACCACAAGATCTGAGCGCGAAAGGGCAAGGTTGAGGGCATCGGCGAGTCTTTCGGGGTTGTCGCCAACTACTGTGTGATGGTAGACCGAGACTCCGAAATCAGCAAGCTTTTTGGATATATATGCCGCGTTGGTGTTGACAATTTCGCCGAGAAGCAGCTCGGTGCCAACGCAGAGTATTTCAGCATTTTTTATCATGGTGTTCCTCCGAACGATTATTTCTGTTATTATTATACCCCTTTTTTTATTTCTTGTCAAGTGGCGGTCCCTACCGTTGTTTGAGCTCACTGCATACGCAACCCACCAATAAACTGGTGTTTAGCGGCGAAGGCGCCGCAGCCCTATAGGTCAGCGCACCGTTGTTTGTGCGAACATAGTGCCACGCATCCCACTCCTCGGCTAAACACCGAGTCGTTGGCTTTGGGTGGCAGATAAATTGGTGTTTAGCGGTGTGTTCGCACCGCACCCCGACAGAAAAGTTTTGCGGAGCTTTTGGGGAAGCGACCGCCTCCCCATGCGGCGTTTTTCTTTTGGGAACTTTTCTTTTTGCGCCTTTGGCTTCAAAAAGAAA
>JBGVRT010000068.1:0-5282 GCA_045128735.1 Eubacteriales bacterium | reverse complement strand
AAGAAAAGTGGATTTCCTCTTTGGGTGTCAAAAAATCTGTGTACAGATAAAAAGTTACAATTTACGAGGTATAAACTATTTTTTTATTTATTTCACAACCGTTTTATAAAGCGCAAACCGTAACCCCGCTTTTTCTTTTTGGTGCAAAAGGCGCAAAAAGAAAAAGCTCAAGAAAAAGAAAAACGCCGATGCGCCTGCGGGCGCGAGACTCGCGACTTTTTGAAAAAAGTCGCCCAAAAACTTTTCTCGCGGGCTGCGGCGCCTTCGCCGCCAAACAATAATTTGTCGGTGTCATATTTTTTGCGCAAAAAAAGAGCTGTATTCTTAAATAAATCAGCCCTTTTCTCGGTGCTTCAATCGCCCCACACAAAATTATAATTTATCGATTCGCCGCCGTCAACCACAATGCACTGACCTGTGCAAAACTTATTTCTGACCGTGAGGAAATACGCCCACTCGGCTATTTCTTCGGGAGTCGCCCAACGCTTCAGAGGGGTCTCGTTCATTATCTCCGCCCAAAGCTTTGGGTTATTTATCACGCAGTCGTTAAGCGGAGTCAGCACTCCGCCCGGGTCAAGGCTGTTGCAGGTCGCACCAAAGGGGGCAATTCGCATTGCCACGTTTTTGGTGTAGGCGAGCACTCCGCCCTTGCTTGCGCAATATTCGGGAAATTCCGCTCCTGTATGTCCGCTTGCCGAGCCGATATTCAGCACCGATTTTACAGAGGGGGTTATGCCGTATTTTTCGGTGACGTAGATGAGCGCCTTAAGGTTTATCTCTATGTCGTCCTCATTCTGCGTGCCCGCGTTATTCACAAGCACCTCAACGCCCTCGATTTCGGGCAGGTTTTCTTTATCGCGCAGGTCGCAGGTGTAGTGCGTATACGCCGCGTCTGCGATAGTTGCGCTCTGTCTGTCTATTCCGATGACTGTGTGCCCCTCTTTAATAAAGAGCTCGGCGATTGCCTTGCCTATTCCTTGCGAGGTTCCCGTAATAAGAATTTTCATATCATTTCCTCTTTTCAAGATATTCCTTGCCTACCTTTTCTGCCTGCCATCTCTTTGTGATTCGGTAGCCTATGGGAGAGAAGGCGATCTCCATAAGAAGCTCGGCGAAGGCTCCCGTCAGCGCGCAGGTGGCGCATTGGAGCACCGTCCAACAAAATCCGTCCCAGAATATGGGGGCGAAGAACACGAACACGATGACCGAGAAGATAAAATTGTCCAAAAACTGACCGATAAAGGTTGAGATATAAGTCCTCATAGCGTAGGCGAGCTTGCCGTCGGGGTTCTTGCGGAAGCTTTTGCCGATCATAAAGTTAAGACCGTTATTTATCATTGCCGAGCAGAGAAAAGCAATGGTACTTCCAAGCAGAATAAACCAGGTGCCGCCGAATATCGAGTCAAATGCGGTATAGTCGTCGGCGTGAGAGGGAATTGCGCTTGCCACAAAGAAGATGAGACAGCAGAGCAGGTTTATCATCACCGCAAGCAGGGAAATGCTGTTTGAGGCTTTCGGACCGAAATGCTTTGTGATGATGTCCATACACATAAAGGACAGCCAGGATATGAGAATACCGCCGTCAAGGGCGATAAAGTCAAGCTGAAGCAGGGTCTTGTTTGCAAGCAGATTCATACATATAACGCTTACTACGAAGAGCGACACCGTTGCCGCGGGGATAGAGCGCAAGAGAAGCTTGAATTCGCAAAGCTCGCTTTTGAATTTTTCTTTTAATTTCGTCATTTATAAAAAAGTTCCTTTTGTTCTTTTGAGGTTGAAAATATTGTATCACATTTCAGCTCTTTTGTCAATCCGAGAAAAAATTTGTTTCCGTTGAATTTTCAACAGACTTTTGCGCTCGGGGGATATATAATTAAACTGCAAAAAGCAACACAGCCCATAAAGTTTTTGAAATTGACTTGACAAAAGGCGAAATATGGTGTATAATGTGAGTGTAAAAAAACGACGCTTTGCATGACTGACGGATTACGCGGAACACCGCGGGGAAGTGCAGGGCTATACGCCGACCGTCTGGGCAATCAGTTGCAGAGCTGACTTGCCTTTTTTTGCGCGAGTCGGTGGACAAGGAGGTACAAATATGGAACACATCAATTGGAACGGTTTTGTGGGCGGAGCTTGGCAGAACGAGATAAACGTTCGCGACTTCATTCAGAAAAACTATAAAGAATACACGGGAGACTCATCTTTCCTTGCAGGGGCGACCGAGCGCACCGAAAAGCTTATGAAAAAGCTTAACGCGCTTTTCGCGCTTGAGGCGCAGTTCGGCGGAGTTATCGACATCGATACTATGACGGTATCCTCGCTGACAAGCTACGGCGCGGGCTATCTTGACAAGGAAAACGAGCTTATCGTGGGACTTCAGACCGGCCGCCCTCTTATGCGCGGAGTAAACCCCTTCGGAGGTATAAGAATGGCGCGTCAGGCCTGCGAGGCTTACGGCTACAAGCTCAGCGACAAGGTTGAGGAGGAGTTCAAGTTCAGAACCACTCACAATGACGGCGTTTTCCGCGCCTACACCGAGGAGATGAGACGCGCGCGTAAGTGCCACGTTATCACGGGACTGCCCGACGCCTACGGACGCGGACGCGTTATAGGCGACTACCGCCGCGTTGCACTTTACGGTGTGGACAGGCTTATCGAAGAAAAGCACAAGGATAAGGATGCGCTCGGTCAGGGCGACTTCAACGCCGATACCGTAAAGCTTACCGAGGAGCTTTTCCAGCAGATAGCGTTCCTTGGCAATATGAAGGAAATGGCGAAGATATACGGCTACGACATCAGCGAGCCTGCAAAGAATGCCCGCGAGGCTATTCAGTGGACCTATTTCGCATATCTCGCGGCTATCAAGGAGCAGAACGGCGCGGCAATGTCTTTGGGACGTGTAAGCACCTTCCTTGACATATTCATCGAGCGCGATATCGCAAACGGAACGCTTAGCGAGGAGGGCGCGCAGGAGCTTATGGACGACTTCGTTATGAAGCTCCGTATGGCTCGCCACCTCAGAACACCCGAATATAACGAGCTTTTCGGCGGCGACCCCATGTGGATCACAGAGTGCGTTGGCGGTATGGGCGAAACTCACAAGACACTTGTAACAAAAACATCCTACAGAATGCTCAACACACTTTATAACCTCGGTCCCGCGCCCGAGCCCAATCTCACAGTTCTTTGGAGTGAAGCCCTTCCCACAGCCTTCAAGAGATTCTGCGCAAAGGTATCAATAGATACTGCATCCATTCAGTACGAAAACGATGACCTTATGCGCCCGATATTCGGTGACGACTATGCTATCGCGTGCTGCGTTTCCGCAATGAAGGTGGGCAAGCAGACACAGCTCTTCGGCGCGAGAACAAACCTTGCAAAGCTCTTGCTTCTTGCCATCAACGGCGGTGTTGATAATATGTTCGGCACTTGCGTGGGTCCCAAGATGCCCGTTATGGACGATATGTACCTCGATTATGAAAAGGTGTATGACCGCTTTAAGGTATATCTTGCTTGGCTCTGCGAGGCTTACGTAAAAACGATGAATATCATCCACTACAGCCACGACAGATATTCCTACGAGAAGCTTCAGCTCGCGCTTCACGATACAGAGGTTGAACGACTTATGGCATTCGGTATCGCAGGATTTTCCGTAATAGTTGACTCCCTTTCCGCAATAAAGTACGCAAAGGTCAAGCCCATCAAGAACGGCGCAGGACTCATCGTTGACTTTGAGATCGAGGGAGATTTCCCCAAATACGGTAATGACGATGACCGTGTTGACGAGATCGGTCAGAAGATCATCAAGAGAATGATGATGGAGCTTCGCAAAACTCCCGCGTACAGAGATGCGACCCATACCCTTTCCGTGCTTACGATCACGTCAAACGTTGTTTACGGTAAAAAGACGGGCGCAACTCCCGACGGAAGAAAAGCGGGAGAAGCATTTGCTCCCGGTGCGAACCCCATGCATAACAGAGAGCATAACGGTGCGCTCGCGTCCCTTAACTCCGTTTCAAAAATGCCCTATAGCGACGCTATGGACGGAATTTCAAATACCTTCTCCATCGTTCCCGATGCGCTCGGTAAGGATGAAGTCACAAGGATCAATAACCTTACGGATATTTTGGACGGTTATTTCCGCAGAAACGCTCATCACCTCAATGTAAACGTTCTCAATCGCGAAACCCTTATGGATGCATATGAAAATCCCGAAAAATATCCCAATCTCACCATCCGTGTTTCCGGATACGCGGTAAACTTCACCCGCCTTTCCAAGGAGCAGCAGAGAGAGGTTATCTCAAGAACGTTCCATGAATCAATGTAATAATATAAAGGGTAGGATCCACTCGTTCCAGAGCCTTGGAACGGTGGACGGCCCCGGTATCCGCTCCGTAATATTTATGCAGGGCTGTCCTCTTCGATGCGTCTGCTGTCATAATCCCGACACGTGGGATTTTTCGGGCGGCGAGGAGAGGAGCGCGGACGAGCTTTGCGAAAAGGTACTGCGATATAAGGGATATTTCGGCTCGGAGGGCGGTGTTACCGTCTCGGGCGGCGAGCCTCTTATGCAGGCAAGATTTTTGACGGAGCTCTTCAAAAAATTAAAGCGCTACGGTGTTCACACCGCACTCGATACGAGCGGCTGCATTCTCGACGATAGCGTTAAAGAGCTTCTCGAATATACCGATCTCGTGCTTCTCGACTTCAAATATACAAACGAAGCAGATTATCTTCAATACACGAAAATGGAGATGGGTCGCGTAAAAGAATTTCTAGAATATCTTGAGAAAATAAAAAAGCCCACGTGGATAAGATACGTGGTGATCCCCTCGCTCAACGACGGCGGTGAGTCGCTTAGCAAAATATTTGATCTTGGAGCGCAGTACTCCTGCATCAAAAAAACAGAGCTTCTTCCCTTCCGTAAGCTCTGCCTTGAAAAATATGAGGAAATGGGGATCGATTTTCCCCTTAAGAACACTCCCGAGGCAAAGCAGAGCTTCATCGACGAAGCCTATAAAAAATACGAAAAGTCCCTCTCTTAATGGCAGGTTCTCATAAGGAAGTTTGCCTTCAGATGTGAATTTAACTCGCGGAAAACAAATAATAATCCCCGATAGATTTTGAAAAATCCATCGGGGGTTCGTTTTTTTATTTAGTGTGTAAAATTTCGATATTTCCATCTACAAATCCAACGCCAACACCATCTTTTGATTTCAGCAAATCTGCATATTTGCCATTTTCTAAATATTGGTTCAATTCCTTAACCATATATTCTA
>JBGVRT010000067.1:0-1727 GCA_045128735.1 Eubacteriales bacterium | reverse complement strand
CCGTGCGGCAACATTGTAAACCATCTTCCCAAAAAGGAGAATCAATATATGAAAAAACATCTAAGTACCATCCTTCTGTCCCTTGCGCTCGTCGCGTGCCTTGCGGTGCTTGGCGCGGTGATCTATTTTATGATTCCAAAGGATTGCACCCACCATTCCTGCTTTAAATTCGAGCACGCGCCGACCTGCGACGAAAAGGGATACACTCTTTATCAGTGCAAGAGCTGCTCCTATTCCTTTGAGGCGGACTTTATTGCTCCCCTCGGGCACAAATATACAAACGAAACGGTCGCGCCCACCTGCGAAGCCGAGGGCTACACCCTCCACACCTGCTCAGTTTGTAACGAGGAATACAAGGACAGCTTCATCGCTCCCACAGGACACGACGAAATTGAGAGCGTCATCGCACCCGAGTGCAACGCGCAGGGATATACTCTCCACGAGTGCGCGAATTGTGACTATTATTACATATCCGACTACGTAAAGCCCACAGGACACAATAAAAAGGCGACCGTGGTCGCTCCCACCTGCGACAAGGAGGGCTACACGCTCTACTCCTGCACCGAGTGCAGCTACTCCTACAAGGGCGCATATACGAAGGCTACGGGTCATACATACACTAAGACCTACGTCCGTCCCAACATCGACAAGACCGGCTATACGCTCTACACCTGCACTAAATGTAAGAGCGAGCATATCGGTGATTACGTTTTCTATTCCGACATTTTCACGGGCGCAGAGGGTAACGGCAAGGGCGAGCTTGCCTGGGGACTCGATCTTTCAAAATGGTCCTACGAGGTCGATTTCAATGCTCTCAAGCGCGCGGGCGTGGATTTTGTAATCCTTCGCGTCGGCTTTGACGATACCAAGGACACAAAATTTGAGGAATACTACGCAGGCGCAAAGGCGGCGGGACTCGACGTTGGTGCGTACTTCTTCACCCTTGCCGAAAATGCAGATCAGGCTAAGGCGGACGCAAAGCGCGTTGCTAACTGGCTCAGCGGCAAAAAATTTGAATATCCCATCTTTTACGATATAGAGGACTATGAGGATTATAAGCCCTCCACCTTCTCCGAGGAGCAGCTTATGAGCGTTGCTCACACCTTTATGACCGAGATGGTCGAGCTTGGCTACTACCCCGGTCTTTATACGGGAAACAAGCTCCTTTACAACGTATTCCACACCGAAAAAACGCTCCGTCTTTACGACGTCTGGTTCGCGCAGTGGCCCCTCGAATCCCCCGACGATGCTACGATCCTTGAATACAGCAAGGAATACTCAATGTGGCAGTATATGGGCGAAGTTTACGGCTTCTCCGGCGGCGCGGTAGAAGGCGCGTGCGACATCAACTACGCATTCAAGGACTACCCCGAGCATATCAAAAAGCACGGCTTTAACGGATATTAATAAAAAAACAAGTGAGCTTAAAGCGTGATGTTCTTAGCGGAGAAATCACAAAACATTGATCTGACACACGGTAGGGGCGAACTGTGTTCGCCCGCGGGAGACCGCAGCTCTCTCCTACGGATAAAAATGATTCACAGTAAACAAATAATTAACCCCGACAGATTTTTTGAAAATCTATCGGGGTTCGTTTTTTTATTTAGTGTGTAAAATTTCGATATTTCCATCTACAAATCCAACGCCAACACCATCTTTTGATTTCAGCAAATCTGCATATTTGCCATTTTCTAAATATTGGTTCAATTCCTTAACCATATATTCTA
>JBGVRT010000066.1:0-4619 GCA_045128735.1 Eubacteriales bacterium | reverse complement strand
TCGTTTTCGATTTTAGATAATCGAACAAACATAATGAATTATTTATGTTTCATAGATTTGTACAATGTCCAACTCTGTGCGGGAATCCCCCCACCACTATCGTGGTCCGCCCCCCCTTTGACAAGGGGGGCAAAGGAACGGGGTGCGGCGCCTTCGCCGCTAAACACCAATTTACCGACGCGCCGTCCAACCGCCTACGCCGAAGGGCTGAGCCATTGGCTCAGCCCTTTTGTCTTGCACGTGTTTGCGTGCTTCTGCTTTTTTATAAATATTTCTTTTCGTATTCCGCAACGTCTACAACGGTGCCCGTGTGGCGCGCTTCCTCTGCGGCAAATGCCGCGATATGATTCTTTGCCGAGGTCATTGCCGAGCAATAAGAAACCGATGTTTCGCCGTTTCCTATAAGCTCTACAAGCGCCTTGATAAGTCGGCTGTCTCCGCCGCCGTGACCGCCGAGTATGCTCTCGTCGTGGAGCACGTCCGAGCTCTTTACCACAACAGACTGTTTATCTCTGAAGGTATAGACCTCGATGTCGCCCGTATCGGCACTTCCTATCATTTCGCCCTCGGTTCCCATTATTGTTATCTTTCTGCCGCCCTTGCAGAACGCGCTTACTGTGAAGGTAGCGATGATATCGTCCTCAAACTCCATATTTACCGTCTGGTGATCGAGCACGTCGTTATCCAAGTCATAAACGCAGCGTCCGTAATCGTTCTCGCGGAGAGCTTTTTCAACCTTTTCGTCACTTGCTATAAAGCTGGTGCTTGATGGACTCATTGTTGCCGCGTTTCTGAACCAGCCGTTTTTCTTTGCGTCGTAATAGAGCTTAACCGAGTTATAGGGGCAGGTTTCGCCGTGGGGGCAACCGTCAATGCAACGCTCAGGTGCGCCCTCGGGCTTGTTTGCGTGGGTGAAGTGTGAGAGTGAGCCGAAGGACTGAACACGCTTGAAGTTCTTGTCCACAAGCCACTGAATAATATCGAAGTCGTGGCAGGATTTTGCAAGAAGCATAGGTGTGCTCTTGCCCTCAACATGCCAATTTCCGCGGGTATAGCTGTGGCTGAAGTGCACGTTTCCGATACCCTCGGTATGGTTGATATTCATAATCTTACCGATTCTGCCCTCGTTAATAAGCTTTTTAAGAGCACAGAAGAAGGGCGCGTATCTGAGCACGTGACCTATGATAACGTAGACTCCCTTTTCCTCAGCCGCCTTTGCGATATTGGCGCAAAGCTCGGGGGTGTGTGCCATAGGCTTTTCAAGCAGGAGGTGGTAGCCCTTTTCGATTGCTATCATCGCCGCCTCGTAGTGCATCTGGTCCTGAGTGGTTATCATTACGGCGTCAGCCATTTTGGGGCGGTCCATAAGCTCGCGCCAATCGTTTACCACGTTTTCTTTTGGGATATTGTATCTCTCGGCAAACGTGGTTCTTCTTTCCTCAATCGGTTCGGCAACGCCTACAATTTCCATTTTGTCGGGCTCGGTCATTGCGTACTTGGAGTATGTATTACCTCTGTTGCCCGCACCTAAAACTATAAAGCTGACTTTTTTCATAATATTCGTCCTTTCTTTTTCGAATTGGGTTGACAAACTGTTTTTCTTGTGCTATGATACCATTATACACTAAACAAAAACAAATGTATATACAATTTTGTGTAAAAAATCTTTGATTTTGTGTAATTTTTAAGGAGGCTTATGGGATTGACAAGATTCAAACTTTGCTATTTTGAACCGCGGGTGCACATTACGGCCTTTTGCTCGGCGCACGCGGGAATACGCCCCGTGGGTTACTCATACGACGGCGAGAGCCACGACTTCTGGGAGGCTGTGTTTATTCTCAAGGGAATTGCGGGGATAACCGCGGGCGAGACGGTCTACACCTTGAGGGGCGGTCAGATGATATTTCATCCGCCGGGCGAATTTCACAGGCTTTGGAACGCGGGCGACGAGTTTTTGCGAATTGTGATCATCACCTTTGCCGCTGATGCATTTCCGTTTGACGGTCACAGGATATGCTCCTTTGGCGAAGAGCATGATGTTTTTTCGATTTCAAGAGAGTTGAGGAAAAATTTTGTCACCGACGGTATATTTTTGCTGAAGCCGCAAAGCGATGTGATTTTGGGCAAGATACAAAAAACAGTAAACGAGCTTGAAAATATGTTTATCGACATTCTTGAAAGCAACTGCGGAGAGGAGACCGAAAATGCGCGCACCGATAAATTTTCGCAACTTTACACCGCGGCTATAGTGATGATGAAAAGCAGTCTCGGCACAAGGCTTACCGCAGAGGATATTGCAAAGGAATGCGGAGTCAGCGTTTCGACTATGCAAAAGCTTTTTCACCGCTACACGGGAATGGGAATGATGAAATATTACGAGGGTGTGCGGATGCAACACGCGCAAACCCTTATTGACAACGGATATCTTATAAAGGAGGTTGCCTCGGCGGTAGGCTACGGCGACCAAAATTATTTCAGCACCGCCTACAAGCGTTACTATGGTGTTACGCCGAAAAGCAAAGGGGAGAGAAAATGAAATTGCGATTTGAGATAGAAGAAAAACTGCTTGAGGGCGCAATGAGAATTGCCCCCATACTCGGAATAGAGGAGGGCGAAGGCATTACGCTCAGCGCAGTCGAATCGGACAAAAACGGAGTTGTTCTCAAGGACGGCAAGGCGGTTATATATTACACAAGACCGAGCGTGTTTTTCAGAGAGCTTTGCGTGCTTGCCGAGAATGCCCACAAGGGAGATTTTGAGATTTTTGAGGACACGCATTTTGAGACGCTCGCGGTGATGATTGACGCCTCGCGCTGTGCTGTGCCTACTCTCGAGTCGCTTTACAAAATGCTTGACCGCCTTGCGCTTATGGGTTACTCAATGGCAATGCTTTACACCGAGGATACGGTAAAGCTTGAGGGCAGACCATTTTTTGGGTATATGCGCGGAGGATACACCGCCGACGACCTGAGAGCTCTTGACGACTACGCAAATGGCTACGGCATTGAGGTTATTCCTTGCATCGAGTGCTACGGACATATGGAAAAGTACCTTACGTGGGGCGAGGCAGGGGATATCAAGGACACCGAAAAGGTGCTTCTTGCCCGCGAGGACAAGACCTTTGAGTTCCTCGAACAGCTTATTGCCACGACCTCGGGGTGCTTCCGTTCGAAGCGAATTCACATCGGTATGGATGAGGCGTGGGGAATGGGCCGCGGAAAATTTATGGACAGGCACGGTTACGTTGAGCCATTCGAGATTTTCAGCGAGTTTATGGAACGCCTTATCGGAATCACTAATAAATACGGGCTTAAGCCTATGATGTGGAGCGACATGTATTTCCGCAACGGAAGCTCCACGCATCAGTATTACGACGAAAATATTGAGATTCCCGAACGTGTTGCGTCGAGGATTCCCAGAGAAGTTCAGCTTGTTTTCTGGCACTACGGCGAAAAGCACCAATGCGACAATTATATGATAAAGAAGCACAACGAGCTTGACAGAGACGTGCTTTTTGCGGGCGGTCTGTGGAGCTGGATTGGGCATTTTCCGGAGCACAATTACGCCCTTGAGACCACGCGTTTCTCGCTTGAAGCCTGCCGAAACGGCGGCGTGAGAGAGGTGATAGCTACGGTTTGGCTTAACGACAACGCCGAGTGCGATATATTTGCCAACCTTTACGGACTCTCGTTTTTTGCCGAGCTTTGCTTTGACCGAAATGCCGACGGAGAAAAGCTTGCCCGCCGCTTTGAGGCGGCAACGGGCGGAGACGCCGAGGGCTTTTACACAATGAGCCTTTACCACAACCGCTTTGACGAGGGTGGGGAATATCCCAACTACAACGACAGATTCTTCGGAAAGCCTATTTTCTGGCAGGATATATTGGAGGGGCTTTTCGACTCAAGGCTTTTTGAGAAGCCTATGAGCGGCCACTATGCGGCGTGCGCGGTAAAAATGCGGGATTTCAAGGGCGGTGAGTGGGATAACCTTTACCGCTTTGCCGAGCTTGTGTTTGATTATATGGCAGTAAAGTCGCTTGTGGCGGAGACACTTGTGCCTGCGTACAGGAACTGTGAACGAGATAAGCTTGCCGAGATAGCCGATGTATTGCTTCCTATAGTAAAGGAGAAGGTGGTAAAGGTTCACGAGGCGCACAAGGCTTTGTGGTTTGAGCATAACAGAGTGCTTGGTTGGTCCTGCCTTGATATCCGCTACGCGGGCGTAGCGGCGCGTTGCGATACGGCAATAATGCTTCTTAACCGTTATCTTGATGGTAAGGACGAGCTTATTGAGGAGCTTGAAGTGCCGCGACTCAAAAGAGGACTCAGCGGCTTTATCAGATACGGCGCGGTGGCTGCGCCGTACGATAAATTTTAATACAACAAAGGGCTGATTTGCAATCAGCCCTTTTGTGATTTATGAAGCGGAGACCTATAAATTATTGTTTGCGCGTGAGCACGCGCAGGCAAAGCGCGCCTGTATCTGTGATTTGTGCGAACATATCCGTCGCAACCCACTCGGTCGCTAAACACGACCTCGTTAGCTTTGGACGACCGATAAATTATTGTTTGCGCGTGAGCACGCGCAGGCAAAAGGTCAGCGCACCCTGGTTTGTACAA
>JBGVRT010000065.1:0-7343 GCA_045128735.1 Eubacteriales bacterium | reverse complement strand
TCAAAAAGAAAAGTGGATTTCCCATTCAGGTGTTAAAAAATCTGTACACAAATAAAAGTAACAATTTGCGTGGTGTAAACTAATTGTTTTTCTTATTTTACAGCCGTTTTATAAGGCACAAACCGTAACTCCGCTTTTTCTTTTTGATGCAAAAGGCGCAAAAAGAAAAAGCTCAAGAAAAAGAAAAACGCCGATGCGCCTGCGGGCGCGAGATTGTCGCTTTTTGGAAAAAGCTCCGCAAAAACTTTTCTCGCGAGGTGCTGTGCGAACACACCGCCAAACAATAATTTATCGGTGTGGCTATATTAAAGGGACTGTCTTAATGCGACAGTCCCTTTTGCGGTGTGGGCGGTATTTAGTTCAGCACCTCATCGGTGAAGTAGGCGTTTGTGGTGGCGTGCATTCCGTTCATATCGGTGACTGTAAGGCGGAAATAGATATCTTCGGGCACTACGGGGAAGGTTGCTTCGGTTACGGCTACGCCGTCCTTTGCCTTTACTATTCCCGCCTTGCGGCGACCCGAGGTATAGGTTATCTGCGCAGCGCCCGAGCACTTGATGTGCACGTTGCCGTCCTCAAGGTAAAGTTCGGTTATCTCGGGTCCCTCTGAAGCATAGAAGTTACCGTTATCAAGGGCGTCGATGACTGCACCGTACTCAAGCTTTTCTGCCTTTATCACCGTGAACGCGCGGAAGAAGTCCCAAAGTCTTCTTTCCTCCTGCTTTGAGCCGTGGTTATCGTCTGCACCTATGCAATAGATTCGCTTACCCTGACGGAGCAGGTCGTCGTAGACCTGTGGATTATAATCGTCGTAGCCCGCGTTAAGGCAGCCGCCGTTGAACATTTCTATAGCGTCCATTCCTTCGTAGCCCGAGTATTCGGGGGAGCTTTCCATAGACCACTTGGGGTGGTTATAGGTTACGAAGAAGTTGCCCTCTTTTGCTTTCGCAATAATATCGTTCATACCCCAGTGGCTGTAAACTCGGTTATAGTCGGGAAGCTCCTCATCGAATCTTGCCTGCTCGATATAGTTCTTACCGTTACCGAGGAGATATTTTGAACGGTGCCAGCAGACCTGCTTTGCGTTCTCGCGGTCGCGCGCGATAAGGCAGATATGGCAAGAGCGCTTACGCCAGAAGGGTTCTTGAGTATAGGGAAGCTGTTCGGTGTTCTCTATTTCGTAGCCCATAAGCGGCAGGAAGCCCTCGTCGCGCAGGTCGTCGTGGTCAATCATAATATCATGGTCGGTATAGGCGACTATCGAATATCCGTGCGACTTATACTGCTCTTTGACCTCCTGTGGGGTCAGCGAGCCGTCGGACACCGTGGTGTGACAATGAAGATTTGCTTTGTAGAAGCTGCCGTTTTCGGGAAGAAGATATTTTTTCATTGCTTTTTCTCCTTTATTTTATCAAAGATGACAGCATACCGACAACTGCGGCAACTGCGATAAACGTGATTACGGGAACAGGCTTTTTGAAAAGCTTTTTATAGGCGAACATAATCGCCGCAAGAATCAGAGTGAGGATAACACCGCGCAGGTCAAGCGTCATTGACTCGTAGCTTTTTACTCCAACAGCCGACATCATAAGGTAGAGACCCGCCGAGAGGATCATACCCACCACGAAGGGGCGGATAGAGACGAGGACGGTTTTGATATACTTATTTTCGGCAAACTTAGAGAAGAATTTTGCAATTACGAGAATGATTATAAACGAGGGAAGCACCATGCCGAGGGTGGCACAGAGCGCGCCCAGGAATCCTGCCTGCGACGAGCCGACGAAGGTTGCCATATTGATGGCTATGGGTCCCGGGGTGGACTCGGAGATTGCGATGTAGGTCAGCACCTCGTCCATAGTTATCCAACCCTTTGCCACAACCTCCTGTTGGAGAATGGGGATGATAGCCGCTCCGCCGCCTATGGTGAAAAGTCCGACCTTGAAGCAGGTGAGGAAGAGTTCAAGCAAAATCATTTTTCGTCTCCTCCTTTTCTCTCAAGCTTAGGGATAAAGCAGGCTACTATGCCGATGATAACGCCCGCAAGCACGAACCATATGGGCGAGAAGTTTATGGCAAAGAAGTTAACTGCGGCAAAGCCTGCGGTGGAGACTGCGAAGCAGGTTACCGAAAGCGGCGTCTTTTTGAAGCTCTTGACCATTTTTATACCTGTTCTGACGATGATGAGACCCACCGCGCAGTTTATGCCGTAGAAGGCGTAAGCCACAAGCTCGATGGCGAGGAATGCCTCGATAAAGAGCGAGATTATATAAATGATTACGAAAGAGGGAATTACCACCGCGGTGGTTGCGACGGCTGAGCCGATAATGCCGCATATTTTATATCCCACGTAGGTGGAGCAGTTTATGGCTATGGGACCGGGGGTGGATTCTGCAATAACCACGATGTCGGCAAGCTCCTCCTTGGTTATCCAGCCGCGTTTTGCCACAATTTCGTCCTCTATGAGAGCTATCATTGCGTAGCCGCCGCCGAAGGTGAACACGCCTATTTTCATGTAGACGAGAAAAAGCTTGATAAGTGTTTTAAGCATCAGTTAAAATCAAAGGATACTACCTTTGTCTCCTCTCCGTCTCCCCAATTTGAAAGCGGGATAAGACGTATTTTTGTGTATTTTTCGCCAAGCTCTGCGTGGTAGCTTCGCTTAAGGTTATCGTTTACCTCGATGACCTTTGTGCCGTCCGCGCCTTCACACTCGATGCGGAAGCGGCGGCAGAGGGTATCGGGCATATGCATTACTGGGCTGTCAAGGAGCTGATTTGCTCTCATTGAGTGACTGCGCTCAATGCGGTCGCCCGGCAGAGTGAGGCGGTTAAGGTCGCTGTCAAAGACTACGTGGAGTGAATTTATCTGCTCGGATCTGCCAAAGCTGTATTCAAGGCATTTGCCGTTTGTTACCGAAAAGCCCTTGTCTGTTGTACCGTAGATTGAATTGGGTCTGTCCTCGCCGTTCTTGAGGTACTCACAGCCGCCATTTATGGGAGTTGCACGGCAAAGCTCGGAGATCTCGCGCTTGAAGTGGGGAAGGAAGCAGTCGGCGTTCATAAGTGCGCCCTGAAGCTCGGCAAGGTGGTTTTTGTATACTCCGTGGGGAGTTACGCCGTGCTTTGTCGCCACAGCCGCCGCCGTGCCCGCCGCCTGACCAAGCAGTGAGCAGGTTGCCATAACGCGTATACTGCTCATTGCGGTGTGTGTCATACTGATATTTCTGCCTGCGAAGAAGAGATTTTCAACGTTCTTCGAGTAAAGTGCGCGGTAGGGAAGCGTGTAGGGTGCGGGGGTCTTGAAATTGGTGTTTGGTCTGCCCTTGTGGTAGTAGCCTGCGGGGAAGTGGTCGTCTATGGGCCAGCCGCCAAAGGCTACGGTGTCCTCGAATATCTTGCCTCCCGTTACGTCGGGTTGGGTGATGATATATTCGCCCATCATTCTGCGCGACTCGCGCTTGCCGGGGAGAAAACCGAGAAATTCAAGCTCCCAATTATCGGCGTTGCAGTTGCCCGAGTTCTTGATATAATCCCATGCGCCGAGAGCGAGGGGAACAAGCTCGTCGCGCAATTCCTCTGTGTCGCCTATGGTGTCTCTGTCTCCGCCAAGCTCAAGATACCAGAAGTTTTCTACCGTGCGGTATGGGTCCATCGGGCGGTTTTTCACGTCCTCGTCTGAGAGCTTTGTGGTGAAATCGGGGGCGATAAAGTCTACCTTTTTATCGGTCTCCCTGCCTTGAATGAGACAGCTCATGCCCATAACCATACTGTCGGGCTCTTCTCTGTCGGTGTCCTCGGAGAATTCTGCCGCCGCCTCTCTGCCGATTCTGAATTCCGCGCCCGTAAGGGGAGCGAGGATGCTGTCGCCCGAGCAGTCGGCAAAGTATTTCGCCTCGACCTCAATAAAGCGTTGAGTGGTGAGCTGATACGCCGTTACCGATTTTATGCGAACGCTTCTGCCGTCGGCAAAGTCGCCCTGCTCGCAGTCGGCGTCGTTGCAGGCGGCGTTAAGGATAAGCTCGATATTTTTCTCGCGCCTTACGAAGTCGTAAAGCAATACATCCCAAAGATAGTAGTTTTTGGTGGGGTTTCTGTAGAGGTTTTCAAGCTGAATTTCCTCAAGAATACCCGTTTCGCGGTTGTTCTCGCCCTGAGCTCCGCATATCCACATTCTTATCTCTGACGAGGCGTTACCGCCAAGCACGGGGCGCTCGTGTATAAGGGCCACCTTTATGCCCTCGCGTGCGGCGGCAATGGCGGCTGATATGCCCGCGAGACCTCCGCCGATGACGCAAAGGTCGGCGCTTATTTTTTTACGTTCAAGCATTTTTCCTCTCCTTGTCTGTCAAAATAATATATAAAAAGCGAAAAATCTATTGCAATTTTTTCGATTTGGTAGTATACTTAACTTGATATAAAACTATCTGTCCAAGAAAGGCATCGCAATGATAAAAAAGCATCACGATACAAGTATGACCGAAGGCCCTCTTTTCGGTAAGATTTTCAGATTTGCTCTCCCCATAATGTTTACGGGCGTATTACAGCTCTTTTTTAATGCCGCTGACATTGCCGTAGTAGGTCGTTACGCCGAAAACGGCGATATTGCCGTTGGCGCGGTGGGAGCTTGCGGCTCGCTTATAAACCTTATCGTAAACACCGCGATGGGACTTTCGGTTGGAGTTGGCGTTTCGGTTGCCCACGACATCGGAAGCGGAGACCGCGACAGGCTGAGAAGGGTAGTGCACAGCGCCATATCCTTTGCGGGTATATTGGGAATTTGCGTTGCGGTATTAGGGTTTGTTTTTGCCGAGCCGCTTCTTAAAATGATGGGCACGCCCGACAACGTTATAATCCACTCTGTTCCGTATATGAAAGCGTATTTCGTGGGCGTTCCCGCGTGTATGATCTACAACTACGCCGCGGCGTCTATCCGCTCGTCGGGTGACACCACAAGACCGCTTATGTTTCTGGCTATATCCGGCGTCGTGAACGTTGGACTTAACCTTATTATGGTTGTTGGCTTCGGTCTTGGCTCGGTGGGTGTGGGCATTGCTACCGCCGCATCACAGTACGTTTCGATGACGCTTGCGCTTATGTATATGTTAAAGACAAGCGGACTTTGCAAAATTGAACTTTCGCGCCTCAGACCCGATTTGTGGTCAATAAAGAGAATACTCCGTCTCGGAGTTCCCTCGGGAATGCAGTCGATGCTGTTCGCACTTTCAAACGTGCTTATTCAGTCCACTGTAAACTCCTACGGAGACACGGTCATATCGGGCAACGCCACGGGCGGCAATATAGACAGCTTCGTATATATGTGCATCTACTCGGTGTCGCAGGCGATTATAGTGTTCGCGGGTCAGAATATGGGCGCGGGCAAGTACAAACGGCTTGACAAAGTGCTTCTCTGCGGTTGCGGAATAGTAATGATCATAGGCGTGAGCACGTCGTCGCTTGCAATGATATTCTCGCATCAGCTTCTTAATTTCTTCACTCCCGACTCGCCCGAGGTGGTTGCGGCGGGAATGCGCCGTCTTTGGGTCGTTTGCGTGCCCTATTTCCTTTGCGGTCTTATGGATACTGCCGCTTCCTTTAACAAGGGAATAGGCAAGCAGGTTGTTCCTACGCTTATCGTACTTATCGGCACCTGCCTTTTCAGAATTGTCTGGATATACACGGTATGCCGTATTTTCCCCGGCTCTCCCGAGCACGCTGAAAACATATATTATCTGTACGCGTCTTACCCAATTACCTGGACGATAGCCTTTATCGGAAACCTCGTCTACTACTTTATGGTGCGTAGAAAGCTTATTTCAGGCAGACTTGACGTACGTGTATAGTATACCAAAATCAGACTTTTATGTCAATATAAAACGGTGTAAAAAATATCAAATGAGGAAGGGAAAACGCAATGAAATCGCTTCGTGAGCTATATAAAATAGGCAGAGGACCTTCAAGCTCTCACACAATGGGCCCCGAGAGGGCGTCAAGATATTTCCTTGAGCTTGTTCCAGACGCGGAGCGCTACAAGGTGGTGCTTTACGGTTCGCTTGCGCTTACGGGCAAGGGGCATCAGACCGATGCGGCTGTGGAGATGACCTTTGGCGAGCGTCAGGTAGAGATTGTTTTCGATACCGAGACGGATGGACTTCCTCACGAGAACACTATGGATTTTTTCGCCTATAAGGACGGAAAGGAGATTGTGAAAAAGCGCATACTTTCGGTTGGCGGCGGCGCAATACGCGTTGAGGGTCACCCCGAGACCGAGTCGCCCGAGATATACTCACACACCTGCTTCCGCGAGATTGCCGATTATTGCAAATCTAAGAATATCAGACTTTCCGACTACGTTTACGAGCACGAGGACGGCGAGATAAAAAGCTTCTTGTATGAAATATGGCAGGTGATGAAGGACGAGATACAGTCGGGACTTACCACCACGGGCGTTTTGCCCGGCGGGCTCGGAGTTCAGCGCGTAGCTCAGCTTCTTTATAACCGCCGACATATAGACGAGTCGCCCGAGACCAGGGAAAACCGCATTGTCTGCGCCTACGCCTTTGCGGCGGCAGAGCACAACGCCGACTGCGGTACCATAGTTACCGCGCCCACCTGCGGTGCCTGCGCCGTGCTTCCGTCGGTGCTCAAATATATGCAGGAGAAAAAGGGATTTTCGGACGAGAGAATAATCGACGCCCTTGCGGTGGGCGGACTTGTGGGCAATATTGTCAAGCAGAACGCCTCGATTTCGGGGGCGGAGTGCGGCTGTCAGGCGGAGATAGGCACAGCCTGCTCAATGGCAGCTGCGGCACTTGCCGAGCTTTTTGAGATGGGAATCGAGCAGATAGAGTACGCCGCGGAAATGTCGCTTGAGCATATGCTGGGGCTTACCTGCGACCCCGTGTGCGGACTTGTGCAGATACCCTGCATCGAGCGCAACGCGGTTGCGGCAATGCGCGCCATAAACGCAATTTCGCTTGCCAATTTCCTTACGGGAACGCGCAAGATCTCCTTTGATATGGTGGTCAAGACAATGTACGAGACGGGTAAGGATATACACACCCATTATCGCGAGACCTCAAAGGGCGGACTTGCAAAGCTGTTTTAAGAATACAAAACGGGGCTGTCTCTGCGAGACAGCCCCTTAGCTGTTTAGAACGGGAAATTATTGTTTAGCGCGTGAGCACGCGCAGGCATAGCGCGCCCGTATCTGTGATTTGTGCGAACATATCCGTCGCAACCCACTCGGTCGCTAAACACGACCTCGTTAGCTTTGGACGACCGATAAATTATTGTTTGCGCGTGAGCACGCGCAGGCAAAAGGTCAGCGCACCCTGGTTTGTACAA
>JBGVRT010000064.1:0-5085 GCA_045128735.1 Eubacteriales bacterium | reverse complement strand
GGGTGTAAGTGTGCGCACACTGCATTACTACGATGAAATTGGGTTGTTGTTACCAGCCGTTGTTGACAGGTATACAGGCTATCGTTTTTACGACGAAAACTCCCTTCTTCGTATGCAGGAGATTCTTTTTTACCGTGAACTCGACTTTTCCTTAAAGAGCATTGGAGAGATTTTGTCATCCCCGAATTATGACAAAAGCAAGGCGCTAACCGAGCAAAAACACCTTCTCACACTCAAAAAAGAGCGATTAGAACGTTTAATTTCTGCTATTGACGGTGCCGTGAAAGGAGAAAATGTTATGAAAGCATTTGACAACAGCGAATTTGAAAAGCACAAGGCTGAAGCCAAAGAAAAATGGGGTAAAACGGATGCGTACAAGGAATACGCAGAACGGACTAAGGATTACTCCAAACAGAAGTGGAATGAAATTGCCGAGGGAATGGACCATATTATGGCAGAGTTTGCACTCTGCATGAAAAAGGACGAAAGTCCTAATTCCGCTAAAGCACAAAGCCTTGTAAAAATGCTGCAGAACTATATTACTGAGAATTACTATCTTTGTACAAACGAAATTTTGGCAGGTCTCGGTCAGATGTATGTAGCGGACGAACGCTTTATGAACAATATTGATAAGCACGCTGATGGTACAGCAGCGTTTATCTGTGAAGCGATAGAAGTCTATTGCCGCAAGTAAATTTCAATTTGTCGAGCGGTTTAATTTCGGGTGGGTTAACCCCTCTCAATTTCCACTCAATCAAGGGCGGGACTCGATAAGTTCAACTTACGTCCCACACCCTCCGCCACAATTAAAAAAGCCTTGAAAACATTAGGTTCTCAAGGCTTTTCAGCTTTTTTGAGCCCGATTTTTTCAACGCGATATTTTGGAAATTTAGCCCTTTTTTCCGTCTTATGAATTCGCCTTATGAAATGCAAAAAAGGGTTTACAATCGGTTATTTTTGTGATACAATAGGCTTAACGTGCTCAAAGTATTAAACAAAAGAGGGGGAAGCAAAATGGATACAATCAAGTTTCAAAATGGAAAAACTCTTATGGTGGCGCACAGGGGTGTTTCGGGCATAGAGCGCGAAAACACAAACGCGGCTTTCGTGGCGGCGGGCAATCGCTCGTATTACGGCATCGAGACCGACATTCGCAGAACGGCTGACGGTCGTTTTGCAGTCAGCCACGACGACAATTTGCAGAGAATCGCGGGGGTGGACATGCCCGTGGAGACCTCGACTCTCGCAGAGCTTCAAAGCGTGATTCTTTTTGACAAGGCAGGCAGAAAGGACAGAGCCGACCTGCGCGTCAGCGTGCTTGAAAATTACGTAGCGATTTGCAAGAAATACGGAAAGCAATGCGTGCTTGAGCTTAAGTCCGACTTTACCGACGAGGAAATAGCCGGAATTATCGCAATTTACAAGAGATTTGATTACTTGGAAAAGGTTACCTTTATATCTTTTATCTATTCAAATCTGACGAAGATAAGAAAGATCTGCCCCGAGCAGTCGGTGCAGTACCTTTTCTCGGAGTTCAAGGATGGAACGATCGAGAGAGTTGTAGCCGACAAGATGGATGTGGACGTGCATTTCAAGGCACTTAACAAGGAAATTATTGGGGAGCTTCACGAAAAGGGAATTAAAATCAACTGTTGGACGGTTGACAGCAAGGAAACCGCCGAGCAGCTTGCCGAATGGGGCGTTGACTACATAACTTCAAATATTCTCGAGTAGAGGGAGCAATATTAAGGTCAAAAAATTTTATTGGGACTTATGATCTATCTCAGCGACCATATGTTAATAAAAGGAGCTGCTTCATTAAGAGTACAGCTCCTTTTTTGCACAAAGAATATGACAACGGCAAATTGGTGTTTGGCGGTTTGTGCGAACATAGTGCTTCAAACAATAATTTATCGGTTGAGGGACAAGCCGCACACGGCGTTGACAAATTTGCGATTTGTGCAAAATGCGCAGGCAGGGTTAGCGTGGGCTAACAAAAAATGTTCAAAAGGTAAAACTTTTTATTTCGGGCAAATAAATTAGCCAAAATCTGTTGACAAATTAAGGCTTTTGGCATATAATGTTAATGCAGTTTGGAGTTAGCATATGCTAACCGCAAGCCGCCGTATTACAGATTACGAGTCAGGAGATACCTATGAATTTGCGCCAGGCAGAAGAGGGAATTGAATACATCATCAAAAGCATCGAGACCGACGATGAGGAGCTTGACGCTTTCTTGTTCTCGCTTGGATGCTATTCGGGTGAACCTATTACGGTGGTTTCCCGCCGCAAGGGCACTTGCGTTGTCTCTATCAAGGACGGCAGATACAGCATCGACGATCAGCTTGCCGAGGCTATAATTATATGAAAAATAATTCCGAGCCTATCGGATTATTTTTTAGCCGACGAGTTAGCTGTGGCTAACCGAAAGGCTTTGGACAGAGAAGGCTGTTAAAATAAATCTATCATAAATTTCGGAGGAACAAAAATGAGAATTGCGCTTACGGGTAACCCCAACAGCGGAAAGACCACGATGTACAATGCTTTGACAGGAAGCAGCGAGAAGGTGGGGAACTGGGCAGGCGTGACGGTTGAAAGAAAAGAGCACACCATTAAAAAGAGCTACTACAGCGGAGCGGAGGAGCTTATCGCGGTTGACCTTCCGGGTGCTTACTCCATGTCTCCCTTTACTTCGGAGGAGAGCATTACGAGCTCTTATGTAAAGAACGAGAACCCCGATGCTATCATCAACATCGTTGACTCCACCAACCTCAGCCGAAGCCTGTTTTTCACCACACAGCTTCTTGAGCTTGGTATTCCCGTTGTCGTTGCGCTTAACAAGATCGACGTCAATAAGAAAAAGGAAAATAAGATCGACCTCAAAAAGCTTTCGGAAAAGCTTGGCTGTCCCGTTGTTGAGACTGCTTCAAACGTGGGCGAGGGTCTTACGGCGGTTGTCGAGGCGGCGGTTTCGATCATTGGCAAGGGTCAGAAAGCACCCTACGCACAGGGCGACGTTGACCTCAGCGACAAAAAGGCGGTTGTTGAAGCCGACAGAAAGCGTTTTGAGTTCGTAAACAAGATAGTTAAAGAGGTTGAGAAGCGAAAGGTTCTCACAAAGGACAAGAACTTCCAGGACAAGATCGACGCCGTGCTCACCAACAAGTGGGCTGGACTTCCCATTTTTGCGGTGGTTATGTTCCTCGTTTTCCAGATTTCGCAGGCTTGGGTAGGTCCTTGGATCGCCGAGGGCTACGAATTTGAAAACGGCAGAGTTATTCCCGGTCTCGTAACTCTTATCGAGATGTTTGGCGAGTGGGTAGGCGGACTGCTTGAAAACGCAAATCCTCTCCTTACCTCAATTCTTGTTGACGGTATTATCGGCGGTGTCGGCGCGGTAGTCGGCTTCCTGCCTTTGGTTATGGTTATGTATTTCCTTATCGCTCTCCTTGAGGATTGCGGTTATATGGCGCGCGCTACCGTTGTTCTTGACCCCATTTTCAAGAAGGTGGGACTTTCGGGTAAATCGGTCATTCCTTTCGTTATCGGTACGGGATGCGCTATTCCCGGCGTAATGGCTTGCCGAACGATAAGAAACGAGCGTGAGCGCAGAGCCACCGCAATGCTTGCGCCCTTTATGCCCTGCGGCGCAAAGCTTCCCGTTATCGCTCTCTTTGCGGGCGCGTTCTTCGGTGACGCTTCCTGGGTAGGTACGCTTATGTACTTTGCGGGTATCTTCATTATCTTCGTTTGTGCCCTTCTTGTCAACAAGCTTACGGGTCACAAAAACAGAAAGTCCTTCTTCATTATGGAGCTTCCCGAGTACAAGCTTCCCAGCCTTGGCAAGGCGGCTGTCTCTATGTGTCAGCGCGGATGGGCTTACATAGTTAAGGCGGGTACCATCATCCTTGTATGTAACTTTGTTGTTCAGCTTATGCAGACCTTTGGTTGGAATTTCCAGCCTGTAGACGATGCAAGTCAGTCTATTCTTGCTACTGTCTCCGCTCCCTTTGCATATATCTTTGCTCCCATCGTCGGCGTTGTTGCATGGCAACTTGCGGCGGCGGCAATTACGGGCTTTATCGCAAAGGAGAACGTTGTCGGTACTCTCGCAGTTTGCTTCGTAGGACTTGATAACCTTATCGACGCAGACGAGCTTGCGCTTATTGAGGGCGCGGGCGCAGAGGTTGCGGGCATTATGGCAATTACCAAGGTTGCGGCTCTTGCGTATCTTATGTTTAACCTTTTCTCTCCCCCGTGCTTTGCGGCTATCGGTGCGATGAATGCAGAGATGAAGAGCAGAAAGTGGCTCTGGGCAGGTATCGGACTTCAGTTCGCTGTGGGCTACTCGGTGGCATTCCTGGTGTACTTCTTCGGATCGATCTTCACGGGCGCAAGCCTTGGTGAGGTTTGGATGCCTGTTGTAGGTTGGGTGTTCGTTGCGGCTATTGCGGCGATACTTGTCGTTCTTATTTCCAAGAAGAACAAGGAACTTAAGGCTGAATACGTCCTTGACGGAAAATCGGCAGAGAAGAAGGAAAAGGTAAACGCTTAAAATTTTGATAAAAGGTGATTATTATGACCCCTTCAGATATTGTTGTTATAGTTGTTCTTCTGCTGATTATCGGCGCGGCTACCGCGTATATAATCAAGGCAAAGAAGAGCGGAAAAAAGTGCATCGGTTGCCCCGATAGCGGCTCGGGCTGCTCGGGCTCCTGCGGCACTTGCGGATGTGGATGTTCGGCGACGGCAGAGGAGAACGCTGCCGAGAACGTCACCAAAAATAAAGACGTGTAAAAACGCGTCACCTCCTGATTTTTGCTGGTCGGTGCTTGGCACCGACCAGCTTTTTCGGTAGATAAATCGGTCAAAGAAAAGGAGCTTGTTCACTAAGAATGCAGCTCCTTTCTTATTTTGATGCCGATAAATTGGTGTTTGGCGGTATGTTCGCACCGCACCCCGACACAAAAGTTTTGCGGAGCTTTTGGGGAAGCGACCGTCTCCCCTGCGGCGTTTTTCTTTTGGGAACTTTTCTTTTTGCGCCTTTTGGTTCAAAAAGAAAAGTGGATTTCCCATTCAGGTGTT
>JBGVRT010000063.1:0-14003 GCA_045128735.1 Eubacteriales bacterium | reverse complement strand
TGTGTTTTAACTCCACCAAATTTGAAAGCTTTTCAAAAATCAACCCCTTAGAATACTGTCAAAAAACTCCACTATATTTGAAAGCTTTTTGAAATTGGAAAATTGATTTTTTCTCAAAACTCCACAAAATTTGAAATAGCCATTGATGAGACAGCCCCTATTTATTTATCCGAGCTTACGTTCTTTTATTACGTAAAAATCCTCTTCTGAAATTCCGCTGAACACGGGGATAGCGTTTTTACCGTTACATCCGCTCATGGGTCCCGTATGGTCGGTGCCTCCGCTTCGGTAAAGCTTATAGGTCTCTGCCGCCTCTGCGGCAAGGCGCGCCGTCTCCTCGCTGAGCTCGGGGTGTGAAACCTCGATACCGTTAAGCCCCATTTCAACAAGTCCGCCCACGTACTGTGTCTGATTATTTGGGTGGGCGAGAATGGCTATTCCGCCTGCGCCTCTTATAATCTTTATAACCTCCTCTGCGGTGGGGTGCTTGGGATAATGAACTGTGACCTCGGGAGATTTGAAAACGTCCTGTCTGATATTATCAGGAATCGGTACATGCTTTGCTCTGTAGGCATTGAAAAGCGAGTCTATGCAAACCCATGCGCCTTTTCCGCTGAGGGTCATCACGTCGTCCCAGGTAACACCTTGTATAACACCTATATTTATGCCGTATTCAACGCATTTGCGTGTGTATTCGGTATATCGCTCTACTCTGCTGTCCACGAAAGCACGGAGCGCGGGGTTATTTATATCGTGGTCAAGGCAGACAATATGAAGCGAGCGACCCTCGTATTTTCCGTAAAACTCGATGCCTGCCACAGCCTCAATACCGCCCTCTTTTTCGGCGTGACTCTTAAGCTCGCCAAAGCCTGCGTCGGTCTCGTGGTCGGTAAGGGCTATTGCCTTATATCCAAGTGATTTACCAAGCAAAACAAGCTGTTCGGGGGTATATTGGGCATCGGAAAAGGTAGAATGAAGGTGCAGATTTGCGTATTCCATATATCCTCCAAAATCAAATTTTCTCAAGGATTGATTTAATAACAGGCTCAACAACCGCGGCCATCTTGGAAAATCCAAGGTCATTAGGATGGACTCTGTCAACTGTGCAAAGCTCACGGTCGCTGTCACCGAAGAAGGTTTCGCCGTCGATAAAGTAGACGTTTTTATCACCTGCTTTAATGGCGTTTTCGTAGGTTCTGCGAACCACCTCCCTGCGCGCCTTATGGTCGTCGCTATAGGTTATGGCAGGGCGTGTCATCATCACCACGGGGAGCTCGGGATTTCTTTCGCGGATATACTTAAAGAAAGGCTCGTGGGTATTTGCAAGGTGCTCCACGGTGGGAGCGTTGTGGTCGTAGTCGTAGACAAAAATGCTTATATCCACTCCCGCGATGAACTCAGCCATATTCATATCGCCTCTTGCGTTGCCCGAAAAACCGAGATTATAATAATCCACGTCGAGATGGCGCGAGATTATAGCGTTATATCCGTTATGTATGCTTTCACAGCAACCGCCCTCGGTTATGGATGAGCCGTAGTAAAGTATAGGCTTTGAATACTTGTATGGTGTTGGCGGCAACATCTGCGCGCCGTCGTCCACCGAAATTTCAACGTCGGCAATAATCTCGTTTCGCGGCAGCCAAACGGTTACGTCCTCAAGCGTTTTTCCCTTTTTTAAGGTCTTTTCAAAAATCTTTTGCTCGTAGTTTGCGGGGTTTACAAGACCGAGAAAGCGAGATTTCTGCCTTTCTCCCGCAAAAACCGCCGCCGACTGGCAAGAATAGATAGACATTCCAACGTCAAGTGAAAGTGTTTCAAAGGTTATTTTCACCTTGATATTTTCCGAATCGGTCTTAAAGCCGATTCGTGCTCCGGGGCAACGTCTGCCCAAATGCGAAAGCCTCGGTATTTTCTCAATAAGCTCATCTGAAAGCCTTTGTATCTTTTGCTTTTTCTCAAAATCAATTACGCCGAAAACCTTTATGGGAGCGTCCTTATAAGAGTAAGCTTTCATTTTAACGAATTTCCTTTCGGTTATTTTCCGATATAGTGAACCTTAATTGAATCCAGACTGTGAGGCGCTCTTTCCTTTTCTACAATTATCTCAAGCTTTTGCGTGCAGACTGTGGGGAATGAGCAGATATGTCTGTGTCCTACGGTTTCTCCGCGGTAGACGATAACCGGCTTTCCGAAATGAGTGGGGTAAACGTAGACTGTAAATTGGTCGATTTTGTCTCCATCCTCCACGTTCTCCTCGATAACCACGTGATTGATTATCAGCTCATCGGGCAGCTCCACGGTGTATTTGTTGCCGTTTCTTGTCATTTGAGTTTCTATTGGATTGGCAAATCTCTCTTTTACGGCTTTTCCGAACTCAATATATCTCGCGGCATCCGCCTCGGGCAAAAGTCCTCTGCGGTCGGGGGCGATATTTATAAGCAGATTTGAGCCGCGGCCCACAGAGTAATAGTAAAGTCCCATAAGCTCGTCGAGGCTTTTAAGGGTATGGGCGTCGTTGTCGCTGTAGAACCAATTTCTGCGTCTTATGCGGCAATCGCATTCGCCCGGCAGGAACATTTCAGTATCAAGCTCGTCCTTATCCTCGGTCATTACCGAGAAATCAAGCGACTTTACCACACTTGAATTGTAGGGGTTGGCTAATCCTGCCTCGTTACCTATCCAGCGCGTGTCGGGATCCCACATATTGAATATAAGGATTTCGGGTTGAAGCGCTCTAATGGCTTTCACGATTCGTACGGTATCGTATTTATGCTTTTCACTTCCGCACCCGTCAAACCAAAGATAGTCTATTGCTCCGTAATCGGTGAGAAGCTCTGAAATCTGATTTATAAAATAGTCGTCATACTCCTTGGGGTCCATTTTTATAGAGCCGAACTGCGCGGGCGAATAGTAAAGTCCGATCTTTATGCCGTATTTGCGGCAGGCGTTGACGTACTCCCTTACAACGTCCCCTTTTCCGTCCTTCCACGGAGTATTTTTAACCGAATAATCGGTATATTTCGACGGCCAGTTCGCAAAGCCGTCGTGATGCTTACAAACAAGTATTGCGTAGGTTGCGCCCGCTTCTTTTATTGTTTTTATCCATTGCTCGCAATCAAGCTCCGTAGGATTAAAGCCCGAAAGCGGCATATCCTTAAGATCCCAGTCCTTATGCCCTTCGTAAAAGGTTCTGATTCCGAAATGGAAGAACACTCCCATTTCCCAATTCAAGAATTCAAGCTGCTGCGGTTTAATAGGTTTCATATGTTTTACCTCACTGTCTTCATTGTATAGGTGACCTATAAATCAATTATAGCACAGCTTTTTTTCATTTTCAACCCTAAAAAATAAAATTGTGAAAAAACGCATAATTTAGGTGAAAAAAGATATTTTTTTATATTTCGTTGACTTTTTGGAGAAGATAAGGTATACTGTTATGGTAACATCTTAAGTTTTTTTGGAGATAAAAATGAAAAATATATCAAATGCAGTTGACAAACACAGAAGTCTTATTCTTGAAGCCGAGCGTTACATCTGGGCCAACCCCGAGACGGGCTACAAGGAATTCAAAACCTCAAAATATATGGAAGAAAAATTCACCGAGCTTGGCTACGAAATTGTAAAGGCTGACGGAATTACGGGCTTTTACACGGTTATAGACACGGGGCGCGAGGGTCCCGAGCTTCTTATCCTCGGCGAGCTTGACTCGGTTATCTGCCCTGCCCATCCCGAGGCTGACCCCGTTACGGGCGCGGTTCACGCCTGCGGTCACAACGCCCAATGTGCCGCGCTTCTCGGAATTGCGGCGGCACTTAAAGAACCCGGAATGCTTGACGGTCTCAGCGGAAAAATCCGTCTTTGTGCCGTTCCCGCCGAGGAGCTTCTTGAGATAGAATACCGTTCAAAGCTTCGTGAAGAAGGCAAAATAAAATATTTCGGCGGAAAGAGCGAGTTTCTCCGCCGCGGTTATTTTGACGGCGTTGACCTTGCGTTTATGGTTCACACGTCGGTACACTTTGCCACCACGGGAGGAAGTGTTGGCTGTCTTGCGAAAAATATTATTTACAAGGGAGCCGCCTCACACGCGGGCGGAAGTCCTTGGAACGGAATCAACGCGCTTTACGCCGCTAACTGCGGTATAAACGCGGTCAACGCGCTTCGTGAGACCTTCAAGGAAGCCGACCTTATAAGATTCCACCCCATAATCACACACGGCGGCGATATGGTAAACGCTATTCCCGAGACGGCAATTATCGAGACCTATGTTCGCGGCAAAACCTTTGACGCCATAGTAAGCAACAACAAAAAGATAAACCGTGCGCTTACGGGCGCGGCTCTTTCTCTCGGTGCAAATATTGAAATAATCGACATTCCGGGTTACGCACCTCTTGTCAACGACAATGAAATGATGCTTGTTTCAAAGGAAGCTGCCGAAATTGCTATTCCCGAGGTTGAATTCAACTTTGGAACGGGAACAAGCACGGGAAGCACCGATATGGGCGACCTTTGTTGCATTATGCCCGTAGTTCATCCTTACGCGGCAGGCGGTCAGGGTAAGAGCCACGGAAACGACTATCAGATAGTTGACCCCGAGGCGGCTTGCGTCACAAACGCAAAATGGCAGATAACGATGATAGAGCTTCTGCTTGGAAACGGTGCAGAGCGCGCCAAGAAAATAGTAGAAGAATACGAGCCGCTGTTTGCCTCAAAGGAAGAATATCTTTCCTTCATTGACGGTCTGAACTCAAGCGGTGACAGAATCGTCTACAACGATGACGGAACGGCAAGTGCAAAAGTTGATTAAAAAGTAAGATTTCTAAAAAGACCAATAAGATTTCAACTATTTTTATTATCGCATTTGTGATAAAATAAAGGAAATAGGGGGGATAATTTATGAAGATATTTGACGTAAGAGAGTATGGCGCAGTTTGCGACGGCACAACGCTTAACACAAAGGCTATTCAGGCGGCAATAGACGCCTGCGCGGAAAACGGCGGCGGACGCGTGCTGTTTTCAGAGGGTGTATATATGACGGGAACGATAGTTCTCAAAAGCAACGTGAACCTGCATATTGAGCAGACTGCAACGCTGCTCGGCTCGCCCGACTGTAACGATTATCCCGAATTTGAAAAGAAGCACGTCTGTGTTGAAAAGCTTCCCAGAAATCGCGGCGCGGCACTGATTTTTGCCGAGGAATGCGAGAATATTTCAATAACGGGAACAGGCAAGATTGACGCAAACGGCTACTCCTTTGTAGAAGAATGCGCTCCGTACCATTGGGGTTGGAGATTCAAGCGGCTTGACCTGCCCACGCCCCCGAGAGTCGTTTTCTTTGCAGGATGCCAAAACATTCTCGTTGAGGATATCACCATGATAAATCAGCCTGCGGGGTGGTCGTATTGGGTAAGTGACTGCGACCTTGTAAGCTTTGACAGAGTTAAAATACTTGCCGACGCGGAATATCCGAACAACGACGGAATCCACGTTAATTCAAGCCGTAACGTTACGGTTTCAAATTCCGTCATAACCACGGGTGACGACTGTATCGTGGTGAGAGCTAACAACATTTCGCTTAAGGAAAACAAGGTTTGCGAAAGGGGTGTTGTCACCAACTGCACACTTACAAGCCACACAAACGCCATTCGCATAGGTTGGCTGAATGACGGAGTTATCCGCAACTGCACGTTCTCAAATCTTGCTATTTCGGAGACACGCACGGGAATAACTATAACTCTCCCTGCCCGCCCTGTTGACAAGCCACTCTCGGACGAGGGGCGCGAGGACACACTTATAGAAAGCCTCAATTTCTCCAACATCACTATGGACGGCATTTATCTGCGCCCGATACAGATAGAGATTGCCGACTGCGCGGTAACCAGATGCAACGCCATAAGGGACATAAGGTTTGACTGCATAAACGCAAGCGGAGTGGGATTTCCCTACATCGCAGGCAGAACCGATTGCCCTGTTAAAAACATTAAGTTCTCAAGCTGTGACTTCCGCAAGCTTCCACCCGAAAGTCTCACTTATTTCTTCAACCCAGATATGATAAACAAGGGCGGCAAAAATAAGCCCGAGGACAACGATTTGGGGGCACCGTCTACGGAATTGCTGAAGGATTCCGACAATATCAAGATAAAATTTGCCGAAAATGTGGTGTTTGACAACTGCTCTTTTTCGTATGGGGAATAAAAAATCAAAAGGAGCTGACTCCGCGGAGTCAGCTCTTTTTTCAGTTTACGTGATCAAACACGAAATCCTCACGCGCATCGCGGCGGTAGGTTTCCACGGTCACGTTATCAAGCGTAAGCCCGTCTATATATCGGAAATAAATTCCCTTTGCGGGCAGTATTTTACCATAGACGTACACCTCGGGATATGCGGGGGGAACGTCGGGAACCTCTTTGTTATACTCCTGCACTCCGCCGTCAAGCTTCAGATGAACGTTGCGAAGTGTGATGTTCTCAAGGTGTCTTTCGGGCAGACCGCAACAGTTTGAGGTCATCTGCCAATCGGTATATCTTCCGCTTATCATAAGGTCGGCATTTTCGGGCTTTACGCCGCCGAAAATCCAAGGGTACTGACGGAAATCGTTATTCTTATATGAAAAATAATTCCACGCGATAATATTGTAAGGCTCATACGGTCCGTCAACCGTGATATTTTCAAGCGTTACGTTCTTTATCTGACCTATTTCCCTGCCCTCGGGGCCTCTCATTCGCTTGCCGATATGGATAAACAGCGGTGCGTTTACATTTGTCATATTGACGTTTCTAACCGTCAAGCCGTCAATTATCGCGCCATCAACGCTCTCAATGGCGATTGCCGAAATTCTCGTGTCGCGTATCTCAATATTCTCGGCAACGGTATCGTAAAATCCGCCGTTGGTCTCCGTGCCGAATTTAAGCGCGTTGCAACGGCTTTTTATTTTGCAGTTCCACACCCTCATATTACGGCAAACGTCGATGCGGTTAAGCGTGTAGGACGATTTGAAAACTATTCCGTCGTCGCCCGATTCAACGTCGCAATCGTATATCTTTACGTTTTTGCAGTTATCGGGAGAAATGCCGTCGATGTAAACGCACATTTTTATTCCGTGAATATCCACGTTTTCACAGCCCGCAAAGTATATTGCAAGGTCGGTGGCGTTGTATATCTCAATGCCGCAGATAAGAACGTCATTGCACTCTCTGAGGGCGATACACTTAGGTCCTCTGTGCCTTATGGCTTCGCCTCTCTCACCGTTTTCATCCCAAACCGAGCGCATATCGATTTTTCCCTTACCGGTTATTGCAATGTTATCGCAGTTTTTACCCACAAACATTGAAAGGTCGAAATAGGTATGCGAAGCGTCCTGGTAGATTGGATAATCGATTTTTTCCTGCTGTGCGTAGGCGTAGAAATCAAGTGCGCCCAGAATAATCGCGCCCTCCTCAAGCTCTATATGCACGTTGCTTTTGAGAAACACTGTTGAGAGCACGTAAGTTCCCTTTGGAAAAATCACCCTTCCGCCCGACTCGGAGCAAGCGTTTACCGCCTTTTGCACCGCCTCTGTGTCAAGTGTTATTCCGTCGGCTTTTGCACCGAAATCAAGTATATTAAAAAATTTTTCGTTCATAGCACGACTCCCGTTATTCTATATATCCCATCAGCACGTCCGCGGCTGAGGTCGCGTATTTTGCAAATATCTCGCGCATATCTGACGGAACTCTCGCCACAGACAGTTCAAAATTGAAAAGTCCATCAAACTCCGCAAGCGCCAAGCCGTGCATCGCATCGAGCCAATCCACGTTACCCGTAAAGGGCAAAATGTGGATATCCTCGCCCGCGAAGTTATCGTTTACGTGGAGCACCTTAAGGCGTTTGCCTACATAGGCAAGTCCCTCAGACTGTTTTACACCGCTGATATTGGCGTGACCGAAATCCCAACATACACCTATTCCAAGCGCATCGGCTATATCACAAAGCTCGTCGGGGGTCTGGCAATAGCGGTGAACAGGATAATTTTCGTGAATCACGCGCATATTTTCGACCGCGATATTAACTCCGACCTTTTGGGCATACTCGGCAAAAGGCGCAAGGTGGCTCATTACCGAATCGTATTGAGCTGTTTTATCGTATTTCTGCATATGCAGAGTGCTTGTATTCGGATGAAGCACCGCGTAATCAACGCCAAGCATTTTGGCGGCGTCGATAGCCCTATACATCTGCGCGTTGAATATGGGCAAATAATCGGAGGGCGTACTGACCCTGCCGCTGAACGGCAGGTGGCAGAGCTCAAAGTGTATACCTACCTCGTCGGCATCGGTTTTAGCTCTCTCAATAACAGGTTGCCAACCGTCATTTGAAAGGTCTGTAAGCCACATCGGAAAATCAGCAGCATCAAATCGGTTATTCTTATGAAATTCAAGCCCTGCTCTTATGTACTCTGAGGTGTTTTCTCTTGAACACTTATGAAGGTTCAGCGATGAAGAAACACGAAGCTTTTTCATTTTTATCTCCCTATATTCCAAGTCGGTTATAAACTTCCTTCATATTTTCCGTACTCACATCTGTCTCAAAGCTGATAGCCCCGTTATAATCGCGAAGATAGGAAAGGCAGCCTTTGATATCTACGTCTCCCTTACCTATCGGGGCAGGAACAAGACATTTTCCACCAACGCTCATAAGTCCCTCTTTTCTCTGCTCTGTGCATATAAGATAGTCCTTTATGTGAACGTGCATTATATCATCGGAAAAATTCTTAAATATTTCAGTAGGAGGACAGTCGACAAAAAGAGAGTTGCACACGTCTCCGCAAACCCCCACCTTACAATTACGGTATCTTACTTCTTTAAGCAAAGTTCCGAGCCCCTCAACGCCGTTAAAATAAACACCCTGCGGCTCATACAGACACACGATACCGTATTCGTTGCACCGATTTGCGATTTTCGCCACATTTTCTATAACTCGCTCCAATACATCATCATACTCGGGGTCATCTTTTCCACGCACAAGCTTCGGAACTATAGTATGGTGTATGTATGGAGAGCCAAGCTCAGCGGCATATTCTATATGCTTAAAGGCTCTTTCCATAACGTCGTTCACGTTTTCGCTCAGCAGGTTGACCACCATCGAATAACAGCTGACAGCAAGCTGATTTTCTGTAAGCTTTTCTTTAAGATAAAGCATTTTTGCTCTATCGATCCATTGCGACGGCTTTGCCGCATCGAACACCTCAACCGCATCAAATCCCATATTTACCGTGTGTTCAAAGGCATAATCTATTCCACGGTCACGAATGTCTTCATAAAAAGTAATATAGTTGGATTTCCTTAAATTTTCAAACATAATATACGTCACTCCTTTATTTTTGATCTACCGTGGGCAAAATTGTGGGGGAGAATTTCTGCTCAAGAAGCGAAATCATTGTGTGACTCTTAACCACGCCGTTATGGAGCTTTATCTGCGACAGCTTATTTTTAAGCGATTCCATATCCGCGGCGCACACCTTAATAAGATAGTCGTACTCGCCCGTAACCGAAAAGCACTCGAGAATATCGTCGTCATTCTTGACGTAATCGAGGAAGGGCTCGCCCTGCCTTCCCGCCTGCACCACGAGAAGCACGAAAGCCATTATGGGCTTTCCTATCTGCTTGCCGTTGGTAAGCACGGTGTAACGTCGAATCATTCCGTCCTTTTTAAGCTTTTGTATGCGTTTGTTTACCGCGGGAACAGAAAGATTTATGGTTCCGCTTATCTCTGTGGCGGTAATATCTGCGTTTCTTGAAAGCAACTTTAATATCTTAGCGTCTAATGCATCCATTTTCAATTTTGCCCTTTCATATATTCACAAACAAATTTTCTATACTCGGCAAATTCGGCGTTTTCGGGCGAGGTCTGTAAAACGAAGCAAATCTTGCCAAGGAGACTTTTCAGATATGCTTCCTCATTCTCAACGCCAATGCGCGTAAGATGCTCCGAAACGCCGTACTTCCTGCAAAAGTAAAGCTCTTGTCTTAATTTGCGTCTGTATTCGGCAGATATATTCAGCTTTTCGTTTACAACGATTCCCGTAACGAGCATCTGCTTATCCCGCCGAAGTGTTACCGTCTTTTTATTATTCAGAACAAAGCCGATGGCAAACAGCTCGTCGCGCACGAATTGCTTTACTTCTTTTTCGTCAAAATCGCCCGAAAAGGTCATATCGTCGCAGTATCTTGTATATTGAATATTTCTTGACTCACACCATGCGCCCACCTTTTCGTCAAAATCGCGCATAATTATATTGGTTATTACAGGAGAGGTAGGTGCGCCCTGCGGAAGCACGTCTTTGTAATAACAAAGCATTGTAAGCAGGGTGCGTATAGGCTCGGAAAAGCGCTCACGGGTGAACACCTTATCCTTGACGGCAGAATAGTATATGCTGTCAAAAAAATGCAAAATATCAAGCTTCAACAGCTTTTTTGCCCCAATGTGCGGCTTTGCGTTTTTCTGCACGGCGGCACCGTATTTATACGCCGTGGCGTAGTCTGAAACAGGCTCGTAGGCAAGAATATTACACGCGATGCTCCGCTGTACCTTTTTGAGCATATCATCGGGTACGGACAGTCTTCTCGTGCCGCCGTCACGCTTGGGGATATCGACGGTTTTATAGTGCTTTTTCAAGTTATTCGAAAGCGCGTAGAGAGTTCTTGGGGAAAAGCCGAGATCATTTTCCAGCGACTTAAACTCTTTATATACAATCACGGCTATTCCCTCCCTTGAACGGTACAAATATGCAAGGCGACGGGCGTAGGCGTAGTTGCGCACGCAAAGCGTGCCGAAGATACACGAAGTGTATCGGCTACTCCGAAGAACGTCGGCTGAGCAAAGCGAATATAAAAAGTATTGATTTGTCGTAGGCGACTCGCCACCGACCCCATTTTGACGGGAAACGCTACCGTTCATTGTTATTGTATCACAACAAACTGCATTTTGCAACACATTTTTTTCATATCTCTTGACTTTTTGACGACAATGAGTTATAATAAAATGTGTTAATATGCAAAAATCCATACGAAAGGATCAAAAAAATGGAAAGAGTATATATCAAAGACATTCATTCCCATACCGAAGAAAAAATACTTCTTCAAGGCTTCGTTGAAAACTTCAGAGACGGAAAGGCTATGGCCTTCATCGTAATGAAGGACATCACAGGCAAGGTTCAGATTACTGTTGAAAAGGAAAAACTCCCTCAGCTTCTCCCCGCCCTTGAGCAGATCACTCAGGACTCGGTAATCTCTGTCGTTGGCGTTGCTTACGAGAGTGAGTACGTTAAGATGGGCGGCATTGAGGTTATTCCCGAGGAGATCAAGGTGGAATCGGTTGCGGCGGCGCTCCCCATTCAGCGTGAGGAGATTCCCGCTACAAAAAAGCGTCCCGGAGTACCCAAATCGGGCATTGACGACAGACTCAACTTCCGTTGGATAGACCTCCGTACCGAGAAAAATCAGCTTATGTTCAAGGTACAGACAGAGGTAACCAGAGCCATGAGAGAGTTCCTTTGCGAGCGCGGATTCCTTGAAATTCATACACCCAAGCTTATCGGCGCGGCAAGCGAAAGCGGCTCTGACGTTTTCGAGGTCAAGTACTTCGACCGAACTGCATACCTTGCGCAGAGCCCTCAGTTCTACAAGCAGATGGCTATGGCAAGCGGATTTGAGCGCATTTTCGAGTGCGGTCCCGTTTTCCGTGCGGAAAAGTCTTACACCAGCAAGCACACAACCGAATTCACGGGATTTGACCTTGAGTTCAGCTATATAACCTCCTTCCGCGACGTTATGAAGATGGAAGAGGACCTTCTCACATACACCCTCAAGTGTGTAAACGAAAAGTACGGAGAGGAGATAAAGGAGCAGTTCGGTCTTGAGGTTATCGTTCCAGAACAGCCCTTCCCCGTTGTTACTCTTGCAGAGCTTTACAAGGGTCTTGAGGATGACTTCGGCTTTACAGTTCCCGACTCTGAAAAAGGCGACCTTACCACGGAGGCTGAGCGCCTCTCCTACGAGTGGGTAAAGAAGCACTACAACCACGAATTCCTTTTCATCACCGACTACAGCGCGGAAAAGCGCGCGTTCTACCATATGCGCGACGAGCAGGGCATCCCTCAGGGCTACGACCTTATCTGGCGCGGCGTAGAGATAACCACAGGTGCACAGCGTGAGCACAGATATGACGTGCTCAAGGCACAGGCTGAGGAAAAGGGACTTGCAGAGGACGTTAAGTTCTACCTTGAATTCTTCAAGTACGGCTGTCCTCCTCACGGCGGTTTCGGTCTCGGTATCGACCGTCTTACAATGCTTCTCGTCGGAACACACATCAGCGAGGCTATGTTCCTGTTCCGTAACCCCAAGCGTCTTACTCCCTGATTTAATAGTGCTAACTCAATGGCGGCGGCTAATACCGCCGCCATTCATCTAAAGGTAAAGATATGATAACAGAAAGCAAGCCACTTTTTTCGGGCAAAGCTATTGCCAAAATAGCTCTGCCGCTTATTTTTCAAAATATACTTTCTATAACCATAGGTCTTGCCGACTCCATAATGGTTTCAAGCCGAGGAGAAACGGCTTACGCGGGCGTTGCGCTGATTGGCTCACTTGATACTCTTCTCATAACTCTTTTTTCGGCAATCGCGTCGGGCGGTTCTATAGTTCTGGCACAGGCAATGGGAAAGAAAGACCGAGATCTTGCCTGTCGCTCCGCAAAACAGCTGCTCTACGTAACGACGGCAATAGCGACAACCATTTCGGCGGTTGTCCTGAGCCTTCAAGTGCCTATTGTACATCTCCTTTTCGGAAAAGCCGAAGAAGCGGTCATCAAAAGTGCTTTGACCTACTTTAACATAATCGCAATTTCCTTTCCCTTTTTGGCAATAGAAAACAGCATCGCCTCGGTTTTCAGGGCGCAGGGAGACAGCGTTATTTCACTGAAGATTTCGATTTTTATGAACTTCCTCAACATTGGAGGAAACGCTATTCTCATATATCTTGTAAACCTCGGGGTTGCGGGGGCGGCGCTTGCAACGCTTTTGTCCCGAATGATGGGTGCTTCGATTATGGTCATTATTTCCCACAACAAAAAACGTTATATTCATATCGAAAAGCTGTTCAGATATCGCCCAGACAAAAAAATAATAAAAGCACTTCTGTCGATCGGAATACCCAACGGGGTTGAAAACAGCCTTTTCCAATTTGGCAGACTTATGACCTCAAGTCTTGTATCCTCTCTTGGCACGGTTGCAATTGCGGCAAACGCCGCCGCCCTTTCACTTGCTAACTTTCAGTACAATGCAGGCGGTGCAATACACAGTACCATTGTTGCCGTTGTTGGGCGTTGCATTGGCGCTCGTGAGGAGGCGCAAGCGAAAAAATACGCAAAAATTCTCGTTGGTGTCGGTTACTTCACCATAATCACGGTTGCGGGGTTGCTTTGCATCCTGTCTGCACCTCTGCTTGGTCTGTTCAATCTTTCAACCGAATCATTTGAGACTGCCAGAAGGCTTATATTCTACCACAGTGCTGTTTCTGCCGTGATATGGGTGGTTGCATTCTGTCTGCCAAACGCGTTCAGAGCGGCAAACGACATTCGCTTTACAATGGTGGTTTCGGTATTCTCAATGTGGATATTCCGAGTTGCTCTTGCCTATATTCTGGCACAGGACACTGTTTCTGTTTGGAAGCTTTTCTCTTTCCCGGGTATGGGACTTGGAGTAATGGGCGTATGGATAGCAATGACCGTGGATTGGGCGGCGCGAACAGTATTCTTCCTGCACAGATTTCTGTCGGGCAAATGGCTTACAAAATACAAACAAACAAATTAAAACACGGGACTGTCCCATAGTGGGGCTATTTCAAATTTGGTGGAGTTGGCACAGAAAATTAAAAATTGAATATTAACAAAAAAGTGGCGTTATTTCTATATGAAATAGCGCCATTGTTCTTTTAAAATGTTGGAGATGACAAAATATGTTAAATATTGTATAA
>JBGVRT010000062.1:0-4798 GCA_045128735.1 Eubacteriales bacterium | reverse complement strand
AAATAAGAAAAATAATTAGTTTATACTAGGCAAATTGTTACTTTTATTTGTGCACAGATTTTTTAACACCTGAAGGGGAAATCCACTTTTCTTTTTGAAGCCAAAGGCGCAAAAAGAAAAGTTCCCAAAAGAAAAACGCCGCATGGGGAGGCGGTCGCTTCCCCAAAAGCTCCGCAAAAACTTTTCTCGCGGGGTGCGGTGCGAACACACCGCCAAACACCAATTTTTCGGTGTCATATTTTTTGCGTAAAAAAGGTGCTGTATTCTTAATGAAGCAGCTCCTTTGTGAAGGGACGATAAAAAAGATATTTTCGTCACTTTTTGTTTTGGATTTAACTGACGCGTATTCTTTTTATAATAAATCACTTTTCGACTGTCGGAGAAAAACCACATCAGTACCTTTTCACTACTCACTTTTGCCTATTACTTCCGCCAAAAATCGAAAAGGGATTTAGTGAAAAGTGAAGAGTTAATAGTGAAGAAGTAAAAATCGACAAGCTTCTGTTGAAACTTGTCGATTTTTGGCGGAAGGAGAGGTTTGAAGCGGCAAGCCGCCCTCCACCGTCGCATAGTCGCTGTGCGTCGCTCGGGGACTCGCTTCCTTCATCTCCTTGCTCCGGGCGGTTTCGCTACCCTTGCCGGTTTCCGTCGCTCGAGTTCAAATCCCTTCGACATCGAAAAAAACGGGATAGTCCTTGTGGACTATCCCGTTTTTTGGCGGAGAAGGAGCACTGCCATTCAAGTACACAACAGTATCTCCTTAGAAATAATTATGCAGGATTTGGATTGCTCCCTCCGAGAATATTGTAGAGGTAATAGATGGATTGACACTGTGCTTGCAAACAAATTTACATATATCAAACTGAATGCCTTGAATTATTCACACTTTTGTGGTATAATAAAATAAATATGCAAGCAAATACATAGAGAGGAGGACTTGTATATGAATATTCTACATGTGAAATACGCGGTCGAAGTTGCAAGACTTGGATCGCTGAATAAAGCAGCGGAAACGCTTATGATAGCGCAACCGAATATTAGCCGTTCCATCAAAGAGCTCGAAGCCGATCTTGGAATTACCATATTCCAAAGAAGTGCCAAGGGAATGGTACTGACTCCCGACGGCGAGGAGTTTATGGATTATGCGCGTGATATTCTTCACCGCATCGATAAGATCGAGCAGTCCTACCGTGACGGCTCGCATAAAAAGCGTAAGTTTTCAATATCCGTTCCACGCGCGTGCTATATCTCTGCCGCAATGGCGGAATTTTCAAAAAACATCGGAGATACTCCCGTAGAAATATACTACAAGGAAACCAACTCCAAAAAGACCATAAAAAAGCTTCTTGAAAACGAATACAAGCTCGGTATCATTCGTTACTCGGATAACTATGATAAGTATTACAAGGATATGCTTGAGGAAAAAGGGCTTTCTTATGAGCTTGTAGCTGAGTTCTCCTACGTTCTTATTATGAGCAAAGATAATCCTCTCGCTGAGAAGAAAACGATCACTTACGAGGATCTTTCCGATTATATCGAGATAGCGCACGCAGATCCTTACGTTCCCACGCTCTCTATGTCCAAGGTGTTCCGTGAGGAGCTTCCCGACAACATAGGGCAGAGAATATTTGTGTTTGAGAGAGCAAGTCAGTTTGATCTTCTTTCGGAAAATCCCAAAACATTTATGTGGGTATCGCCTGCCTCACAGCAGATACTTGACAGATATAATCTTGTTCAGCGTGTGTGCGAGGGCAATAAAAAGGTATATAGGGATGTTCTCATCTATCATAAAGGATATAAGCTTACTAAGCTCGATAAGGATTTCATTACCGCGCTTTGCAATGCGAGAAGAAAATTTATTAAGTAAATAAATATGAATATAAAATGATGGCTTTGCAATAATGCAGAGCCATTTTTGTATTGATACGGCATATATCGATATTGATAATACCGATATAACATTTTAATTATTCCCAAGCCCTCCCGGTTGTGATATAATATAGCCGTAAAGAAAAATACATACTCACAAGGAGAAAAAGTTATGGCACGTTTTACATTACCCCGCGATCTTTATCATGGAAAAGGAGCTCTTGAGGCTCTGAAGACTCTTAAGGGAACCCGCGCAATGGTTTGCGTAGGTGGCGGTTCTATGAAGCGCTTCGGTTTCCTTGATAAGGTTGTTTCCTATCTTAAGGAAGCAGGCATGGAGGTTGAACTCTTTGAAGGCATCGAGCCCGATCCTTCCGTAGATACCGTTATGCGCGGTGCAGAGGCTATGGCGAAGTTCCAGCCCGACTGGATCGTTGCAATCGGCGGCGGTTCGCCTATCGACGCTGCAAAGGCAATGTGGATCAAGTACGAGTATCCCGAAATTACCTTCGAGCAGATGTGCGTAGTATTCGGTATTCCCGAGCTTCGTAAGAAGGCTCGCTTCTGCGCAATTCCTTCTACCTCCGGTACTGCTACCGAGGTTACCGCATTCGCTGTTATCACCGACTACGAAAAGGGTATCAAGTATCCTCTCGCTGACTTCGAGATCACTCCCGACGTTGCGATCGTTGACCCCGAGCTTGCAGAGACCATGCCCAAGAAGCTCACCGCTCACACCGGTATGGACGCTATGACTCACGCAATCGAGGCATACGTTTCCACCGCTAACTGCGAGTTCACCGATCCTCTTGCAATCTTCGCAATCAAGATGATCGAAGAAGATCTCGTTGCTTCCTACAATGGCGACATGACCAAGCGTGCTTCTATGCACAACGCTCAGTGCCTTGCAGGTATGGCATTCTCTAACGCGCTTCTCGGTATCGTTCACTCTATGGCACACAAGACCGGTGCTGTATTCGAAGATCTCGGCGCACACATCATTCACGGCGCAGCTAACGCTATGTACCTTCCCAAGGTTATCGCCTTCAACGCAAAGGATGAGACCGCAAAGAAGCGTTACGGTGTGATTGCTGATTACATGGGACTTGGCGGAGCAAACGATGACGAGAAGGTTGCAAACCTCATCGCTTACCTCCGTGGCATGAACGATGCACTCAACATTCCTCAGTGCATCAAGAACTACGGCGCAGACGCACTTCCCTGCGAGCAGGGCTTCGTTCCCGAGAACGTATTCCTTGAGAGACTTCCCGAGATCGCAAAGAACGCTGTTGCAGACGCTTGCACCGGCTCCAACCCCAGAGCTATCTCTGTCGAGGAAATGGAAAAGCTTCTTAAGTGCTGCTACTACGACACCGAAGTTGATTTCTGATAACGGGTTAACCGTATAATATCTGACAGGACGGTTGCCGATTTTTTCGGTGACCGTCCTTTCATTAAGCGGAGGAATATTATGTATAAAATAGTAGAAAAAAAGATTTTGAATCCCACGGTCATCCAGCTCCTTATCGAAGCACCGTTGGTTGCAAATAAAGCAAAGCCCGGACAGTTCATCATCTTGCGTGTGGACGAGGACGGAGAGAGGATACCTCTGACCGTTGCGGGTGTAAATAAAGATAATGGAACTGTCAAGATCATTTTCCAAGTGGTTGGCGGTACGACCAAGAAGCTCTCCTATAAAGAAGCGGGCGAATATATTCAGGACTTTGTCGGTCCTCTCGGAGTGGCAACACATCTTGACGGACTCAAAAAGGTCTGTATCGTAGGTGGCGGTGTAGGTTGCGCCATCGCTATGCCCATTGCCGAGGCACTCCATGCTATGGGTGCTGACGTGACAAGCATTATCGGTTTCAGAAACAAGGATCTTCTCATTCTTGAGGATGAGTTCAAGGCTTGCTCGGATACGCTTCGCGTGATGACCGACGACGGCTCCTACGGAGAGCACGGAAACGTAACCGTTCCGCTCAAGGAAATGCTGGAAGCGGGTGAGAAGTTCGATATGATCATTACCATTGGCCCGCTTATTATGATGAAGTTCGTTGTGGCTACGGCAAAGCCCTTCGGCACGCCCGTGACTGCTTCTATGAACCCCATTATGATCGACGGAACGGGTATGTGCGGCGGTTGCCGACTTACGCTCAACGTGGACGGTAAGAAGTTCACAAAGTTTGCCTGCGTTGACGGTCCCGATTTCAACGGATACGAGATCGATTTTGACGAAGCAATGTCGAGAGGAAGAATGTACTCCGATTTTGAGAGACACGCATACGAGAATTCTTGTAATCTCTTCAAGAAGGAGGTACAGTAAGATGGCAAAGGCAAATATGAGTTTGACAAGAAACGCAATGCCCGTGCAGGATGCTCTTGTCAGAGCACATAATTTTGACGAGGTTGCACTCGGTTATACCGAGGAGCAGGCGATTGATGAGGCAAACAGATGTCTCAACTGCAAAAATATGCCTTGCGTTGACGGTTGCCCCGTTAAAATCCACATCCCCGAGTTTATTTCCAAGATCAAGGAAGGCGACTTCGAGAGTGCATATCAGATCATTACAAAATCATCCTCTCTTCCCGCAGTATGCGGCAGAGTTTGTCCGCAGGAAACACAGTGCGAATCTAAGTGTGTAAGAGGAATCAAGGGCGAAAGCGTTGGCATCGGTCGCCTTGAGCGTTTCGTTGCCGATTGGCACAACACCTTCTGTCAGGAAGAACCCGTAAAACCCACAAGCAACGGACACAGAGTTGCAATTGTCGGCTCCGGTCCTTCCGGTCTTACCTGCGCAGGAGATCTTGCGAAGAAGGGATATGAGGTTACTGTTTATGAGGCACTTCACACCGCAGGCGGTGTACTTGTGTACGGTATTCCCGAGTTCCGTCTGCCCAAGAAGATAGTTGCAAAAGAGGTCGATAC
>JBGVRT010000061.1:0-3853 GCA_045128735.1 Eubacteriales bacterium | reverse complement strand
AAAACTTTTCTAGAGGGCTGCGGTGCTAACATAGTGCGCCAAACAATAATTTATCTGCCACCCAAAGCTAACGAGGTCGTGTTTAGCGACCGAGTGGGTTGCGACGGATATGTTCGCACAAATCACAGATACGGGCGCGCTATGCCTGCGCGTGCTCACGCGCCAAACAATAATTTGTCGGTGCCATATTTTTGGCGCAAAAAAGGAGCTGATTCCTTAAAAATACAGCTCCTTTTTATGTATCAACTATCAGTCAGCAAGAACAGAGATCTTGTTGTTGGCAATAGTGGTTACAAGGTCAACTACCCAAGCAACGAAGCCAAGACCGAAGAAGCAAAGAATACCGATGACAAGAGTAATGACATTCTTTGTCTCAAGGAACTTGAAAATGCGGTAGAGTGCGCTGATGATGTAGCCAAGGAAAATCTGCACGAGAACCTTAACCCACTTGGGAAGGTTATCATAGGTTGCTGTGATATTCATAGTTAAAATCCTCCGAAAATTTTGATAGAAGCTTTTACTTCTATAACATTATATCACAGAGAAGCCGCAAAATCAACATGTTTTTGAAAATTTCTCTCTTTTTTGTCAATCAAGGGCGATTCTGTACATATCGAAAATGCTCAGCTTTCCTGTCTCGAAACGCGCGTAGCCGTTTTCATAGCTGAAATCCACGGGTGTTCCCTCGGGCAGGAGAGTCACCGCGGCGGGGGTTTTTTCGCACTTCACAGAGACCTCAAAGGGCGACACGGGGTATGAGCGCGCGCCGTCGCAAAGCACCACGCAGTTGATAAACTTTTCGCCCTCGCTCTCAAAAAGAGTTATCTCCACGTTGTTGGGGGCATCCGATTTGAACGACGGCTCGCCGAGTCCGTCAAAGCGGTCGATAAGCGACAAAAGCAGTTCTCCGTACTCCTCGGTCTCGCCGCACTCAAGGGGCATTGCCGACCAGATAACCCGACCCTTGCCGTATTTGGCGGTGACTATGGCGGGAATCTCGGTGGAGATTCCGGGTGGGTCTGAGTGAATAGAGGTAAATTCAAAGGCGTTGCTCGGCGTAAAGGGAAGCGTATACGTGGCAATCACCTCGCAGTCCTTGCCCGCCTCAAACTCAAAGCCCGTGCCGTCGTAGGGCAACGGATATTTTGCGTTAAAGCCGAGGAAGCTGTCTTCGTAATCCTTTGCGGGGGCAAGATAGAGCCGTTTTTCGTCAAGCCTTTGACCGATTTTTCCGCCCGTCAGCTTTTCGGTAAGCTCCTTGTTGCCTGCGCCGCTGAGGTAAAGCAGTCCGCCGTTTTTGACGTAGCTCTCAAATCTCCCGTTTTCATACGCCTCGGTGTCAAGCAGAAGCGGCGCGATAAGGGCGCGGTAGCCCTCAAGCTCGTAGGACGCGCAGGTAACGCCGAAGGGGATATGCCCTCTGATAAGGCTATGCGCGATTCCCGCGTTGCCGTCAAGCGAATTAAACTTGATAGCGTAGGGGTCAAGACGGCTCTTTATGCCGTAATAAACGCCGACATCCTCTGCCATTTTGCCGCGGAAATAGGGCTCGTAAGGCTCAATGAAGCGGTACGCCTCGCCGATGCGGTCATAAACTCGGCTGTCAAGGGTACCCACGGGGTCGATTGCGTCGATAACAAGTGACGCACCGTGGTGCGCCGCGGTAAGGGCAACCGAGGTTTTAAGCTCGTCAACTGTTTTTGTCAAGGTATGGGCACGAAGCGCGGGCTTGCAACGCGAAATCATAAACTCGAAGGGGGGATTTTTGGTTGCGTTTTTGTAGAATTTCGACACGAAGGAGTGGTTGTAGATGTCGCCGTAAATGTCGCCGCCGCAATAGTCGGAGGCGGCGTTCACCTCAAGACCGCAACCGTTTGACGAGCTTCCCGCAACCATAGAGGCAAGGTTGTACTCCACCGTCATATCGGGGTCTTTCGCCTTGATATAGTCGTATATCATCCGGGTCCACTCGCCCATCCACTCGTAGCGCTTGTGGGTGAGGGTCAGCCACTCTTTGGTGCCTGCCTTGGGGTTGTTGGGAATATCTCCGCCGACCTCGCGCGCCCAACGCTCACGGCAGGAGTCGCAGAAGCAGGTGGCGGGCCAAGGCCAGAATGGCATATCGAAGAAAAGGGCGTCGGTGTCGAAATATTCAAGAATCTCGTCAATCTGCGCAAGCACGAATTTGGTGTAGTCGCCGTTATTCGGACAGCAAAGACCGTACCGTGACATCTGCTTTGAGGCGAAGGCGAGACCGTCGCTTGGCATATTGCCTCGCTCTCTGCGCGACTGACCGTTGTCGGTAATCATTCGCCATTCGGGGTGGCGGTCGTGCTCTCGGGTATTAAAAATCAGGCTGTAGTAGGTGATGACCTTTATACCGTTGTCGTGGCAAAGGGTCTCCACACGGCGCATAAGGTCTTCTCTGCCGCGGAGAGCCTTGTGCATAACTCCCGTCTTTGTGGGGTAGTAGCAAAGACCCACGTGGGATTGGGCGTAATACATCGCGTAATTTATGTTTGCCTTTTTGAGATTTTCAACGAATTCCTCGGGCGAAAACTCCGCCATAAACTCCTCGCGGATGTCCTCGATATGCATATCGCAAAGAAATCGTCTGTAAAGATTTGAATACCACATAACAAGCTCCTTTCAAAAGACCTTCACAAGTCTATTTTAGCATATTTTTTTTGCTTTGTAAAGGCTTAACAACAGCAATTTCGGACAAAAAATGGGGATATTTACCCATAGGCGGCCTATAGTGTCGCATTTTGACGGTTTTCGGCATAACTTATTAGTAAAAGGAGACTGAGCTATGGGAATTGTTTTACTGACCGCCCTGGGTGTGGGCGGTGCGACCGTTATAGGAAGTATTATCGGATTTGTTGTAAAAAGCATACCTCGCAGATTTTCGGAGCTTACCCTCAGCCTTGCCGCGGGAATAATGCTGTCGGCGGCGATTTGGGGGCTTATCGTGCCGTCTATGGGAGAGGGAAGTACGGCAGAGGTGGCGGTGTCTGCCCTTGGGGTTTTGTTTGGGGGAGTTTTCATCGGGCTTTGCGAAAAAGCCGTTCCGCACCTGCGCTTTGTGGCGGACGGAGAGGGCGGAGAGGAGCTTGACAGCGTTCTGCTTTTGGTAGCGGCAATGGCGCTCCACAACCTGCCCGAGGGAATAGCCGCGGGAGTCAGCCTTGGGGCGGGCGACCTTTCGGGGGCAATGTCGGTGGCGGTGGGAATCGCACTTCAGAATATACCCGAGGGAATGGCGGTAGTGCCGCCAATGCTTATGGCGGGCATAAGCCGTCGGAGGACCTTTTTCATCTCGCTTGCAACAGGACTCGTGGAGGTGGCTGGTACCTTTCTCGGATACCACTCTGTAACACTTCTGTCGTCGCTTCTGCCGATAACACTTGCCTTCGCGGGCGGCGCAATGCTTTACGTTATAGCCGACGAAATGATACCGCGCACCGCCGAGCAGGGGCGAGTTGCTGCCTACGTGATGCTTGTAGGCTTCTGCCTTATGCTCTTTTTCAGCACGTGAAAATGGGGAGACGGGGGAGGCGGGGGAGACGGGGGAGACGGGGGAGGCGTGCCACTTTTTGTAAAAAGTGGCGCAAAAACTTTTCTGTAGGGGGTATTTTTTGTGGTTTGGCGACTTGCCGACAAATTATTGTTTAGCGGTATGTTCGCACCGCAGCCCGCGAGAAAAGTTTTTGCGGAGCTTTTTCAAAAGCGACCGCCTCCCCATGCGGCGTTTTTCTTTTGGGAACTTTTCTTTTTGCGCCTTTGGCTTCAAAAAGAAAAGTGGATTTCCTCTTTGGGTGTCAAAAAATCTGTGTACAGATAAAAAGTTACA
>JBGVRT010000060.1:0-34539 GCA_045128735.1 Eubacteriales bacterium | reverse complement strand
GGTCGCTTGCGACCTTGTTAGCGAAGCGGGTGGGTTGGATTCAAAACGCAGAAACAATATGGAATCCCTCCACCGCGTTCCGCGGTCCCCCTCCCTTTGACAAGGGAGGCAAAGGAGACGGTTTGTGCTAACATAGTGCGTTAAACACCAATTTATCTGCCACCCAAAGCCAACGACTCGGTGTTTAGCCGAGGAGTGGGATGCGTGGCACTATGTTCGCACAAACAACGGTGCGCTGACCTATAGGGCTGCGGCGCCTTCGCCGCTAAACACCAATTTATCTGTCACCCAAAACCAACGACGCGGTGTTTAGCAACGGAAGAATAACGCGCAAAAGGAGCTGAGTCACCGACTCAGCTCCTTACAAAAAGCTATGATATTCAAGCTATTTTCTTCGCCTTCATCTTTTTTTCAACAAACTGAAGAACGAAAATGCCCACAACAAGCACAAGTCCGACGATATCGGTTAACGTTTCGGGAACGACGAGGCAAAGACCGCCGCCGATAAGGATAATTCTCTCCCACCAATAGGTCTTGCGGAAGGCGTATCCCTCCATACCTGCCGAAATTCCGATAATACCCATAACCGACGTGAACACTATTTTAAGGATAGAAAGTATACCGCCGAGAGTAACATGGAGGTTTTCAATGCCGTATCCGCCCTCAAAGAGAAGGTCAATGATAAGCATATCGGGCTGAAGCACGAAAATATAAGGAATAATAAATGCCGTTATAGCAAGGCGCGTTGCCGTTACACCCGTTTTTAGCGGATCGGATTTAGCGATAGCGCTTCCCGCATATGCCGCAAGCGCGACGGGGGGAGTGATATCAGCGACAATTCCGAAATAGAACACAAACATATGAGCCGCGAGAATAGGTGTTTCGGGGGCTATTTTCATAATAAGCGGAGCCGCCATAGTTGCCATAATAACGTAGTTTGCGGTGGTGGGCACGCCCATACCGAGGAGTATACACGTAACCATAATAAGGAAGAGGGCAAGGAAAAGACTCTGTCCCGCGACCACTTTAAGCATACGGATAAGGTCCTGGTTAAGGTGAGTAAGTGTAACAAGTCCGACCATATTGCCCGCAATAGCGCAGGCAACAGTTACACTTATAGTTCCCTTTGTACCGCCAACAAGTGCATCGCCAAAAGTAGAAAGCGAAAGTCTTGTATCCTTAGAGAAGGAGCTTACGATTATTACGGTAAGAATTGCGATTGCAACCGAGCGCGCGGGGGAGAAGCCGTTACCCATAAGCGCAACAAGCACAACGATGGGGAGAAGCAAATATCCGCGCTTGAGAAAGAGCTTTCCGAACTTGGGAAGGTCCTCCTTGGAAAGTCCTTTCATTCCCTCTTTCTTTGCCTCGAAGTGTATCATCATAAAGATACCCATGAAGTAAAGCACAGCGGGAAGAATTGCCGCTATTGCTATAGCCATATAGGGAATTTCGGTAAATTCCGCCATAAGGAACGCTGCCGCGCCCATAATGGGGGGCATTATCTGACCGCCCGTAGATGCTGCCGCCTCAACAGCCGCCGCAAACTCGGGTCTGTAACCGATCTTTTTCATTGTGGGAATAGTGATTGATCCGCTTCCCACGGTATTTGCAACCGAGCTTCCCGAGTACATACCCTCAAGGGCGCTGGAGATTACCGCAACCTTTGCGGGACCGCCTGCCGCCCAACCTGCTATGGAGTTAGCGAGGTCAACGAAGAATGTACCGATACCCGTTTTCTCAAGGAACGAGCCGAAGATAATAAAGAGAGCAAGGTACTGCGCGCAGATGGCGAGGGGGTTACTTGTGATACCGTTACCCGCATAGAAAAGCTCCTGCAAAAGTCGCAGAGGTCTTACGCCGTAGAAAAGCGCGTAAACCACGAAGGCACCGACAACACAGAGAATGGGAAGTCCGACAACTCTGCGGCACGCCTCGGCAAGCACAACGAAGCCAATGATAGCAAAGATAATATCAAGTGTATTGATATTTATTGCGCGGTTTACTATATTTTCGTTTTCAACTACGATATAGAAGAATGACGCAAAGCCTGCCGCCGCGAGGATGTAATCGTACCAAGGGATATAATTTATCCTTTTCGCCTGCGCTTTATACGCGGGGAAAATGAGGAACGTGATGACAAGGATGAGTCCGAGGAAGCCTGTTGAGCTACCCGGCCAAGTCATCAAGCCAGCAATTATCTTATTGTCAAGCATTAAAAGATATTTTCCGAAAATAGAAGTGATTATTGCGTATAGTGCAAAAGCTATCATAAGAGTTCTTATGACTATCTTCTTTTTTCCTGTAAAGTGACGCACGTTGGATTCACGGTCAAATTCAGCCATTAACGCATCGGCATCAATAACTTCACCGTTATCAACGATCTTCGTTTCTTCCATATTGAGAAACCTCCTTCTTTCATTATCTATATCAACCGCCAAGAAATGGCGACTTTATTTTCAAGGTTATTTCGGCGTTCTTTCCGCAGAGCTCGTTGAGCACCACGTCCTCGCCGTTTATGTGAAGTATGTGGTCGTACACGGTTCCGACGATATAGGTTACTTCTTTTTGTCTTATGTCAAGACCCGAGAGAGTTATTTTGTCTCCCTCATAGGAGACCTGCCAACCCTCCTCCCACTCGGTGGGCATTCCCGCACCGAAGGAAGAATAAATACATTTGTCGCAGACAATATAACCGCCGTCCGCAAAATAGCAATCGGTAACCTCGGTTATATTTACCGAGTGTATAAAAGAGACCGAAAACTCCTCGCCCTCCTCAACGTCGAATCGGGCATATATTTTTCCGTTTTCTTTATCGCAAATCAAAAGCTTTGTGCCGTTATCGGCTGCCGCAAAAATCACAGCAACAGCCGCAGTCAGTAAGACTACGGCTGCTATTGCGATTGCCAAAATTTTGTTTTTGGACATCAATTACTTAACTTCGTTGTAGTAGCGAAGTGCGCCTGCGTGGAAAGGAACGTCACCGATGTCGTTCTGAGCATACTCAAGGTCAACGTTTGCAAACTTGTTGTGAGCAACCACAAGCTGATCCTTCTTCTCGAAGAGTGCCTTTGTGAACTCGTATACAACGTCCTCGGGAATATCGTCGCGGCAGATAAAGGTTGCCTTAACTGCTACTGTCTGTACGTCCTCAGTATTGCTGTAGGTACCTGCTGTGATGGGGTACTTGGAGTAGAAGCCGTACTTGGAAGCGAGAATGTCATAGTGCTCGTCGTCAATCTCAAGAAGCTTGAACTCTCTGTTTACAGAAAGGTCTGTGATAGCTGTTGTGGGAGCGCCTGCAACTACGAAGAACGCGTCGATCTCGCCGTCCTTAAACTTTGTAGCAGAGCCGTTAAAGTCTGCGTTTACGGGAACGATATCGTCTCTTGTAAGACCGTATGCTTCAAGAATCTGGAGAGCGTTAAACTCAACTCCGCTTCCCATAGCGCCGATAGAAACTACCTTACCCTTAAGGTCGGCAATGCTTTCGATAGCGGGGTCAGCAACGATCTGGCAGACCTCTGCGTATACAGCGGCAACTGTACGGAAGTTTGTGATAGCACCGTCAGCCGCAAAAAGGTCTGTACCTGTGTAAGCATACTGCATAACGTCGTTCTGAACGATAGCGAAGTCAGCAGAGCCGTTACCAACGAGCTGGATGTTAGCCTTGGATGCGCCTGTTACGTCCACATTGATCTTAAGGTTTGTTTCTGTATCGTAAACACCTGCAAGACCTACGCAAGCCGCGTAATAAGTTCCGCCTGTTCCGCCGCTTGCAAGGGTGTAAGACTTGTTACCGCCGCAAGCTACGAGTGCTGCGCAAAGCATAACTGCCACAAGCACGAGAGCCAAAATTTTCTTCATAAAATCCTCCATCTGCGCGTATTTTCGCGCGAAAACAAAAATTTTGTTAATTATATCATATTTTATTCGAAATTGCAACACCTTTTTGAAATTTTGCGATAAAAATTATCAATAAAAGAGCGTTTTTGGGAAATTTTTGATTTTTTCACCTTGTTTTTTTGATTTTTGATTAAAATCTGCTCCAATAAAATGCGGACGGCATCACTGCCGTCCGCGTTATTTTCACTTACTTAAGAAATTCTCTTATGCACTCAAGTTGTTTATTTACCGATTCTTCGCATGTTCCGCCTGCGGAAATTCGCTTCTCCACGCAGGTTTCAAGGCTTATATCGCTGTAAAGGTCGGTATCGAAAAGCTCGGAGTGCGCCTTATACGCCTCAAGGGGAAGCTCGTCAAGCACCGTCTTTTTCTCGATACACTCGGCAACTATCTGACCGACTATCTTATACGCGCTTCTGAAAGGGAGCCCCTTTCTTACAAGGTAGTCGGCAAGGTCGGTGGCGTTTATAAAGCCGCCCTGCGCCGCTTTGTACATATTATCTGCGTTCACGCGCATGGTTGCAACCATCGGAGCAAATACCGAAAGGCACTTTTCAAGAGTTTCGATGCTGTCAAACACAGCCTCCTTATCCTCCTGCATATCTTTATTGTATGCAAGCGGAAGTCCCTTAAGTGTGGTAAGCAGCGCCATAAGATTTCCGTAAACTCTGCCCGTCTTGCCTCTTACAAGCTCAGCCATATCCGAGTTCTTTTTCTGCGGCATAATGCTTGAGCCCGTGGTGTAGGCGTCGTCAAGCTCGACGAACTTGAATTCCCACGACGACCAGAGGATTATCTCCTCGGAAAGTCTTGAAAGGTGCATCATTGTAACAGAATAAGCGCTCATAAGCTCAAGGCAGAAGTCTCGGTCGGAAACTCCGTCGAGGCTGTTTATGACTATTCCGTCAAAATCAAGAGCCTTTGCCACCATTTCGCGGTCGGTATTGTAGGTCGTTCCCGCAAGCGCGCAAGAGCCGAGGGGCGAGAGGTTCATTCGCTTTACGGCGTCCTCCATTCTTCCCACGTCACGCACAAACATTGATGCGTATGCAAGAAGATGATGTCCGAAGGTGATGGGCTGTGCGCGCTGAAGGTGGGTGTAGCCCGGCATTATCGTCGATTTATGCTGTTCTGCCTTGTCGCAGATGACCTCGATAAGCTTTTTTACAAGCTCAACGAGCTCACCCGTACGTCTGCGCAGGTAGAGTCTGATGTCAAGAGCCACCTGGTCGTTACGGCTTCTCGCGGTGTGAAGTCTTTTACCCGCGTCGCCTATTCTTTCGGTAAGCTCTGCCTCGATGAACATATGTATATCCTCGCAATCGAGGTTGAACATAAGCTTTCCGCTTTCGATATCGGCAAGGATTCCTTCAAGTCCCGACACGATTTTGTCAAGGTCCTCCGCGGATATTATTCCCTGCGCCGCAAGCATAGCCGCGTGCGCCATTGAGCCGCGGATATCCTCTCTGTACATTTTACTGTCAAACGAGATTGAAGAATTGAAGTCGTCTGCCTCCTTATCGAGTGCGCCCACAAATCTTCCTGCCCACATTTTTTCCATAATCAGTCACCTTCCTATTTTAACAATTCTTATAATTTCCCTTTTTAGGTCAGCCGAGGATATTCCCAGCGTTTCATAAATGCTTTCGCCCTTTTTGCCAAATCCAAAGCAATCGTCCACCGCCATAACCGATATTTTCGCGCGGTCAAAGCCGTGATCTTCGCAAAGCTTATCGGACAGCAGCATACCCGCGCCGCCGTTTTTTATCTCCTCCTCATAGGTCACTACGGGGCAGGTATTATTCCCTATCGCTTCAGCCACGAGACGGGCACATTCGGTATAAGGCTTGAGGAATTCAAGCAAAATTATTCCAACCCTGATGCCTTCATCGGCAAGCTCTGCCTGCGCCTTTATCGCTTCGGCGGCTATTCTGCCGTGTGTTACGACAACCGCCTGCAATTTTTCGTAGGGGTTAAAGTCGGCGCGTATGCCCACGCCCTCGTTTTTGTCCTTGTAAAAATGCTCTTTTACGAGCATTGACTCACTTCCGCGCGGATACCTTACAGCGCAAGGAGCACCGCATTCAAGCGCATCGCAAAGGGCGTTTTCAAGTGCCGAATAAGTTGCGGGGGTATATATTTTCAGCTCGGGAATCTGCGACAAAAACGCCACGTCAAAGATTCCGTGATGTGTCGGACCGTCGGAGGGGTTAAGCCCCGCGCGGTCGATACAAAGGCAAACGGGTAGATTTTGCAGTGCCACGTCGTGAAGCACGTTATCGTAAGCTCTCTGCAAAAAGGTTGAATATATTGCAGCGAAGGGGCGTTTTCCGCCTGCGGCAAGTCCTGCGGCAAAGGTTACGGCGTGGGGCTCGGCAATTCCCACGTCGAAAAAACGTTCGGGGTAGGTCTGTCTGAAGCCGTCAAGTCCCGTTCCCTCGCACATTGCGGCGGTTATGCCCACCACGCGCACGTCCTTTTTGGCAAGCTCGCAGAGAATTCTCCCGAACTGCTCGGAAAAGCTTGTTGTGCGCGCGCTTCCCGCAGGAGCGAGAGAGTGGAATTTATCGGGGTCCTTCTCGGCGGGGGCGTAGCCCTTTCCCTTTTTGGTTTTTATGTGAACGATAACGCTGTCCTTTTGCTTTTTGGCAAGCGACAGAATATCCTCAAGGGCATCAACGTCGTTTCCGTCCACGGGACCAAGATAGTAAAGCCCCATATTTTCAAAATAGTTACTGCCGTAAAGCAGATTTTTTATGCCCTTTTTGGTCTTTTTAAGAAGCTTGAGCAAGCCTTTTCCCACAAGAGGAATCGACTCAAGCAGCTTGACCGTGGCTTTTTTGGTGTTGAAATATCGCTCGCTTGACCTTATTTTTGAAAGGCTGTCGGCAAATCTGCCGATATTCTTTGAAATCGACATTTCGTTTTCATTTATTATTATGACGAGCTTGAGGTTGCCCTCACAGTTGTTGAGCGCCTCGTGTATCATTCCGCCCGTAAACGCGCCATCGCCCACCACGGCAACCGTATACGCGTCAGAGCCCGAAAGCTTGTCCGCCTCAGCAAGTCCGAGAGCGGCGGAAATCGACGTAGAGCTATGCCCTGCGCCAAAGGCATCGTGTTCGCTTTCGCTTCGTTTTGTAAAGCCGCTGAGACCGCCGTTCTGCCTGAGAGTGTCAAAATCCTCTCTTCTGCCCGTGAGCAACTTGTGAACGTAGGATTGATGACCGACGTCCCACACTATATGGTCCTTTGGTGTCGAAAAAACTCTGTGCAACGCCACCGAAAGCTCCACCGCGCCGAGATTCGACGCAAGGTGACCGCCCGTAACGCTGACCTTTTCCACAAGAAATTCGCGTATTTCCTCACACAGCGACTCAAGCTGTTTTTCGTCGAGTGCCTTGACGTCGTCGGGGGAATTTATTGAATTCAAAAGCTCATACTTTATTTCGGACATCGTGACACCACCTTTCAAGCAAACTCTTTTTATATTTTAACACATATTTTCGATTTAGTCAATAAGCAAAGCATCAATATCGCTCTTTTTACATTTTGCCTTTCCCTGTGCAAAGGGAGCTTTACCGCCGCCGCTTCCGCCGATTTTCACAAGAAGCTTTTTCACATAATCGGCAAAATCCTCGCCGTTATAACCCGCCACAAAGGTATAGCCGTCCTCGTCATTGCCGGAAAACGCGATGCAAAGCTTGTCGCACTCGGGTAATTTGGCGGTAACAAGGGCGCGAAGCGAGGGCATATCCATATCGCCGTCAACAAAAACAAGCTTTCCGTTTTGCGGCTTTGCCAATGCAGTTTTCATTTCCGAAATTTTCTGCTTGAGCTCATAAATTTCACGCTTGTAGGCATTGATATCATCGCCAAGCTTTTTAACACCTTCAACTATATTTTCGCGCGGTACAGATATCATATTCGATATTGCCAGCGCACGATCGTACTCGTTGTTGAACTCGTCAAGAGCATCAAATCCGCACTTGAGATGTATTCTCGTTCCGCCCTTATAACGCATACAAGAGATAAGCTTTATCATACCTATCTGACCGGTTCTTGATACGTGGGGCGCACAGCAGGCGCAGGCATCAAGCCCGTCAATAACCACCACGCGCACGTCACTCTTAAGGTCAAGCTTTGATCGGTAGAACATTTTTTCAAGCTCGTCGGGCGTGGGATACACTACTTTTATTTCAAGGTTCTTTGCTACCGCCTCGTTGGCGAGTCTTTCTATTCTGCGGAGCATTTCCTTGGTTATCTCGCCGTCAACGTCCATCGTAACGTCCTCGCTTCCCAAATGGAAGCCTACGTTATTAAAGCCGTATTCGTTGTAAATTATTCCCGAAACTATATGCTCGCCCGAATGATTCTGTATGTGACGCATACGTCGGTTTATGTCGATTTTGCAGGTCACAACCTCTCCGATTTCGAATCCTTCATCACAAATATGGAATATATTGCCGTCATCGTTTGTCACATCAAAAACCGGAACACCGTTAATCGTGCCTATATCCGAAAGCTGACCGCCTCCGTCGGGCGCGAAAGCCGAGCGGTCAAGCTCTACCCAATAATCCTCTTCCTCTTTTCTGACCGAAACAACTTTTGCCTCAAATTCAAGCAAAAGTCCGTCGTCAAACAGTCTTTTAGTCATTTTTCACCTCTGCGTGCCTATCGAATTTGCAAGATTTGGCACGCGCAACTTATATTTTACCACATTTTCATTAAAAAGTAAACTTATATTCGAAAGAAATATTGACAAAAATGAAATTTTAATTTATACTTAATGAGCATGGCGAGCAGAACTCGCCCGCCAAAAAACGCACTACAGAAGACGGACGACCGATGGTCGCCCCTACTCTTTCACTCAAAAGGAGAACAAAATGTCACTAAAACTTGTTGCCACCTGCCTTTTCGGTCTTGAAAAGCAGCTTGGCGAGGAAATAGACGCGCTTGGGCTTAAGAGAGTTGACACGATGGACGGCAGAGTCACATTTCTCGGTGAGCTTTCGGACATTCCGCGCGCAAACATAAATCTCAGACTCGCCGAGCGAGTATATATATTGGTAGGTTCTTACCCCGCGACCACCTTTGCCGAGCTTTTTGACGGTGCTGTGGAGATTCCGTGGGAGAACTATATTGGAAAATACGATGAGTTCCCCGTCAAGGGACACGCTATAAAAAGCAAGCTTTTCTCGGTTCCCGATTGCCAATCAATAGTAAAAAAAGCCCTTGTCGAAAGGCTTTCAAAGCATTACGGAGTGAAATGGTTTGCCGAAAACAGCGGTGTGAAATATCAGATAGAATTCTTTATTTTCAAGGATATGGCGCACCTTATGATAGAGACAAGCGGCGCTCCGCTTCACAAGCGCGGATACCGCCCCGAGGCAGGTGTTGCACCTATACGAGAGACCCTTGCCGCCGCCATTGCGCTGACCTCACGCCCAAGAGAGGACACGCTTTTCTGGGATCCCTTCTGTGGCTCGGGAACGCTTGCCATTGAAGCGGCTATGATAGCCACCAACCGCGCTCCCGGACTTCTTCGTGAGTTTTCGGGCGAGAAATTTCCCTTCCTGCCGAAATCTATGTGGGACGAGGCAAGAGAAGAAGCAAACAGCAAGATTTTACATAATTCGAGCTTTGAAGCCTACGCTTCCGACATAGACGAGGACATTCTTGACGTGGTTTACGAGAACGCTCTGCGTGCGGGAGTTGAGGAGCACATAAACATTTTCCAAGCCGACGCGCGAAAAATAGAGAAGCTTGACCGCCGCGGCTCAATAGTCTGCAACCCACCATACGGCGAGCGGCTTATGACCGAACGCGAGGTTGCCGAGCTTTACGCCGATATGGGTCGCGCCTTTGAAAAGCTTTACCCGTGGCAGGTCTACGTAATAACCTCCTGCGAAAATTTCGAGCGTCTCTACGGCAGACGCGCCGACAAGGTAAAACGCCTGTATAACGGCATGATTCCCTGCAACCTCTATCAGTTCTTTAAGCCGAGGGATGATAAAGGTAAAAAGAAGAAATAACAAAAAGGCTGACCTCTTGACAGGTCAGCCTTTCTGATTTGGCGGTGAAAGCCGCCTCGGGTAGGTTACAAATTAAACGTACTTATCTCGAAGCTTAAACGTACTTATCGTGAAGCACCTCGGCAAGCTCAAACTTGATGGGTGTCGAGTTCTTCATAATGACCTCGCCCTCGCTCTTGGAGAGGATCTTAGGGTCGGTAAAGCCTGTTACGGTAACGTTTTCGAAGTAAATCTGCTTGAATTTATCGGCGTGCATAAAGGGTTTATCCTCGAAGCCCTCGCGTGCCGAAATCTCTACGTCCTCAAGGCGGAGCGTGCAGGGCTCGTTTTCGTCGCAATAAAGGTCTATGGGAAGCGAAACGCCCGTGCACTTACAGTTCTTAAAGGTGATATCAACAAGCGAACGGTTATGGCACCACTGCTGACCCCAACGAAGTCTGAAGAAGGAGTTGGGCTGTTCAAAGGTACAGTTCTGCACTACGATATTACCCTGCGGCTTAGTTACCTTTGCGGGATAGTCGCAGAAGTAGAGGAATGGTGTATGCTGTGTATGGCGGTGCGTCTCGTTTGTGGGAGCCGAAGCCGCCTTATCCTCTTTGGAGAGACTTCCGCGGAAGCCGTAAGTAGAGGGTGCGTGTGTTGTACAGCCGTCAACAAGAATATCGGTACCGCCAAAGCGGAGCGCACTGCAAGCGCAGTCAAGGTAGCAATTTCTTACAACCACGTTCTCGTTTGCAAAGCCCGCGATACAGTCGTCGCCTGTACGGAATTCGCAATCCTCGATAAGCACGTTACGGCAGATACGGGTATGGAATCCGTCGTGACCGCCAAGCACGGTAAGATCGTGGGCAAAAATATTCTCGCACTTATTGATGGTATGCGACCAGTTTGCGCTATCCTTTACCGTATATCCGCCGAACTCAAGATTCTTGCAGTAGGTCATCTGAATAGCGTGAGGACCTCTGTAGCCCTCCTCTCCGTTGGGGTTATACACGTTATTTCCGTTAATAACCGAGTCCTTTTCGCCGAGAATCTTTACGTTCTTTGCTTTATAAACCTTAATTATGGCGTCGTACCAATGACTGAGCACGAAATGTCCGTTGCCGTAATCCTCATCAATTTCCTTATCTGGGTCAATGGGCTCAATCTTATCGTCAAGGAAATGGGTGTAATCATCGGGATTTGTACTTCCGCTGAGCTCTGCGCCCGAAAGCATACGGAACGTTATATTTGAACGAAGTCTTATTGTAGCGGTCTTGAAAACACCTGCGGGAACAACCACCTCGCCGCCGCCTGCCGCGAACGCCGCGTCGATAGCCGCCTGAATTTTTGCGGTCTGAAGCTCGTCCGAGCCTGCAACCGCGCCAAAATCGACTATGTTGTAAATCTGCTTCATAGATATACCTCCAATTATATTCATTATTTTAAGTTTAACATTTTTAACTGCCAAAGTCAAGGGCTTTTCGAGATTTAATTGGATTTTTACATAAAAAGGGCTGAGTCACAGACTCAGCCCTGATATTACTTTGGTATTTATCCCGTCTATTATACTTCGGGGATAGTGATCTCGATCTCGTGACCAAGCTCTGCGGACTTGCAGATACCGTCAAGGATTGCCTGGTTAATAACGATCTGAGAGGAAGGAATGGGAGCAGTGCCGCCATTCTTGCATGCGTCGATGAATGCGCGAACCTTCTTCTCGAAGAGCGAAGGACCTTCATTCTTCTGTACGGGAATCTCTGTGCAAACCTGAGAACCGCCAACCTCGTGGTAGATCTTAAGAGGTCCGCCGATAGAGCCGTTCCAGCACTCTGTGGAAGGAATGCGGAGACCGCCCTTTGTACCGAGAATAAGCGCGTCGCCTGCGGTGTCCATATTCATCGCCCAAGAAATTCTGAAGTCAAGAATAATATCGCCTTCAAGACGAACGAAGCCTGCCGCGAAGTCGTCAACACCGAACTTTTCAGCGTACTCGGGGTGACCGCTCTTTACGTAACCCGTATAATTGGGGTCTGTTCCGAAGAACGCCGACTTATAGCCTGTTACTGTAAGAGGCTTGGGATAGCCGATAGCGTTCATAAGCATATCGAGAGAGTAGCATCCGATATCGCCGAGCGCACCGATTCCGCCTGTCTCCTTCTCGATGAAGGTTGTACCGAAGGGTGTGGGAATACCGCGACGTCTGCCGCCGCCCGTCTGGATGTAGTAGATCTTACCAAGCTCGCCCGATTCAACGATTTTCTTGATCATCTTCATATTCTCGTCAAGTCTGGGCTGGAAGCCGATAGAAAGAATCTTTCCGCTCTTCTTCTCTGCCTTCATAACCTCAACAGCTTCCTCAAGGGTTACTGTAAAGGGCTTCTCAAGAAGAACGTTAAGTCCGTTCTCAAGAGCGTAAATTGCGGGAGCCGCGTGCTGGCAGTTATATGTACAAATGGTAACGCCGTCAAGGTTAAGAGACTTATCGTCGATCATTTCCTTGTGAGAAGCATAGTCGGTCTTAACGCCCTCAACTCCGCCCTCTTCAAAGAACTTTGCAGCCTTGCCGGGAATAAGGTCGCATCCTGCAACTATCTCAACGTCGGGCTGATTCTTAAGAGCTCTGAGGTGAGCGCCTGCGATCCATCCGCAACCGATAAAGCCGATACGGAACTTCTTGTTTGTGTCAATACTTGTTTCTGTGTGTACTTCCTTGAAAGCATCAAGATTATCATTGATTGCCATGATATTTTCCTCCAAAATTTAATAAATTTATTTCAAAATCAATAGCCTATTGATTCGAGATACTTACGGCTCTTCTCGATACACTCGAGAGAATTGAGACCCATACTGGGCTTATCCTGCTCAACAACTACCCAGCCCGCGCCTGCGAATTCGGACGCCTTGAGAATGGGCGGGAAGTCCTGAAGTCCGCTTCCTACGGGGCGGAATTCGAAGCCCGAAGGTCTTATGGGAGCCTTCTTATCAATACCGATAAGCTCGTACATGTCGTCCGACTTTTCACCGTAGAAGTCCTTAAGGTGGACTACGGGAGCGCGGCCTGCATACTTCTTAACGTACTCAGCGGGGTTTTCACCGCCTACGTTTACCCAACACGTATCGATCTCGGTCTGGAGATAATCTGCGGGAATGGTATCGTAAAGAATATCAAGGGCATACTTGCCGTCTATCGTAACGAACTCGAAATCGTGGTTATGGTAAAGGAGTGTAAGTCCGCTTTCGTGAGCCTTCTTGCCGATTTCGCGGATATCCGCAATCGTCTGCTCCCAGCCCTCTGCGCCGGGGCGGTCAACAGCGTTGAGATAAGGAACAACAATAAACTTACAGCCGATCGTTGCGTAGTCCTTAATAACCTTGTCACAATCCTTCCTCATATCCGCAAGTGCAACGTGTGCCGAAATCGGAACGAGTCCAATCTCATCGCACATAGCCTTTACGTCCTCGGGAGAGTTGCCGTAGAGACCTGCAAACTCAACGCCTGCGTATCCCATATCCTTAATTTTCTGAAGTGTACCGCGCATATCCTGCTCTGCAAAATCGCGGACAGAGTAAACCTGAACAGCTACCGAAAGAGCCATATCAATACCTCCGTAAATTTTATTGAATTGTAAATAAAAGGTAAAAAGCTTGAAAACACACAGCTTTCACCTCTCCATACAAAATAATTATAAGACATATTATGTCATCTTGCAAGTCAAATCGAGTCAAAATAGAGACAAATATTGCTATATACATTTTGACCTCAAATTCAGCGCAATGATTTTTTCACTTGACAAAACAGTAAGAAAGTGATATTATTATGTTACAGCCACTTAAGGAGGTATTTTTATGTTTTGGTTAGTTGTAGCATTATTATTGACAGCATTCCTTTTTCTTGTCCTTGGATTTGGCAAGGGAAAAGCTTGGAGCTGTAACAAAAAGCAGATAATCGCGGTGCTTGGCTTGCTTCCCGTTGTTGTAGGAATGCTCGCCGTAGTGCCCACGGGTCACACGGGTATACTTACGACCTTTGGAAAGGTCGAGAACGTTACTCTTGAGGCAGGACTTCATTTTAAGTCTCCCGTTCAGGAGGTTGTGGTTATGGACAACCGCACGCAGAAGCGTATGCTTGACCTCAAGTGCTTTTCAAGCGATATTCAGGAGGTTTCCATAAAGTATTCCATAAACTATCAGATTCAGAAAAGCAACGCACAGACAATTTACAAGACTATCGGACAAAACTACTACGAGGTAGTTATGGACCCGAGAATTCAAGAGGCGGTAAGGAGTGTTATTGCCAACTACACTGCGGAAAGCCTTATAGAGCAGAGAGAGGTGCTTTCTCAGCAGATAACCGCCATACTTATTGACGAGCTTGGAATGTACAACATAGAGGTTGTTAACACAGCTATTGAGGATATGGACTTCTCTGACGCATTCACGCAAGCGGTTGAGGACAAACAGGTTGCTCAACAACAGCTTCTCAAGGCAAAAACCGAGCAGGAGCAGCTCACTATGGAGCAGGAGGCTCAGGCACAGCGTCAGGAGATTGCCGCCGAGGCTGAGGCAAACATTGCCATAATTCAAGCCAACGCAGACAAGGAAGTTCTTAAGATTCAAGCTGATGCGGCAGAGTACGCGGGACAGAAGGACGCAGCGGTAAACGAAGCACTTGCGAAGTCGCTTACCGACGTATTACTTGAATACTACGAGATAAAGCAGTGGGACGGCAAGCTTCCCGAATATCTCGTGCAGGGAGTTGACGGCGTAAGTCCCATTCTCGGTTCTGTGAACACCAAAGGCGAATAATTTTTGTGAAGGTATAAGGCAATGTCGGAAAACAAAAGAGGACGTTTTATAGTTATTGAAGGAATTGACGGTGCAGGAAAGACCACGCAGATAGAGCTTCTTGCCGAGAGGCTTCGCGCCGAGGGCAGAACGGTACACGTGACAGCAGAGCCTACCGCTTCGGTCAGCGGCGGACTCTTGCGCGACGCGCTTGGTGGCATATCCAACCGAACGGCGTGCGAAATGGCGGCACTTTTCGTGCTTGACCGCATTTTCCACAACGTAAATCCCAACGGTATAAACGCTATGCTTGAAAAAGGGATAGACGTTATCTGCGACAGATATTACTATTCGTCGCTTGCATATCAGGGCAGTCAGACCGATTTCGAGTGGGTCAAAAATATGAATCTGGGCTGTCCCGAAATAAGGATTCCCGACCTTTGCATATTCCTTGACCTTGCTCCCGAGGAGAGTCTCAAGCGCATATCCAAGGGGCGCACCACCACTGAGCTTTACGAAAAGCTTGACACGCTTGAGAGTGTGAGAAAACGCTTTTTCGAGGTTTTTGAGATTCTTAAGGACAGAGATAACGTCAAGGTCATCGATACCACGGGCGACTCTATAGAGGAAGTGGCGGAAAAAATTTTCGCTGAAATGTGAATAAGTACGAAGGCTGTCTCGCAAAGACAGCCTTTTTTCTGCGGCAAATGCGCAGATAAATTGGTGGTTGAAGGTGTGTTAGTGCCGCACAAACCCGTAGGGCGGGAGCAAGCTCCCGCCCTACGACATACCAATCTCATTTGCACCTTCAAACACTAGTTTATTGCCATATCAAAGTGCTGTCTTACAAAGACAGCCTTTTTATTTTGTCTTACTTTTGAATATCAGCGAGGCGAGAAAGCCAAAGCATATCGCCGCCGAAATACCGCCTGCCGTGGCTGACATTCCGCCCGTAAGTGCACCGAGAAGTCCTTTTTCGTCCACCGCTTCACGCACTCCTTTGGATATAAGGTATCCAAATCCCGTAAGCGGTGTACTTGCCCCCGCCCCCGCGAATTCCACAAGCGGTTTATAAAGTCCGAGTGCTCCCAGGACGACGCCCGCAACCACGTAGCACACAAGAATCCGCGCGGGGGTAAGCTTGGTTTTGTCTATCAGAATTTGTGCAACCACGCAAAACGCACCGCCCACCAAAAAAGCCCAAAGATAATTCATCTCACTACCTCGCCGTTCTTATATTTATCAAGTGCGCCACCGCGGGAATTGCCTCGCCCTGCATTATGCTCATCGGGCTCATCATTGCACCCGTAGCCATAAGCAGAACGTTTGAAAGCTCGCCGCTTTCGATCTTAGGCAGAAGATACGCCGCCGTCACGGTTGCCGCGCAGCCGCACCCGGAGCCGCCCGCGTGCTTATCCTGCTCGCTTTTCGAGTAAATAAGCATTCCGCAATCGGTGTAATTATTTCTTATATCGTACCCATCTGCAAGCATAAGGTCGCAGAGTATCGCGCCGCCCTCGTAGCCCAAATCTCCCGTGACTATAAGGTCGTAATCCTTTGGCTTTGTGCCCGACTCACCAAAAAAGCGTTTAAGCGTGTCAAGTGCCGCAGGCGCCATTGCCGCCCCCATATTTGCCGCGTCGTTTATTCCCTTTTCCACCACTATTCCCGGCATAGCGGCACGGATCTTAGCTTTTCCGCCGTTGCCTACCACGAATGCCCCTGCTCCGGTCACAGTCCATTGCGCGGTAGGAGTTCTCTGCGCGCCGTACTCCACGGGGCTTCGGTACTGTCTTTCGGCACTGCAATAGTGAGACGAAACCACCACGGCGGTCTTTTCGGCATGCCCTGCGCTATGGTAGACCGAGGCAAGCAAAAGCCCTTCAACCGACGTGGAGCACGCTCCGTAAAGCCCCAAAAAAGGAATATTATATTCAAGCAGACCGTATGAGGAGGCAACGCACTGATTAAGCAGGTCGCCCGCAAAAAGCGCGCCTATATCATCCTCTCTCACGCCCGCCTTTTTCATAGCAAGACCAAAGGCGCGCCTTTGCATTTCACTCTCGGCTTTCTCCCATGTATCGGTGTCGAATCGGTCGCTGTCGTCGTGCATATCGAAAAGTGCTCCGAGCGGTCCTTGAAATTCATTTTTGCCAACCACAGATGCCGCCGCTTCTATCCCCGAATTAAGCTCGATTATTCCCTTTGCCATTTTTCATCCCCCTTTTTTCTTATTTTGTTCTCTCTTTCTTCATTTATTCTCGGCAAAGCTATTGACAATATTTGTATGAAATGTTATAATGGTTGCATAAGCAACCGTTGCATTTGCAACTTATTGTTTTGGAGGTAAAAATGTCAACTCTGAGCAGAAACATAAACGTTATTTCACGTTGCGCGTCGGCGTACAGAGCCGAACGGCTTGAAAAATACGGCATATCGTCGGCGCATTACTTTTACGTTATCGCCATATGCAAAAATCCCGGAATATCGCAGGACAAGCTTGCAAAAAAGCTTTACATCAACAAAAGCAGTGTTGCAAGAGCCTTGCAGACGCTTGAAAACGACGGATTTATCGAACGCAGACAAAACGAAGCCGACAGAAGAATAACCGAGGTTTATCCCACGGCAAAAGCTGATGAAATTCTCCCATTTGTTGTTGAAATCGTTGGCGACTGGAACGAATTTCTTTTCGAGGCACTTGAAGAAAACGAACGCAAACTTTTTATGGTGATGCTTGAAAAGGTGGCAAATCGCGCCGCAAGCTACGTAACCGAAAAGGAGGATGGCAAATGAAGCTTATACTCAAATATCTCAAGCCACACACCGCATTCCTTGCAATCACCCTGCTTATAAAGGCTATAGGAACGGTCGTAGAGCTTATAATTCCCTACATTCTCAGCCACATCGTTGACGTTATCGTCCCCAAGCAGGTGCTTGGCGAGATAATCTTCTGGGGCTTGATGATGATCGTCTGCGCCACTCTCGCGGTGCTCTGCAACGTGGTGGCAAACCGCCGTTCTGTGAAAACCGCGCGCGACACCACGCAAAAGATACGCCACGACCTTTTCCACGCGTCGCTTCACCTTTCCTGCAAGAACGCCGACAGGCTTACTATTCCAAGCCTTGAGTCGCGGCTCACCTCCGATACATACAACCTACACCACTTTATCGGAATGATGCAAAGAATAGGCATTCGCGCGCCTCTGCTCCTGCTGGGCGGTATACTTATAACTCTTGTTATCGACACTCATCTTTCGCTTGTTATGATAGCTGTCCTTCCCTTTCTCGCTCTTTTCGTAGTATATATCTCAAAAAAGACCATTCCCCTCTACGCATCGGTTCAGGGCAACGTTGACGATATGGTGCGAGTTGTGCGCGAGGACTCGCAGGGCATACGCGTTATCAAGGCACTTTCCAAAAAGGAATACGAGCGCGAGCGATTTGACAGCGCAAACCGCAAGCTGGTACGCATAGAGAAAAAAGTAGGCTACATAACTGCCCTCTCGAATCCCGTAATGCAGGTATGTATGAATATGGGTCTCGTGGGCGTTGTTCTTCTCGGCGCGTACAGAGTAAACGCCGACCTGACACAGCCCGGCAAAATAATCGCCTTTATTCAGTATTTCACGCTTATATCCACCTCGATGATGGTCTTATCGAGAATTTTTATGGCTTATTCAAAGGGCGTTGCATCGGCTAACCGCATTGCGCAGGTAATAGACACAGAAAACGAGATCACGCCAAGAAGCACAGAGGATTTTCCCGATGGTGAACGCAACGCTCACATCAGCTTTGAAAACGTATCGTTTGGTTATCACCAAGGCAAAAACGTATTGAAAAACATCCGCTTTTCGCTTGGGCACGGGCAGACTCTCGGCATAATCGGCGCAACGGGAAGCGGAAAAAGCACCATTCTCCGACTCCTTATGAGATTTTACGACGTAAGCGAGGGATGTGTTCGTATTAACGGACGCGACGTACGCACCATTGACGAGGGCGAGCTTCACAGAATGTTCGGCGTTGCGCTTCAAAACGATTTCCTTTTCAATGGCACGGTAAAGGAAAATATCGACTTTGGACGTGACCTTGATTTTGAAAGCATAAAGAACGCCGCAAAACGCGCGCAGGCGCTTGACTTTATAACCGATTTTCCCGAGGGCTTTGAGCACGAGATAACTTCTAAGGGCACAAACGTCAGCGGCGGTCAGAAGCAAAGGCTTCTCATTTCACGCGCACTTGCGGGCTCACCCGAGATACTTGTGCTCGACGATTCATCGTCGGCACTTGACTACAAAACCGACCTTAACCTGCGCCGCGCCATTGCCGAGCAGGGTGACGGCACAACCGTTGTCATCGTAGCACAACGTGTAAGCTCGGTTATGAATTCCGACCTTATCATAGTCCTCGACGAGGGTGAAATAAACGGCATAGGCACTCATGAGGAGTTGCTCAAGAGCTGTGGCATCTACAAAGAAATAAGCGACTCACAGATGGGAGGTGCATTCCTTGAATAACGCGATGAGACGAATAAAATCCTATTCCGAGGCTCCGCAGACCAAGGGCGCGAGAATGGCGGTCATCAAAAGGATAAGCACCTATATGCTAAAGCACAAGCTGTTGGTTTTGTCGGCAATTGCGGTAATGCTCACCTCAAACATTCTCGCCCTTGCCGCCCCAAAGCTTTCGGGTATCGCTATAGACGCCATTGAGCTTGGCGCGGGCAGGGTTGACCTTGACACGGTAACTCTCTACTGCGCGCTTATGGTTGGGTGCTACGCGATATCGGCGGCAATGTCCTACCTTCTGGCGTTTATTATGACGACGCTTAGTAAAAAAATAGTTTACAGAATGCGAAAGCAGGTCTTTGACAGACTTATGGAACTTCCCGTAAACTTCTTCGACACTCACGCCACAGGCGACATAATAAGCCACATTTCCTACGATATCGACGTGGTAAACGCTTCGGTATCCCACGACCTGCTTCAGATAATGACAAGCATTATCACCGTCGTCGGCTCGCTTGCGATGATGATAAGCATTGCCCCCATACTCATAACGGTATTTCTCTTTACCGTTCCCGCCTCGATAATTTTCGCCAAGTGGAAAACAGGCAAGACCCGTCCGCTTTTCAGACTCCGTTCGGCAAAATTGGGCGAGCTTAACGGCTACGCCGAAGAGATGCTTTCGGGTCACAAAAGTATTAAGGCGTACGACCGCGAGTGCGAGATAATCTCCCGTTTTGACACCAAAAATGACGACGCTGTTACCGCCTGCTACAACGCAGAATATCAATCTGCAATGATGGGTCCTATGGTAAACTACATAAATAATATTTCTATTTCGCTTGTGACTATGCTTGGCGGTATCTTCCTTATGCTGACCACAAAGCTTGGAAGTGCCCTGCCCTTCATTTTCAGAATCGGACTGGGCGACATATCGGCGTTCGTGCAGTATTCAAGAAAATTCTCGGGTCCCATCAACGAATTTGCTAACATTCTTCACGAAATCCAATCGGCGTGCGCGGCGGCTGAGCGTGTGTTCCGCATTATCGACGAGCCTACCGAAAAACCCGACGCAGAAAACGCAATCGAGCTTGAAAACGCCGAGGGAAGAGTCGATATTGACAGCGTAAAATTCGGCTACGTTCCCGAAAAAACAATAATTAAAAATCTGTCACTAAGCGTTCCCAAGGGCAGCACGGTGGCTATTGTCGGTCCTACGGGTGCGGGAAAGACCACCATTATCAACCTGCTTATGCGCTTCTACGACGTTGACAGCGGAAGCATTATGATAGACGGCACAGACATTTACGAAATAAAGCGCGACAGCCTCAGAAAAGCTTACACAATGGTGCTTCAGGAGACTTGGCTGTTTTACGGTACTATATTTGAAAATATAACGTACGGCAAAAAGGACGCCACAATGGAGGACGCTGTCCGTGTCGCAAAGGCGGCAAAGATACACACCTATATCGAGTCGCTTCCCGACGGCTACAACACGCTTCTCTCCGACGACGGAGTGAACATTTCCAAGGGTCAGAAACAGCTTATCACCATTGCGCGCGCTATGCTTGCCGACTCGCCCGTGCTCATTCTTGACGAGGCAACCTCGAACGTTGACTCGCGTACCGAAATAAAGATACAAGAGGCTATGCACTCACTTATGGAAAACCGAACCTGCTTTGTTATCGCGCACCGACTTTCCACAGTCAAAAACGCCGATATGATTCTCGTTTTCAAGGACGGAAACGTTATCGAGCAGGGCAACCACGACGAACTTATGGGGCTTGGCGGCTTCTACGCCTCGCTCTACAACTCGCAATTTGCCAAGTAAGGCGGTGATATTATGAACGTTAAAAACGCAAAGTATTATGATGAGCTGTTAAAAAAAGAATACCCCGAGCTTTACGGGCTGAGGCAACAAAAAATTGCGAAGATGATTCGCAACATAGTTATTTATGAAATCTTTTTCGCGCTCTTTGCCTACGGCGCGTACGACTACATTCAACGAAGCATTGCGCTGACGAAGGAAACCGACATCATATGGAAAGCGCTTATCGTCGGCGCCGTGGCTTTGGTTGTTCCGCCGCTGCTCTTCAAAAGCACGCTTGAGCTTATCGTTCCCACTTGGGTAGGAAATATCGTTTCGATAAAATACGAGATGAGGTATCCTCAGCCCACGGGTGTGGAATACAAAGGGGTAAACCGCTCGAATCCGCAGGAATTTATGAAAATAAAGGTGGAAACCGAAAAAGGCAAAAAGAAAACGGTAGCCTTTCGCTCTCACCTTAACCAGGCGTTGCAAAAAGGCGACCGAATTGTAAAATTCCGCGGCTTCACTTATCCTACTGAGGTAACCGAGCAGGAAAAGCTTTACGTTTGCATAGTTTGCGGAAAGCTTGCCAAAAAAGGCGAAAAGGAATGCCGTGCCTGCCACCGCCCAATAGTTGACCTTCACACCGCAGGTCAGCCCAAGGACGTATGGGCGCAGTTTGACTACGCAGAATTTAATTAACAGAAAAGGGGCGTCTCGATTGAGATTTCCCCTTGATTTTGTAAATATAGCGCGCCAAGCTTATCTGCTCCCAAAAGCCTGCTTAAACGCCGCGAGATTTTTGTACATTGCCTCGATATAGTCAAAGCTTTCGTCGCCCGAATATATCTGCATCGAGTCAAGGGCAAGTATCTGCGCGCTCTTGCTCTTTGTGTTCTCTATCACCGTAGGCGCGATTCCGTCTGCCGAGTCCTCAAGGACAAGAACGCAACCGAGTCCGAGGCGGTCAACCTCGCCCGCAAGGGTTATAACCGTCTCAAAGCTTGCCGAGGTCTCGGAGGAGCACCCCGGAAAAGCCGCAAGGTATTCAATTCCAAGCTCATTCATAAGATAAACAAATGGAAATCTGTCGGCAAAAACAAGAGTTTTATACTTTGCGCTCTCTGCCGCCGCAAGGTAACCGTCGTGCAATACCGTGATTTTTTCCGAATAGTCGGCAAGATTTGACAAATACGCCGTTTTATTGTCGGGGTCAAGCTCGCCCATAGTATGGGCAAGTGCCTCGCAGACCGCCAGCGGATTCTCCAAAGATAGCCAAATATGCTCGTCGGGTGCGTCGCCGTGGTCGTGGTCGTGACCGTCGAGGCAACTTTCGCAATGCGCGCCATCAATCACGTCAAAAAGCCGCATAAGCCTGTTATTTTCTCCAAGTGCCACGCTTTCCACCCACTTATCCGACTCACCGCCGATATAAATTATCAAATCGGAAGAAAGAAGCTCGCGCATATCCGCCGCCGCAGGCTGAAAATTGTGCATATCCTTTCCCTTGTCGCCAAGGATCACCACACGACAGTCGCTACTGTCACCAACAATATTCTCTACCCAATCCGCGACCACGAAAGAGGTGCAAGCTATTTTTAAGCCATCATCCTCAGCAACCTCCTGCGCGCAGGAAAGCAACGCAAGCAAAGCCACAAGGCAAAGCAACACCGCAATAATTTTTTTCATATATCCTCCAAACGAAATCGAAAACAATTCTCAAATTAGATTATACTATTTTTAATCCGATTTGTCAAGAAAAAGATAAACAAAAGCGGCAGGCTTTGTAAGCCTGCCGCTTTTGTTGGTGCGGGAGACGGGAATTGAACCCGTACGATTCTCACCACACGCCCCTCAAACGTGCGCGTCTGCCAGTTCCGCCACTCCCGCGAATGCTGTCACTATTGCGACAACATTATATATTATACTCATTTTTTCGTAAATGTCAAGGGGTTTTTACAAATTTCTTTAATTTTTTTGAATTTTTTTTGATAAATTTAATCTACAAACAGATAGCTCTCTATTCCGTATGCTTCAAGCAAGGTCAGAGTCTCGTCTTTCACCGTTTCGTCGGCTGCCGACACGATAAGGCGCATATTATAATTGGTAATAAAATACGCATATCTTTCTATAGCGGAGGCAAGCCCATCGCCCGAAAGTCCGCTGAGGTCTGCCGCGTATGCATCGGCGTAGCCCTCGGTGGCGTTAATTACTCTTGTCGCGCCCGTACCGCCAAGATAGGTATTTGAAAGTGCCACGCAGACATTTGCCGTTCCGCACGCCGCTTCAAGTCCCGCCATATAGGCTTTGAGATTTTTCGAGTGGTCGGAGTCATCGGGAAGCCCGAACACCACGATTTCGTCTATTCCCTCACTTGCAAGCTCGGACATAAGCGCAGTTTCTTCTGCCGCTTTGACTATTCTTACCGCGTCATCCTCCTCGGCAAACGCCGAAGAATAGAAGTACGCCACCGCAAGTCTGCCCTCGTCGGATATTATTTCGGCAATTTCTGAGGCGGTAACCGTTGAAACAGCCGTCAGCCCACTGCCTATTTTCGCCGCAGTCTCAGAGGCAAAAAACAAATTCCCTGCTCCGTCGCCCGTCTTAAAGGCTATAGCGTTGCCCTCATCGGCATTATTCACCGCACCCTTAAAGCCTTGGCGGTCAACGCCTGCCGAAATCACGTAGGCGGCTTTGAGTGTGCCGAGAGACTCATAATCCTCGGCAGGCTCTTTTACACCGCCAAAATCGGTAAGATTATGTCTGCCGAAAGAGCCAACGCCCGATTTTTCGGCGTTTTTGCCGAGCACCGCGCCTGTTATCAGCGCCGAAACGACCGCAAGCGCAATCACAGCGATAACTATAAACTTAAACGAACCGCCAAAGCTCCCACGCGAGGTGCCGCGGTAGCTTTGAATTTTTCTTCTTTTTCGATACATATCGGTCTGCCCTCAAATCATTCCATAGTAACAAGGTCAATCGACTTGCCGTACTCGTTAAGTTCAAAATCAAGCTCGTCAGCAAGGTCATTTATAGTCTCGTACATCTTGCACTCGAAATATATGCTCTTGAGAGATTCCAGATTATCAGCCATATATCCGCCATCAAGCTCCATACGCTGTATAATGTAGAATCCGTCCGCCGTCTCGACCACGGGGCTTATTTCGCCCACCTCAAGCTCAAACGCCGCGTCCTCATACGCCTCGTCGAAATAGCCTTCCATAAAGTAATAATCGCACATTCCCGTATCCTGATTATACTTAGAGCCGATAAAGCTTGCAAGCGGCTTTCCGCCATCTATCTCGGCGCGCACCTTCATTGCGTCGGTACGGTTTTTCTCAACGCTTTCGCCCTCGTCGTTGCGGATAAATATGCTCATTGTGCGGACGAATCCCTCCCCGTTCATAACCGCATCGTAAGCCTGCTTATCCCACTTTTCGCTTACAACCTCATAGTATCTGTAAAAGCAGCTTTCAAGTGCGGTATTGAAGCGAAGAACAGCATCAGTCATAAAGCATTCCTCAAGGTATGCGAGGTATCCCTCCTCGTCCTCAAAGGTCTCCGCCACGGCGTTTACATACTCGTTGACCTCACGTTTTGTCTGTCTGTCGGAGGTCTTTATTTTGTTTTCCTTAAAAATATTGAGGCTGGCGTAGTTCTGACATATCTGCTCCTCCACCATATCCTCAAGCTCGTCGGCATATTCGCCTATGGCTATAGAGGTGTACGGTGCAAAAATGTCATCTCCGTACTTTTCCTCAAGCGCCGCCTTGCAGGTCAGCGTAATGTAGCGAAGCTCCTCATAGCGCACGTCGTTGCCGCCGCACGCACCTACCACGCGAGCCTGCTCAGGTGTGCTTTTTATTCCGCCTGCGCAGGATGTTGCCAAAAATGCCACAAGTGCGAGAACAAGTGCCAAAATTCTCTTTTTCATAGTTTGAAATTCCTTTCAAATAATATTCCATTTTGATTATACTACATTTTTGTGTCGATATTATGAATTTTTCAATTTTTTATAAAAATATTTGACTATTTCAAAATAATATGGTATAATCAAGGCAGTAAAAAGAAAGGAATTAACGGTATGGACAGCGAATACAGCATATCTTTGGACAAAATTATTAAGGAATTTAAGCTTGAAGCGTTATACCTTCCCCGCCCCGCAGAGGAAATAATGATATCAAACACCGAGGTAAACCGTCCCGGTCTTGCCTTGGCGGGATTTTTCGGAAACTTTGAGGCATCGCGCATAGAGATTCTCGGAAAAGCCGAGCACAATTACCTTGCAGAATGCGACGAGCAGACCAGAAGCGATAAGATACGCGCTTTCGTTGACCACGATCCTGCATGCGTTATCGTTACCACGGGTCTTGACATAGTCCCCGAAGCGATTGAGGAAGCAAAAAAGCGCGGCGTTCCCATACTCAGGAGCAAGGAAAAAACAAGTCCGCTTATGGCGGCACTTATCGCCTTTCTTAACACCAATCTCGCCCCGAGAATTACCCGTCACGGAGTTTTAGTTGATGTTTACGGCGAAGGTATCCTCATTCTCGGCGACAGCGGAGTCGGAAAGAGCGAAACGGCTATCGAGCTTGTAAAGCGCGGACACAGACTTATCGCAGACGATGCTGTTGAGATAAAGCGCGTATCGGCAAAAACTCTTGTGGGCAGTGCCCCCGAGATAATAAGACACTACGTTGAGCTTCGCGGTATCGGAATCGTTGACGTTAAGCGTCTTTTCGGTATGGGTGCGGTCAAGGATACAGAAAAAATCGACCTTATAATCAATATGGAGCAATGGATACAGGGCAAGATGTACGACCGTCTCGGTCTTGACGACGAAAAGATGGACATTCTCGGCATTGAGATTCCCTCAATCACCATTCCCGTAAAGCCCGGTCGAAACCTCGCCATAATTCTTGAGATTGCGGCGATGAACAACCGACAGAAGCGTATGGGCTATAACACCGCAGAGGAGTTCAACAAACGTCTTATGGAACAAATGGGCAATATGCCTATGTGAAAATCACAATTCAAAGGAGATCATATAGTGAAAGCAATTCTTGTAAATAATGACAGAAGCCTTCGTTGGGACGACGTTGCCGACCCGATAATAAAGCCCGAGGAGGTTCTCGTTGAGATACACTACGCGGCACTCAACCGCGCCGACCTTATGCAGAGAGAGGGCGACTATCCGCCCCCCGCAGGCTGCCCCGAATGGATGGGTCTTGAAATTTCGGGCGTTATCGTAAAAATAGGTAACGAGGCGGCTAAAAACAGCAACTGGAAGCTTGGCGACAAGGTTTGCGCCCTGCTTGGCGGCGGAGGATACGCGGAATACGTAGCGGTAAAATACGATATGCTTATGCCCGTACCCGAAAACTGCTCTATGGCAGAGGCGGCGGCTATTCCCGAGGCGTTTGCCACCGCATATCTTAACCTCTTTATCGAGGGCAAAATCAAGGCAGGCAACACCCTTCTTATGCACGCGGGCGCAAGCGGACTCGCAAGCGTTATAATTCCTATGGCTAAGGCGTTTGGCGCGCGAGTTATCACCACGGTTATTACCGACGAAAACATTGAACGCATTTCACATCTTGGTGCCGACATTGTTGTTAACACAAAGAAGACAGACATAGCCGAGGTTCTTAAGTCCGAGCTTGATGCAGGCCGTTCTGTAGACGTTGCCATCGACTGCCTTGGCGGTGAGTTTATGGGCAAGTGCCTCCATTACCTCACTCACGGAGCACGTTGGATAATGATTGCAGCACTTGCGGGACAGAAGACCGAGATTGATCTTAAGAACATCTACGTTCGCAACGTGCGTATTATAGGAAGCACGCTCCGTTCAAGAACTCCCGAGGTTAAGGCTGAAATTCTTGCTTCACTTGTACGCGACGTATTCCCCAAAATTTCCACAGGCGAGGTTAAGCCAACTATTCACAAGATACTTCCCATTACCGAAGCTGAGGCGGCACACGACATCCTCTACCGCGGTGAAAACGTGGGCAAGGTAGTCCTTCAGATAAAATGAGCGCAAAGCTTACCGTTTTAAAATACGGTGACACCGTATTTGGCGAAAACAACATTTTCAAAGGCGGGAATAAAGACAACCTTCTACCCATAACCTTTTGCTTTTATCTTATAGAAACGGAAAAGCGTAAAATTCTGGTTGACGCCGGATGCGATAACGGCGCCGGTTTCCCAATGTCAATTTTCTGCACTCCCACTGAGGCATTGAAATTTGCGGGAATTGAACCAAGCGATATAACCGACGTAATTCTGACACATTCACATACCGACCACGTGGCATCGTCGCGCCACTTTATCAGCGCTCGCTTTTACGTTCAACAAGACGAGTATAAGGGAGCAAAGAAACACATTCCCGACAGCTTTGATGTTGTAACCTTTGAGAATGAATACAACCTTGACAGCAAAATTTTTATCAAAAAAATTGCCGGTCACTCGGCTGGGTCTTGCATTGTGCTTTTTGAACACGGCGACAAAACGGTCGTGCTTTGCGGAGACGAGTGCTACACCAATAAGAATCTAAAAGAAAAGATACCCACCGGCGCATCGCGTGCACCGGAGATATCAAAATATTTTGTTGAGGAATACTCAAAGGAAAAATACATCTGCTTTACTTGCCACGACCCCGACATATACAGAGGTCAGGTAGGAGCTTTCAGGTTGCTTTGAAAAAGAGAGGCTTAACAAGGGGGGCAAAGGAACGTGGTGCAGTGCGAACACAGCTTCATACAATAATTTATCGGCATAATATATTTTTCACATAAAAAGGGCTGATTCCTGCAAATCAGCCCTTTGATTATTTGGGGATTAAACTCCTCTTTCGTGAGTCTTCTCAATAGCCTCCCAAAGACCGTTGAGGTAAGATGCGCCGAGTGCTCTGTCGTAAAGACCGTAACCGGGCATTGCAACCTCGTCCCAGATCATACGTCCGTGGTCGGGACGGATAGGACCTGTGAAGCCGATCTCATAGAGTGCCTTCATAATCTCGTACATATCAAACGTTCCGTCAGACGAAAGGTGGCAAGCCTCCTCAAAGTCTGTGGGAGAGTTGAACTTAAGGTTACGTACGTGTGCAAAGTGAACTCTGCCCTTAAGCGATCTGATCATATCGGGAAGGTCGTTGTTAAGGTTTGTTCCGTACGAGCCCGAGCAGAAGGTTACGCCGTTATGGGGATCGTCAACCATCTTCATCATACGAAGGATGTTTTCCTTATTGATGATGATTCTAGGAAGTCCGAACACGCTCCAAGCGGGATCGTCGGGGTGAATTGCCATATTGATGTCGTACTTATTACATACGGGCATAATTGCCTCAAGGAAGTACTTAAGGTTAGCAAACAGCTTTTCGTCGTCGATATCCTTATAAAGCTCGAAAAGCTCCTTTACCTTTGCCATTCTCTCGGGCTCCCAACCGGGCATAACCGTGCCGTTCATATCGCCTGCGATAGAGTCAAACATCTTCTCGGGATCAAGTGCGTCAACAGCCTCCTGAGTGTACGCAAGAACTGTAGAGCCGTCGGGTCTCTTTCTTGCAAGCTCTGTTCTCGTCCAGTCGAAAACGGGCATAAAGTTGTAGCAAACCATATGAATGTCTGCCTGACCAAGTCTCTCAAGTGTGGTGATGTAGTTTGCGATGTGCTCGTCGCGCTTGGGTCCTGCGGTCTTGATATCGTCGCTGATGTTTACGCTTTCGATACCGTGAATCTTAAGGCCTGCATCCTCTACCTCTTTCTTAAGAGCGAGAATGTCCTCCATCTTCCACGCCTCACCGGGAACGGTGTCGTAAAGTGTGGTGATAACGCCGGTTACACCGGGGATCTGACGGATCTGCTTGAGGGTTACGGTGTCGTGACCGGGACCGTACCATCTGAGTGTCATTTTCATAATTTTTAATTCCTTTCGGTTTTATATTTCTAATTTTATTTTACAAATTTGGTTGAGAACTCGCCGTCCTTGCCCGTAAGCTTTGCGACGATTTTGTTTGCCTTTTCCTCGGAATCGGCTTTTACTGTATAATATATCTTGAGCTTAGGCTCTGTGCCCGAGGGGCGCGCAACGATGCCGAGACCGTTTGTAAAGGCAAACTTAAGCACGTTGGACTTGGGCAGAGTAAGAATTTCTCTGTTGCCCTCCGCGTCGTAGCTCTCGCTCTTGAGATAATCATTGACCTTAGTAAGCTTGCAACCCATAACCTCGCTTGGAGGATTGTTGCGAAGGCTCTCCATAATCGACTTCATTTTTTCCATTCCCGCGCTTCCCTCAAAGGCAAAGCTGTCAACGCAGTTCTTGAAGTAGCCGAACTCAGCGTAAAGCTCGTTCATTCTGTCACCAAGCGTCTTGCCCTGCGCCTTATAGTAGTTCGCCATCTCGCAGATAAGCACCGAGGTGGAAATTGCGTCCTTATCTCTTACAAAGGGAGAGCAAAGATATCCGTAGCTCTCCTCAAAGCCGAGAAGGTAGTTTTCAACCGCGTTTTTCTCCTCAAGAAGGGCAATCTGCTCACCGATGTACTTAAAGCCCGTAAGCACGTCAACAAGACGCACTCCGTACTTTTCGGCAACCGCGTTTGTCATATCCGAGGTAACTATAGTCTTTACCGCCATAGGAGCAGGAGGCATAGTTCCCTTTTCAAGCTTCTTGCGGCAGATGTAATCAAGAAGCATTATTCCCATTTCATTACCGCTGATAAGTCTGTAGCCTTCCTTTGTGGGCACTGCCGTGCCGACGCGGTCGGCGTCGGGGTCGGTAGCAAGGAGAAGGTCAGCGCCCGTCTTTTGCATAAGCTCAAGACCGAGTGCAAGCGCCTCCTTTATCTCGGGGTTGGGATAGGGACAGGTGGGGAAATTTCCGTCGGGCTCGGTCTGCTCTTTTACAAGGGTGATGTCCTTGAAACCGCACTTATCAAGTGCCTTGAGCACGCTCATTCTTCCCGCTCCGTTAAGAGGGGTGTAAACAAGCTTGAGGTCGCGCTTAACATCGCCGTCTGCCCTAGCGCAGGCAAGGGCGTCGTCAACATATCCGTTTATGATAGCGTCGCCGATGTACTCGATTTTTCCTTCGCCGAGAAGCTTGTCAAAGCTCGGTATTTCCTCAAAGTAGGGAGACTCGGCAATCTTCGCGAGAATCTTGCCCGCAACCTCCTCGGTTATCTGACATCCGTCCGCACCGTACACCTTGTATCCGTTATACTTTGCGGGGTTGTGGCTTGCCGTTACCACCACGCCTGCGGTGCAGTGAAGATTTCTCACCGCATAGGAAAGCGCGGGGGTGGGCATAAGATATGGGTAAAGATATACCTTAATTCCGTAGCCTGCGTAAACCGCCGCCGCAGTCTTTGAGAAAAGCTCAGAGTTTATTCTGCTGTCGTAGGCGATAGCAAGGCTTGCGCCCTCGCCTGCGTTTTCGCAGATATACTTTGCAATTCCTACAGATGCGCGTGCAACCGTGTATATGTTCATTCTGTTGGTACCTGCGCCGAGCACGCCGCGAAGTCCCGCAGTACCGAAGTCAAGCTCGCGGTAGAAGCGGTCGAATATTTTCTCGCCGTCAAGTCCATCAAGGTCGGCAGAAAGCTCAGCGTTATCGATAACAGCCTTTCGCCACACAGAGTAAAGGTCGTTTGTGTTCATTTATTTCCTCCGAAATTTGGTTTAACGTTTTAATTATACACTAATTTTATTAAAAAATCAATAGTTTTTTGCATCTACTTACATTTTTATAAACGCAAAAACCCTCTTTTTTGCATTTTATCTATAAGATTTGTTAAAAAAATTACATTTTTTGTCAATGTGATGGCAAAAAGCTCTTGATATTTTCAAAAAAATTTGTTATAATATAGCGTATAAAGGAAAATGTTTTTTATTTTATATTTATTTTTTTTAGGAGGAATTTATGAATTCTAACGTCAGACCCGATACAATGGCTCGTATAACCACACCCGAGCTTGCACAGAAATTTATTGATGAGCAGATTGCTGAAGTCCGCGCACAGGTAGGCGACAAAAAGGTGTTGCTTGCTCTTTCGGGCGGCGTTGACTCCTCCGTCGTTGCCGCACTTCTTATCAAGGCTATCGGCAAGCAGCTCGTTTGCGTACACGTTAACCACGGCTTGATGCGTAAAAACGAGTCGGAAAACGTTATAGAGGTTTTCCGAAATCAGCTTGACGCAAACCTTATATACGTTGATGCTACCGACCGTTTCCTCAACCTGCTTGCGGGTGTTTCGGACCCCGAAATCAAGAGAAAGATAATCGGCAAGGAGTTTATCGAGGTGTTCGCTGACGAGGCAAGAAAGCTTGAGGGCGTTGAGTTCCTTGCTCAGGGAACGATTTACCCCGACATTCTTGAAAGCATCAAGCAGGCAGAGGGCAAAAAGGCAGTTAAGTCTCACCACAACGTGGGCGGCCTTCCCGAGGACCTTAAGTTTGAGCTTTGCGAGCCTATCAAGCTCCTTTTCAAGGACGAGGTTCGCGTAGTCGGTGAGGCTCTCGGACTTCCCCACGCTATGGTTTATCGTCAGCCCTTCCCCGGTCCCGGTCTTGGTGTCCGTTGCCTTGGAGCTATCACACGCGACAGACTTCACGCGCTTCGCGAGGCTGACGCAATCCTCCGCGACGAGTTCGATAAGTGCGGACTTGCCGAGAAGGTATGGCAGTATTTCGTTGTAATTCCCGACATCAAGAGCGTTGGAGTCAAGGACGACAGCCGTTACGAGGGCTGGCCCGCAATCCTCCGCGCCGTAAACACCAAGGACGCTATGACCGCAACCGTAGAGGAGATTCCCTACGCGGTTCTTCATAAGATAACCGAGAGAATCACAAACGAGGTTGAGGGTATAAACCGCGTACTCTACGATATCACACCTAAGCCTACGGGAACGATAGAGTGGGAGTGAGAAACTACATCCCGAAAACCCTTATACCACAAGGGTTTTCGGGATTTCATTTTTCGAAAAGTACACGAAAAGTACATAACGGCACTTTGAAGCCTTATCCGCACAGCTTATTCAGCTTGTCCGAAACTTCCTCATTTTTGTGAGGATACAGGTGAGAATAGGTTTCAAGAGTGGTTTGGATATCTTCGTGTCCAAGTCTTTCACTAACGAGCAGCGGAGAAAATCCAAGTTCAATTAACAAGCTTGCATGGCTATGTCTTAAATCGTGTACTCGGATCCTTTTTGTTCCGCTGAGTTTACAGCCTCGTTCCATCTCATTATACAGAAAACCTTTGCTAACATCAAAGAGTCGATCTCCATCCTCATAGTCAACCAACCGGGAAACGTAATCCTGTACCAGATCGCATACGTGCTCCGGCAAGGTTATCCTTCGATTGCTTTTCGGTGTTTTCGGCTCTAAGATCAAATCCTCATTATCTAATCGAGCGTAATTTTTGTTAATATCCACTGCCTTTCCCTTAAAGTCGAAATCGCTTAGTGTTAAAGCCATCATTTCTCCCGAACGCATTCCACTCCAATATAGCAAATTGAATACGGTCCTTGTGACGACTCTATCGCTGACAGCCTTTTCAAACGCTTTGAATTCATCAAGTGTCCAGAAAAGCATTTTGTCAGCTTTTTTCTTTCCCATAGCACCGCATATTTTCGCAGGATTTTCCGAGAGCCCGTAATACTTACAAGCATAATTGAACAAAGCAGAAAGCTGATTGTTAACGGTTTTCAAATACGTTTTCTTGAATCTCTTTTCATTAGACATCATTACGGTTTGCCATTGGCGCACAGTAGTTGCCGAAATTTTATTCAGCTTCATTTCCCCGAAGTAAGGGATAATATGTGTTTCAAATATATTTACCTTACCGGCGTATGTAGTCGGCTTAATGCGAACTTTACAGTCCTCCAGATATACTTGAACGAAGTTTTTGAATTTCATCTCGGTTGAACCGCTGAAGCGATTAAGAAAATCCATTTCGTATTCTTTTGCTTCGCGCTGAAGCTTGAATCCCATTTTCTTTTTCTGTATGCTTTTTCCCGTCCAATCCTTATAAACAAATTTGCAGTACCAAAGTCCGGTCTTTTCGTCTTTGTAGGTCGGCAATGAATTTCACCTCCTATCTAACAAATATCATCGCTCGAATACAATCCTTAACCATTAAAGATACACGTTTTCATAAAAGTATCTTGCAGAAATTTTACCTGATACAATAATTTTTCCTTGCTTTTCAAGCCGATCATTCAGTTGCTTGATAATGCGGTACGCAGTACTGCGCGATACGCCAAGTATTTCGCATATGTCAGTAGCACTTAACAATTTCTTTGTAACAGGTATTTCTGTCGATTTGTTTTCAAACATAATACCTCCTTCCCGACAGCCTGCGGTTAGTTTTGTATTCTTGCTCATTATCATTATACTATATTTCAGCAAAAATCCCCGCAGACTGTCTAAGATTATATATAAAATTAAATCAAGAAAAAGCACCTTAATGCCGAGCCATTTCCTTCGCTCCGTTTGACCGAGTATTTTCAGGTCGTGCTATGCACTGTTTCATTTGTGGGCGAGCTCGTATCGTGGCACACTATCCGCAAATCCTGTATAACTCTCGGCATAAGGCTATTCAATTGTGTGAATGCTTCTTTGGGAAGCTCGTTCACTTATTAAATAGCAGGCAACACACCATAACTCTTCAGAAATTTTCAAAAAAACAACTGTATGACGATATATCATAACAGTTGCTTTTCCGATTACTTAATTTAAAACAAAAAGGAGCAGCTTCACTTGCATTTTTCTTGAACGATTGAAAAATTCATAAAAATATGATATAATAATCTCACCGATAAATAAGAATTTGAACAATAGGAGAGAGTTTATATGAAAGTGATTGTTTATACCTCTAACACAGGTCATACCGCAGAATATTCAAAAATGCTTGGTGCAAAAATCGGTTTGCCCGTATACTCTTTAAACGAAGCCACAAAGAAACTACAAAAAGGAACTGAAATTATATATCTCGGTTGGCTTTTTGCCAACAATATTAAAGGATATAAAAAAGCAACAAAAAAATATAAGATTTCTGCTATTTGTGCCGTAGGACTTTGTGATACAGGAACAGCTGTTGCGGAAGTCCGCAAAGCAAACTCTATCTCTGAGGAAACACCGCTTTTCACTATGCAAGGCGGTATGGATAAAACCAAGCTTCACGGAATCTATTAGTTTATGATAAATATGCTTACCAAAGGATTATCATCCAAAAAAGAACGAACTGAAAATGATGAACGAATGCTTGAGCTTCTAACGCACGATAAAAACTATGTAAGCGAAGAAAACATCACCGCTTTTATGAAATGGTTTAACGAGCAGACAAAATAAATCATCAAATTCTAATTTATCGGGATGATAATAAAAGACAAGGGGTGACGGAAAATCAACCGTCACCCCTCAAATTTTGATACGCAGTAAACAAAGAAAAGGGAAACGGTTGAAATTTTGATAAGAATATGGTACAATATAACTAAAGGGGGATTTTTCTATGAAAATCGT
>JBGVRT010000059.1:0-9460 GCA_045128735.1 Eubacteriales bacterium | reverse complement strand
ACCCGACAACAACTAAGGTAAAAACTGTTCTCACATCTACCGAAACCTTGGCTGACATCTGCAAGGCTGTTCCGATTCCCGTGAACGCCATCGGCGGTCTGAACAAAAACAACATCGACATCCTCGCAGGCATTCCCATTGCGGGCATCTGCGTCGTATCCGCCATTATGAAAGCAGAAAGTCCGAAAGCAGCAACGATTGAGCTTAAGGCAAGAGCAAAGGAACTTGGAATCATATGATAAAGGGCGCAATATTTGACCTTGACGGAACGCTCCTTGATTCCATGTTTATCTGGGATACCATTGGAGAAGAGTATCTGCGCTCGCTCGGCAAGGAACCCCACGAGGATTTGAAGGAAACCTTTATGACGCTCACCTTGGAGGAGGCAGCCGAATATTACCGCGAGCATTACGGAGTCTCCCTTTCTGTTAAAGAAATCGTGGACGGCGTAAACGCGATGGTTGAACAAACTTATAGAACAAAGGTTACTCTCAAGCCCGGAATTGCCGAATATCTCGCTTGGCTCAAAGAAAACGGAGTTCGGATGTGCGTTGCTACGGTAACGGATCGATATCTTGTAGAAGAAACCTTAGAGCGACTTGGCGTTCGTCATTATTTCTCGGAGATATTCACCTGCGCAGAGGTCGGCTTTGGAAAGGATAAACCTGTCATTTATCAGAAAGCTCTGGAGCATCTTGGAACAGAGAAGAGAGATACTTACGTATTTGAGGATATGCTTTTTGCTCTGAATACGGCAAAGACAGACGGCTTTCCTACCGTTGGCGTATATGACAGACACGAAGCACATCAGGATGAGCTAAAGGAGCTTTCGGATTATTACATTCGGGATTTTACCGATCCCATTTTGAAAACCATATAAAAAAGCAGCGGCAGACCGGGGGCACCACTCTCTGTCGCTTAAGAAAAAATAATGTTTAGGAGTAAGAAAAATGAAAACAGCATTATCAATCGCAGGAAGCGATTCCTGCGGAGGCGCCGGTATTCAAGCAGATATCAAAACGATGACGCTTAACGGTGTTTATGCGATGAGTGCGATTACGGCACTCACGGCGCAGAACACGACCGGCGTAAGGGGAGTACAAGAAGCAACTCCCGAATTTTTGGCACAGCAGATCGATGCGGTGTTTGAGGATATCCGTCCCGATGCCGTGAAGATCGGTATGGTTAGCTCGGCAGAGCTGATCAAAACCATTGCAGAAAGACTGAAATTTCACAAAGCAGAAAACGTTGTGGTGGATACCGTTATGGTTGCCACAAGCGGAGCAAGACTGATCAATGAGGACGCTATCGACGTGCTCAAGAGTGAACTGATTCCGCTTGCAACCCTCGTAACACCCAATATTCCCGAGGCAGAGGTGTTGTCGGGAATGAAGATCCCAAATAAGGACGATATGCTCGAAGCCGCAAGGATCATCAGCGATGCGTATCACTGCGCCGTTCTTCTCAAGGGCGGTCATAGCATGAGCGATGCCAATGACCTTTTATATGAGAAGGGAAGCTACAAGTGGTTCTGCGGTAAGCGAATCGACAATCCCAATACACACGGCACGGGTTGTACGCTCTCGTCAGCAATTGCCGCCAATCTCGCAAAGGGATATGATCTTGAGAGCTCCGTACAGAGAGCCAAGGACTATATCTCGGGCGCACTTGCATACATGCTTGACCTTGGACAGGGCTCGGGACCTATGAATCACGCTTTTGATCTTAACAGTCATTTTGCCAAATAAATATGCTTGAAAGGAACCAATGAAAATGAGAAACTATACCACACAAATGGATGCCGCAAGACGTGGCATCATCACCCCCGAAATGAAGGCGGTTGCCGCAAAGGAATACAGAACCGAGGAAGAAATCAGAGAACTTGTAGCCAAAGGACAGGTTGCAATTTGTGCTAATAAGTTACATACCTGCATTGATCCTAACGGTGTTGGTTCGATGCTCCGCACCAAGATCAACGTAAACCTCGGAGTCTCCCGTGATTGCAAGGACTACGATATTGAGATGGAAAAGGTCATGGCAGCCGTAAATATGGGTGCTGAAGCAATAATGGATTTGTCTTCCCACGGAAACACACAACCCTTCCGCAGAAAGCTTACAAGCGAATGTCCCGCCATGATCGGTACGGTTCCCGTATACGACAGCGTTATCCACTATCAGCGCGACCTTGCAACCCTCACTGCAAAGGACTTCATTGACGTAGTAAGACTTCACGCAGAGGACGGCGTTGATTTTGTAACGCTTCATTGCGGAATTACCCGTAAGACCATTGAGCAGATCAGGAAGCACAAGAGAAAGATGAACATCGTCTCTCGCGGCGGCTCTCTCGTATTTGCTTGGATGTGCATGACGGGCGAGGAAAATCCCTTCTACGAGTATTACGATGAGATCCTTGACATCTGCCGTGAGTACGACGTAACCATTTCTCTCGGTGACGCATGCCGTCCCGGTTGCCTCGCTGACGGAAGTGACGTATGTCAGATCGAGGAGCTTGTACGCCTCGGAGAGCTTACCAAGCGTGCTTGGGAAAAGGATGTACAGGTAATGGTAGAAGGTCCCGGACATATGCCGATGGATCAGATCGAAGCCAATATGAAGATGCAGCAGACCATTTGTATGGGCGCACCTTTCTACGTGCTCGGTCCTATCGTCACTGATATTGCTCCCGGTTATGACCATATCACCTCCGCGATTGGTGGCGCTATTGCGGCGGCTTCGGGTGCAGCCTTCCTTTGCTACGTAACACCTGCCGAGCATCTGGCTCTTCCGAACGTTGACGACGTAAAGCAGGGCATTATCGCCTCCAAGATCGCAGCTCACGCAGCAGATATTGCCAAGAAGATCCCTCACGCAAGAGATATCGACGACCGTATGGGCGATGCAAGACGAGCTCTTGACTGGGAGGCACAGTGGGCGTGTGCGCTTGATCCTGAAACTGCAAAGCGCATCCGTGACGAGCGTAAGCCCGAGCATGACGATACCTGCTCCATGTGCGGTAAGTTCTGCGCAGTCAGAAGCATGAATAAGGCACTCAACAACGAAATGGTAGATATTCTGTAATGAGAAGATGTGTAATAGTAGGCGGAGCTGACATTGGGAACTACGAACGAGTTTCCGCCTATGTTGGGGAAGACGATTACGTTATATACTGTGATAGCGGATTGAAGCATAGAGCGAATTTCCACCGTCAACCGAACCTGATCGTCGGCGATTTCGACTCGCACGAAAATCCTCATCTGGATATAGAAACGATCGTATTGCCATGCGAAAAGGATGATACCGATACTGTGTTTGCAGTGAAAGAAGCAATCAAGAGAGGATTCACAGAATTTCTTTTGATTGGAGTTGTCGGAGCTCGTCTTGACCATACGCTTGGCAATATCTACGTTTTGGAATATCTCAGTTCTCTGGGACTCACTGGAAAAATCGTTGACGATTATTCGGAGATGGAATACGTTACAAGTTCTTCCGCCTTAGTTGAAGACTCGTTTGCATACTTTTCGACCATCAACATTTCAGGTGTTACTCGGAATATCAGCATCGAAAATGCAAAATATCCTTTGCATCATGCAGAGATTCACTCGGGATACCAGTACGGAATAAGCAACGAGGTTCTGCCCGGTAAGACCGCCAAGATTACGGTTGGAGAGGGAAGTGTGCTTCTAATTAAAGTGTTCAAATAAACAAAGAAGGATGCCCATTCAAAATGAGCATCCTTTTTCTTATTTAAGCTGGGAAACGGCATCACCGATCGTTTTTTCAAATGCCTCTCGACCGTACTTGTCAACCTCGGATTTGTTCTTTTCACCGTGGGTAAGACATCCTGCACCGCCGATACATCCGCCGATACAAGCCATGCCTTCGATAAAGTTACCGTCGAGAATGCCCTTGTTCAGCTTGAGCAGAGCCATACGGCAAGCTTCAATACCGTCGCAGGGAACTGCCTTCAGATCGAAGTCGATATTCTGTTCCTTAAGTCCTTGTGCCACAGCATCGGAAAGACCGCCGGAGCGAGCAAAGATACGACCGAAGTAGGAAGCGTTATCAAGCACGTCCTCGCCAAGTGTTGTAATGTCAATATCCTTGCTATCATAGAGTGCCTGAAGCTCCTCAAAGGTCATAACCGCATCAATGTAGGGTTTCACCTCTTCAAGCTGAGCTTCAGCCTTCTTTGCCGTGCAAGGACCGATGAAAACAATCTTTGCATTCGGCGTGTTATCCTTAATGTACTTAGCAAGGGTAGCCATCGGAGAGAGGTTGTGCGAAACATACTTCAAAAGATCGGGGAATGCGGACTTTACATAGGCAACGAAAGCGGGGCAGCAGGAACTGGTCAAAAGACCTTTTTCCGCGAGCTCGCGGGACTCAGCCTGAGCAACCATATCCGCGCCAAGCGCTGCTTCTACTACGGTAAAGAATCCAAGCTCCTTAAGGCCTGTAATGACCTGACCGAGCTTTGCGTAGGTAAACTGACTTGAAATAGAGGGAGCAACCATTGCGTAAACCTTATATTTCTCATTGTTCTCGCTCTTCTTGATGATGTCAATGACGTTGAGAATATAAGACTTATCCATAATCGCACCAAAGGGGCACTGATAAACGCAGGCACCGCACTGAATGCACTTGTGGTTATCAATGGTAGCCGCCTTTTGCTCGTTCATCGAGATCGCCTTTACCTTACAAGCGTTCTGACAGGGACGCTTACGGCTGACGATCGCGGTATAGGGGCAGACCTTTGCGCAGGCTCCGCACTCCTTACACTTGGATTTGTCTATGTGAGCTACGTGCTGATGATCAAAGGAGATGGCACCGAATTTGCAAACGTCCTCGCAACGGTGTGCAAGACAGCCACGGCAGGCATTTGTAACCTCATAACCGCCGACAGGGCATTCGTCGCAAGCAATATCAATGACCTCAATGACGTTGGGATTGTTCTTATCACCGCCCATTGCGATCTTGACACGCTCACCGAGAATGGCACGCTCTTTATAAACACAGCATCTCATAGTAGGCTCGTTACCCGGCACGATGGTCTTGGGAATATCCATTACGTGCTCAAGCAGCGTATCCTTCCATGCAAGGCGTGCTACCTCGCGCAATACTTTATATTTCAAATGCTGTACTTTTGTATCAAATTTACGCATTTTGCACCTCCTTAGAAATAACTGACCTTAATACGCTTACCCATTTTCTTGAGGCAAGCGGAAAGCTCCTCTACAAGATTCATCTTGATATTGAAGTTGATCGGAAGGTCGGGGTTCTGATGGGCAGGATTAACCGCTCTGCCAACGTAGAAGTTGATATCGGTTGCTTCCTCAAAGAGCAGTCTGCTGATGAGAGATGCACCGTCCTTCTTAAAGTTCCATGTTTCGTATAGCTCGTTTTCACCGAGATAGTCCTTTGCGTATTCAATCACGCGGTTCATCGTAATAACGCCCTCGGTAACCAGATCAACGCCCTCGATCTCAGCAATCGGAGGAATATCCGAACGCTCAAATTTCAGACTTGCTTTTACGGTCTTACCAAGGAATTTAGCTGCGATAGACGATGTGGTTCCTCCGCAGATAATGTGCTTTCCTTCCTTTGAGAAGAAGAGTGACATCATTCGGTCACAATCGTCTCGGTTTGAGGGAGGACCGAAGAGAATGTTCATCGGCTCTCTCTTTCTGATTTTCACAACGCAGGCGGTTGTGTCGTCTCCGGGCTTGTGTCCGTAAAGCTTATCACACTCATCTACAAGCATCGTGGAGAGGTTCTTAGCGGTATATCCGCCGCAAATAAGGGCTTGCATATAATCCGCAATATCCTCTCGCTTCCAACCGAAGTTGTATCTTCCGCCAAGTCCGGCGTGGGGACAGCCGTCACTCATACCGATGAAAACGTCATCCTCCTGAAGCTTGATGGTGGATTTGTAGATCTTTTTGCCGCCGATGTTCAACTCGGTCTTGGGATAATCGTAAATCTCAAAGTTTCTGTAAGCGATCACGTGAGGATTGTCATACTGGATGATCTCAGCTGTGTCGTTGTTTTGAATATGAATAATGGTAAAGGTGGAATATGCCACGCCGCGCACCGAGCAAACGGGAAGGGTAGCGGCAATCGTAGACACACATTCCTCAATGGGAAGTCCCGCAGCCATCATTGTTGAGATGATCTTGGAGGTCAGAGTGGAAAGGATACTCGCCTTAACACCGCTTCCAAGACCGTCTGCCAGCACGATGACTGTGGAGTTTTCGTTTTCTTCTACGATGTCTACGTGGTCACCGCAAAGCTCCTCACCGATATGATTGATGCTTTTGTATCCGATATCTGCGCACAAATCATTCATCGCCGATAGACTCCTTTAGCTTCGTCAGGGCGATCTTGGTTTCTGCTGCGGTCTCTCCGAGCAGAGAAGCGATTTCCTGTACGATTCTCATCTGTTTTTCAACGACGGTATCGGCAACCTCAACGGTTTGCTGATTGATTCTCGTCTTTCTTTCTCTCTCGGCTTCCTCGTCCGTTATGTCGCGCATAATGCCGACGAGCATACGGGAATCGGGATCGAATACGACGGTCTGTTCAACGTACTTTTTGTACTCCGCAAGATAAACCTTCTGGTCTCTTACGCTTCTTCCGCTGTTTCTGACGCTGACAAATACGGCAGGATCGAGGATGCGGATGACCGGCTCGCCAAGCACGTCAGATTCGGAGCGGATGTTCATGATCTTTCTTGCCGCCGCGTTGATCTGCTGAACCTCAAGATTTTCATTGAGGACGATCAGACCGTTGGGGGTATTTCTTACGATGGTATCCGAGAAGCTTTCTGCCTTATCCTTAAGGAAGGGCAGACACATGGAGATCTCCGCTTTTCCTTGGCAGATCGCAATCGCCTTCTCGCGGCAGGAGTTGTATCCGCAGGAGCCGCAGTTGAGCTCGTCGGAGGGCTTGAACTTACCCATCTGACGAAGAACGGCAGCGATCTCATACTCGGCAGGCTGCATAAGCTTATGGTCAATGACCGTAAAATTCTTTTTCAGGGTGAGAGCGTCGGGCTGTGCTACGTCGAAATCGCGTGTTCCCGCATACTGTGCAACCGACATGTAATCGTGTACGGGTGAGCGGTGATACTTTTCCATAACAGGTCCGCCGATGCAGCTTCCGACACACGCAGACATCTCGATAAAGCACTTGTGTATCTTTCCGTTTTCAATATCCTTGAGAGCGGTGATACAGTTCTCAACGCCGTCAAGTGCCATATAGGTATATCCGGGTGCATTCTGTGCCATCGTCTTGAGGATTCCTCCGGTTGTGGGGAAGAAACGTGCGCGGCTTTCGGGCGTGTTGTCGAGCTCCTTATCAAGGGTGATATGCTCGGCTTTGAGCCAGTTGGTAAGCTCTTCAAAGGTAAGCACGGCGTCAACCGGACCCTCGTAATATTCTGCCTCGTCCTTCTTTGCTACGCACGGACCGATGAATACCGTCTTTGCGTTCGGGATGCGCTTCTTGATATCTACGCAGTGTGCCTGCATAGGCGACATTACATCTGCAAGATAGGGAAGCTCGGCAGGGAAGTATTTCTGTATCAGAAGATTGATGGAATGACAGCAGGAGGTGATGATAATATCGTGCTCCTCCTCGCGAAGCATTCTCTCATACTCGGTCTTAACGATGGTTGCACCGATGGCGGTTTCCTCGACGTCGGCAAAGCCAAGCTTTTTAAGCGCCTTGCGCATCGCCTCGATTCCAACACCGTCGTAGTTTGCAACAAAGGAGGGAGCAAGGCTGACGATGACCGGATCGCCACTCTGGATCAGAACCCTGACCTTTTCCGTGCTGTCCACGATCTCCTTTGCATTCTGGGGGCACACAACAAAGCAATGACCGCACAGAATGCACTCATTGCCGATAATATGGGCTTGGTTACCCGAAAAGCGGATAGCCTTAACAGGGCAGTGACGGATACACTTATAGCAGTTCTTACAGTTGGATTTTTTGAGTGTTAAGCAGTTTGCCATGACCGTCACTTCCTTTCGTTTTCAATAACTTTTAATATGTTCTCCGTGAAGAATTCCTTGAAATTCTCTCTTGTGATTCCGACGTGGATTTCGTCGTCAACTTGAACGGTGACACCGACTCGGTTGCACTTTCCGATGCAGAAGCTACCGGAAAGCACGACCTCGTCCTCTATGTTATGATCCTTCACGGCTTTTTCAAAGAGCTCCACGATATCCTGCGAGCCCTTGAGGTGGCAAGATGAGCCAACACAAACCTGAACGAAAATCATAATCTTATACCTTTGCCAAAATTTCCTTTGCGAAGAACTCTTCTACGGTATCGGGAGTAACCGAATAGAAGGCATCATTTACGGTTACGCACACACCCTGCTGGCACTTGCCCATGCAGAAGGTGCCTCCAAGCTCTACCTTGTCGCCGAGTTTGTTTTCTGCGATCAAATACTGGAGCTGTTCTACTACCTGACGGGAGCCCTTAATGTGGCAGGAGCTTCCGATACAAACTGTGATTTTAAGCATGATTCATTACCTCTATCTATTTATTTTTTTCAGGATTTTGCGGAGCTTCCCTGAACGTATTTCGGAAGCTCCGCATCGGTTATAGGAAAACGCTTGATTATTCGTAATCAACAACGTTGGTCCAGGAGAGGAGGAATTCACGCTCCTTCTCGTTACCCTTTACGGACTGGGAAGCTGCAACGATCGGCATCCATTTCTGAACGTACTTCTTTGCAGTACCGCTCTTTTCGCAGAAGAGATTCAGGTAGAGCTCAGCACCGTCGAAGTCGCCCTTAAGCATGAAGAGCAGATAGGTACGAGCTACGTCTGCGGAAGCGTTACCCTGCGTTGCGTGAGACCAGTCGAGAATGTAGGGGGTACCGTCCTCGGTAATGATGATGTTGGAGGGGTTGAAATCGCCGTGGCATACCTTGTTGTGCTTGGGCATACCCTCAAGGCGGGTGTGAAGATCGTAACGGGTGGTTGCGTCAAGGTCAGCGATGGTGATCTTGCGGTTCATCTTATCCTTGAGCTTGGTGAGAAGGGGACAGGTCTTTGCGTGAACGCTCATCTGAAGGTCAACGAGAAGCTCGATGTACTCAGCCTTCTTCTCGGGCTCTTCCTCCATGAGCTGTGCCAAGGTCTTACCCTTGATGAATTCGGAAACGATAGCCCACTTGCCGTCGTTCATCGTAACGCCGAGGATTTTCGGAATGTTAAGACCGGTTTCTTCAACTCTTGCCTGATTGAGTGCCTCGTTGAGAACGTCAGCCTTGGAATACTCTTCGTTGAATACCTTTACACAGGTATCGCCATCACGGTAGATGGTCTTATTGGTTCTTACTGCGATCATTTTATCAAGTTTCATTGTTCAAATCCTCCTTATAATTACGCTTTCTTTCCCTTGCGGTAGGGAGCCTTGATGACGTCGGGGGTTGCTACGCTGAGGT
>JBGVRT010000058.1:0-1580 GCA_045128735.1 Eubacteriales bacterium | reverse complement strand
GGCTTCTTCACCAGTACAACAATTTCGCCGGGTGGGCTGTTGAGACAGCGCCCAAATCGTTACGCCATTCGTGCGGGTCAGAACTTACCTGACAAGGAATTTCGCTACCTTAGGACCGTTATAGTTACGGCCGCCGTTTACCGGGGCTTCAATTCAGACCTTCGCTTGCGCTAAGCCCTCCTCTTAACCTTCCGGCACCGGGCAGGCGTCAGCCCATATACGTCATCTTTCGATTTAGCATAGACCTGTGTTTTTGGTAAACAGTCGCTTGGGCCTATTCTCTGCGGCCTCTTTCGAGGCTCCCCTTATCCCGAAGTTACGGGGTGATTTTGCCGAGTTCCTTAACAACCCTTCTCCCGTTGGCCTTAGGATTCTCTCCTCATCTACCTGTGTCGGTTTGCGGTACGGGCACCTTAGCATTCGCTAGAGCTTTTCTCGCCTCGATGTTCACTGGCTTCCCTACTTTATTTCGGTCCCTTTCGCCCGGGTCAACCAACGCCCGGGTCCAGCTAGTTTCAAGTGTCCCTCTAGTTTAAGTTTCGGTGGCTACGGAATTTCAACCGTATGTGCATCGACTACGCCTTGCGGCCTCGCCTTAGCTCCCGGCTTACCTTGGGCGGACGAACCTTCCCCAAGAAACCTTAGATTTTCGGCCATTATGATTCCCACATAATTCTCGCTACTCATTCCGGCATTCTCACTCGAATACAGTCCACCGCTGCTTCCGCTACGACTTCACCCCGTATTCGACGCTCCCCTACCATATCCATAGGATATCCCAAGCTTCGGTTATATGCTTAGCCCCGTTATATTTTCCGCGCAGAATCACTCGACCAGTGAGCTATTACGCACTCTTTTAATGAGTGGCTGCTTCTAAGCCAACATCCTGGTTGTTTTCGCAATTCCACATCGTTTTCCACTTAGCATATATTTGGGACCTTAGCTGTGGGTCTGGGCTGTTTCCCTTTTGACAATGAGACTTATCTCACACTGTCTGACTGCTGACTAACAATTATCCGGCATTCAGAGTTTGATAGGGTTCAGTAAGCTTATCGCCCCCTAGCCCATTCAGTGCTTTACCTCCGGTAATCTTTACGTCAACGCTAGCCCTAAAGCTATTTCGGGGAGAACCAGCTATCTCCAAGTTCGATTAGAATTTCTCCGCTATCCACAGGTCATCCGCCACCATTGCAACGGGGGTCGGTTCGGTCCTCCATGGAGTTTTACCTCCACTTCAACCTGCCCATGGATAGGTCACCTGGTTTCGGGTCTATTGCACGCAACTTAGTCGCCCTGTTCAGACTCGCTCTCGCGTCGCCTCCGGTACTGTATACCTTAAGCTTGCTACGTTCAATAACTCGCCGGACCGTTCTACAAAAAGTACCTCATCACACATTAACGTGCTTTGAGTGCTTGTAAGCACAAGGTTCCAGGTTCTTTTTCACTCCCCTCCCGGGGTCCTTTTCACCTTTCCCTCACGGTACTGCTCCTCTATCGGTCATCAAGTAGTATTTAGGGTTGGAGGGTGGTCCCCCCGGCTTCCCACAGGGTTTCACGTGTCCTGCGGTACTCTGGATCCT
>JBGVRT010000057.1:0-11156 GCA_045128735.1 Eubacteriales bacterium | reverse complement strand
CCCTTTGACAAGGGGGGCAAAGGAACGGCTGCGGTGCGAACATACCGCTAAACAATAATTTGTCGGTTTTGTTGGCGTTATATTTTGCGCAAAAAAAGGAGCTGTATTCGCAATGAATCAGCCCCTTTTGTATTTCAAATCAAATTTTCGGCTTTTCTATTTCTGCCTCAAAACGGCCTCAACCTCTGCACGGCCGGGAATTGAGGAGCTTGCGCCGGGGCGGCTCACCACTACCGACGCCGCCGCGTTGGCAAATCTTGCGGCGCGGAGAATGTCGCCGTCCTTGAGGTATTCAAGTGTGAGTGCCGCGGTAAAGGTATCGCCTGCGGCTGTGGTATCCACCGCTTCGGTCTTATATGACGGAACGATAACTCCGTCCACGTAACAGCCCTTATCACCCAGCTTGATGCAGAAATGCTTTGCGCTCACGTGCTCGGCAAGCTTTTTTACCGCTTCGGCGCAGGAAGCCTCGTCGGTGGGCTTTATTCCCGTGAAAATCTCGGTTTCGGTCTCGTTTGGCGAGAAGATCTCGATTTCGGGGAGCATATCAAGGGGAAAATCCGGGTCTGCGGGACCCGCGTCGATGACTACGGGGATTCCCGCCGCCTTTGCCGCGTTTGCGGCGTAAATGACGGTTGACGGCGTTGTCTCAAGCTGCATAAACAGCGCGTCGGGGCGTGACTCCGAAATCGCCGAGTCGATAGCCTCCTTGGTTATCTTTGCGTTCGCGCCGGGGTAGACCATTATTCGGTTTTGTCCGTTGCCCTCTACCATTATTACCGCCAGTCCCGTGGGGGCGTCGCTTGCGCGGTAGAGAAAGCGCGTGTCGATTCCTTCGTTGTTGTACAGCTCCAGCAGGGCACTGCCGTTTGAGTCTCTGCCCACGCAGGCGCAGAACACCGAGCTGCCGCCGAGTCTTGCCACGGCGACGGCTGAATTTGCGCCCTTGCCGCCGGGAATATATTTATATCCGCCCGAGCAGACGATCGACTCGCCTCCCTCGGGAATTCTCGGCGTGTCAAGGACGAAGTCCATATTCGCCGAGCTGACTGTTAAAATTCTGATCATCGGAAACCTCCTAAAATCTGCCTGCAAATTCCTTTATTTTCGCAAAGGATTCGTCGCTGATAACGTGCTCGATTTTGCAAGCGTCCTCGGCGGCTGTTTCGGGGTTGACCCCGAGCTTCATAAGAAATTGGGTGATAAGGCGATGTCGCTCGAAGATTTTTTCGGCTATGGCGCGTCCGCTTGCGCTCAGCGTGATGTAGCCGCTCTCGTCAACGTCGATGTGGCCGCTTTTCTTGAGCAGCCCCATTGCGCGGCTGACGCTTGGCTTTGAGTATCCGGTCTTGTGTGCCACGTCTATCGAACGCACCTCGCCCTGCTCTTCGGCAAGCTCAAGTATACATTCAAGATACATTTCGGCTGATTCTCCCGTGTGCATCGTTCACCCTCCTTTCGCCTTTTTTAACAGTATACCATTTTTTTGCGAGAAAATCAAGTGTTATTCGATAAATTATTATTTGGCGGCGAAGGCGCCGCAGCCCTATAGGTCAGCGCGCGATTGTTTGTGCGAACATAGTACCACGCATCCCACTCGGTGTCTGAACAACACCTCGTTAGCCTTGGGCGGCATAAGGTAACTTGTACGTGAGTGTCGGCAGGGTCTCGGTGGTCCCTGACGACAGATGGGAGTGCCATCCGTCAGCGTGACCAAGGTTACGGAACAGTAAAGCCAAACATACAGCGAGTCGCCCAATCCCCTCAAAAAATCTTCAGAAAAGTTTTTTGCGGAGCTTTTTTTCAAAAAAGCGACCCGTTTCTCCGTTTCGCAAAAAAATTTCCAAAAACTATTGACAAGCTATAAAAAATGTGGTATAATGTCATCACCTCTGCGAGCAGAGTTTTTTGTTGTTGCCCTTGCGCCAATCGGGCAGACTGCTTCAGAGGGAGGTACTATATGACCTTTCGGTCAAATAAATATTTTAATGGGAGGTGCCGCTAAAATGGCTAATGACGTAAGAGTCAAGATCACTCTCGTTTGCAGCGAGTGCAAGCAGAGAAACTATGACACAAAGAAGAACAAGAAGAATGACCCTGACAGACTTGAGCTTAACAAGTACTGCAGATTCTGCCGCAAGCACACTCTTCACAAAGAATCCAAGTAATTCGAGAGGAGAAGAAAAAATGCTCAACACAAAGCTTAGAAGAACCTCGCTTATCCTTTTGGCTGTAGTTCTTATGCTTTCGGTATTCTCGATGACGGCTTTTGCTGAAGAAACAGTTGTAGCGGGCAATGACATTCTCTCCGCCCCCGTAGACGCAGACGCTGAGGTTGCTGAAACAGAGCAGCTCACAGACGACGCAACGGACGAAACGGTTGAGGAAACTGAGCCTGCAGACGATGCTAAGGCGGATGCTACCGATGACGGTCACGATCACGATCATGACACCGAGACCACAGGTGAGGAAGAGGAAGGATTCGGAACATCCGATATCGTTTCGCTCATCATTCTCGGAGTAGTTGTAATCGCAATCGCTGTTTACTGCATCGTGAAGCGCGAGAAGGTTGGAAAGTTTTTCCGCAGTCTTAAGAGCGAATTCAAGAAAATCGTATGGTCTCCCCGTGACCAGGTACGCAAGAACACTATCGTAGTTGTTGTTGCGGTCGTTGCATTGGCGATTATTATCGCTTTGGCTGACCTGGTATTCATGAAGGGAATCACAGCTCTCAGCGTTCTCTTCTAATCAAGAAGGAGAGAGACTATGATAAACATTGACAAGAGTCATCTCGGAGTCAGATGGTACGTGGCGCACACCTACGCAGGCTACGAGAACAAGGTAAAGGCAAGTCTTGAAAAAATTATCGAAAACCGCGGTCTTGAGGACAAGATATTCGACATAAGAATTCCTGTCGAGGTCACCGTCGAAAAGAAGGGCGACAAAGAGGTCGAGGTTGAAAGCAAGGTCTTCCCCAGCTACGTTCTGGTGAAGATGCTTATGACCGAGGAGACCTGGCACATCGTGAGAAACATCACGGGCGTGACGGGATTCGTTGGCCCCGGATCGAACCCCACGCCGCTTTCGCAGGCAGAGGTTGACGGTCTTGAGCTTGAGGAAAAGAAGGTAAAGCTTCCTTTCGGTATTGGCGACGAGGTCGTTATCGCAAGCGGACTGTTCGAGGGATACACGGGTACCGTTCAGGACATCTCGGAAAATTACAGCAAGGTCACGGTTCTTGTTAAGAAAGGCCGCCGCGATCTTCCTGTCGAGCTCGACGCGGGCAGCGTTAAGGTTCAGAAATAAGTCCTTTTTAAGGCGGCAAGCGAGGCAACTCACTTGCAAAAACGTGGGAGGGAGAAAAATTTTTCAATTCTCCCGTATCATCACCACATATGGAGGTATAATTTATTATGGCAAAGAAGATCATGGGTTATATCAAACTGCAGCTTCCTGCAGGTAAGGCTACACCCCAGCCCCCCGTAGGTCCCGCACTGGGTCAGTACGGTGTCGCAATCCCCGTATTCACAAAGGAATTCAACGAGAGAACTAAGAACGATATCGGTCTTATCATCCCCGTTGTTATCACTGTTTACGCAGACCGTTCCTTCACATTCATCACAAAGACTCCCCCCGCTCCTGTTCTTATCAAGAAGGCAGCAGGCATCGAGTCCGGATCCGCTAAGCCCAACAAGACAAAGGTTGCAAAGCTTACAAAGGATCAGGTAAGAAAGATCGCTGAGCAGAAGATGCCCGACCTCAACGCGGCAAGTGTAGAGACCGCAATGAGCATGATCGCAGGTACAGCCCGCAGCATGGGTATCACCGTTGAGGACTAAGGAGGAGCTTGAAAATGGGAAAGAAATATACTGACAGCGTAAAGCTGATTGAAAAGAATAAGGCATACGATCCCGCAGAGGCTCTCGCGCTCGTTTGCCAGACATCGAAGGCAAAGTTCGATGAGACTATCGAGATCCACGTAAGACTTGGTGTTGACTCGCGTCACGCTGACCAGCAGGTCAGAGGCGCAGTTGTCCTTCCCAACGGAACAGGTAAGACTGTAAGAACCCTTGTATTTGCAAAGGGCGATAAGGCTGAGGCTGCAAAGGCTGCAGGCGCAGAGTACGTTGGCGAGATGGACCTTGTTGAGAAGATCACCAAGGAGAACTGGTTTGAGTTCGACGTTGTTATCGCAAGCCCCGATATGATGGGCGTTGTTGGACGTCTTGGTAAGGTTCTTGGTCCTAAGGGACTTATGCCCAACCCCAAGGCAGGTACAGTTACACCCGACGTTGCCCGTGCGGTAAACGAGGCTAAGGCAGGTAAGATCGAGTACAGACTTGATAAGACAAACATTATCCACTGCCCCATCGGTAAGGCATCCTTCGGTGCAGATAAGCTCGAGGAGAACTTCACCACTCTTATGAACGCAGTTATCAAGGCTAAGCCCGCAGCTGCAAAGGGACAGTACATCAAGAGCTGTGTTATCGCGTCCACAATGGGCCCCGGTATCAAAATCAACTCCGCAAAGCTTGGCTAATTGAATATTTGATATGAATTTAGCGTGATGCTCCGTTTGGGGCATCACGCTGTTCTTTGTTTTGCCTTGACTTTGGGGCGACGTTATGCTATAATTAACCTGTATCCGCCAATAGGGCTTTGCTTCTATCTTGATTACGAAAAGGAGAATGGAAATGTTTGATGCGTTGAAGGTCAAAAACGCTTGTGTTAATTGGATAAGAGATTTTTTTGAAAGAAACGGAAAGGGGTGCTCGGCGGTGGTGGGCATATCGGGCGGTAAGGACAGCTCGGTGGTGGCGGCACTCTGTGCCGAGGCGCTTGGTCGTGACAGGGTGATAGGTGTCTTAATGCCATATGGCGAGCAGTTCGACATCGACTGCTCGTACGCGCTTGTGGAGCACCTTGGGATAAAGCATTACCTTGTAAATATAAAGGACGCCGCGGACGGGCTCAAGGCGGCTATGCCCGACGGGCTTGAGCTGACCGCACAAACCTTGAACAATCTGCCGCCGCGTATCAGAATGACTACTCTTTACGCGGTCTCGCAGAGCTGTAACGGACGTGTGGCGAACACCTGCAATCTTTCGGAGGACTACGTGGGTTATTCCACGCGCTACGGCGACTCGGCGGGTGATTTCAGCCCTCTTGCCAACCTTACGGTTGACGAGGTGAAGCAGATTGGGCGTGTGTTGGGTCTCCCCGACGAGCTTGTGGACAAGACTCCCATCGACGGACTTTGCGGCAAGACCGACGAGGACAACCTCGGTTTTACCTACGCCGAGCTTGACTGTTACATTCGCACAGGCGTTATTGAAAACGCCGAGCACAAGGAGAAAATAGACCGCCTGCACAAGCAAAATCTCTTTAAGCTTCAGCCTATGCCATCGTTCCCTTATAGCGGAGCGTGAGTGATGGGGGTGTGCCGAGAAATTGGTGTTTGGCGGTGTGTTCGCACCGCAGCCCGCGAGAAAAGTTTTTGCGGAACTTTTTTCAAAAAGCGACAATCTCGCGCCCGCAGGCGCATCGGCGTTTTTCTTTTTCTTGAGCTTTTTCTTTTTGCGCCTTTTGCATCAAAAAGAAAAAGCGGGGTTACGGTTTGCGCTTTATAAAACGGTTGTGAAATAAATAAAAAAATAGTTTATATCTCGTAAATTGTAACTTTTTATCTGTACACAGATTTTTTGACACCCAAAGAGGAAATCCACTTTTCTTTTTGAAGCCAAAGGCGCAAAAAGAAAAGTTCCCAAAAGAAAAACGCCGCATGGGGAGGCGGTCGCGAGATTGTCGCTTTTTGAAAAAAGCTCCGCAAAAACTTTTCTCGCGGGCTGCGGTGCGAACACACCTTCAAACAATAATTTATCCGCCTCCCACGTTTCCTGCCTTTTCTGCCGAAGATTTCCGTCTGCTTGCACTAAAGCCCATAGCCGTTTGCGGCGTCATTATTGGCGCATTTTCCCAAAATATTGGTCAATATATCCAAAAAGTCTGCTGTGTCGTTGACACAGCCCCTTTTTTATGGTATAAAAAAGGCAACAGAGAACAAATCCGAAAGGAGCTTTAGCTATGAACGCAAAGAAAATTTATCCCATTCAAGCCTCATACGTCAGAAGCGGCGCGCACGCTGACAAGAGTATCGACAAAATAAATGAGGAATTCGGTCTGCCAAGCGATATGCTTGTCCTCAAGCACGCCCCGGGCACGGATTGGAACAGGTATCTTATACTTAAATTCGACCTCTCCGAGCTTGACGGCGCATACGTCAGATTGCTACTCAAAACAAGTATATCTGTAGCCGAGGCGGTCAACTACAGCGTTCACCCCGTGGAATTTGAGGGCGACTTGAGAACGCTGACCTACAACACCTTCCCCGCCTTTGGCGAAAAGCTTGACGAGGCAATGCTTTCGGGCTTTATGGGTTGCAATATTACAAAGTGCGTTGCCGACGCGAAAAAGGCGGGCAAAAAGGAAATTGCCCTTGTGGTCTGCGCCTCCGCGTATTGCGACGCGGAAATAAGAATAAGACCCGACCAGCTTTACCTTGAGGTGCTTGACAATGAGCCCGAGCCCTTTGTAAAGGTACTTTCGGGCGACGAAAAGAAGGACGCCGAAATCTGGGCGTGGGCGCAAAAAATGTACGACGAATGGAAAGCGCGCTACGTTGAGCTTGAAAACGCTCCCGAGCTTGAGGCGGAGCTGATAGAATCTCCCGAGGAGCAGTACACTAAGACGGTCTATTTCTCCTCATCATCTACCACCTACGAAAGTGCCAAAAAGCCTGCCAAGACGAGAAACCTGGACGATCTCAAGGATATCGACGAATACGCGCCGCTTAAGGAATATAAGACCGACGTATACGGCGGACTTATGGACGAATCGCGCCGCCGCGAGGCTACGGGCTTCTTCCGCGTTGAGAAAATAGACGGACGCTTCTGGGTCATCGACCCGCTTGGCTACCCCTTCGTGGTGCGCGCGCTGAGCCAGGTTGAACCCAACTATCAAGGCTCTGAATATCAGATGCAAAAGACGCTTGAAAAGTATGGCACTCTTGAGAATTGGGGCAAGCAGACGGCTCGCAGACTGAGAGACGATTTGCATTTCTTTGCGTCCGCAAATCCCTCGCCTTACGTTGCCAACCTTGACGAGCCTATCGTTTCTCAGCGCTCTATCGGCTTTGCCTACGCCTACGGAAGAACTATCGGCACAGCCAATTCCAAGGGCGGAAGCAGTACCTTCTCCGAGAACAACACGATGAACGTCTTTGACCCCAAGTTCGTTGAGTTTGCCGACAGGCAGGCACAGGCGGCTGAAAAGCTCCGCGACAACCCCAACATTCTCGGCTTCACCACCGACAACGAGCTTCCCATGCAGGAAAGAATGCTGCTTTCCTACCTTTCACTTGACCCCGAAAAGGAAGCAAATTACTATTCCTACGCCTGCGCGTGGACCTGGCTCAAGAATATGACGGGCAAGGAAATCCCCGCCGAAAGCGACATCAAGCCCGAATACTACGACCTTTTCCGCGGCTTCGTGTGGGATAGGTACTACAACGTGGTAACCGCCGCAATGCGGAAGTACGACCCCAACCATATGCTTCTCGGAACCCGTTTCCTCACAGGCGTCCGCAACGCAAAATGGGTGCTTAAGTTTGCAGGCTTGTACCTCGACTGCATCACCATAAACTGGTACGGTACCTGGCAGCCTCAGGCAGACTCGGTCTACCTTATCGCAAAGAGCGCAAACTGCCCCTTTATGGTAACCGAGTTCTACGCCAAGGCAGGCGATTCGGGGCTTGGAAACACCGCGGGCGCAGGTCAGTTCGTGGCAACGCAAAAGGATAGAGGAATGTTCTATCAGAACTACACTCTCCGTCTGCTTGAAGCCAAGAACTGCGTGGGCTGGCATTGGTTCCAGTACCTTGACAACGACCCGAGAAACGCGGTTATGCCCGACGGCAGAATCCGCGACGTGTCGAGCACCAATTCCAACAAGGGTATCGTCTCAAACGAGCACGAGGAATATACCGAGTGCACGGAATATATGGCGGAAATTAACCGCAACGCATACAGACTTATCGAATATTTCGACAATAAGTATAAAAAGTAAAATATTTACAAATACTGTATTGACAACGCTGTGTTGCTGTGATAAAATTTAATTGAAAACCAATATTTACGGAGGAAAAAGCAATGAGCAAATACGACGGAACAAAAACACAAAAGAACCTCGAGGCGGCTTTTGCAGGCGAGTCCGAGGCAAGAAACAAGTATACCTATTTCGCATCGGTGGCAAAGAAAGAGGGCTACGAGCAGATCGCCGCGCTCTTCTTGAAGACCGCAGAGAACGAAAAGGAGCATGCAAAGCTGTGGTTCAAGGAGCTTGACGGAATCAGCGGAACAGCAGAGAATCTTCTTCACGCCGCAGAAGGCGAAAACTACGAGTGGACAGATATGTATGAGAACTTTGCTAAGGATGCGGAGGAGGAAGGCTTCACCGCGCTTGCAAAGAAGTTCAGACTCGTAGCGGCAATCGAAAAGACCCACGAGGAGAGATACCGCGCGCTTCTGAATAACGTTGAGACTGCAACCGTGTTTGAAAAGAGCGAGGTAAAGGTTTGGGAATGCCGCAACTGCGGACATATCGTGGTAGGCACAAAGGCACCTCTTGTCTGCCCCACCTGCGCACACCCCCAGAGCTACTTCGAGCTTCACGAAACAAATTATTGATAAATCGAAAAGGGGCTGATTCGTTAAGAACACAGCTCCTTTTTTCGCGCAAACAACCGTGTGTTGACTTTTTGCCCGCTGTCAAGGCTTTCGCTAAAATTAAAGCCGAATTAACGTTATTTTTCTTGACATATCGCTTAATTTGTGGTAGCATATTGTTGAGATTTTGTATATGAGGTGCATTATGGCAAACGAACACGTAAAAATGGTGATGGCGGAGCAGAAAAACATCGCGCTCATTGCCCACGACAATAAAAAACAGGAGCTTATCGAATGGTGCAAGGAGAACAAGGAGATCCTTGAGCACCACTTTCTTTGCGGTACGGGCACTACGGCAAAAATGGTAGCCGAGCGCACGGGTCTGCCCGTCCGCGGCTTTAACAGCGGACCTCTGGGCGGTGACCAGCAGATAGGCGCGAGAATAGTTGACGGAAAGATAGACATAGTGATTTTCTTCTCCGACCCGCTTACCGCACAGCCCCACGACCCCGACGTCAAGGCGCTTTTGCGTATCGCGCAGGTCTACGATATTCCCATCGCCACAAGCCGCGCAACCGCAGACTTTATTATTACAAGCCCCTATATGGACGGCGAGTACACCCACTCGTTGCTTGACTTCAAGGGCGTGGTGAACGAGCGCGCAAAAAGTCTTTGAGCAGGGTGGAAAAATTGGTAAAAATTTTCGAAAAAATATTTTCAATCCTACTTTACAAAGCAATTTTTTTGTGCTATAATAGAATGTAAAAAATATTTTTTGTCTCGCGCCTGCGAGACGTTAAGGAGTTGTTATTTTTATGAGCCGTATGGTCGGTACAGTATCCCGTGGCGTTCGTGCGCCTATTATAAGAAGCGGTGACGACATTGTTGAGATAGTTGTAAACTCTGTCCTTGAAGCTTCGGCAGACGACGGATTTGAGATCCGCAACCGTGATATAGTTGCAATCACCGAGGCTGTCGTTGCCCGCGCACAGGGCAATTATGCGTCGGTTGATGATATAGCTTGCGACGTTCGCGCCAAGCTTGGCGGCGAGACCGTGGGCGTTATTTTCCCCATTCTCAGCCGTAACCGTTTTGCAATCTGCCTTCGCGGTATAGCAAAGGGCGCAAAGAAAATAGTGCTTATGCTTTCCTATCCCTCCGACGAGGTTGGAAATCATCTTGTTAGCCTTGACGCACTTGACGAAAAGGGAATCAATCCTTACAGCGACGTGCTTGACCTCAAGAAGTACCGCGAGCTTTTCGGATATGAGAAGCACCCCTTCACGGGTGTTGACTACGTTGAGTATTACGAGGGTCTTGTCAAGGAGTGCGGAGCAGAGGTTGAGATTATTTTCGCCAACGACCCCCGCGCGGTTCTTGCTTATACAAAGAACGTAATCAACTGCGATATCCACACCCGCGCACGCACCAAGAGACTTCTTAAGGCGGCGGGAGCAGAGCGCGTTGTAGGTCTTGACGAGATACTGAACGCACCTGTAAACGGAAGCGGATATAACGAGCATTACGGACTTCTCGGCTCCAATAAATCCACCGAGGATCAGGTAAAGCTTTTCCCCAGAGAGTGCCAGCCCGTGGTTGACGCTATCCAGTCTAAGCTTCTTGAAAAGACAGGCAAGCTTGTAGAGGTTATGGTTTACGGCGACGGCGCGTTCAAGGACCCCATCGGAAAGATCTGGGAGCTTGCTGACCCGGTCGTTTCGCCTGCATATACCGCAGGACTCGAGGGCACGCCCAACGAGCTTAAGCTCAAGTACCTTGCCGATAACGATTTCGCAAATCTTTCGGGCGAGGAGCTTAAGGCGGCTATCAAGACCAAGATTCAGGAGAAGGATGGCAACCTTGTAGGAAAGATGGCATCCGAGGGTACTACACCCAGACGTCTTACAGACCTTATCGGTTCTTTGTGCGACCTTACCTCGGGCTCGGGCGATAAGGGAACACCCTTCGTCTATATTCAGGGTTACTTCGATAACTATACGAACGAGTAATATTTCGGATAATATTTCAGCAATATTAAAGGAGCTGTCCTGCGGACAGCTCCTTCTTTGTTTTGTCGGTGCGAACACCCATAAACACCAGCGACGAGAGGGCTTATATGGTGGAAGCCCAATAGATTACGCCGTAGATGGCGCCTGCGGTTATGCCGTAGAGAATTACGGGACCCGCTACCGTGAAGAGCTTTGCGCCCACGCCGAGCACCGTGCCCTCGCCGCGGCTGTCTATGGCGGGCGACGCTACGGCGTTAGCAAATCCCGTTATGGGCACGAGAGTGCCTGCGCCTGCGTGCTTGGCTATTTTGTCAAACACTCCGAGTCCTGTGAGCAGGACTGCGACGAAAATCAGCGTTATCGAGGTTAGCGTTCCCGCGTCGTCGGGGGACAGGTCAAGCCACGAGGTATAAACTTTTTTGAG
>JBGVRT010000056.1:0-8298 GCA_045128735.1 Eubacteriales bacterium | reverse complement strand
GCACAAACCGCCTCCTTTGCCTCCCTTGTCAAAGGGAGGGGGACCGCGGAACGCGGTGGAGGGATTCCATATAGTTTCTGCGTTTTGAATCCAACCCACCCGCTTCGCTAACAAGGTCGCAAGCGACCTGCACTATCGTGGTCCGCCCCCCCTTTGACAAGGGGGGCAAAGGAACGGGGTGCGGTGCGAACACACCGCCAAACACCAATTTATCGCACCCAAAGCCAACGAGGTCGTGTTTAGCGACCGAGTGGGATGCGTGGCACTATGTTCGCACAAACAACGGTGCGCTGACCTATAGGGCTGCGGCGCCTTCGCCGCCAAACACCAATTTACCATCACATTCATTCCAAAGCAAAAAAGCTGTTTCCGCAGAAACAGCTTTTTAATTATCCGATTCAATTTATCTGTTAAGGATAAGCTTTGTGAGCTCAACGGGGTCAACGATTGTATCGCCCTTATAGACGCGCATATTGCCCGACGCGATCTCGTCGATAAGAATAACCTCGCCGTTGTTGTAGCCAAACTCAAACTTGATATCCCAAAGGTCAAGTCCGATGGTCTTAAGGTCGTCGGCAACGATTTTCGTAATCGCAAGTGTCTGCGCCTTAAGGCTCTCAAACATCTCGGCGGTCATAATGCCAAGCGCAACGAGACCCTCGCCCGTTACAAGCGGGTCGCCCTTTTCGTCGTTCTTGAAGGTGCACTCAACGTATCCGCCCTCAAGCACGGTGCCGTTCTTGATGTACTCGCCGTATCTGCGGATAAAGCTGCCCGTAGCAACCAGACGGCAGATAACCTCAAGTCCGTTTCCGCCCTTGTCCTTGCCAAAGCACTCTGCGGGGAGAACCTCCATTGTAGCCTCCTCAACGTTTGCGCTGACGTAGTGAGTCTTGATGCCTGCCTTCTTGCAAAGCTCGAAATAGTATACCGACGTTTCAAGATTTGCTCTGCCGATACCGTCGATTGTAAGTCCTACGCTGTTTTCACCGGGATCGAAAACGCCGTCCTTGCCTGTGCAGTCGTCCTTGAACTTGAGAAGCACGTTGCCGTTGTCAAGTGAGTAAACGTCTTTTGTTTTTCCTTCGTAAACCTTTTTCATAATTAGCTCCTTTTGAAACTATAAATTCTATCATCCTTATTTTACCATATTTTTTTCCTTTTGTACAGATTTTTTTGAAATTTTTTCTCAGATTTTTTATTTTTATAAAAAAAGACGAATAAATCCTCCGCTGCGGCGCTCAACTGACAATTTTGCACAAGGAAAAACGCGAAATCTCTTGATTTTTGATACCTACTTTGGTATAATAGCCTCAAAGAAAGGGGGAATGTTCAAAATGGAAGCCAAGCTTTTGACCGCAGACCGATTTGTGGATACCAAAATAGGCTGCTCCTACCGCTACGTACACAGCAACACCGAATATTTCCGCCCCCACTATCACGATTATTACGAGATTTTTATTTCCCTCGATGGCGAGGCGACCCACCTTGTAAACGGAGCGTGTGAGACTCTTTCCCGCGGTGATGCGGTTTTTATCCGCCCAAGCGACACCCACGACTACGTTTGCCGCCGAGGCGAGTCCTTCGATATGCTGAACATCACCTTTACCGCCGAGACGGCTGACACGATTTTTTCTTTTCTCGGTAACGGATTTGGCAGAGACAGACTTCTTTACGCGACGCTTCCGCCCTCGGTGAAGCTGAGCGAGAGCGATATGGAATCGCTTTCCTCCCATATGGCGGTAATAACGGCTACAGGCGACCCGGAGAAGCTGAAAACCGCCCTGCGGATTCTTATTTTCGACATTCTGACAAAGCATTTTTCGGGCTTTCGCGAGAAAAAAGAGGGCGAAATTCCATATTGGCTCGTCTTACTGCGCCGCGAGATGAAGAAAAAGCCGAATTTTACGCGAGGTATAAGCGCAATTTCCCAGCTTTGCGGCAAGAGCCGTGAGCACGTCTCGCGGTCTATGAAGAGGTATTACGGCGTGACGGTTTCGGAGTTTGTCAACGACCTGCGCCTTAATTTCGTGGCGAATATGCTTGCCCACAGCGACACCGCCATTATCGACATCGTTTTCGAAAGCGGATTCAACAACGTAAGCTGGGCAAGTAAGTGTTTCAAGGAAAAATACGGCATCTCAATGTCGGAGTACCGAAAAAATTGCGGCGGCGAGGCCGCGGTCCTGCCGGACGGGCAATAGGTCAGCGGTCGCGAAGGCGCGACCACACCGAACAACTGCAAAGGAGAATCACATATGAAAAATTATCTCATCTCGTTTTTTGAGGAATTTGAATATCCCGAAGAGGGCGCGGCAGAGCTTTTGCGCGCCTACGGTGCTCTCTGCGGCAACGCCGACTGCAACGCAATAATTGACGAAATTCTGACGGCCTACGACAGAGAGTGCACCTTAAGCGGAATCGACCTCATTCCAAAATGCAACGAGCTTGCCGAGCTTTCGGGCGTTCACGAATACACGGTAAAGCTGCTTGTTCACATTCTCCTTTCGCGCAAGCTCCGCGAGCTTTACGCCGAAAAAGGACTTGACGGCTCGCTTTGGTTTTCGGCAATGAGCGACCTTAAATACAAGCTTATCGAGTGCCGCATCGTCAAGGGCGTGTGGGGCACATTTGTGGCTGATTGGAAATGGTTTGCGCGCTGGTACGACCTGACGAGGTTTGCCTTCCGCCGACTTCAGTTTGAGGTCATAACGTTCAAAAAAGAGTATGAAAAAAACGGTGTCAGACTGACACCCGAGTCAAAGGTGTTAAACGTGCATATCCCGCGGACGGGCACGCCCCTCGACCACGGCGAGGTGCTTGAATCCTACCGAATGGCTCGTGAGTTCTACAAGGACGAATTCGGCGACGAGCCAATCGCCTTTGTTTGCTCCTCTTGGCTGCTTTACCCCGAGCACGAGAAAATTCTCCACGAGCGTTCAAATATCCGCAAATTTATGTCGGACTACGACATAATCGATGGCAACGTTTACCCCGAGGAAAACAAAAGCGCACTTTGGCGCATTTTTGACTGTCCCGTTACCGATTCCATAGACGACCTCCCCGAGGACAGCTTCCTCAAAAAAGCCTATAAGCAGTTCCTCAAAAACGGCGGCAAGCTTGGGTATGGTTTTGGAATAATCGTTTAACGCGGTGCGAATCCGGTGCGCCAAACATCATGCAAAAGGGGCTGAGTTAAAAACTCAGCCCCTTTTTTGTAATTAAAGGTGGACCATCTTACACTATCTCGGTTATCCGGTTTACACCGGGAACGAGGAGCAGAAGAAGCATTTTTCAAGAAATTTGGGATTTCCTCTTGATTTATTGGAGATTTCACAGTATAATATAAGATGTATAGTTATCTAAAAAACAAGGGAGGCACTATGGAAAGAGTTTCAAAGCACAATTACTACCTCGATATCGCGCAGACGGTTGCCGAGCGCGCCACCTGCTTAAGAAAGAAATACGGCTCGATTATCGTCAAAAACGACGTTATCGTGTCCACGGGCTACAACGGTTCGCCCAGAGGCAGAAAAAATTGCACCGACCTCAATTTCTGTATGAGAGACAAGCTTCAGATTCCCCGAGGCGAACGCTACGAGCTTTGCCGTTCGGTGCACTCGGAGCAGAACGCCATTATCGCCGCGCCCCGCGAGCAGATGCTTGGCGCAACACTTTACATGGCTTGCGTTGACCCCTCCGACGGTTCTGTCGTTCCCGGCGTTTGCAGCTGTATGATGTGCAAGCGCGTGGTCATCAACGCAGGTATCTCCACCGTTATTATCCGCGACGACAAGGAAAATTACCGCATTATCGACGTTCAGAGCTGGATTGACGACGACGATTCCTTAAGCGGTAAATTCGGATATTGATATGACCGATACACTTGTAACCGAGCTTGAAAAAAAGCTCTGTAAAAGCAGAGGGCAAAGACTCGTCTGCTTTGTCTGCACGGGCAACACATGCCGTTCGCCTATGGCTGAGGCGGTGTTCAACCACATTGCGAGAGTTCCCGAAATTTGCACCGCCTGCGACCCCAAAAAGCTTGGGGGCAAGGACCTGCGCGCCACCTCGGCAGGTCTCGCCGCCTTTGGCGAGCCTATCTCTCCCCACGCCTGCACGGCACTTGAGGAGTCGGGCATTCCCTCGCTCCCCGACAACGATTACAAATCACACACGTCACGCGAAATAGATATTGAAACAATGAGGTGCGCCGACCTTGTGGTGGGCATTTCTTCATCCCACGCAATGCGCCTGATGGCGGCGTTTCCGCAGTTCGCGTCGAAAATAACCTGTATGCCCGAGGACATTCCCGACCCATACGGCGGAAGCCTTGAGGACTACCGCGCCTGCCTTGAGAAAATTCGCGCGGGCGTTGAGAAAATTTACGAAGGACTATGACAGAGATAAGACTTTTTCGCGCCGACGACTGCGCGGCAATCGCCGAGATTGAAAGGCTCTCGTTTTCCGAGCCTTGGTCAGAAAAGTCGCTTGAGCTTCTTTTGAGTGGCGAGAACTTCGGCTTGGTCGCGCTTTGCGACGGTAAGGTGGCGGCATACGTGGGAATAATAGCCGTGCCCCCCGAAGCAGATATAACCAACGTGGCAACACACCCGAAATTCAGACGAAGGGGTATTGCCGCCGCCCTGCTTACCGCCCTCAAATCGGAAGCAAAAAAGCGCGGAATAGAGAATATTTTTTTAGAGGTTCGACGTTCAAACACCGCCGCCCGCGCCCTTTACGAAAAGCTGGGCTTTGAGACGGTAGGCGAGCGCAAGGGCTTTTACCAAAACCCAAAAGAGGACGCTGTGCTTATGGCGTTGGCTTTGGGAGAACGATAAATTATTGTTTGGCGGCGGGGGAGAACGGGTCGCTTTTTTGAAAAAAAGCTCCGCAAAAAACTTTTCTGAAATTTTTTTGAGGGGATTGGGCGACTCGCCGTATGTTTGGCTTTACTGTTCCGTAACCTTGGTCACGGCAGAGTAAAGCCCAACCCACGGCTACGCAACCAACCAATATCACCCTAAATCCTTTCCAGAAAAGTTTTTGCGCCACTTTTTTCAAAAAGTGGCACGCCTCCCCCGTCTCCCCGCCTCCCCATTCCCCCATCACCTCCCCAAATCCTCACCACTACAAAAATAGGAGAAAACAATGTACATACTCGGACTTGAGTCCTCGTGCGACGAGACCTCTGCGGCTGTCGTCGAAATGAGCGAGGGCGTAAGAAAAATTCGTTCAAATATTATCGCTTCGCAGATAGACACCCACCGTCTTTACGGCGGTGTCGTTCCCGAAATTGCCTCGCGCGCTCACATTGAGGCAATATCGCGCATTACCTACGAGGCACTTGAAACGGCGGGAATTACTCTCCGCGACGTGGGGCTGGTCGCCGTTACCTCACACCCCGGACTTATCGGCGCGCTCCTTGTGGGCGTGAATTTTGCCAAGTCTCTTGCCTACGCAAACAATATTCCGCTTGTCGGAGTTAACCACATAAAGGGACACATTGCCGCCAATTATCTTGCTTTCGAGGAGCTTGAGCCCCCCTTCACCGCCCTTGTGGTGTCGGGCGGTCACACCTCTATCTACTCTGCCGACAGCTACACCGCCCTTCACGAGATTGGCGCGACACGCGACGACGCGGCAGGCGAGGCGTTCGACAAGATAGGGCGCGTGATAGGTCTGCCATACCCTGCGGGCGCGGCTATGGATAAGCTTGCCTGCGAGGGCGACAAGCACGCGGTCACGCTTCCCTCGCCTGCGCTTGCAGGCGACACGCTGGACTTCTCGTTCAGCGGAATAAAGACCGCCGCGCTTAACTACATCAACAATTCAAAGCAGTCGGGCACAGAGATAAACCGCGCCGACCTTGCTGCTTCGTATACCGAAAAAATCGTATCCGCCGTTACCAAGAAAGCCGAGGCGGCTCTTGGTATGGCAGGCTCGAAAAAGCTTGTGGTGGCAGGCGGAGTTGCCGCAAACTCGCACCTGCGCGCCTCACTTGAGGCGATGTGCAAAAAGCACGGAGTTGAATTTTTCGTTCCGCCTCTGTCGCTCTGCGGCGACAACGCCGCAATGATAGCCGCCGCCGGTTATTACAAGTTCCTCGACGGCAAAACCGCCGACACATCCCTCAACGCCTCGGCGTTGGACTAAACAGCCGCAGTCCTGCCGGACGTGCGCGTGAGCACGCGCAGGCGGAGCGCGCCCGTGTCCGTAATTGGTGCGAACATATCCGTCGCAACCCACTCGGTCGCTAAACACGACCTCGTTAGCTTTGGGTGACCGATAAATTATTGTTTGGCACTATGTTAGCACAAACCGCTACCTTTGACAAGGGGGGCAAAGGAACGAACACACCTTTACCCCCCAATTTATCGTCGGTGGGCAAAAACTTTTCTGTCGGGGTGTGGGCGCAATTCGCTCATCTCGCTTTAAGCTTTTTGATATTCTCCTCAACCTGTTTTTTGTGAAGCGGATACCAAAACCACAAAATAAACGACAAAAGCCCAAATCCAATGGCAGGAATGACCGTTGAAATATTGAATATTCCATTCACCACGTCTCTGTCAAAGGCGGTAAGCTTGGAGTAGCCCACAAAGGTCAGCAGACCGCCCGAAACGCCTGCCGCCGCCGCTTGACCAAGCTTTCTCGCAAAGGAATAAAGGGCGTAAACCGTGCCGTCTTCGCGGATTCCGTTCTTAAGCTCGGAATAGTCTATAACGTCGGTAATAAGCGCCCAATTCACCATTGTGAAAAGCCCAAGCCCAACCCACGAAATTGTGGTCAACGCAACGTAGACCCAGACGTTTTCTGGTCTCATGAAGAACAAAAGCACCGACATTCCCGCCGCCACAAGATTTGCCGCCACGCTTATTTCCGCCTTGCCGAATCTTGACGCAAGCGGCTTTGCGAAGGCGGCTGAGACAAGCATTGCCGCAGTCATAAGGATGGTTGACACCGCCTGCGCCTCGGTATTTCCGTAAAAATTGGGATAGATATAGTTTGACATTGACTGCAATGTGAACTGAGCCAAAAGCATAACTACCGAGGCGACAATTATAGAGATAAGCGCGCGGTTTTTCAGCGCGTTTTTCATCATTGTAAGAAAATTATTTTTAGCCCGTGCTTCTCTGTTTTCGCTTATTCGCACCCGTTCGGTGGTCAGCGCGTAGCAAATAAGATAGCACAAAAGCGCAAGCACCGAGAACACGCCCGCAATAATTGTAAATCGCTCTCCGTTAAGCACCGAGACCTCGCCAACCTTGTCGTAGGCGACAAGCGGAACGCCTGCACCGATGAAAAGCCCCGCAAGCGCCGCGCCTATCGAACGGTATGTGGAAAGCGATTGACGGTCGCCCGAGTCGGGCGAAATTGCCGACGCCATTGAGCCGTACGGAATGTTTATTGCGGTATAAAAAACCGAGCCCCACATAATATATGTGACGAAAAGATAACCTATTTTGAACGCCATAGACATATCTGCAAGCGAGCTTTGGTATATTAAAAAGGAGGATATCGCCACAGGACCGCACATTCGCCTTATCCAGGGCTTGAACTTGCCCACAGGTGTAACGCGGCTTCGGTCGCATATCCGCCCCATAGTCACGTCGGTAAACGCGTCAACAAAGCGCGCAACCATCATTACGACTCCCACCACGGCGGCAGACACACCCATAACGTCGGTATAGAATTTAAGCAAAAAGCTTGACGAGAAAATAAAGGTAAAATCGTTTCCGAAGTCACCGAAAAGGTAGCCCACCTTGTCACGCCAACCAAAGGGGCGCAGGTTCTTTTCTGTTTTCATAAAAGCCTCCGTAAAGCCTCAAAAAATACTGTACAAGGTTATTTTTGCAGGCTTTCGGAAAATTATGCTGAAAAAATTTTTCCAAGCTAAAATAAGGGGATAAATCAGCTCAGCCCCTTTACGCAACAATAAATTGGTGTTTGGCGGTGTGTTCGCACCGCACCCCGACAGGAAAGTTTTGCGGAGCTTTTGGGGAAGCGACCGCCTCCCCATGCGGCGTTTTTCTTTTGGGAACTTTTCTTTTTGCGCCTTTGGCTTCAAAAAGAAAAGTGGATTTCCTCTTTGGGTGTCAAAAAATCTGTGTACAGATAAAAAGTCACAATTTACGAGGTATAAACTATTTTTTTATTTATTTCACAACCGTTTTATAAAGCGCAAACCGTAACCCCGCTTTTTCTTTTTGATGCAAAAGGCGCAAAAATGAAATGCAAATGGCTTCGCCATTTGGATAAAGAATTGGTTTCGCGGTTAAACACCGCGAATTTGCTACG
>JBGVRT010000055.1:0-1569 GCA_045128735.1 Eubacteriales bacterium | reverse complement strand
CTGAGAGCCTATATGACAGTGAACACCGTCAATCTGAATGTTGCTCATCGAGAGTGCGAGCTTATGTATCTCGTAAGCCTCACCGTTCTCAAGAGCAACGCCGAATTTGGAATCGATCTGTCCCGTCTTTACAAAATCATGGGTATGAGCATCAATACCGGGCTTGATACGGAAGAGAATACGTTGATTAACGTTTTTTTCATTTGCAATGCGATTCAGAAGCTCAAGCTCATATTTGTTATCTACCACGATGTGACCGACACCGCAGTTCAGTGCAAGCTCGATCTCGTCGGGCGTTTTATTATTGCCGTGGAAGAACACCTTTTCCATTGGGAAGCCTGCCTTGTAGAGCGTGTAAAGCTCACCGCCCGAAACAACGTCGGCTCCAAGCCCTTCTTCTGCAACGAGTCTTCCGGTATACATTGTACAAAGTGCTTTGCTTGCAAAGAGAATGAGACCGTGTCCGTCGTAATAGGTGTCGATGGCATTTTTATATGCACGGCAATTATCACGCATCAGATCCTCGTCCAGCACGTAGAGCGGGGTGCCGAATTTCTTTGCAAGCTCTACGGTATCGTGCTGTCCGATGGCAAGATGATTTTCTGAATTGATAGAGAGATTTTGCGAATGAAACATAATTTTTGTCCTTGATTATGAATAAGTTTTGATGATTTCTTCGGCAATTTCACGCTTGGAAATACAGCGGTCCATTGCTTGTTTTTCGATGTATCTGTGCGCGTCCGCTTCTGTCATTTTCAAGCTGTCGATCAGAACCCATTTTGCGCGGTTGACAATGCGGATTTCCTGCATCTTTTCCTCGGTTGACATGGTTTTCTTTTCAAACTTCTTTAGTCGCTCCCTTGTTGCGATCATCCAGTCGATTGCCTGAGACACGATGGGCTTGGAGGTTGGCTTGGGCAGAACGTAAACGCCGTACTCCGCAACGCGATTATAGGTCGTGGCGTAAACGTCCGAGCGAACCATTAACAATACTACGGAGGTTTTCAGCCCGGAAAGATCCATCGCAAAGCGAACGCCTGCGTCATCGGGAAGGGGAGAGTTAATGACGATAAAATCATAGGTACGGTCTGCCAAAGCACGCTTGGCGGCATTGACGCTTGTTTCAAAACGGACGGGATCAAATTTGGAATCGGGGAGTAATGGGATAAGTGCTGAATTGAAAGTGTCGGACGCAGAAACGACCAGAACGCTGTAAATCTGTTCCTGTAAGCTCACATTACTCCCTCCTTCCATTGTAGATTTGATTGTTATCAGATGAGTTTTCTGCTGTAAAGCTCTATGATCTGCTCGGGCAGATGTTTGCGAATAAATGTGCTTTCCTTCATAACGGTGATCGCTTCATCAAGAGAAGAGGGAAGCTTCTTGAACTGACTCAGCGTTTTTTCGTCCGCCTTAAAGAGGTTGATATCGGAGGCGGGAGGCGGGGTCAGATTATTCTGAATACCGTACAGTCCCGCATATATGAGAAGCGCAAAGGCAAGATAAGGGTTTGCCGTTGGGTCGGGAGAACGAAGCTCAACGCGCTTCTGCTCGTAAACGGCGGCAGGA
>JBGVRT010000054.1:0-2104 GCA_045128735.1 Eubacteriales bacterium | reverse complement strand
GCGTGTGTTCGTTCCCGGTATTATGGAGCTGGTTGAGAGAACCGGTATCCACTCGGGAGATTCGATCAGCGTATATCCTACCTTTTCAATCTCCGATAAAGTCAAGAACACAATCCTCGAATACACCGAAAAGCTCGGACTTGGTATCGGTATTATAGGACTCTTCAATATTCAGTTTATCGTGGATGAGCACGACGACGTTTATATTATTGAGGTCAATCCTCGTTCCTCCCGAACCGTACCGTTCCTTTCCAAAGCGACGGGATATAGTCTTGCGGATATCGCAACGCTGGTTAACCTCGGCGTATCCTTGCAGGAGCAGGGTATCTTCGATATTTACCCGAAAGAAAAGAGTCGTTATTACGTGAAGGCACCCACATTCTCATTCTCCAAGCTTCGCGGCATGGACGCATACCTCTCTCCCGAAATGAAATCCACGGGAGAGGCAATCGGCTACGACGAAAAGCTGCATCGCGCCATGTATAAGGCGATGATCGCATCGGGTCTGACGCTCCGCAATTACGGTACGGTAGTTGTCAGCGTTGCCGACGAGGATAAGGCGGAAACGCTTCCCTTGGTGCAGAGGTTCTACAATATGGGCTTCAATATAGAGGCGACTACCTTGACGGGACAGTATTTGAAGGATCACGGAATCCGAACAAGGATCCGTCACAAGCCGAGCGAAGGTAGCGAGGAGGTGCTTGATTCCATCAGACAGGGATACGTTAGTTACATCATTAACACCCGTGCAATCCTGTCGGGTAAGCATTACGGAGACGGTGCTCGCATTCGCCGCTGTGCAGCGCAGAACAACATCACGATGCTGACCTCTCTTGACACCGTCAGAATGTTGCTGGACGTTCTTGAGGAGGTTACGATGGGAATCTCCACAATTAACGCAAAATAAAAAGGAAGTGATCAAATGCATTTTACGAAAATGCACGGACTCGGAAACGATTATCTGTACGTGTACGGTGAGGTTCCGAGCAATATTGAAGAATTATCAACAAAGCTTTCCGAGCGGCATTTCGGTGCCGGCTCGGACGGAATGATCTACATATCGCCTTCCGCCGTCGCGGATTTCAAAATGCGTATCTTCAACGCAGACGGAAGTGAAGCAAAAATGTGCGGAAACGGTATTCGCTGTGTCGGCAAATACGTTTACGATAAAGGCTATACCGATAAAAAGAGTCTGACCGTTGAAACTCTTTCTGGTATCAAGACCTTGGAGCTTGGTGTCAGCTTCGGTAAGGTCAAAAGCGTGACCGTGGATATGGGACAAGCTGTTCCTGCCGAAGATATGACGATAAATATTGATGGTGAAACGGTCGTTTTGACTCCCGTATCTGTCGGTAATCCTCATGCGGTTATCTTTGTTGATGATATCGAAAAAGCACCTCTCACCACACTTGGACCGAAGATCGAGCATCACGAGGCGTTTGCGGACGGAGTGAACGTAGAATTTGTTCAGGTGCTTGGGAATAGCGAGCTTCGTATGAAAGTATGGGAGAGGGGAAGCGGCGTGACGATGGCTTGCGGAACGGGTGCGTGTGCCTCGGCGGTTGTGGCAGTTAAGAAAAAGTACTGCGCATATTGTGAGCCGATCTCGGTTCATCTTGACGGCGGTACCTTGAAAATCACTGTCACGCCTGATAACAAGGTGACTATGACAGGCCCCGCAGAATTTGTTTATGAAGGAGAGACGATGGAATGATTACACCTAATATGCACTATAGAGACCTTAAAGAATCCTATCTGTTCGCCGGTATCGCGCAGAAGGTAAAGGAATATCAGATGGAGCATCCCGAAAAGCATATTTACCGTATGGGCATCGGTGATGTATCTCTGCCTCTTTGTGATGCAGTTATTGCGGCACTTCACGAGGGCGTAGCCGATCAAGCGAACAAGGAGACCTTCCACGGTTATATGCCTGAATGCGGAGCACGGTTTTTGCGTGAGACCATTGCCAAGCACTACGCTGAGCGTGGCGTGATACTGGATGCCGACGAGGTGTTCGTATCGAGTGGAGCAAGTGATGAGCTGGGAGATATTCTCGATCTCTTTGACAGAAGCAGCTCGGCACTCGTCATTGAACCCGCATATC
>JBGVRT010000053.1:0-3554 GCA_045128735.1 Eubacteriales bacterium | reverse complement strand
TGTTGCCGAGGCTAACACGGGTAAGGGCGCAAAAATTCAGAATTGGATGCGCATTTATATGACATACATCCTTCCTCTGCTCGTTATCGGCGTGTTCGCTATCAACGTAATATTCTAAGATTGTTAAGGGGCCGGGTTAACCCAGCCCCTTTTGCACGCTGATGAATTGGCGTCCTCCCCACGCCACAAGTAAAAAAACGCTACTTCAAAGTAAAAAAATGTTATTGACATCAATCCCCTGATATGTTATAATTTAGCTGTAAATTTTACAAAGGAGCTTTGTTATGAAATATTCACTTGCAGACCTTTCCACAGATAAGCTTGTCAAGCTTGAAAAGCTTGATTCCCACTTTGACGGAATACTTGAAAAGCTTATAGGGTTCGAAAAGGAAAATCAAATATACAACAGCGCCGTATGGGGGCGCTTTATCGACGTTTATACCTTTCCCTCCGACGTGGGCGACCGCGGTTGGAGATGTGAATTCTGGGGGAAAATGATGCGCGGTGCGTCCTCGGTCTACGCCTACACCCACGACGAAGAACTTTACAAGATACTGAAAAACGCCGTGATCGGTATTCTTGACACAGCCGACAGTGACGGACGAATCTCCACCTACTCCCGCGACCGCGAGTTTGACGGCTGGGATATGTGGGGCAGAAAGTACATAATGCTCGGTCTGCAATACTTCTGCGAGGTTTGCGATGACAAGGAGCTTATTGACAGATGCCACACAGAAATGTGCCGTCAGCTTGACTACATAATCGCCCATATCGGGCGCGGCGAGGGCAAAAAGCCCATTACATCGGCTTCACGCCATTGGCTTGGGGCAAACTCCTGCTCTGTCCTTGAGCCTGTTGTCAGACTTTACAACGTAACGGGCAAAAAGGAGTACCTTGAATTTGCCGAGTACATAATCGACGTTTGCTACGGAAACGAGGCTGAGCTCAAAATTTTCAAGGAGGCCTACGAGGACACCCTTGATCCCTACCAGTACTGCGAGCAAAAGGCTTATGAGACAATGTCCTGCTTTGAGGGACTTATCGAATACTACCGCATTACCAAGGACGAAAAGCACCTTAAGACCTGCGTAAACTTTGCCCGCCGCGTGCTTAACAGCGAGATATCCATAATCGGTTGCTGCGGTTGCACACACGAGCTTTTCGACAACACGCGTCTTACTCAGGTCAATCCCGCAAAGAACGGCATTATGCAGGAGACCTGCGTAAGCGTTACCTGGATGAAGTTCTGCGGTCAGCTTCTTCGTCTCACGGGTAACCCCGCATACGCGGACGCTATCGAGCAGACCTTCTTCAACGCATTCCTCGGCGCGGTAAACTTCCCGCTTAAACCCTTTACACACGTAGTTTCGGGCAACGGAATCACTGAGCACATAGAAATCCGCGGTGTACTTCCTTTCGACAGCTACAGCCCTCTCCGCGCAGGCAGACGAGGAAAGCAGATAGGCGGTATGAAGCTTGACCCCAAGGGCACATTCTACGGCTGTTGCGCTTGTATCTCGCCTATGGGTATCGGCACGCTCACCGAAACTGCCGCCCTTATCTCCGAAAACGGAATTGCCATAAACTCCTATATGAACGGATATATGACGGCAAAGGGTGTGCGCTTTGATATCGAGTCGGGTTACCCCTACGACGGAAAAATAAAAATTACACTTGACGGCGAGGGCGAATTTGAGCTTGCGCTCCGAATTCCCGCTTGGAGTAAGAAAACAAGTCTTAAGGTAAACGGCGAGGCTGTGACACCCGAAACAGGCTACACGAGAATAAGCCGCAAGTGGAGCAAGGGCGACCTTATCGAGCTCTGTCTTGACGACAGCGTTTACGCCGTTCTTCCCCCCGAGGACTCGGAATACAAGGAAAATTATATTGCCCTTCGCAAGGGCGCAATCGTGCTTGCCCTTGACAAGCGAATTTCCGACCCCCGCGAAAAGGTAGTTCTTGACTCAGAAAACGCGCTTGAATACTGCGTTCTTCCCTGCGAGCTTCCCTACTACAACCTCTCCCTCGGCGTAAAGCAGAAGGACGGAAGCCTTCTTCACGTTGTAGACTACGCCTCGGCAGGCTCCACCTTCGACGACGAATCGGAGTGCGCCGCTTGGCTTGAAAGATAACCCCGAAAGGAAAAAAAATATGAGCATCAGAATAGCAATTTTCGGCTACGGTAACCTTGGCAGAGGTGTTGAAGCCGCAATAAAACAGAACAGCGATATGGAGCTTGCGGCTGTCTTTACACGCCGCCCCCCCGAAACGCTGAAAATAAACACCGAGGGCGTTCCCGTTTACTCTGCCGACAAGGTTGAGGACTACAAGGACGAAATAGATTGCCTTATAATCTGCGGCGGAAGCGCCACCGACCTGCCCACCCAGACCCCTGCCCTTGCAAAGCACTTTAACGTAATTGACAGCTTTGACACCCACGCGCGCATTCCCGAGCATTTTGCAAACGTAAACGCCGCGGCAGAGGAGTCGGGCAAGGTAGCTATGATCTCCTGCGGTTGGGACCCGGGTATGTTCTCATTGAACAGACTCTACGCCGAGGCTGTTCTGCCCGACGGCAAGGACTACACCTTTTGGGGCAAGGGCGTAAGCCAGGGACACTCCGACGCCATAAGGCGCATTGAGGGCGTTGCCGACGCAAAACAGTACACAATTCCCGTACCCGAGGCGCTTGACGCGGTAAGAAGCGGAAGCAACCCCGAGCTTACCACACGCGAAAAGCACACACGCGAGTGCTTTGTGGTGGCAAAGGAGGGCGCAGACCTTGCGCGCATTGAAAACGAGATAAAGACGATGCCCAACTACTTTGCCGACTACGATACCACGGTGCATTTCATTTCGGCAGAGGAACTGAAGAAGAACCACAGCGGTATTCCCCACGGCGGTTTTGTAATAAGAAGCGGAAGGACGGGTCAGTCGCTTGAGCACAACCACATTATTGAATACAGCCTCAAGCTCGACTCAAATCCCGAGTTTACCGCATCGGTAATCGTTGCCTACGCTCGCGCGGCGGTCAGACTTTCACGCGAGGGTGCAAAGGGCTGTAAGACGGTATTTGATATTCCGCCTGCGTACCTTTCCCAAAAATCGGGCGAGGAGCTTCGCGCGCATTTGCTTTGATATGAATATGAAAACAGCAGGTTCGTGAGACCCTGCTGTTTTCTTGAGTCAGCGGCTTTAGGCGACGTGCAGATAAATTATTGTTTGGCGGTATGTTCGCACCGGAGCCCGCGAGAAAAGTTTTTGCGGAGCTTTTTTCAAAAAGCGACAATCTCGCGCCCGCAGGCGCATCGGCGTTTTCTTTGTGAGCTTTCTTTTGCGCCTTTTGGTTCAAAAGAAAGCGGAGTTACGGTTTACGCCTTATAAAACGGTTATGAAATAAATAAAAAAATAGTTTATACCTCGTAAATTGTAACTTTTTATCTGTACACAGATTTTTTGACACCCAAAGAGGAAATCCACTTTTCTTTTTGAAGCCAAGGGCGCAAAAAGAAAAGTTCCCAAAAGAAAAACGCCGCATGGGGAGGCGGTCGCTT
>JBGVRT010000052.1:0-199878 GCA_045128735.1 Eubacteriales bacterium | reverse complement strand
ACTGAACTACCGGGCCATAAATTTGGTGGGAACAATAGGGCTCGAACCTATGACCCTCTGCTTGTAAGGCAGATGCTCTCCCAGCTGAGCTATGCTCCCACATCCGTCTCGCGACGACTTTGTTATTATATCACACTCTTTCCCTTTTGTCAATAGCTTTTTGCAAAATTTTTCTATCTTTTTTCAAAAAAATTTCAGAGTGTATTTTTAGTGTTTGAAACGCAAGATATATAATCACTTTTTGAACATATCAAGCAAAGCCTTCTCGCCGAAATTATATATTTTATTACAGAAACGGCAATTCACCTCAAGCTCGCGAGCTTTGCCCTCCGCTTCCTGCTCGTCAAGCATTTTTCTTACGTCCTTTTCGCCAAGCGAAGCTATTGCGGACTTTATTCTGTTTTCCGAACAGGTACATCTGTATTCTACGTCAAGCTCGTCAAAAATATCATAAGGAATATCTGTCATTGCGACAGCCATTATTTCCTCATTAGACATTCCAGAAGAAAACATTTTAGACACATTGGTAAGATACCGGGTGTTTCTTTCAATAAGGTCAACGGTATTATTATCAGCAAAAGGAAGAAGCTGAATAAACACGCCGCCTGCCGCTTTGCAAGTACAATCGGTATCCACAAGAACACCGAGAGCGCAAACCGTGGGCACCTGCTCACTTCTTGCATAGTATGATGCGATATCTTCGGCAATCTCTCCGCTGACAAGCTCAATAGAGCCGTTATAAGGCTCTTTTCCGCCCATATCCTTTATAACGTTAAGCATACCTGCCCCGACAGCTCCGCCCACGTCGAGCTTTCCGTTAGGCTTAAGAGGAAGCTCAACAGAGGGATTCTGGATATAACCGCGAACGTTACCGATATAGTCTGAAACAGCTACAACGTTTCCTGCTTCTCCGTTACCGCGAACGGTTACGGTAATTGTATCCTCCTTTTCACCGAGCATACTTCCCATTACAGAGGTTGCCGTAAGAAGTCTGCCAAGAGTTGCGGTGGCTGTCGGAGTCGTGTGATGAAGCTCGATGGCTTTATTTACTATTTCAGTAGAGTTAATTATATGAATACGCGCGCTACCGTCCTGAGTCATTGCGCGAAGAATAGTTGATTTTCCCATTTTTATTTCCTCTCAAATTCTTTTAGCTACAAAATACCATCGCTCGGTATTTTCGTTTATTTCATTAAAATCATAATCACAGCACACAGAAAGAAGCTCGAAGCCACATTCTGCAAGGCTATTTTTTACTTCTTCAAGAGTATAGCAACGCTCGTGCTGTTCCTCGTCAGAACGTATATAGGCACCGTCACATTCCTCAAAAAGTGAAAGATAAAAGCTACATATCCGACTCTTGCTGTCATAGTAATTCTGCCAACCGCAGAAAACACCTTTTCCGTCTATCTTATCTTCAAGTATATACGAATTGTCGCCGTATATATTCTCAAATTTATACGGTGTGTTCATATCAAAAACGAAAATTCCGTCAGGCTCAAGATAATTATGTACCGTTTTGAAGCACTTTTCAACATCTCCATCGCCCGTAAGGTAATTGATGCTGTCAAGGCAGCAGGTTACAGCGCCCACGGTTCCATAAAGTTCAAAGCTTCGCATATCCTGCAAAAGGTAAAGTATGTTTGTATCTCCCACCGAAGTCCCACGTGAATAAGCCTCACTTAGCATATCTGCGCTTCCGTCCACTCCTATCATATCATAACCGCGCTCAGCAAGCTTATAGGTCATACTTCCCGTACCGCAAGCAAGATCAAGTACAATTTCGGGTTTGGTCTTGAGATATTTTGCAAAACACTTTTCAATAAAATCCGCCCAAGCGGAGTAATCTATCTCGGCGTTAAGCTTATCGTAAACCCTTGCAATAGAATTGTAGCCCTCTGAAAAACTCATTGTGATTCCCTTTCATTTAAGATCCATGTGCTCAAACAGCTTGTAGATATCGCCCGCGCCCATTACAACAAGAAGATCTCCCTGTCTAAGCTCTTTTTTCAGATAATCGGCGATATCGTCCATATTTCCTACATATTCGCCGTTTGGAGTTGCGTCCGCCACCATTTTCGCGCTGACCTCACCATTATCCAGCTCTCGCGCGGCATATATGTCGGCGATTATTGCCTTGTCAACGTCTGAGAAAGACGCTGTAAGCTCGTTAAACAATCCTGCCGTTCGCGAGTAAGTATGGGGTTGAAAAACGCACCAAACACGGTTGTAGCCCATATGTGAAGCTCCCTCAAGCGTTCTTTTTACTTCTGTGGGGTGATGACCGTAATCGTCGTAAACGTCGGCTCCAAGCCAATTTCCTTTATACTCCATACGGCGATCTGCCCCCTCAAACGCCAAAAGCCCCTCGGCGATTTTTTCTCCGCCTATTCCGCAAAGATGAGCCACAGCACAAGTGGCAAGAGCGTTGTAAACGTTGTGAACTCCGGTTACGGAAAGTCTGACGTGGCAGAAAGCCTCGCCCCCAAGAACAACGTCAAATTCAGGTCTGCCGTTATTAAAATCTATATTTTGGGCATACACGAAAGCATTGCTTTTCTGCGTGGAAAAGCCTATTTTTCTTCCGTCGAATTTTTCAAGGGATTTTTCTACGTTTTCGTCGTCGGCGTTATATATAACGCATCCGTTTACCTTCCCGGCAATATCGGCAAATTTCCCGAATGACGAATATATATGCTCCATACTTTTAAAGTAATCAACGTGGTCCATCTCAACATTAAGTATAACAGCAACAGTGGGACAAAAATCAAGGAATGAATCCATATACTCGCAGGCTTCAAACACAAAATTGTCGTTTCCGCCAATACGGTATGCGCCGCCCATACTTTTCATTGAAGCTCCCGAAAGCACGGTAGGATCAGCCTCGGCATGCATAAATACCGACGCGCACATTGAGGTGCAGGTGCTTTTTCCGTGCATACCGCTTATACCTATTCGGCGGTTATATCCCGTCATAAGATATCCCATAAAATCGGCACGCGATATGCACGGGATTCCACGCTCTGCTGCCCTTACGTACTCGGGGTTATCCTCGGATATAGCAACGGTATAAACAACGGCGTCGTAATTTTCAACGTTGGTTGCATCATGTCCGTAAAAAACTTCTATACCGCTTTGTTCAAGCTTTTCGGTAAGCGCGGTACGGGTTCTGTCCGAACCGCCCGCAACAAAGCCGCGCTTTTGCCAGATAAGAGCAAGCGACGACATATTTATCCCACCAACACCTATAAAAAATATTCTTTTTTTATCTCTCAACAGCTCGGAAATTTTTCCCGCGCCGTAATGAGTATTTTGAACAGACATAGCTCTGCCTTTCCCGACTATATGCCGAATGTGAATATTTGATGATTTTTGTGATAATTTATACACCTTAAATTTACAAAAAAATCTTGTAATGTTTGTATAATCGTCACAAAATTAGTATATACTATTGATGTATATTGAATCACTATCAGTTATATGACTCCTCCGGTATTCGAATTACACAAAAAATCGGAAAGGAAAGTCACAAAATGAAAATCACAGATATCAAGATCAGAAAATTGTTCGATGACGGCCCGATGAAGGCTATCGCCTCAATTACGTTCGACGGACAGCTTGCAGTTCACGACATCAAGGTCATCAATGCCCGTGACAAATTTTTCATCGTAATGCCCAGCCGCAAGAACGCGGACGACACCTATCGCGACATCGTGCACCCTATCAACGCCGAATTCAGAGCAATGCTTGAAAAAGAAGTTATTGAGGCATACAACGAAGCTCTTGCCGCGGCTGAAGAACAGCTCGCAGACGATACGGTTGAGCAACCCGTTTAACAATCAATACATTCGAAATTCCGATGTGCAAGCATCGGAATTTTTATTTTATACACCCATGTGAAAGCAAAATTCCATTATCTGAAAGCGTTATTGTACCGAAATACCCGTCATATCCAAGGCTACCGGGATTCATTACTTTAATATCCTTTTCCAAAACAGCTCCCTCGACTTCGGTACCCGACGGCACTGTGAATGAAGTAGCGTAATGCGTGTGACCGTAAAGAAGAATATCCGCACCGCATTCCGCAGCACGCGCAATAGCTTTGCTGTCACCCGACTTTACCGAATAACTATCTCCGTGCATTATAAGAATCTTATATCCGCAAATATCGAGAAGCTTCTCTTTTTCTATGCCCTTTGAATAAGCGTAAAAGAAATTATCACAATTGCCTCTGACGGTATGTATACACATTTTCTCGGTATGAGCGCACCCGTCAATGTCAGCCACACCGTCACCGAGGTGTATCAGGTGGGTGGGGCGGTGATTTTTCTCAAGTACACTCTGACGTTCAAGAACCGCCTCAAGCGCAAAATATTTTCCGTGTGTATCCGAAACCACCAAAACGTTGGTCATATCCTTACTTCATCCACCTTAGCGCAAACCTCCATCGCGAGCGATGACGGCACGGCAAAATTGATTTTATCTCTGACTATTTCAATTTTGAGCTTGTCATATTCTTCTATTTCGCCGTCTATACAAACACGCTCTTTCTTGCCGAAATTTATCTCAATCTCTCGGCATTTCACATAATCAAATATTTCATCTCTGTTTTTTATCTCAAGATGCGTTCCCTTTTTGTACTTTCCAATAACCCCCAAAAAGGTTAAACGCGAAATATAATTTACAAAGCAAAGGTCGATAAGACCGTCCTTAAGCTCTGCCAACGGTGCGGCATGAAATCCTCCACCGTAAAAACCACCGTTTGCAAAGAATGCAAGCAAAAACTTTTTCTTTTCGTACTTTATACCGTCGATTGTACACTCAAATTCAATTCCGCTTTTCTTGATAAATTCGCCCACAACGCCCAAAATATAAGCAAGCTTTGAAGGAACAAGCGGATTTTTCTTTATGCGGTCGGTCCTTGAAACGACCTCACAGTCGAGTCCCACGTTCACAACGTTCATACAGTACCTGTCATTGTACTTAATAAGGTCACACTTGGTAGAAACCGCGTCAAGCTGTGCCTCCAAGCTGTAAAACTCCTCAGCGTTGCCAAAATTTCTTACAAAATCGTTTCCTGTGCCAATTGGTATCACCGCAAGCTCGTGCTGCTCGAAATCGACAATGCCGTTAACGCACTCGTTTACGGTTCCGTCACCTCCACAGGCATAAAACCTGCATACTGTATTGGAATTCTCATATTTGGCGCAGGTGCTTTTCACAAAGCTCTCCGCGTCACCTACAGACTTGGTGAAATAAATTTCAAACTCAGCGACGCGCTCACCGCAGACTGTCTCAATATTTTTCACAAGCTCGTCTACCTTATTTCCCTTGCCCGCATGGGAATTTACGACAAAATAGTGCTTCATAAGTACCTCGTAATGTTTTGATGTAGGACAGATAAAATTATTATACCACTTTTTTTCGCTTTTGTCTACCTTTTTTCACAAATTTAAGAATTTAGCATATTCTATCTATGAAAACCAGAATCAAGGAGGACATTATGCAGCTTGACAAAAACACCTTAAATATGCTTTTGGCATTAAACGACGCACAGCTTGTAAACATTATAAGAACTATAAGCGAAAAATCGGGGCTTGACCTTTCAAGCTTCAACATAACCACGGGAGACGTAAAAAGTATACGCCACGCTCTTGAAAACGCTACGGACGAGGATATAAAGCGCGCGCAAGAAAGCATTAACAGCTTCAAAAGAAAATAGCGAGGCAAATATGGCAGACGATATCAACAGCACTCCCGACCTGTCTTCAATGCTTGGCGAGCTTTTTGCCAACAAAGAGCTAATGGAAAAGATCGGTGAATTGGCGGACAGTATAAAATCGGATGAGCAATCCGCCAAAAAAGACACACCGCCCCAACCGCCAACCATTGACAGCCTGCTTTCAAATCCCGATATTATGTCAAAGCTTCCCGATGTTATAAACGTAATAAAACCGCTTATGTCGGGCGAAAGCACGCAACACTCTCATGACGAAAACAAACGCCTCGCTCTTTTGATGGCTCTAAAGCCATACCTTAGTCCGCGGAGGTGCGAGGCAATAGACTACATTGCCCGAATGAGTAAGCTTTCGCAGACTGTCAAGGGGCTAAAGTTATAGGAGGCAATATGTACACCAAGTCAACTCACAGAGACAAAAGCGACATTATTATCCCGGAAAATTACAGCGGAAACGCATTTTCGTCGGGCAGAATAGTTGCCGAAGAAGTGGCAAAGCCTGCCGACAACGAACATGAGGAACAACAAAGCGCAGAAAAGCAAGATGCCCCCCAGGAGACCGAAACAGTTGTCGCCAAGCCACAGCAAAGCTCGCTTCTCTCCTCGCTTTTACCGCCTAAAATGTCGTACTCGGGCGGAATATTAAGTAACATCGGTCTTGAGGAGCTTCTGCTTGTTGGCATACTTATTCTGCTATCTCAAAGCGACACCGATGATGATATTATTCTGCTACTGTTTTTGCTTTTGTTTTACAAATAACCTCAGACTCCCTGCGCTGTCAGGGAGTTTTTTATTAAATTGTTATTGACTGAATGGCATTTTTGTGATAAAATTAAGCTATAAAACACAAGGAGGTCAAAATGGGAAATTTATTTGAAACACCTATAACCGCGCTTCACGGTGTCGGTGCGGTACGCGCGAAGGCATACTCAAAGCTCGGAATTGAAAATCTCAACGACCTTCTTTTTCATTTTCCCCGTGCTTACGAAAATCGAGGAGATATAAAAAAGCTTGCCGAAACCGACGGAATATCAAAAGCGGCGGTAATACTCACTGTTGCAACCGCGCCGAAAATCGCGCGTATAAGGCGAGGAATGTCGATACTCAAATTCCGCGCCTACGACGAAAGCGGAAGCTGTGAAATATCTTACTTTAATCAAGACTACCTCAAAACCGCATTTCCGCTTGGAGAAACACTCAGATTTTACGGCAAGATTGAACGCTTGGGCAATAAATTTACAATGTCATCGCCCGCATACGAGCTGTATTCGGAGAATATAGCGCTTCCCGACTTTATGCCGATATATCCTTTGTCCGAGGGATTGAATCAAAAGCAATTAAAACAAAACGTCGCTCTTGCCCTTGGAATGGCAAACCAGGAACTTAGCGACTATCTTCCCGACGATATAAGACTTGAAAACAAGCTTTCAACACTTATGACCGCCTTGAAGGAAATTCACGCACCCACCTCTTACGCCGCGTTGGCTAACGCAAAAAAACGGCTTATATTCGACGAGTTTTTCCTCTTTTCACTTGGAGTAAACTCTGCTGTGAAAATGCAAAAGGAAAGCGGCGCGCCCATATTCAAAAACACATGTATAAGCGAGCTTTGCGCACTTTTGCCCTATGAGCTGACAAACGCCCAAAAAAGAACTGTGGCAGACATTGCCGCCGACGTGTCTACCGATACCCCAATGAGCAGAATTGTAATCGGAGACGTGGGATGCGGAAAAACCGTGTGCGCGGCGGCGGCTATGCTTATGGCTGTACGAAGCGGATACCAAGCCGCGCTTATGGCGCCCACCGAAATTCTTGCGCGACAGCACCAGAGTGACCTTGCACCAATATTTGAAAAGCTTGGAATAAGATGCGAGCTTTTGATTGGCGCACTTACCGCCGCAAAAAAGAAAAAGCTCCACGCTGAACTTGCTGAGAATAAAATCGACGTGATAATCGGAACTCAGGCACTCCTTAGCGAGGGTGTGGATTTTGCCGCCCTCGGTCTTGTGGTGGTCGATGAACAGCACCGCTTCGGTGTTGAACAGCGCGCTGTCCTTTCTAAAAAAGGAATCAAGCCACACCTGCTTGTAATGAGCGCTACACCCATTCCCCGTTCAATGGCTCTCGCTATGTACGGAAATCTTGATAAAACAATTATCGACGAGATACCGCCCGGCAGACAGAGGGTAGATACCTTCCTTGTAAACGAATCATACCGACTAAGGCTTGACGGATTTATAAAAAAGCAAATAGACGAAGGCGGTCAGGCGTATATCGTCTGCCCTGCAGTTGAAGAAACCGAGGAGGATATGGGCGAGGTGTCGCTTTACGATATAGCCGAAGAAGGACTGCCCGAGCAAAAGCCTCCGCTTAAGGCGGCAGTTGAGTACTCGGCTGAAATTGCGGCAAAATTCCCCGAGTATAAGACGGCTTTCGTTCACGGTAAGCTGAAAAGTGCCGAGAAAGAAAAAATAATGAGCGCATTTGTTTCTGGCGAAACCAAAATACTTGTGTCAACAACCGTCATTGAGGTCGGAGTAAACGTTCCCAACGCTTGCCTTATGATAGTTGAAAACGCCGAGCGATTCGGACTTTCACAGCTCCACCAGCTACGCGGTCGCGTTGGGCGCGGAACAAGAAAATCCTACTGTATACTCGTATCGGACACCCATAGCGAAACAGCCGAAAAAAGGCTTAAAACTATGTGCACAACCTACGACGGCTACAAGATCGCCGAAGCCGACCTTGCCTTGCGCGGTCCGGGTGACTTTTTGCGAGATACAACAAACGAGGCGGTGCGCCAGAGCGGCGGCTTGAAATTCCGAATTGCCGATATGTGTGACGATTCCGAGCTTATGGTCAAAGCTTTCGACACCGCTGAAAGGATCATCTCCGAAAGCCCCGAGCTTGAAGAATATCCACTTCTCAAATCAAAAATAAATTCCTTGTGGACTCACGAAAACGGAGCTATAAGTTAAAAAGGACTGATTATCAGTCCTTTTTCTTAATATTTTTTCAGTGTCATAAGCTTTGACATAACACTGACTATGAGTGATTCAATTACTATTCCGCAAGCAATTCCGAGTGCAACCTTAAGCGTATTCAAGCCGTAAAGCTTAGCCAACACAGAATCACCGAGAATAATATTGCTCATTGTATAAAACAGAGAGCCTCCCGGCACAAGAGGAATTATTGCCGCGGTAATAAACACCGCCGAGGGGGTTTTAAGCGTTCTTGCCAATATGTTTGCGTACACTACGCAAATGAGCGTTGCAACAAAATTTGAAACCAAAAGATCGACGCCCATCATGTCAATGAGCAAATACACAAGTGTGGCGATTGCTCCGCCCACAGCGGCAAATGCAACGTGTTTAGGCTTGATACCAAACAAAATTGCAAAGCCCGCCGCGCCAAGAGTTCCCATTATAACCAATTTGATCATTTCCATATCTCCCCCCTAAGCTATCCAAGCACCGAGAAAGAACAACGCTATTGTATATCCAAAAGCAATTATAGCCGCCAACAGCACTGCTTGTATAAGCTGTAGAATCCCCGATAGGGTATCTCCGCCAAGCAAATCTCTTATTGACGTACCGAAGGAAAGCCCCGGAACGACCAACATTATAGTTCCGATTATAATTTTATCATAATTATCACCGAATCCGAAATGTGCGAAAATTATTGAGAAAAAACCTGCAATGAGTGACAAAACCAAATTCATTGCCATCGGATTTAAAGCCTTGGGAGCATATCCGGAAATAAAGGTTATAAACAAGCCAAGCACAGCAGACGCTAACGCATCAAGAAATGTTCCGCCAAAGAACACGGCAAAGGAACCGCTTATAAGCATGGCTGCAACGTATCTGCAATATTTGGGATACGGAACCGCACTTTTAGCTTCCAGTATTAAGTTCTGCGCCTCGTCAAGAGTTATCTCATGAGCACAAAGTTTACGCGATATCGCGTTAAGACGATCAAGTCTTGTAAAATTATTGCTTACCCCGTAAATCCTTCTTGTCTGCATAGCATACTCACCGTTTTCCATGCGGAGTGAAGCTATAATAAGAGAAGTTATAGAAAACACCTCTACGTGGGTAGCACCATAGGCTTTGCACACCCGCTCGACCGTTTCTTCGGCACGGTGTACCGTGCCACCGCATCGCAAAAGGTTTTCCGCCAAATCAAGCGATGTGCGCAATAGCTTATCTGAAAATTTTTCTCCATCGTAATTCTCGGCAGAAATCTTATCATCAAAATTCACGCTGTCACTCCCTTAACTTTTTACGTATATTTTTGTAGTCTGGAATATATTTTTCAACTATTTTCCAAAATCCGTCACCGTGGTTAAATTCAAGCAAGTGGGCAAGCTCGTGAACCACCACGTAATCGATTACGTCATCGGAATATTTAACCACACGGTAAGAAAAACAAAGACTGCCATTATATGAGCAGGAACCAAAACGTTTTTGAGCAGAGGTTATACGCACGCCCTTGGGCTCGACTCCCATGATCCTTGCATAATGCTCCACCCTCTTTGGAATCTCATCTAATGCTTTTCTGCGCAATATATCCGGATCTACCGCATTTTCTTTCCGTTCTCTTTCGCGTTTTTTTATGCACTCCACTGCCCGTTCAATACGCTCGCGCTTAGATTCAATAAATGCCTCGATGTCCTCAATAGCAATCCTGTACGGTGCACGGACAATTATGCTTCCGCACGCGTCTATCTCTACAGAAAGACTTCTTCTATCCGAGCGTTTAAGCTTATATTCCAATTTCTTTTTCAGTCAAGTATACTTATTGAGCCACTCTATAATAACGGGAATAAACTTATCAAAATGTTTCATGGGCGTATGAGGCGCATCCTCAAGCGTCACGAGAATATTGGGTATTCCCTCTTTATCAAGAGCTGCGTGGATAGGCGCTTCGAGAGCATAAGAAACAGCCTGATCCGCCGTTCCGTGAACAGATACTGTAGGCGGAAATCCGCTTACGTCAGGAGTATACCGCCAAGGCGCGCCCCAACAGTTTCCGAACAGCTTGTATTCATCATCATAGAATTCAAGCAGATAGTAGCAAGCCATACCGCCCGCGCTTCCGCCCATAATAGATATGCGCTCAGAGTCAAAATTGAATTTGTTTGCATTAGCCTTTACGTATTCGTATGCTAAGTGTAACGCTTCTGCGGCGCGATCAGCACCAAGAGTATCGTTCCACGTTTCACGTTGCGCGGAATTATCAAACACGGGATAATCGGGGGAAACCACCGCATATCCTGCGTTTGTGAGCGCTCTCGCAAACGTGGGAATATATCCTTGACGCTTATCGTGAGGCTGTACAAAACCTCCGCCGTGAACGAAAATAACCACGGGAATAGGTTTGTCTGACGGCTTCTGTGAGGTTATAATATCCAATTTGTAATCCTGCAGTTCTCCTTTATAGTTTTCAAGACTGCAGAAAACGTATTCTTCAAGATTCATGCCGTCATATGCGACGATACCGTTTGATATAAATTTGCGCTCAGGGTCTGTATTCATTATATTACTCATATTGCACCTCCTGAATTTTCTCCATTATAACATTTTTGAAGAAAATTTTCAAGAGCCTTGTGATTTTTTGTTTACAAATATCTTATCACATGGTGAAATATACACAGAATTTTTGATTTCAGAATTACAAAAGAAAAACAAAATTTCACAAACAAGGGGGAAAAATGAAAATCACACGAAAGCTATGGCTTATTGCTGTACTCGTTACCCTGCTCACACTTCTTCCTGCATTTGGCGTGTCGGCAGAGGTTACAAACGAAACCTGCGGTGCAACCGACAACGAAAGCAACGTAACAGGTCACTCTCGGCGGTATTTTCAATATGGATAATCAAAGTAAAAAAAAAATCCGATCAGTTCCGTCGTAACGAAACAGTTCGGATTTGCTTGTTCTGGCGGAGGCAAAGGCGCCAAAACCGAACTCACCATCGCGCGATGAAGAAACGATTTCATCGGAACTTCTCCGATATTTGGCTGCCCGGCCTTCCGGGCTGGTGGAGGCGTGGGCTTCAAAGTCGAACACCTCCGCCGCCTCCTCATAGCTCTCGATGCCGTTCACGAAGTCATAGGTCACGGCACCGCTGTCTCCGGTGAAATTGCAGACGATCCTCAGATGGTCGTCATACACGTACACGGCCGAGACAAACACCTCGATGAACGTCTCCCGGTACTTCGGATCCGAGGGATCCCCGGAGCGGAACCGCTCCAGCCAGAAGGTCAGCTGGTCACGCGTCAGCTCAGGCTGCTCGACCTTCTCCTCGTCGATCGCATACTCCAGATCAAGGCGCCGGCTCTCCAGTTCTTCGAGGCGCTGCTTCGTGCTGGGCGTGATGATGCCCTGCTCGATAGCCTTCAGAATGTTCGCGATCCCGCGCTTCGTCTCAGAGAGCTCCGCCTCCAGCCCGCGGAGGACGCTGTCGTCCCGCTCGCGCTCCTGAAGCTCCAGAGCTGCGTCGACGATCACCCGGATCACCTCGTCAGTCAGGCAGCGCTCACGCGTCTGACGCACGACGGTCTCCTCGATCCAGTCCTTCTTGACCGGCTTTTTGTCGCATGCCTTCTGGCGCTTCCGCTTGACGCATGCGTAATAGTACCATTTGCGGCCGCTTTTACCGGTGCCGCTCTCGCCCACCATGGGGCTGCCGCAGTGCCCGCAGAACAGCTTCCCGGTGAGCATATAGTCCACATCAGTCCGGGCAGCTGCCGGAGCTCTGGCGACCTTCTTCAGACGATCCTGCACTGCTTCAAACAACTCCCTCGAAATAATTGCCGGGACGCCGCCCTCGATCCTGACGTCCTTCCAGATATACACGCCTGCATACCGCTCATTCCTGAGAATGGTGTGCAGGCTATTTTTATTGAACCGGGCACCGCGCGACGTTCTGAGCCCGCGGCTGTTCAGCATGCCGATGATCTCCGTCACGTTCGAGCCGTTCGCGTACATCTCGAAGATCTCCCGGACGACGGCCGCCTCGGTCGGCTCGATCGCGTACCGGCCGTCTGGGCCCTTCACGTAACCGAGCGGCAAGCCGCCGTTGTTTACTTTGCAGGCCAGAGCGTTGTCGTGCATGCCTCGGAGTATGTTCTGCGAGAGGTTCGCGCTGTAATACTCGGCCGAGCCTTCAAGCACGGACTCCAGCAGGATCCCCTCCGGGCCCTCCGGGATCGGCTCCATGACGCTCATGACTTTGACGCCGTTCTTCTTCAGGCGGGCCTTATAGGTCGCGCTGTCGTACCGGTTCCGGGCAAAGCGGTCGATCTTATACACGAGGACGCGCTGCCAGTGCCCCTTGGAGGAGTCCCGGATCATCTTCAGGAACTCCGGGCGCTTATCTGACGTACCGGTCAGGGCGTGGTCACAATACTCGCCGACGATCTGAAGGTCGTGCTCGCGAGCATACTGCCGGCACACCCGGAGCTGCTGCTCGATGCTGGCGTCCTTCTGGGCGTGGCTCGAATACCGGGCATAGATGACCGCCCTCAACCCTCAGAACGGCCGCCGATCAGACGACCGCCTCCGTCGGTGAACCTATTGCAGGCGATCTTTCCGATGTCAATGAACCAACCGAAGCAGAACATCCCGCACGTCAGGAACCAGAGGATCCCGGTGCCTACCTTCCCGGCATAGAACCGGTGGATCCCGAACCAGCCGAGGAAGATCGCAAGGATCAAGGCGACCGTCTTATTCTTCGGAGACGGGCCGAGCTCTACCGGTGCCGGAGCCGACGAACTGCCAGAGCTCTGACTGTACGAAAGGCCGGTACCCGGCACGCCGACGGTCGTCGTCTTTTTGCCGGTCGTGCTGAAGGTCTGCCGGAACCCCTTCGGCCCGATGGAGATGCTGGCGCTTTTCTTGTTTAGGTTCAAGGTCACGCCGGGAAGGATCTTTTTGCTTTTTCTAAATCTGAAGCCCATTTTTTAACCCTCTCTTTTCTTCTGTTTTTCTTCGAGCTCGAAAGCGTGCTGCATGAGCTCATGGCGCTCGCGCGGGCCGAGCATCGCGAGGATCCGGAGGATCTCGGTCTCGTCGTCGGAGAGCTCGCGCTCGTGGACGCCGCCGTTCCGGACGATCAGCGTGGAGGCATTATTCCCCTGCACGACTGCGCTGTTGCTAATGTTCGCCGCCGAGCACTGGCGGTCGTCGCTGTCTCCCATCAGGTAAACCGGAGAAACACCAAGAAAGGCAGCGATCGCGGCGATGGTCGAAAGCATCGGCTCCTGCTGCCCCTTCTCGTATCTGTAAATTGTACTTCTGTTCAGTCTGATCGCCGTCTGCGTCTTATTGAACTGCTCGCAGAGCTGCTCCATGGAGAGCCCGCGCTCGTTCCGCAGACCGCGCAGACGCTCGCCGAAGCGGCTGTTCTGGTCTGGTTTTCTTTTCATGTTCAAATCACCTCGCTGCCTTATTATATCACGAATTTTGCGAAAAATCAATGGAAAGCAGAGAAAAATCGAAAGAAATTTGCGAAAAACCATTGACAAACAAAAAAATCGTGCTATAATGTAATCGTAAACGACGACAGCGTCGTCACATAAGACGAAGAAAAGAGGACAAAAACATGATGATCCACGAATTTGAACAGCTGACCGGCTTCCACCCGACCACCGACCTCTACAAGGCGATCGAGCACGCATACATGAACTTCGACGGCGACAAGGCTGAGTTCTGCAAGGCCTACGTCGAGAACCGCGACAACCTCGCCAGCAGGATCGCGAGAACGGTCGACGAAGCTGACCGCGAGATCCAGCTCAAAGTGAACAGCACGATCCGAGAGCTCGAAAAGCAGAACGCTGAGCTCGCCAAGAAGCTCGAAGCCGAGCAGGAGTGGAAGCTCCACGAGGACACCGACAACGTCGCGCAGGCCGACTATGAAAAACTCGCCGGCGCCGGCGGCACCGAGGAGCTGGCCGACGACAAAGCGAAGGCTCTCCTCTATGACTGGTACGGCTTCGCAGCTGAGAAGGTCAAGATCCTGCACGCTGTTCCGGTGTATGAAGTAAACCGCCACCGCGTACTTCGTCAGATCGGCGAACAGAAGCGCACCCCTCTCTACAACGCAACCGACTGGAACTACATCCGCTTCGACTGCGGCCTCATGAGCTACGAACTGATCAACGGCGAGCTTCGCCAGTATATTCACTAAGGAGGAGAAAAGCATGACACGCTTCCAACAAGAAATCACCGGGCTGCTCGGAGCATACTGGCAGCAGAACGCAGAGAAGGAGCTGAAGGCCGCGGTCGAAAGCGCGGCCAGAGACGCAACCGTCGACGAGAACGGTGCGATCTCGTGGAAATCGAACGGCGGCTACCTGATGGACGACTTCTGCGAGAAGCTGGAGTTCGCCGGCTTCCCCTTCTCCCGCGAGGCGACGAGGGCGGCCCGCGACGCTCAGGTGGCCGAGGAGCTGGCTGAGTACAGAAGAAACTACAAAGGCCCCACAGAGGTCGAGCTGGAAGAAATGCGGAGCACCTTCGGAGAAGGCACGACTGTCGTCGACGTTCTGGCCGGCGTGAAGATCCACCTATAAATGAACCAAAACCGAGCCCCGGCGGTCAGTCCGGGGCAGAAAAGGAGAAACATCATGACCTACTACAAGAAAAACGAGTTCACGCACGTGCTCACAAAGGAAGCCAAAGCTATGGAGTTCTCGATCGAGGCGACGATCACGGCCGAGGAAATCGAGAACATCATCGTCAGCTCTCTGGAGGGCGCCAGCTCGTACTGGTGCGGCCTCGACAACACCACACCGGAATGGGACAACGAACCGGAAGATCTTCCTGCTTCACAGTACGCGACGCAGCTGCTCCTCGAAGGCAAGACGATTGTCCTCTACGACATCGAGGACGAGGACGAACGCTGGGAGCTCGCGCTTCCGATGATCCTGAAGGGCATCGGCGCAGCGATCTCTCGCAGCTACAACATCACGGACGACGTCGACGAAATTCTTCAGCTGTCGCTGTTCGGCGAAGTGGTCTACGGATAAGGAGGAAACCATGAAAAGGCAAAGCATCACCGAAAGAGTCCGCGGCATCCTCAAAGCCCGCAAAGAGCAGCTGGAGAAAGAGATCAAATACTGGCGGCACAAAATGAACGACACCGAGAGCTTCTGGGGAATGGGCAGCCCGTACAGACGCCAAGAGCAAGCCCTCGAAGCTCGCGAAGCTGAGCTGGAGGAGCTGGAGGAGTTCGAGCGCCAGCTGGGGCGCTACACACCGAAGAAAGAGATCAGCATGTACGGCCTCTACTGCCGCAACTGCGGCACCATCACCCTGAGCAGCACGCAGCCGACGAGGGAGTGGCACGAGTGCCCGGCGTGCAAGAAAATGATCTACGAGAACAACCCGGAGCGCAAGACGTTCCGCATCGAGGACGAGGGCCAGCTCTGGCTGAAGGCCTTCGAGGAAAGAAAAAGGGAGGAATGAACCACATGAGCAAGAAGATCAGCGTCATCATCAAAGAACCCGGAAAGAACCCGCGGCACGTCGCCATCTCAGACTCACCGAGAAACCTGCAAGCGACAGTCAGCGGAGAAGTCGACGAGATCCTGATCTCCTCCGATCTCGTCATCCTGATAAACAAGAACCAGAGCAAGCTCCCGGAGTGCTGCGAAGTGTGCAGCAGGAAACTCTCCGGCACGATCGTGTTCTGCGGCATCTGGCACCCGGACGAGGATGCGGCGGACGAGCTGACAGACATCCCGGTGAGCTTCCAAGAGTTCAAAAAGCTGTTCCCGGATCTATGGGAAAAAGGAGGAAAAGCATGAACAAGACCAACGACGTCACGAGGATCATGAGCGAGACGCTCGACAAGTATCGCAACTCTATCCCGCGCAAGGCCTTCGTCAGAGCGATGGAGCGAGTGGTCGAGGAAGTTCTGGCACCGACCACGTGCAAGATCGGCGCCCCGGTACCGGGGATCCAAATCGTCAAGCAGCCAGACATCACGGCCGGCGAGCTGGCCGAGCTTCTGAGCGGCGCCTGCCCTCCGTTCACATCGGAGTGCGATCCCGTTCACTGTCACACAACAAACTGCCGGGACTGCTGGCTGGCATGGCTCACGACCGGCAAACCCGCAAACAACGAATAAAGGAGGACACAGACATGAGCAGCAGAAAACACGCACCCTACACCGCCTTCAAGAACGCGATCGCGGGCAAGGGCCTGACACTGAAGGACGTGGCCGAGGTCATCAACGTGACCGAGAGCACCCTCTCGCTGAAGATCAGCGGCGGCTCCGACTTCTATCTATCAGAGATCAAGGCCATCTGCGAGGCCTTCGGCTTCGACTCGTCTATTTTTTTTGCCGAGTATGTTGCTTAAACGACGACGGCGTCACAAAAGGAGGGACGACATGCAAGGCCCAAAAGTAAAACCAGAGTACATACCACAGCGGCAGCGCGAGCAGCTGGCCGCCCCGCTTCTCAGTATCGTCCGGAAGGCCTTCGAGGATCCGGCGATCGTCCAAGAGTTCAAAAACTGGCAGGAAGCCAGAAAAAATACACAAAGGAGTGCAAAAGCATGAAGAACGAAATCATCTTTGACAAACACGGCCGCCCCGACATCGTCGTGACCTACACGGCCGCCGAGCTGGAGGAACTGCTCGGAAAGAACCACCCCGTCCTGACGGTCAAGGGCCGCAGGATCTCAGAGCTCTGCGTCGGCAAATACCCCGCGACCATGATCGAGGGCCTGCCGTACTCGCTGCCCTTCCAGAAGCCTGCCGGCCGTCTGAACTTCGACGAGGCTCGCCGCTTCTGCGAGGCCAAGGGAGAGGGCTGGCACCTTCTCACAGCTGCCGAGTGGGCTGCGCTCGCTCTGATCAGTCTGAAGAACGGCACACAGCCCCACGGCAACACGAACGCCGGCAAGTATCACGCCGACCAGAACGAGGAAGGCATCAAGATCGACGGCGGCATGACGCTCACCGGCTCCGGCCCCGTAACGTGGACGCACACCCACACAGCTGAAGGTGTGCACGACCTCACCGGCAACCAGTTCGAGTGGATCGGAGGCCTCCGCTATATGGACGGCGCGATCCAGATCATCCCCGACAACGACGCAGCAGGCGGCGCTGATCAGAGTCCTCAGAGCTCCGCATGGGCCTCAGTTCTCTCTGAAGGCAAGCCCGTGAAGTTCAAGATCTGCGACGACCACATCGCCCTGACCACCGAGGACGAGATCGAGAAGGACTGGGACGGCTGCTCCTTCAAGGATCTGATCGCCGAGTGCGACGTTCCTGAGATCCTGAAGCAGCTGGCGATCTTCCCGGACGACGTCAGCCAGATCGGTGACGACTTCTTCTGGGTAGATACCGATGGTGAGCGCCTCGTGTGTCGCGGGGGCGACTGGAACAGCGGTGGCGGCGCCGGGGTGTTCTGTGCGTATGGCAGCAATCCGCGCTCGTACTGCGGCACGCACATCGGCTTCCGTCCCGCTTTTGTCAGGTTCTCTGAAATCTGCGACTCTGACACTCTGGAGGAGGGCGCTGAAGCATGAACCTCCAGACACTCCTCAGAACCTACGACGCGGTCGTGATCTTCGACACCGAGACCAGCGGCCTCGACGCAGAAAAGAACCAGATCATCGAGCTCGCGGCCATCCGAGTCGAAGCAGCCGGGAGCGGCCTGCCGAGGATCGCCGACAGCATGGACGACTTCATCAAGCTCCCGGAGGGCGAGCTTCTGGATCCGAAGATCGTCGAGCTCACCCACATCACCGACGCGATGCTTCAGGAAGAAGGCAAGGCAGAGGCCGACGTGGCCGCCCGCTTCCATCAGCTGATCACCGGACGCCCTGACCTCTGCCGCCGGGTGCTCCTCGCAGCTCACAACGCGCAGTTCGACCTGCTATTCGTCAGGCAGCTCCTCAGAGGGCACCGGCTCGGCGTGGAGCTCGCCTTTCTCGACACTCTGACGGTCTACAAAGACCGGGCGCCGTACCCTCACAAACTGGAGGCGGCGATCACCCACTACAAGCTCGAAAACAAGGTCAAGAACAGCCACCGAGCGATCGACGACACCTGCGCCCTGCTCGAAGTGCTGAAGGCCATGGACGCGGAACGCGAGGATCTCCACACCTACGTCAACGTGTTCGGCTACAACCAGAAGTACGGGATCAGCGGCGAGAAGATCGCCGGCATCACATACCACGCGCAGGACTTCACAAAGTTCAGGCGACCGGAGCACCTGACGCTCCCGGCGCTGGTCAAAAATAGGAGGTAAACATGCAGACTGCAAACGTAAGAACCACACCCTCGGCCCGTCCGGCCTATAAGAGACGCCGCCGCAGGATCAAGCCCTACATCATCAATCGCTGCATCTTCGCAGCCATCGCCCTCGCGGTGATCGTTCTGGTCATCATGGCGATCACGCTCGCCGTGAGCGGCGCCAGAGACGCCCAGAAGCCCGCGATCTCCACACCGGGACAAACAGCCGGCCAACTCACGCAAACGCCGGGAACGGGCAAAAACGAGGCCACAGAGACGCCTCAGATGCCTGCCGTGTTCTTCGCTCTGACTCCAGAGCAGCGCACACTGATCGAGCAGGTCGTCTCAGCTGAGTCACGCGGCGAACCCTACGACGGGCAGGTGGCCGTCGCGCAGTGCATCCTGAACGCCTGCCTGAAGGATGATATCACCCCGGAGCAGGCGATCAAGAAATACAAGTACACCAGCGCACGAGTCGAGCCCACCCGCAGCGTCCGCGAGGCAGTGGCGGCCGTGTTCGACCGAGGTGAAGGCATCACCGAGGAGCCGATCATCTACTTCTACAACCCCGCGATCGTCAAGAGCGAGTTCCACGAGTCTCAGACGTTCGTGATCGAGATAGCAAACCACAAATTTTTCAAGGAGGCAGAATAACATGGCAACCAAAAAGAAAACCGAAGCAGCTGAAGAAGCAAAGAAGGCCGCGCAGGCGGCCCAGAATGACGCACAGAGCGTCGAAACGGCCGAAGGCGGGCGAGAATACCCCGCAGAAGAAGCACCCAGCAAAACGGCAAATACAGAGCCCACAGAGGGGCAGACAGACGCCGCAGCAGAAACCGAGGCGCAGGATCCCGCGGTCGAACCGCCCGAACCTGAAGGCGAAGCTCTCAGTCTCGACTCGATCGACGACCTCGTCCTTCCCGGCGACGTGGATCCCGGCGAGGAGCAGCAGAGCCAGCGCTGGAGGATCACGGACGACGGATGTGCCGACTGGGCTCTGAAGAAGATCAAGCTCGAAAAAGACGAGCACGACCGCATCGTCGCCCTCGCTCAGCAGGAGATCGCTCGCCTGACCGATCAGATCACGAAGGCCGACCGCCGCTACGAGCAGAACACCAGCTTCCTGACCTCGATGCTCGCTGAGTTCTTCGAGACCGTACCACACAAGAAAACCAAGACCGGCACCGAGTCCTACCGACTCTTGAACGGCCAGCTCGTCAAGAAGCCGGCCGGGATCAAGCTCCAGCCCGACGACGAGAAGCTCGTGGCGTGGCTCAGAGCTGCCGGCCGCGAGGATCTGATCAAAGTCGAGACCAAGGCCATGTGGGGAGAGCTGAAGAAGCAGATCGAAATGGTCGGCACGGTCGCGATGATGCCCGACACCGGCGAGATCATCGAAGGCATTGACGTCGTCGAGGTGCCTGCGGCGTTCTCGGTGAAGTTCTGAGAGGAGGACAGACATGGCAGCAACAAAAACGCCGGCAGCAGAGCCGGCAGAGGAAAAGAAAGCAACCGCTCCGAAGAAGGACGTCAAGAGCATGAACCTCGCCCAGAAGTTCGTCGAGCTCAGACGTGCCTGCCCGGAGATCATCAAGAAGCAGCACAGCGACGGCGTCAAGTATAAGTTCGCCAAGATCTTCGACGTTTATGAACTTCTGGCGCCGGCCATGAACGAGTGGGGCGTCGACTGGGACATCGTCAAGGAGGAGGCCACCCGGCACTATGACAACGGCGACGCCAAGTTCTACGACAGCTTCATCCAGCGCACCAAGAACGGCGACCGCGTCGTCTGGGTGTACGAGGCAGACATCACTCTCCGCTGGATCAACGTCGACAACCCGGAGGAGACGCTGGAGATCACCCTCCACGCTCTCGGAACCAACGACGGCGGCCCGGACAAGGCGAAGGGATCCGCGTGGACGTACTGCCTGAAGTATTATCTGTTCGAGAAATTCAACATCGACCAAGGCGAGGACGATCCAGACAACAGTGACCACAGCTCTGACGCCCCTCCTGCGGGCCAGAATGGCCGCCAGAACGCGCCGCAGCCGCAAGGCGGAGGAAACGGACAACCGAGACAGCAAAGCGCCAGAAACGGCTCACAGAGCTCTCAGAGAGGCACCGGACTCTCAGATGCCCAGCTCAACCGGCTCTATAAGAAAGCCGAGGCCTGCGGCATGACCAAAGAAGCGACCGACAACCGGATCCGCGAGAAGTACAACCACGACAACCCGGCCGACCTGACTCGCGCACAGTACGACGAGATCTGCGCGTCCCTCGACGCAGCAGCGGCCAAGAAGAAGGAGGAACAGCAAGATGCTGAATAAACAGATCACTCAGGGCCGCCTGACGGCCCACCCGGAACTGAAGATGACGCCCGGCGGCACGCCGGTGTGTAGCTTCACCATCGCCTCAGACGAGGACATCAAACGCGAGGACGGATCCCGCGCCACGGACTTCATCGACTGCGTCGCATGGGGCCCTCGCGCTGAGTTCGTGAGCAAATACCTCACGAAGGGCCGCATGGTCATCGTGGAGGGACGTCCGAAGCCCAGAACCTACAAGGACAAGAACGACGTCACGCACAAGGTCACAGAGCTCCGCGTGGACTCCGTGTTCTTCGCGGACAGCAAGAAAGACAACGACCAGAGCTCTGACGGTCAGAGCTATGCAGCACCGGACACTGGCGCCGGTGACTTCGTGGAGATACCGAACGACGGGGATCTGCCGTTTTAAGCGAGAGGAGGTGCCACCATGGCATGGATCGAAAGCCATCAGGAAGTCGGCCGGCATCCTAAGACGAAAAAGCTGGCCCGCCTGCTCGGCGTGAGCCTTCCGGCAGCAGTCGGACATCTGCACTACCTCTGGTGGTGGGCTCTCGACTTCGCTCAGGACGGAGTCCTCGACAAATACGACGCCGAGGACATAGCCGACGCGATGCAGTGGGAAGGCGATGCTGATCAGCTCGTCGAGGCGCTGCTCTCCTCTGGCTACATAGACGACACCGACGACGGCCTCGTCATTCACGACTGGGCCGAGTACGCCGGCAAATTACTGGAAAGACGCGCGAAAGACCGCGCCAGAAAGCGAGCCGCGGCAGAAGCCGCTGGTGTTCCTTCGTCTATCCGTCGGAGTTCCGACGGAAACGACGAGGAAAGCGACGAAACTCCGAGCGCTTCTTTCGTAACCAACCCTACCAACCGTACCAACCAAACCAACAACACCGACAGTACCGAACCTGACCGGACAGAACCGCACCAACCGGCCGGCGAGCCGCCCCTTCAGGAGAGACGCTTCGCCGAGTTCTGGAAGGCATACCCGAAGAAGGTCGGAAAAGCAGGATGCCAGAAGGCATGGATGAAGCTGAAGCCCACCACCGAGCTGTTCACTCAGATCATGGAGACGCTGACAAAGCAGAAGGCGTCCGAGCAGTGGCAGCGAGAGGGTGGCCGCTTCATACCGAACCCGCTCACGTGGCTGAACCAAGGCAGATGGGACGACGAGCCCGTCGAGACGTCCGGAGCAGCTGCTCAGCCGGCAACCGGCACGAGCGGGATGCTGAACAAGCTCCGCGAAATGTACGCGGCCGAAGGAGGTGACGACGAGTGACAAAGAAGGAGACGATCAGTCTGTTCGGCATACTGATCGCGGCCTACCCGAACTTCGACAAATTCAAAGACGACAGTCAGGTCGAGGGAATGGTCAACATGTGGGCCTCGCTGTTCGCCGATGACGACAGCGCGATCGTCGGCCTCGCAGTCAAGAAGCACATCATGACGAACAAGTGGCCGCCGAGCATCGCGGAGATCCGCGAGATAATGGCCGACATCACTCACCCCGATCTGATACCACCCGATCAGGCGTGGGCCGCTGTCAGCGATCTGCTCTATGCGGTCGGAGAGTACAACCACGGAGACGCACACCGGAACCTGCCGCCACTCATAGCTCAGACCGTGGACGCGATCGGCTGGCACACACTCTACCAACTGCACCGCGGAAGCTACGGAGGCAACAAAGACGGCATGGATCGCGTGGCCTTCATGGATCTATATCGCCCAGCATACGAGAGAGCCCGGCAGGACGCCTGCTGCTCCACCTCGCTGCTCGGCAGCATCAACACAGTCAAGCAACAGCTGACCACCGGCGGCGTCGCGCAGCTGGCAGCAGCAAGAACAAGACGCGAGGAGAAGGATCTCGAATATGACAGACTCTGGCACCGCCAACACGAGCGACTGCTGGAGGATCTCGGAGAGCGCCCGGCCCTCACTTCAGGAACGGAGGAAACATGAAAAAACTGGTCTATATCTGCTCCCCATGCCGGGGAGACTACGAGAAAAACATCGACAACGCGGCAACATACAGCCGCGCAGCCTTCAGAAAAGGCTACATACCCATCACCCCGCACCTCTATTTCACCCGCTTCATGGACGACACAAACGACAAGGAGCGCAGCATGGCCATGGCGGCCGGCTCTCAGCTGCTCCTCATGTGCTCCGAGGTCTGGGTGTTCGGTCTCGATCATCCGAGCGAAGGGATGCAGGCAGAGATCGCGCTCGCTATCCGTCACGGGATCCCGATCATCGACGGCGACGAGATCCTGAGCGGCAAGAAGAAACCGGAGCGCCACGACGAGCTCGATGCCAGACTCTACGCAGCCGTCAGACTCCACTGCATGGAGGCGATCGCCAAGGAGCTGAAGATCCCGCTGCACATCCTTCAGGAGACGCAGGAAAATCCGACGACCGCGGCCGGCATCGCAAGATACGAGAGGCAGCGAGATCCCGGAGTGGCTGCGGCCGGAGAGTCTGCTCAACGACAGCACCAGAGGATCCAGATCCTCGTGGCCAAGAGAAGGAGGCGCGAAGAATGACAGACGAGCAACGCTACAAGCGCCAGATCGCCGGAGCCCGCGCTCGGATCGCCGGGGAGATCTTCGAGAACCAGATCGAGGGCTCGCTGCGCTGGCATATTGACAGAGGCCTCCTGAAGGCAAACAAAACCCCGGAGCCGATGAAGCCGCTCGGCAAACCGAACGCCCGCGGCCAGTTCCTCGCCTGCTACACAAAGAAGGCGCAGGTCGACTTCTGCGGCACAATGTACGGAGGCCGCTCCGTCCGCTTCGAGGCGAAACAGACAGACAGCGACCGCTTCGAGCACAAACGCCTGACTGACGAGCAGATGGATGACCTCAGAGATCACCAGAAGCTCGGAGCTCTCTGCTTCGTTCTCCTCTGCTTCGGCTTCGATCACTTCTACCGGGTGCCGTGGCAGGTCTGGGAGAACATGAAGGAGATCTACGGCCGGAAGTACGTCACCGAGAGGGACGTGCAGCAGTTCCGGATCCCGGTCTCCTCTGGAGTGCTGAAGATCCTGCACGGGATCATCGACATCAACGAGGCGGGCACTCCTCTCTCGCTCCCTGACATCTGCGTCAGCTGCGGCCAGTACGCCGGAGAGGGCTCACACGTCTGCCCGAACTGCCAGAAGGAAGGATCGGGCCGATGACACTCAGAGAAGCAGACGAGGCAGCTCAGAAGCGCCTCCCGGTCATATATCAGGGCATCGAGTACCTCCGGATCTCCGAAACCGGGTACCGATACAACGACAAAGGCGAGCGCCACGGCTTCGTGCAGCTGCTCGACAAATGCGGCCACAGCGTCACCTACGCCGAGCCCGGCCGCTGCGAGCTGAAGGAGGAAACCCATGAAGGAAACAGCTGAAGCCAGAGCGGTGAAGATCGCCGCCAAGATAATGCAGGCCGCCGGCCTCTGCCGGCACGAGAGTCCGATGCAGTGCCGCCGAGTCTACACGGACGACAAGACCTGCGAGAAGTGCATCAGGGCGTGGCTGATGGCCAAAGCCCGGAAAGAACTGAAGAAGGAGGAGCGCCATGAAGTGTGAAATGTGCGTCCCGTGTGCGATCAAGCTGGCCGAGACCAAAGACGTCAAGAAGATCGCCCACCGCAGGGAGAAGATCACCTGCTCAGAGTGCGGCCGCCGGAGATACGGCGCCGAGTATGAAGTCGGCAAGAAAACCGACACCAAACCAACCAAAACCAGAAACGGAGGATAAACCATGAACCAGACAACCAAAGAAACGCGCCGCGAGAGCTACGAGGCCGTCCTTCCGAAAGTGAAGGATCGCGCTCGCCTGATCCTCGAAACACTCGGCGACAAAGAGATGACCGTCAGCGAGATCACCGAGGAGCTCGTCAGCTCCGGCAAGATCCCGTACTTCAACCGCAACTACGTCGCGCCCCGCCTCACCGAGTTGAAGGACATGGGCGTCGTCGAGACCTGCGGCCGCAAAAAGGCCACCAGATCGGACTCCACCGAGGCCATCTGGCGCCGCGTCAACGTGTAAAGGAGGGACAGAACCATGGCAGAACAGAACAAGAAGCTCCTCAGCCGTCTCACGTATAGACGGATCAAAGGGATGGATCGCACCGAGCTCTCTGACTACGTCACGAAGGTCTACCTGAACGGCTACGAGGCCGGCCGCAAAGCAGCGACGCCGGATCTCCTGCTCAGAACCTTCCGCGAGGTGCTCCTGAGCATCGACAGCATCGGCCCGACCAGAGCCGACGCGATCATGAAGAAGCTGAGCGACACCTTCGCTCTGAAGGAAAAGACCGACGAGCCCGCGGAAGGCGACGGAACTCCGGAGGAAACCGAAGGAACCGCGGAGGAGGTGCAGCAGAATGGCGAAGAACCCGAACGCAGCGAAAACTGAATACGACGCGGCCGTCAAGGATCTGAAGAAGTTCTGCGAGGATCAGACCGACCTCGAAGCCTACATACTGGACGACGAGTACCCGATCCGGGTGCAGTTCCTTCCGAGCTCCCAGATGACGCTGTTCGGGAACGAGAACGTCGACGAGAACGGCGAGGTCAACGATCTGACGGTCACGGTCGGCCTGAGCAGTGCCGTCCGGTCGACGCTGAAGTTCAAGATGGACTCGAAGCTCCTGAAGAAGTTGATCAAGCTCGCGGAGAACGTCGGCCGCCTCTACTATCAGGCCTTCAGAGAGCAGGAAGGCATCAGAGCCGCAGCAAGGCGCCCGGACTACGAGGCCGACGGCTATGCAGACGGCGGTCTGGTATATGACACCGCATACTGCCCGGAGTGCCGCCACAGCTTCGAGTATAACGTGAACGACTGGGGCAGCGCCTTCTGCCCGGACTGCGGCCAGAAGCTCGACTGGACGATGGAGACCGAGAACGACGAAGAAGATCCAAGAGAGGAGGTGCAGAGCGATGGGCTTCCTGAATGACAGACACGGCATGACGCTCCTCGGACAGACGCCTCCCGGCACGTGCTCGGTCTGCGCGACAAAGCACGAACCTGAGCAGCCGCACAACCAGCAGTCGCTCGCGTACCAGTATAAATTCTACGACGAGCACGGCCGCTGGCCGACGTGGGCCGACGCCATGGCTCACTGCTCTGACGAGATCCGAGACTACTGGACGAGAGAGCTCGAAAAGAGAGGGATCAAGGTGAACGGGGAGGAAGAAAAGAAGCAATACAAGCCGAAGGTCGTGAAGGGCCGAGTCAAGAACACCGGGTACCCGATCGACGGCTGCGTGATGCTTTTCTCTCTCTGGGACTATGACAACCACGACAGCTGGCACCTCTACGGCTGGGACGACGAAGTCGACGACGCAGTCATGAGAACCATTCACCAGACCGACGAGCTCTACAAGGACGACGATCTGAAGGAGTTCTCGGAAATGTGGAAGGCCGGCGAGTACGAACCGGCGGGATCCTTCTGCCTGAACCTCGACGAGCTCGAAGTGATCGAAGTGCTGCAAGAGGAGGAGAAACCATGAAAGCACTGACTATATGGCAACCCTACGCGAGCTTGATCGCCAAGAACGTGAAGCACTACGAGACCAGAGGCTTCAGAACGCACTACCGGGGGCCGCTCCTGATCCACTCCGGTCAGAGGCCGATGCGCTGGATCCTGAGACACTCGGCAGAGGACGCATTGGACGTCGCGATCGAGTTCTTCGGCATGGATGATCTCCTCGCTCTCCCGGTCGGCAGCGCGATCTGCGTCGTGGATCTGGTCGACTGCATCGAAATGACGCCCGACTTCATCCGGAAGCAGAGCCCGACCGAGCTGGCCGTCGGAGACTGGAAGCCCGGCCGCTACGCGTGGAAGCTGGAGAACCCCAGAGAGCTCGATCCCGTGGAGCTCCTCGGAAAGCAGGGACTCTGGAACGCCGAGCTCTGCGCGGCCTGCCGCTATAACACCCGCGACTTCGTGGCGCATCCCCACTGTTCAGGGTGCGACGGAGTCAAACACTTCGAGAAGATCGAGCAAAAGGTCGCCTGCGTATTCTGCGGCGCCAAAATAGACAAGAAGATGGCACACGATCCACGCCCGGCATCCCTCAGTGGTCTCTGCTGCGGAGCGTGCAACATGGAGATCGTCGTCCCGGCGAGGATCGAAGCAGCCAACAAGGACAAGGAGGAAACAACCCAATGAAGTGTGCAAACTGTAACCACTGCAAATTCGGCGAGGACAAGGGCGGCGTCAACCGCTTCTACTGCGAACACCCCACTGCTGCCGCCAGCGTCAACGCATCGGCGCGTCTGATCGCCAGAACCAAAAGACACGAGCGCGAGCTCACCATCAAAACAGCGCCCCGCTGGTGCCCTCTCAAAGCAGAGGAGCCGGCAGCGGCCGAAGCATAAGGAGGACAGAGACATGAACAACCCTATCATCAACGATCCGATCACAATGGTCGCCGAGGCCTTCGAGGCACTGCATCCCGGCGTGAAATACGAGGCAGCATACGCGCCGGACATCAGAGACGACGCCGGCACGATCGTGTGCAGCTGCATCACCTTCCCCTCAGAGGAGGACGGCCCGGACGCCGTTCCCGTGATCCTGATCAACTCGCAGGCCGGCATCGAGGTCGCAGCTGAAGCTCTGGCTCAGGAGCTCGCCCACGTGGCGCTCGGCCCTGAGAGTCTGGAGCACGGCCCTGAGTACGACGCAACAGTCGAGCAGCTGGCCGCCAAGTACAAGGAGATCGCCGAGGAACGCTTCCCCGGAACGCCGTGGGCGACGTCTGAAGGAGGTGGCGACGATGAAGCTGAGTAAAAGAGCCACGAACGCGATCGGCTGCCTCTGGCTGGTCGCCGGCACGATCCTGATCATCCTTCAGATCGTATTCCTGACCATGAAGCTCGCCGGAGCCGTCGACTGGAGCTGGTGGACGACTCTGATCCCGATCTTCTGCGTTCTCGGCCTCCCTCTCGCCATCGTCGTGATCGCCGTGATCGTTCTGGCGCCGAAGGTGCTGATCGAGGACAGACGCCGCCGCAAACGCGTCGAAGCCGAGGCCAAGAAGTACGGCATGGAGAGAAAACCGGGCGAAAGCACCGGAGAGCTGAAGAAGCGCATCATCCAGAGGAACATGATCACCGGCAACTACTCCCGGAAAGAGATCAAGGACGCCGTCCTCGAAGCGTTCCCGGAGCTCGGCAGCTGCCAGTTCTTCACCGATAACCAGAACGACGTGATCGTCATGATCCCGCGCCGCTCTGACGACGAGGATCTCACGGACGTCGAGCTCAAAGAGGTCGCAGAGTTCGCCGCGCAGTTCATCCCGGTGAAATACACGCTAAAGGTCAAGCGCCCGGAGGAGGTAAGCCATGGCAACACCGAAACCTGACACAAAGCCGAGGGCGTTCGCAGACGGGATCCCGGTCTACTGCGCGTATGACGAGATCCTGCCGATCGGACAACTCCGGCCGAACCCGAAGAACCCGAACAAACACCCGCAGGAGCAGATCGAGAAGCTCGGCAAAATCATCCGAGGAAACGGATGGAGAAACGCGATCACGATCAGCACCCGCTCCGGCCTGATCGTCAAAGGCCATGGCCGGCAGCTCTCCGCGGAGCTGGAGGAGCTCAAAGAGGTGCCCGTCGAGTATCAGAACTACGAGTCAGAGGAGGCGGAGCTCGCGGATCTCACCGCAGACAACCGCATCGCCGAGCTGGCCGAGATCGACAGCAAGATGCTCGCCGACGTTTTTGCGGATATTGACACCGGAGCGATCGACTTCGAGCTCTCAGGCTATTCAGAGGAAGAATACAAGGACATCGCCACCGCCCTCTCCGAGGCCGTCCACAATGAGCTCAACGATCCCGACGTCGTGATCGAGCCGCCGGCCGAACCGGTGACAAAATACGGAGACATCTGGATCCTCGGAGGCCGCCACCGCGTAATGTGCGGCAGCAGCACCAACCCGGACGACAAGGCGAAGCTCCTGAACGGAGAAAAGCCGCAGATCCTCCTGACGGATCCGCCCTACTGCTCCGGAGGCAGCAAAGAGAGCGACAAGAGCACCGGCAGCATCGGCACCATGAGAGCCGACGGAAACCTTCCGATGATCGCGAACGACATCCTCAGCACCAGAGGCTACCAGAACTTGATCGCCTCCGCTCTCGCCGATATTCCCTGCAAATATGCCTACGTTTTCACCGACTGGCGCATGTGGGTGTATCTGTTCGACCTCGCCGAGGGCGCTGGCTTCGGAGTCAAGAGCATGATCGTCTGGAACAAAAAGACGCCGGGCATGGGATCCGGCTGGAGGTCGCAGCACGAGCTACTGCTGTTCGGAGCCAGAGCAAAGACTCACTTCGACGGCCACAAGGGCTACGGCAACGTCATCGAGCTGAGCCGCTCCGGGAATGAGCTGCACCCGACTCAGAAGCCCGTCGAGCTGATCGAGGCCGTGCTCGACAATAACGACTTCGCGGAGGGCGTCTATGATCCCTTCGGAGGATCCGGCACGACCATGATGGCGGCCGAAGCAAAGAACCAAAAGAGCTACCTCATGGAGATCGCGCCCGGCTTCGTCGACGTCATCGTCAAGCGCTACATCAGGGCGACCGGCTCCAACAACGTCAAGTGCATCCGCAACGGCGAGCAATTATCCCGCGAAGAAATCGCCGGAATTTTCGAGATCAGCGCCGAAAGCGTCGAAGGAGGTGAAACGGACTGATGCGTCCCACGTAAACCATGAAGAAAACACAGCCGATAAAAGAAAGGTTAAACGCGCACCTCGACATGCTCGAAAAACTCGACGCCCTGAAGCTGGAACTCCAACACGCGGAGGAGCAATATGGCAGCTGCGGCAGCCCGAACTACTCCGGCGTCCCCGGCGGAGGCCACAGAGAACTGACGCAAACCGAGGCGATCGTGCACCGCAAAATCGAGCTCGAAAAGAAGGTCGCAAAAAAGCAGGCCGAGATCGACCGAGACTGGGCCGAGCTGGAGCCACTGGTCGAACAGCTGAAGCCGATCGAGACGCTCGTCTTGAACCTGCGCTATTTTTACGGAAGCGACTGGAAGGACGTCTGCAAAAGCGTCTACGGCCGCCGCAAAGACTACGCGCTGGAGATCGACCGCTACATGCACAACGTATTTTTGATACATGGCAAGGCTCTGGCAGCGCTCGCTGCGCTGTTCTCTCCGCCTTCCGACGGAACTCCGCAGGAAGTCGACGGAAAGCGAACGGAGATAAACAGAGACGAAAGTGAATTGTAAAAGACCAGCGCCGTGTGTTATCCTATATGCTGAAAACGACCGGCCGGAGGGGCAACACCTTCCGGGCCGGTTTTTTCATACTCAAAGACGCGGGCGTGGCGGAACTGGCAGACGCGTGGGCCTCAGAAGCCCATGGCCTCACAGCCGTGCGAGTTCAAGTCTCGCCGCCCGCACCAAGGGCAAACCAGAGGAAAGGAGGACACCCCATGCAGACAGACGTCAAGCTCCCGAACTTCTCCAAAATGGTCGGAGATCTGAAGGCGCTGAACAAGGACGTCGACAAGGCCATCAGCCGAACCATCGCAGACTGTAAGCAAAGAGCCCCTGCTCAGGTGACGAAGGCCGTCACCGCCGTCTACGGCATCAAGAGCAGCGAGGTCACAGCAGCAGGCAAGGCAGCCAAAGGTGGCGCCAAGACCGTCGGCTCCATAAAGGTCAGCGGCGTGACTGTCGACAGCGTGCAGCTCACGTACAAGGGCCGAGTCCTCACCCCCTCCCACTTCTCCATGACGCCAAAGAAGCGCCCGGAGGCCGGCAAAAAATACACAGTCAAGGCGGCCATCTTCAAAGGAAAGAAGAAGGCCCTCGGCTCCAGCGTATTCCTCGCGCCGTCAGGCGCAGCCGGAACCACGGAGATCCCATTCAAAAGGACATCCGAGAAGCGCCTCCCGATCGAAGCCATCCGCACGGTGAGCATCCCGCAGATGATCACCAACGAAAAAGTCGCGGCCGACATCCAAGCCCGCATGGATGAGCTCCTCACGACGAGGCTCCAGCACAACACCGAGCGCCTCGCGAAGAAGTGAAGCCAAGCCCAGCCGCAGCAGCCCGAAGCTGCGGCGAATAACCACCAGAAAATCCCCGGAAGAACCTCCAGAAAAGGCAAGGCCGCCCAAAGGCCGCAGCGCCCCGAAGAAATGCGCGAGAAAAAGTTCTCGGTAGGTTCTTCCGGTGATTTATTTCTCCTGCGGTGCTGGCGAGCCCAAAAGTCGCGCAGACTCAGGAGAAAATTTTCAGCCGTTTCGTTACGCAGAAAAGAGGAAGGAGGACGGCCATGCCAACAGAACCCGGCGCTCAGAAGGCGCCCCAGAAGAACTACGTCGACACGAAGATCATCGCCACACTGTTCGGGCTGACCGCCCGCCGGATCCAGCAGCTAACGCAGGACGGCGTCCTGAAAACGGAGCAGGTCGGCAGGCAGCGCCGCTATGATCTACTCGACACAGTCCGGAGGTACATCGCGTACCTTCAGGAAAAATGCAACAGTAAAGGCGGCAGCAAAGACGACACCGAGAACGAGAGCCGGAAGATCAAGGCCGACGCTGACCTCAAAGCGACGAAAGCAGAGATCGCCGACATGGAGCTCCAAGAGCTGAAGGGCGAGATGCACCGCAGCGAGGACGTCGAAGCCATGACCACCGACCTCGTCTTTACTATCCGCAGCATGATGCTGGCGCTCCCCGGTCGCCTCGCGATCGACCTCGCCACCATCGACAAGCCTGCGGAAATCTCCGAAAGGATAAAGCAGGAAGTCCACGTGATCCTGCTGGAGCTCTCCAACTACTCCTACGACTCCAACGCCTACAAGAAGCGCGTCCGAGATCGTCAGGGCTGGGGTGAGCTCACGAAGGACTCAGACGACGAATAAGCAAGACGCGCAGCTGAACAAAGCGATCGCGCCGGCCATCCGGGCCTTCGCCCCGCCTGATGACCTGACTGTTGCAGAATGGGCCGACCGGCACCGCCGGCTCTCGCCTGAAAACTCGGCCGAGGCGGGCCCGTGGAGAACATCCCGGACGCCGTATCTGGAGGAACCGATGAACGCCTTCAACGATCCGAAGGTGACGAACATCGTCATGGTCGCGGCCTCTCAGGTCGGCAAGTCCGAGTTCCTCCTGAACTGCATCGGCTACTCAATAGACCAAGATCCGGCCAGCACGCTGTTCGTGCAGCCTACGATCGAGGACGCGCGGAAGTTCTCCCGCCTCCGCGTGGCGCCAATGATCAGGGACTCCAAGCCCCTGAAGGCAAAGGTCTCCGACGTCAAGACGAGAGACAGCGGGAACACCATCCTCCAAAAATCATACCCCGGAGGAATGTTGACGATGACCGGCTCCAACAGTGCGAGCGCACTGGCTTCGACGCCGGCCCGGTACATCTTCGGCGACGAGCGAGATCGCTGGGCGCCAAGTGCCGGAACAGAGGGTGATCCGTGGGAACTGGCGAAAGCCAGACAAGCCACGTTTTACAATAGAAAAGCGGTCGAGGTATCGACGCCGACCATCAAAGGCCGGAGCAACATCGAGGCCTCGTTCTACCGCGGCACGCAGGAACGCTGGTGTCACCAGTGCCCTGAGTGCGGCGAGTGGCATGACATCCGGTTCGACTCGGTCAAGTTCGAGTTCGAGACTCAGGAGATCAACCGCAAAAAAAGCTATACGATCACATCCATCGGCTGGGCCTGCCCTTCGTGCGGCTGCCTAACACCGGAGGACGTCATGCGAAAGCAGCCGGCCAAGTGGATCGCAGAGAACCCCGACGCCTACAAGCGCGGGGTGCGCTCCTTCTGGCTCAATGCCTTCGCCAGCCCGTGGATGCCGTGGTCGACAATAGCTCAGCGCTTCCTCGAAGCAAGGAACGATCCGGAACGCCTGAAGGTCGTGTATAACACACTGCTGGGCGAGCTCTGGGAGGATCGTGGAGATCTGGAGGACGAGGACACCATCATGGCACGCCGCGAGGAATACCCCGCCGAGCTGCCGGACGGCGTTCTCGCTCTGACCTGCGGCGTCGACACTCAGGACAACCGTCTGGAGTACGAGGTCGTCGGGTATGGCCACTACGGCGAGAGCTGGGGCATCAAGAAGGGCTTCATCATGGGCAAGCCGGACAACGAAGAAGTCTGGCAGCGCCTCGATGACGTCGTCGATCATGTTTACCGGTTCCAGAACGGCAGAGGCCTGAAGATCTGCATCACGTGCGTCGACTCTGGCGGTCACTATACTCAGGAGGTATATGCGGCATGCCGGAAGCGACACAGCAAGCGAGTCTTTGCTATCAAGGGAAAAGGCGGCCCGGACATCCCGTTCGTCGGCCTGCCTTCACGCATCCCGCTGAAGGACAGCAAGAAGATCACGTGCTGGCTCTACACCATCGGCGTCGATGCCGGAAAGTCGAAGATCATGAGCGGGCTGAAGGTTCAAGAACCCGGCCCGAACTATCTCCACTTCCCGCGCGGTGACGATCGAGGCTATGACGCCACATACTTCTCCGGGCTACTCTCGGAGAAGCTCGTGCTCAGTCACTCGAAGCGGGGCGATCACTGGACGTGGGAGAAGATCCCCGGACACCAAAGGAACGAGGCGCTCGACTGCCGCAACTACGCAAACGCCGGCTTCCGGATCGCTGATCCGGATCTCGACGCTATCGAGAGGCGGCTGAAGAACGCACCCGAACCCGCGAGCTCGCAAGGAGCTCAACAGCAAAAACCAGCGAAAAAACGAACCGCCAAGAACAGGCAGCTGGACGGCGGAAGCGACTGGTGACCAATAGGAGGTGCCCATGAGCAGAGAGGCCATACAACAGCAGATCAACTCCAAGAAGGAGCGGCTCACGTTTTACCTCGCGCGTGAGAAAGAGATGCTCACCGGTGGCGTGCAGAGCTACGGCATCGGAAGCAGGAACCTCGCGAGGTATCAGACAGACCTGAGCAACATCAGGGCGGCCATCAAAGAGCTCGAAGCAGAGATCGCGCTCCTCGAAGGCAAGCTCTCCGGGCGGTCTGTCAGGAAGGCAGTCGGCGTAATACCGCGCGACTGGTAAGGAGGCGACGACATGGATGACAAGAAACTGGCACCCATCGGCGCCCGGCCGGTAAGACCGGCAAACAAAGGGTACGGAGACGCCGGCGCCAGCTATGCAAAAAAGGCGCTGAAGGGCTTCATCGCAGCGAGCGGATCACCGCGCGAGGACATCGACGCGCACAACTACACGCTGCGCCAGAGGGCCCGGATGCTCTACATGGCGGCCCCAGTGGCGACCTCCGCGATCAAGACGAACCGGACGAACGTCATCGGCTGCGGCCTTCAGCTGAAAAGCCGCATCAACCGCGTGAAGCTCGGCCTGACTCCTGAGCAGGCAAAAGAGTGGCAGCGGAAAACCGAGGAGGAGTTCGAACTCTGGGCTGCGAACAAGAGGAACTGCGACGCGATCGGAGTCAATAACTTCTACACCGCGCAGCAGCTCGCTCTGGCGTCCTGCCTTCTCTCCGGCGACATGATCGTCCTCCTGAAGCACGAGGATCCCACAGTGCTGAACCCCTACGGCCTGCGCTTCCACATGATCGAGGCGGATCGAGTATCAACGCCGACGGCGATGACTGCCGGCTCCTCGTTCTTCGCGAACATGACACAAGGCGAGACCAAGGAGGGCAACCGGATCTACGACGGCATCGAGGTCGACAAAAACGGCCGCATCATCGCCTACTGGATCCGCAACACCTACCCATTCCAGCAAACTGCTGACAAGACGGAATGGAAGCGAGTCCTCGCGACCGGCGAGGAGACCGGCCTGCCGAACGTGCTCCACGTCATGGAGACAGAGCGCCCGGAACAATACCGCGGCGTCAGCTACCTCGCGCAGGTCATCGAGCCCCTGCTTCAGATGCGACGCTACACTGACAGCGAGCTCACGGCCGCAGTGGTCGAGAGCTTCTTCACTGCGTTCATCAAGACGGAGGCAGATCCGAACGAGAACCCATACAACGAGGTCGGAGGCGACGGCACTGAGCAAGTGAGCGACGATCCGAGCGAGTACGAGATGGGCCCCGGTCAGATCAACATCATGAAGCCCGGCGAGGACGTCGTGTTCGGAGATCCGAAAAGACCGGCCGGAGGCTTCGACGGCTTCGTCGTTGCTATCTGCAAGCAGATCGGCGCGGCTCTGGAGATCCCCGCGGATCTTCTCCTGAAGTCCTTCAACGCATCATACAGCGCGAGCCGTGCGGCTCTGCTGGAAGCGTGGAAAGCCTTCAAGATGCGCCGCGAGTGGTTCGCCGATGACTTCTGCCGTCCTCTATACGAGGTATGGATGGCCGAGGCAGTCGCCCGTGGCCGCATCATCGCGCCCGGCTTCTTCTCAGATCCGGCGATCAGAGCGGCGTGGCTCGGTTCTGAATGGATCGGCCCGACTCAGGGACAGCTCGATCCCGTGAAGGAAATCACGGCCGAACAGCTGGCCTGCGAGAACGGCTTCAGCACTCGCGAACAGTCGACCATCAGACTGAACGGCGGCAGCTTCGAGGCCAATGCCGAGCAGCTCGTCGACGAGAACGCCCGCCTCGCGCAGGCGAACGCAGGAGCTCCGGCGAAGGATCCGATGGAGCAATTCATCGAGGCGCTGCTCCCGCGCATAGTCAGCAAACTACACCAAGAAGGAGGAGATCCACATGAGAGCAAGGATCCCACTGATTAACGGCCCCGCTCCCACTGCAAAGCCCGCCCAGAAGTTCTGGAACGTGGTCAGCGCAGCAGACGGAGATGCGGCCGAGATCACCATGTACGGCGACGTGTGCGCTCAGCAGCCGATCGACTGGTGGACGGGTGAGCCTGAGCCCGGCATGTATATCACGCCCGAAGGCTTCCTCGACGACCTCGCCCAGATCAAAGACAAGGGCCAGATCACCATCAAGCTCAACAGCTGCGGCGGCGACCTCTACACCGGCATCGCGATCCACAACGCGCTCAAAGGTCTGAAGGGCCACAAGACCGTCATCGTCGAAGGCATCGCGGCAAGCGCCGCGTCTGTTATTGCCTGCGCCGGTGACGACGTGCAGGTCTACCCCGGCAGCATGATCATGATCCACGGCGTCGCGGGTATGTTCTGGGACTACATGACCATCGGCGACCTGAAGCAAGCCATCAAAGGCTTCGACGCAGCCGAGCAGGCCATCGCCGAGATCTACCACGCGAAAACCGGTACCGACACCGACACGCTCCGCAGCATGATGACCAAGGAGACGTGGATGGTCGGCCAGACAGCTGTCGACAAAGGCTTCGCGAACACTCTCCTCGGAGAGGGAGGCCCGGCCATGACTCTGAGCGCAGACAAGAAGGTGCTGCTCGTCGCTGGCGTTCGCCACGACGTCAAGTCCTTCCGCAACATCCCCGGAGAAATTCCGGTAACCGAAAGTGCTCCCGCTGCTCCCGCAGCTGGCACAAATAACAAAACCCGACCGACCAACAAGGCCGGCGGAAACGACGAAGGAGGAAACAACCCCATGACAGAGCAGGAACTCAGAGCTCAGCATCCTGAGCTCGTGGCAAGCATCGAACGCGCTGCGGTCGAAGCTGCCCGCACCGAGATCGTGGCGTCCGAGAGAGCCCGCCTTCAGGCCATCGAGAGCATCGAGGCCCAGATCGGCGACGCTCAGCTGATCGCTGACGCTAAGTACGGCGAGAACGCATGCGACGCTGCTCAGCTCGCACTGAAGGCTATGCAGAAGCAGGCCGCTCAGGGAGCTGCACACCTCGCTGGCGTCAAGAACGACGCAGCGAACTCTGGCGCCGGTGAAGTGACCGGCAACCCCAACGGAGGCAACTCCGACAACGGCAACGACGACGAGGCTGAATTTGCCGGCATCGTCAACGCCTACAAATCCATCTCTGGAGGTAAGAAGTAATGAGCAAGAAACTCAACGAAACCATCGGCGCCGTCGAGTATGACGGCATCATCAACAGCGCATGCCACGCCGACGTCGTGACTGTTCAGATCGCTGCCGGCAACGGCGCACTGAAGCGCGGCACCATCGTGACCGGCACCGCTGGCGGCGCTCTGGCTCCCGCAGCCGCAGCCCTGAAGGCTGAGAACGGCGCCTACATCCTGACGGATGACATCGACGCGACCAACGCAACCGTGGCTACTGCATACCGCACCGGCCACTTCAACCGCAACAAGCTGATCACAAACGGCAGCTACGCTCTGACCGCAGCCGACGAGGAAGTCCTCCGCGCTGCCGGCATCCTGCTGTCTGACGCGATCGAAGCCTAAAGAAGGAGGAGACAAAAATGGCACTTGATATTTTTTCCACCCACACTATGCTCGCGGCTGTTCAGGAGATCAACCCCCTGCACACCTTCCTCCGCGATCGCTACTTCCCGACCAACGACAGCACCGATCTGTTCGCGACCGAGGACGTCCTCGTGGAGTACAGAGACGGCAACAAGACTCTGGCGCCCTTCGTGGCACCTCGCAAGGGCGGCGTGACCGTTCTGCGTAAGGGCTACCACATGGAGCGCTACACTCCGCCCTACATCGCACCCAAGCGTCCCATGACCGCGGACGACCTGAAGAAGAAGGGCTTCGGCGAGGCTCTGTTCTCCAAGCTCACCCCTGCACAGCGTCAGGGCGCTCTGATGATGAAGGACTTCGAGGAGATGGACGTCATGATCGCCCGCAGAGAGGAAGCCATGGCTGCCGAGACTCTGCTCACTAACGGCTGCATCATGAAGCACATCGCTGACGACAAGGTCGAGGGCGAGGAAATGAGCATCCAGTTCTACGAGGGCGCAAGCAACCCCGCGCAGTTCACTCCTGACGTGGACTGGGACGAGGCAAACGCAGACATCCTCGGCGACATCTATGCAGTCTGCGAGCTGCTCGCTGCGAAGGGCCTCGGCCACACCGATCTGATCGTTGCGCCTGACGTCGGCTCTGCTATTCTCGACAACGAGAAGATCCAGAAGCTCCTCGACAACCGCAACATCAACATCGGCGGCGTGGATCCCGCTATTCTTCCCAGCGGCGTGACCAAGATCGCCCGCCTGAACTGCAAGGGCCACGTGATCGACGTGCTCCAGTACAGCGAGTCCTACACTGGCGACGACGGCAAGAACGTCAACTACATCACCGCCGGCAAGGCAGTCCTCACTGCTCCCGGCTGCGGCCGCACTCTGTACGGCGCCGTGACTCAGGTCGAGCAGTCCGACGGTCTGTTCCATACCTACACCGCAAAGCGTGTGCCTAAGTATTACAGCGACGCGCAGGGCAACACCCGCGAGCTGTACCTCACCAGCTGCCCGCTCTGCATCCCTAACCACAAGAACGCGTGGTACGTTATTAACGCGATCAACGCGTAAGAGAGAAAGGAGACACAGCCATGATCAAGATCATCAAAGGCTCGTATGGTATGCGAGTTAAGCAGTCCGTCGTCGCGGTGCCTGCCGGCAGCGATCCCATCGAGCTCAGCAAGGAAAAAGAGGAGCGCCTCGTCCGTCTGGGCGTGGCCGTCTACGTCACCGAGCAGGACGACGAAGTCGAGCAGCCCGGCGAGGGCTCTGACGAAACTCAGGACGACGAGATCGTCGACGAGTTCCCTGAGTACAACGAGGAGATGAAACTCTCCGAGCTGAAGGACATCGCGAAGGTGTACGGCATCGACGCGAGCTCCATGAGATCCAAGAAGGAAGTCATCGAGGCGATCGACGCAGCTCGCGACGAGCTGCCCGACGTGGACGCTGACGCCCTCGTGGAGTGAGCACCTTCAAGGAAATGATGGCGGCCGATCGTGGCATCTTCCTGAACCTCGACGAGTTCGGTGACGAGCATGTCATCGAAGGCCAGACCATCACCGCAGTGCTGGACGAGGAGACCTTCGCAGAGTCTAAGAAGGGCGAGGACATCGGCCTCGCTGCCTTCGACTTCGTGCTTTTTGCACGAGTGGAGGATCTCCCGGAGCAGCGTGCGTCCGGTGAGAGCCTGAACGTCAACGGAAAAGAGTGCACCATCGTCTCGTGGCGAACGGACGGCGGCATGGCCTCGGTCTACCTGAGCCACCAGATGGCAGGATAAGGAGGCAAGAACATGACGATCGCACAGTGCATTGAAAACGTGACGGACTGGCTCAACGAGTCGGTCTGTCCGAAGATCAAGCTCAAACTCCCGGACGACAACCAGAACGGCAAAGAGTACAAAGTGAAGGCCGTCAACCCGACGGCCTTCGCTATGTATCAACCGGGCAAGGATAAGCTCCCGCCCGGAGTGATCGCGCCGTTCCCGTCCGTGGTCGTGCAGCTGCTCGAAGGCAGTGACAACATGACCGCGAGCAACGGCCGGATGAAGCTCCAGCTCAGCTTCACCGCATGGAACCCCGGCAACCACGCCGGAGAGCTGACACGAGCAACCCAGACGACAACGGCATCAGGATCCGAGGATCTGGACGTTCAGATCGGTGGCGTCGCCTCCGAGCAGACCTTCACGCGAGACGCTGAAGGCTGGAAGGACGTCTGGAACTTCGTGGATCGTGCGCTCCGAGAAATCGAGAACGCCGAGTACCTGAACGGCCTCAGAGTCGTGAAGGAGCTCCCCATCACCTACGGGCAATTCCAGCAGGAGGGCCAGATCTCTGACCTCTATCCCTACTGGGGCGCGTGGGCGATCTTCACCATTGAGAGAGGGCTCGCCAGAACCGGCGCGTCCTACTCGGAATTTTTATAAGGAGGCAACACCATGGCAGAATACAAGTATGGCGTTTACGGCGTGATCGGCAACGACATCGCCCAGAACGCCTCGCAGGCGGGCATGGCGCCGGTCTACTTCGGCACCGCACCCGTCAACCTTCTGTCTGATCCCGCCGGCACGGTCAACGTCCCGGTGAAGATCAGCAACCTGAGCGACGCCCAGAAGAAGCTCGGCCACTTCTCTGACTCCGCAAAGTGGGGCAAGTACACCCTCTGCGAAGCAGTCGCCGCTCATTTTGCCAACAAGAACGGCAACGTCGGCCCGATCTACGTGATCAACGTGCTGGATCCTGCGACTCACAAAAAGAGCAGCAAGACCACCAAGAGCCTGACCTTCGCCAACAAGAAGGCAACCATCGAGGCCGATGACATCATCATCAGCTCCTTCGCGATCGACGACAAGGTGCTCGGCACTGACTACTCGATCGCCTACGACTTCGGCACCGGCGTCCTGACTGTCACCGACAAGGGCGAGGAAGCGATGACCACGGTCACCGCATCCTACGACACAGTCGACACTGGCGCCGTGACTGCGGCCACCGTGATCGGCGGCACCAACGAGGACGGATCCGTCAGCGGCATCGCTGCCGTGAAGCTGGTATATCAGACCTGCAACACGATCCCCACCTACCTCGCAGCGCCCGGCTGGTCTGACACGAAGGCAGTCTATGACGCACTCGTGGCAGCATCTCAGAACATCAACGGCCACTGGTGCGCGTTCGTTTACGCCGACATCCCCGTCGACGCGAACAAGACCATCGCCGCAGCGAAAGCATGGAAGGCAGCCAACGGCTACACCTCCGGCTTCTCCAAGGTGTTCTGGCCTATGGTCAAGGATGGCAGCACTGTCTACCACCTCGCCACCCTCGCGCTGGTCGAAAAGATCCGCTGCGATCTGGCGAACGGCGACGTGCCCTTCGAGACTGAAGGCAACAAGGCGATCCCCGTCACCGGTCTCTACTTCGGCGAGGGCGTGAACGCGAACGGCTTCGACAAGTCTGACGCGAACGAGCTCACCGCGGCCGGCATCTCCACCGCGATCTACTGGGAAAGCAACTGGAGAATGTGGGGCGACCACACTGCTGCCTACACCTACGGCGGCAGCCACAAAGCTCGCGAGATCTTCGACGTGAACATGCTCATGCTGTTCTACATCGCGAACTCCTTCCAGAAGGAGTGGGGCACCACCATCGACAAGCCGATGACTCTGGCGCTCCGCGACACGATCCTGAACCGCGAGCAGGAAAAGCTCGACGTTCTCGTGGCGAAGGGTGCCCTGATCGGCTCTCCTTCCGTCGAGTTCCTCGAAACCAACAACGCGACGACCGACATGATGAACGGCGACTTCAGGTGGGACATCTCCGCGACCATCACGCCGCCCCTCAAATCTGCGACCGGCGTCGTGTGCTACACTGACGCAGGCTTCTCTGCTTATTTTGGAGGTGACGACTAATGGCATGGCAGGATATGAAGAACGCAGTGCTGGCTGACACTTGCTACTGCGACAACCAACTGGCAGCGAAGGACGTCTCCGTGAGCCTTCCCGCCGTCAACTTCCTCACCACTGAAGTGAAGGCCATGGGCTCCATGGACGTCGTCCTCGCCGGCCTCATCGAGGCTATGGAGGCAGCGATCACCAAGGTCGGCATCGACGTCGGCCTCGGCCGTATGCTGACGCCCACCAAGCACAGCTACGAGTTCCGCTGGGCTCAGAACGTGCTGAAGGCGGACGGAACCACCGAGCCCGAAGGCTGCAAGGCCTTCATCACCGGCGTGCCGAAGGGCGTGCCCGCGACCGGTCTGGAGATCGGCAGCAACATCGAGAGCGAGATCTCGATCGGCTGCACTCGCTACCAGCTGTTCTGTGCTGGCAAGGAGATCCTCTGCATCGACCGACTGAGTCAGATCTGCCGCATCAACGGCGTCGACTATTACAGCAAGATCGCGTCTCTGCTTTAATCAAAAGCCCCCGGAGCTGGAGAGCTTCCGGGGGCCTATTCGTGAAAGGAGTGCACCACAATGGAAAGCATTAAACTCAAAAACCCCATCAAGATCAACGGCAAGGACGTCGCCGAGCTCACCTACGACGTGAACGAGATCACGCCCGCGGGCTTCGCGGAGGCAGAATACCGCAAGACCAGAGCCAACGGCTCCAAGGGCGCCCCGTCCTCTGCCGCTGTCGAGCTGGACTACTCGCTGCACCTCTATCTCGGCTTCGCCGCGATCCTCGCCGTGAACCCTGAGTATGACTTCAACGATCTGGAGCGCATCAAGGGCCCCGACGTCATGGAAGTCATGAAGGCCGGCCGAAATTTTATAATCGCCTCGGCGGGAAAGTCAACGGACGACGCATCCGAAAATGCCTCCGAGACTACGCCAGAGTCTACCACACCGGAACAACCGAGCTCGAAAGCAAAAGGCTGATCGAGTTCATGACCGACTACGCCGAAGCGGCGGAGGATCTCGCAAAAGAGGCCGAACGCCGCCAGAGGAGTATGCCCGGAAAAGTGGGAAACGCAAGGCGAGGGAGGTGATCGGGCGTGAATAACAAAGTATTGCAGGCGATCGTCGAGATCGCCGGTAACGTCAGCCCAACACTCCAGAAGGCAGTCGGCGAGACCTGCGAAAAGCTCGACAAGGTAAACCTGAAGGCCGTGGCCGTCGCAGGAGCGGCAGCCGCGGGCGCCGTGGCAGTCGGAAAGGCAGCCATCGAGGCCGGCAAGTATCTGGTCGACCTCGGCAGCCAATTCGACGAAGCGACCGACTCCATCAGGATCGGAACCGGAGCAACCGGCGAAGCGCTCGACGCTCTGATGGCCGACTTCGATGCTGTTTACAGCTCGGTGCCGACCACCATGGAGGACGCGAGCAAAGCGATCGCGGACTATAACACCCGGCTGGGCCTGACCGGCGAGGAGCTGCAGGGCGTCTCAACGCAGGCGATCCAAGTGGCTGACATGCTGGGCGAGGATCTCGGCGGTGTTATCGAGTCGAGCTCCAAGGCCTTCCAACAGTGGAACATAGACGCCGCCGACATGGGCGACGCCATGGACTACGTGTTTAAGGCCAGCCAGTCGACCGGCGTCGGCTTCTCGGAACTCATGGACACAGTCCAGAGCTTCGGGCCGCAGCTTCAGGAGATGGGCTATTCCTTCGAGGAAGCCACTGCCCTGATCGGCCAGCTTGAAAAGGCTGGCGTCAATACCGAGGAAGTCCTCGGAGCGATGAAGAAAAGCACCGCGGCCCTCGCAAAGGAAGGCATCGGTGCAGCTGAAGGTCTCGACATGTACGCCGAGGCCATCATCAACGCGAAGGACATGACTCAGGCGACAGCGATCGCCACCGAAGTGTTCGGAACCAGAGCAGCCTCCACCATGGCGGCCGCGCTTAGGGACGGCTCGATCTCGGTGGATCAGCTGACAGAGTCCCTTCTGGAAAACGAGGAAACGATCAGCGGATGCGCCGCTGACACCTACGACTTCGCGGAGCAGCTCCAGCTGTTCAAGCAGAAGGCTCAGGTGGCGCTGGAACCGCTGGCCGCAACCATGTTCAACTCTCTGAACGAGCTCATGCCGATCGTCGGCGAGCTTATGGAGAGTCTGATCCCGGTCATCCAAGACCTGACCAAAACCCTCACGCCGCTGATCAAGAACACAGTGGCAAAAATCGGGCCGATGCTCACGAAGCTGGTGCCTCCGATCACAAGAGTGATCACGGCAGTCGCCGAAAAGCTGATCCCGCCTCTGGTGGAGATCATCAGCTCGGTGCTGCCGGTTCTCATTCAGCTGGCGGAGATGCTCATGCCGATCATCGAGTTCATAGCGGAGGACGTCCTGCCGGCTCTGGTCGGCATAATTCAGGCGCTTCTCCCGGAGGTCATGAAGATCATCGAGGCAGTCCTGCCGATCATCATCGACCTGCTGGAGTCCCTGATGCCTCTGCTCTCCCAGATAATCAGCGCGATCCTTCCGGTCGTCATTGACCTGATCGACCAGCTGCTCCCGATAATCACCGAGATCATCGAGGCAGTTCTCCCGATCGTGGTCAGTCTGCTGGAAGCGCTTTTGCCGATAATCTCCCGACTGATCACCGAGCTGCTGCCGCCGATCACCAAGATCCTCTCGGCACTGCTCCCTATCGTGACTCAGATCATCGAGGCCGTTCTTCCGATCGTCATCCAGCTCCTCGACGTGCTGACACCGATCCTCGACCTCGTGATCAGCCTGCTGGGCCCGATCCTCGACCTGATCGTCCAGCTGGTGGCTCCGATCCTCAACCTAATCGCGACGGCCATCGGGCCGCTGATCAGTATCATCTCGACGCTGATCAGTGCAGTGCTCGAACCTCTGAAGCCTCTGCTCCAGATCGTGGCTGATCTGTTCACCAACTCCCTCGGCTCTGCGATCGCCAACATCCAGCCCGTGATCACCGCCCTGACCGGCGTGTTCAACGGCCTGATCTCGTTCATTCAGAACGTGTTTGCAGGAAACTGGAGAGGCGCGTGGGACGGCATCGTTCAGGTGTTCAAAAACGTCTGGGACGGCGTCGTCGCTATCTTCAAGGCGCCGATCAACTGGATCATCGACGGCATCAACAGCTTCCTCGGTGGCCTGAACAAGATCAAGATCCCCGACTGGGTACCGGGCGTCGGAGGCAAAGGTCTGAACATCCCGCTGATCCCGAAACTGGCGACCGGTGGCTTTACTGACGGCATAAGCATCGCCGGCGAGGCTGGCATGGAGGCCGTCATCTCGTTCGATCCTGCATACCACGAGGAGAACGTGGGCTACTGGCAGCAGGCGGGCAAACTCCTCGGAGTTCTCGACGAAGTCGATCTGAACGCCGGGGCGCAAGCAGCGACGGCTGCAACAATTCAGATGGCGGAAGCTGAAACCGGAGCAAAGGAGACGCCCCAGATCACTCAGGCGGGCAAGCTCATGGAGCTCGACGACTTCAGCCTCGGACAGCTGACCGAGACCACCATCATCTACTACGACTTCAGCGGCTTCTCGTATGCTCCGCAGGTGGAGGCTGGCGCCGACGCCGACAAGGAGGACATCGTCGCAGCCCTGAAGGAACAAGCGAGCGAGTTCTTCGACTGGCTCGAAGAATGGCTCAGACAGAAGGAGGTCGGCGACTATGACCGTGTCAGCATTTATTAACTACCGGACAAGGGCCGGCGACACGTTCGACGAGCTGGCCCTTCAGGTCTACAACAACGAAAAGATGGCGCACCACATCATCGAGCAGAACCCTGACTACGCCGACGTCATTATTTTCGAGGAGTCGGTCACACTGAAGATCCCGATCTTCGACGAGACTGAAGCTCCCGAAACACTGGCGCCGTGGAGGCGTGGCTCGTGAAGCTCTACTACGAAGGGGTAGACATCGCCAGCAAGATCTCCATCAACCGCTGCGAGCATGAGACGTTCGCGGAGAGAAAGAGCGACCAGCTCCTCCTCCGCTTCAATGACGCGGCGGGGCTCTGGAACTTCTGGAAGCCCGTGAGAGGTGAAAAGGTGCGGCTCGTGGACGGAGCGGATGACACCGGCGTCATGTACGTCACCAGCATCCAACCCGAAAACGGGCTTTACACCCTCCGGGCCATGTCAATGCCTCTGTCGGGTGAAAACGTGAACAGCAGGTCGTGGGAGGACGTGAGACTGCTCCAGATCGGGCAGGACATCGCAACGAAGCACGGCCTGAAGTTCAAGGTCTACAACGTCACCGATCGCATGTACTCCTACATCAAGCAAGAGCGCCAGACGGACTTCGAGTTCCTTCATCGTCGCTGTCAGCTGGAAGGCTGCGCGATGCTGATCTACGACGGCGCCCTGATCATGTACGACGAGAGACAGATGGAGGCTGCGGCCGCAGCTGCGACGATCAAGATCGGCGCCGACGGCTGCTTCACCTACTTCGACGACTCTGCTCAGTCCTACGGGACGGCCGAGATCGTGAGCGGGAACTTCCGGGGAACGTATTCAGACGCGAACGCGAACACCGGCAGGATCCTGAGACCGAAGTCAGCGATCGAGTGCACCAGCAACTCCGAGGCGTCCCGCTTCGCGCGTGGACTGCTTCGAGCTGCAAACAAAAACGCCCGCACCGGACACTTCCGCAGGTGCCTCACCAGAGGCATCGCGGCGGCGAGCGTGATCAACATCGAAACCGAGAAGGCGAGCAGCTGGAACGGCAAGATCTTCGTCACGAGAACCCGCCACGACTTCCTGACGGGCGAAACAAAGGTATTTTTCCGCAAACCACTGGAGGGCTACTAAATGGCAGATATTCAAAAAGGCAAAATCAGCACCATCGAGGGCCCTGCTGACGCAAACGGAAACAGCACGAGGGCCCGCGTCATTCCTGAGCAGGCCGACGGCGTCGTCACGAAGCCGCTGGTCATAGCTTCACAGCTCCGGGGCAAGGCGGGCAACCTAACAAAAGGCACGGAGGTCGTGTTTGCGGTGTTCCCGGATCAGACCGGCATCATCTTCTGCCGCGCAGACGGCGAGTGGTACGGAACGATCTACGGCGACGTCACTGTCACCGGCAAGCTCACCGCGGACGACGTCAAGACCGACACCCTCACGAGCGTGAACAACCACGTCCACGGAGGCGTCGACTCTGGCAACAGCAACACCTCCAAAGCCAAGAACTAAGGAGGGAACCCCATGGCAATAACGGCGACGTTCAAAACCAAAGAGGGCACAAAGACGTGGCAGGTCTCTCCTTCGTACATCATGGACTTCGACGGCTTCAGCACGAGCTACGAGCTGAACGCCGAAAGCAACACCGCAGTCGAAGGCTCTCCACTCTCCAACCAGCGCGGGATGAAGAAGAAAACGCTCTCCTTCTCCTCGCACCTCGTCGACGCTCTCGGCATCGACGTCCGGAAAGAGTTCGAGAGCTGGGAGCCGTGGATCGGCATGACCGGCACGCTGAAGATCGGCGGCAAAAAGTTCGGCCCGAACTGGCTGCTCACCTCTGTCAAACCGGCAGACGTGAAGATCGACGACAGCGGACGCTTCAGAAGCATGAAACTGACCTATTCCTTCGAGGAAAACGAGGACGTCACAGACGCGGACATTCTGGCATCAGTCAACTCTGCGAGGTCGGCCGTGTGCGTAACAGCCACGACCGCGCAGAAGTCGGCCAAGAAAGCCACGAACACCGCCGTGGCTGCTGCTCCGAAAGTGGCAGCGGCCAGCTCGGCGATCGCGCTGGGCGACGTCGTGCAATTCAAAGGAGGCCCGCACTACGTAAGCTCCACCGCTACCTCCTACAAGGCCAGCCCGAAGGCAGGCCCGGCAAAGGTAACGGCAATAGCAAAATCGGCGCGGCACCCCTACCACGTGATCCACACAGACCGCAGCTCTACGGTCTACGGCTGGGTGGACGCCTCACAGATCTCAAAGTGAGAAGGAGGAGATGCCATGCTAAGCAAGAACAACAGCAACCCCGCGGTCTGCGTCAACAACCTGATGCAGATCGCACGAGGCGAGGTACCCTACGACAGAGTCAAGGGCATCAGCTTCGCGCAGCTCGACGTTCCGATCGCTCAGGCGACCGACGAGATCGTCGAGGATGCCGAGTGGATGCTCGACACCTATGAACCGAGGGCAGAGATCGACAGCATCGAGGTCACACCGACCGACGCGCCGAACGGTCACTTCGCCATCACTGCAAAAATTAACACCATCAAGGAGGCCGACGCATGAATGAGTTTATAACTACCGATGCCGACCTCATTTTCGAGGAAGTCATCACATCGCTGGAGTCATACGTCTCCGAGCCACTCTATCCGGGCGACGAGCGCAGGATCTTCGGCGAGGCTCTGGTGCCGCTGTTCGTCGCTATGTATAACGCGATGAACGACGCAGCGCGTCAGAAGATGCTGCGATATGCTCGCGGCGAAGTTCTCGACGCACTGGGCGAGCGCGTGGGCGTCGAAAGACTGGCTCCGACGGAAGCGGCGACCGTGCTGCGCTTCACTCTGAACAGCGCGATCACGGAGAACGTCATCATCCCGGAAGGAACCAGAGCGACAAGCGACAACACGCGCTACTTCGCAACCACGAGGACGGCCGTCATCGAAGCCGGCCATCTCTACGTGGACGTCGATGCGGTCAGCGAAGGCGGCGGCACTCAGTTCAATGACATCGCGGTCGGATCCGTGAACACTCTCGTCGATCTGATCGCCTACGTCGACACAGTCAGCAACACCGAGGTCACAGCCGGCGGCGCTGACGAAGAAGATGACGACAGCCTCCGCGAACGCATCAGAGTCGCACCCTCAAAGCTCTCCACAGCCGGGCCGGTCAACGGCTACCGCTACTGGGCTATGAGCGCCGACTCCTCCATCGCAGACGTCACAGTCAAGAGCGAGCAGGAAACGATCGCCCGGACTCTGGCAGTCAACGGCAGCAAGGCCTACAAGGGAGGCAGCGATCTGATCGCTGAGACTCTCGTCGTTTACCTCTCGGACGGAACCACGCCGGCGACGGCTGGTACCGACTACAAGGCAACCTACGAGGACGACCTTCTGACGATCGAGCTGCTGGCCGATGGAGCTCTGGTAGGAGCCGGAGAGCTGAAGATCGAGATCGACAAGACGAACGAGGGCGTCGTCAAGATCGTCCCGATCTGCGAGAACGGCGAGCTGCCTGACGAGACCATCCTCGCCAAGGTGCTCGCAGCATGCAGCGCTTCAGAAGTGCGGCCAATGACCGACAAAGTCGTGGCCGAGGCGCCGAGGGTGCACGAGTATGACATCGAGCTGACATACTACACCACCGCGGCCACAGAGGGCGCCTGCATCCAGACAGTCGAAGGAGAAGGCGGAGCCGTCGATCAGTTCATCGCATGGCAGGCCGGAGTCCTCGGCCGTCACATCAACCCCGACAAGCTGCGAGCTCTCATTCTCGCACCCACCGGGGACGCTGCCGTCGGAGCGACGCGCGTCGTGATCACCAGTCCGGAGTTCACTGAGCTCAACGACACGACGATCGCAGCCTTCAGCGGCAAGAAAACCATCCGGCACGAGGTCAGCGGCTAATGCGTCTATCGACGGCCGACGTCCTCAAACTCGTCCCGGAGTTTATGCGCGATGACGAAGCGGTGAAAGGACTGGCCGCTGCCGTCAACAAGCTGATCAGGGATCCGGGCCGGAAGGTCAAGACCGTCCGAGTCTGGGATCAGATCGACGAGCTCGACGACGCTCAGCTCGACGAGCTGGCCTATGAGCTCGACATCGACTGGTACAGCTCCGGCCTTCCTCTGGAGAACAAGCGGGCGGTCATCAAGATCTCGGATCTGGTGCACAGCCGACGCGGAACGAAGTGGGCGGTCGAGGAGCTGATCTCCGCGTATATCTCGCCCGGCTTCGTCGAGGAGTGGCACGAGGAGGGCTACGTCAACCCGAAGCCCTTCCACTTCTCCGTCTATACCAGCCACAGACACGTGACCGATGCGATCCTGCAAGAGTTCAAGGCGATCGCGAAGGTCGCCATGTCAGTGCGCTCCCGTCTGGACGGCGTCTACTTCTCCGACACCTACGGCAGCCGGATGGTCGTCAGCAATACCGACACCGCCTTCTTCTTCACTCCGAAGAAGTGCGGCACCATCCCGCGCCTCGCAGTGATCGGCAAGATCCTGACCGAGGACGGAGCTGTCGCCGGGCTGGACTCCGCTGCTGCCAGCTTCGAGTCTATCGAGGCCGGAACCGAGGTAACCGGAACCACCCCGCACATCGCCGTGGTCGGCAAGATCATCACGGGCGACGCTGCCACAGCTGCAGCAGAGCTCGCGGCGAGCGGGTACGAGTCAACCGAGACCGGCACCGAGACGACCGGAGTGATCCCCAAGACGGCAACCGTGGGAGCTGTTCGCACAGCTGCCATGGCGGTCGTGACGAACGCAGCCGGGAACGGCCGCGTCATTCTCGCAAAATGCGGCACATCGAAGTGCGGCAACTAAAGAAGGAGGCACAGCACAATGGCATTTTACACATCCAATTTTCTGCAAAAGCGCCGCGTCTGGTGGATGAAGAACATCGCCAAGGTCGAGGCGCTGGTCGGCTCCACGTGGTACACGGGAACGATCCAGAAGAAGGCACTGGAGGGCGAGAAGATCGTCATCCATGCAGTGTTCACGGATCTCACTGCTTCCGCCTGCACCATCACCAGCCTGAGAGTCATCGACATCGACGGCGAGGTGGCGGCTCAAAAGTCCGACAATATCACAAAGGCAGCAGGTCAGGGCGTCCTGATCAAGCTCGATCTGCCTATCACTGAGCAGGAGGTATAAGGCATGTACAAGCGACAAATCTGGCAGGATCACGTCGAGGGCATCCAAGAGGGCACCGACATGAACGCTGCCAACTTCAACAACCTCGAAGCCGGCACCATGGAAGCCGCAGCTCTGGCAGCTATGAACGCCGCGCACCGCAGGTATTGCAACGACATGGCCCTGAACGCTGAGACGATCGTCGTCGAGGCCACTCTGACCGGCTCCGGCGCGGAGAACTCCGTCGACCTTCCCGCGTCCAAGACGAGAAACATGACGACCTACAACGTCGTCGCAGAGGTCAAGAGCGTGACCGGCGGCTCTGCCGGGGACATCATTCCCCTGACAAAGCAGGCCAACGGCTTCAAGGTCAAATACAACGGAAACGCGACGAGCATCGTCGTCCGCTTCCACGTATCAGGGGGTATGTTCTGATGGCAAACGTAAAGATCACAAGCGAAGAACAGAAGCGCCACGAGGCTCAGGTCATGAGATCCTTCGGCGTGAACCCTCAGACCGCAACCAAAGAGCAGCGCGAGTATGCTCAGGAAATCAGCCGTAAAACGGCAGAGATCGAAAGGAGAATGCAGAAATGACTGTAATCGAGAAGAACAAAGGCACCAAGGTCGCCTATGAAGTAACCGGCAACAAGATCACCTTCGGCGACGACGAGATCACCCTCAACCTCGCCAAGTACGAGAGAGACGAGGAGGTTCAGATCGACGTCTGCACCGACGACGAGCACATCCTGATCGCCGGCCCTTCCAAATACTTCGTCGCGAACATCATCATCCCCGCCAGACAGTACGGCGAGGACGGCGATGCAGTCGCCTTCAGCATGGAGAATGTGACGCTCGTGCTCTGGGCCCTGATCGACGTTGACGCGGAGGTGTAACCATGGCAGAAATCAGCAAGAAACCCGTCAGCGACTTCGACGCTGCCGTTCGACTTCTGAGCGGTGGCACGAACGTCGCCATCTATAACGATCTGGGCATGCCTTCGATCTACGTCAGACGCGGCAAGGGCGCGATCTCCGACGTCATCGACGGCGGCCCTGACACTACCCACTACGCCTTCAAGGTGAACGGCGTCGAGATCCCTGCCTTCTACATGGGCAAGTATCTGGCAACTGTTTACAAGGGCAGAGCTCTCTCCCTTCCTCTTCAGGATCCCGCAGCGAGCTCGGTGGCAACAGCTGACCGCGGAAGCGCGACCAGCAACTACGTCAACTTCAACAACGCCAAGATCTGGTGCGAGGCGAACGGCGCCGGCTTCCACCTGCCGACCATCGCAGAATACGCATGGATCGCGCTGCTGAGCCGTAAGAACGGCACCATGCCCCACGGCAACAACAACTACGGCAAGGACGGCTCCTATAAGTACGAGAAGGGCATCGGCTCCTACTTCGACGGCGAGACGATCTGCCGCACTCTCACCGGCTCCGGCCCTGCAACGTGGAACGACAACTGGCAGCCGGACGGCATCTGTGACCTGAACGGCAACGTCTACGAGTGGCAGGGCGGCTATCGCACGGTCGACGGCGAGCTTCAGATCTTCGCCGACAACGACGCCGCGATGCAGTACGAGCAGAACCCTGAGTCCACGCTCTGGAAAGCGATCCTTCAGGACGGCACCCTCGTGGAGCCCGGAACTGCCGGATCTCTGAAATGGGACTACACTCAGGATCCCGGAACTGCGAGCGCTGGCATCCCGTTCGGCCTGAACACCAAACTGACCTACCAGCAGACAGCTGACGCACCATACGGCTCCATGAGCTTCGCGAGCCTGAAGGCTGCGGAAGGCGTCCTCGTTCCCGATCGCCTGAAGGCGCTCGCTCTGATGCCTGACGGCACCAGCGTCTCTTATGGTGGCGACTATGCCTACATGAGAAACATCGGAGAGCGCCTCGTGTATCGCGGGGGCGGCTGGCACTACGGTGGCGCCGCCGGGGTGTTCTATGCGGCTGGCGGCTATCCGCGCTCGGGCTACAGCTCGTACATCGGCTTCCGTCCCGCTTTTATTCCGGGGATCTGATCTCTGTAATCTGGTAATCTGACAAAGGCGTCCGGCTCACACCGGGCGCCTATAATCTGGAGGCAATATGGCAGAGTTTATACTTCAGCAGAAGATCAGCCGCATGACTCTGAAAAGCTACGGCCGCATCGCGAACTTCCGAAAGCCTGAGAAGTACACCCTCGGCGCGGAAATTCAGGCGGCCGAGATCCGGATGCTGCGGCTGGCAATTCTCGCAAATAAATCGCGGACGTCAAAGCGCCAGCACTACCAGTTCGAGCTCGATGCTGAGCTCGACGTCCTTCGTGCTCTGATCGACCAAGCTGTCGCACCAGAGGCGAAGATCATCAGCCCCGGCCTTCACCGGGACTGGTCGGCGGAGCTGAACGAGATCGGGCGTCTGCTCGGTCGATGGATGAACCCCGGAGGGGCCACGTCTAAAGACTGAGATCATGGGGGATGTGCCGCAAAAGAACCGCGCCTCGTGTATCGCGGGGGCAACTGGAACAACGGTGGCAACGCCGGGGTGTTCTATGCGAATGGCAACAATCCGCGCTCGAACTACAACACGAACATCGGCTTCCGTCCCGCTTCGGCCTCGACTGTTAGAGACTCAAAGCCCAAGGGTGAGAGCAACGCAGAGGTCAAAGGGGTGCATCTCCCGGTGCACCGCACCAAAGAAAGGCGCCGCGGGCGACGTGGTCAAAAACCTCGAAACACCGCGGCAAAACCGCGCAGGCTATACGCGCCCCACACGGGGCAGAAGTCCGGAGAGGCTGCCGAGCTGGCAACCGGCAGCAGCTCCGGAGCTGAAGGACTGTCACACGCGTGCCACATAAGAAAAGAGGACGAACAGCATGGACGAAAAACTGACAATTTACGAGAGGATCTACTCGTGGGAGAACCTCCTGAACGCATACCACGAAGCCGGCCGGGAGAAGTGGTTCAAGCAGGACGTCGCGAACTTCACCGCCCATCTGGAGGAGAACCTGATCAGCATCCAGAACGAGCTGATCTGGCGCACCTACTCCGTCGGGCGCTATCGTGAGTTCTACGTCTACGAGCCGAAAAAGCGCCTGATCATGGCGCTGAGCTTCCGCGACCGCGTCGTTCAGTGGGCGATCTATTTGCAGCTGAACCCACTGTTCGACAATCAATTTATATTTCACTCATACGGCTGCCGCGTCGGCAAAGGCACCACCCGCGCAGCTGATCGGCTGCAATACTGGATGCAGAAGGTCGACCGGACACCGGACGAGTGGTATTATCTGAAGCTCGACGTCTCCAAATACTTCTACCGCGTGGATCACGAGGTTCTCATGAACATCCTGCGCCGGAAGTTCAAGGGAGAGGACGGGCTTCTCTGGCTTATGGAGACGATCATCAACTGCGACCACACGCCCTTCGGGCTTCCACCGGGAAAGAACGCCGACGAAGTGCCGCCCTCTGAGCGGCTTTTCGAGGTCGGGATGCCGATCGGAAACCTCACGAGCCAACTGCTGGCGAACGTCTGCCTGAACGAGCTGGATCAGTTCGTCAAGCACACGCTGAAGGTGCACCACTACATCCGCTACATGGACGACATGGTGCTCCTGATGCCAGACAAGAAGGAGCTGCACAGCTGCAAGGAAAGGATCGAGGAGTTCCTGAACGAGCAGCTGCATCTCGAACTCAATGCCAAGACCACCATCAACAAAGTCCGGAACGGCATCAGCTTCGTCGGCCTTCAGATCCACGTGAACTGGAGGAAGATGAACCGGAAGCCGCTGAAGAAAATGAAGGCCCGGATCCGCTTCATAGAGAAGCAGTACGCCGAAGGCCTCATAGATCTGGAGGCGGTGCAGAACACCATGGCGAGCTACTACGGCATGATGAGCCACTGCAACAGCTACGGACTGCGCCGGTGGATCGAGCGCAACATCACATTCCAAAGGAAGGACACAGACACATGATCGAACTACTTATAGGCTTCGTCTCCGGCGGAGCGCTGGCCGCACTGATCAAAGTGCTGGCCGATCGCTTCGCATGGAAGCGAAAACGACAAGCGGACAAGGAGGACAAAGTCGAGAGGAAGCAGGAAGAAGCTGAACGTCAGGCAGCCCTCAAAACCGAGGAGCGTCTCGGAGCCATCGAGGACACGACAGAAGTCCTGAAGGAGGCCATGAAGTTCGTGCTCTACGACCGCATCCGTTTTCTGGGGCAGGCATACATCGCGGACAAGGAGATCGACTTTGACGATCGCCGGATCCTCAACAATATGCACCACACGTACCACTTCGGACTCTGCGGAAACGGCGACCTCGACACCCTCATGGAGGAAGTGAACCACCTGCCGCTCAAAACGAGGTGATCCAAATGGCTGCAAGAAAAAGCAGCAGGCTGAAGCTCTGGTGGCGCCGTCTGAAGCGTCGCCGAGCGAAGGCCAAAGCAAACAAAACCCCGAAGAAGATCCGCACGATGGACGTGATCCTCGTGATCATAGCCGTCGCGCTGGTCGCCTTCACACTGGAAATGATCAAGATCTTCAGAGAGACCGGGATGATCCCGGACACCCTCTGCACCTGCGTGTTCGCTGCCCTCGGTGGCGAGTGCGGCGCCATGGCGTGGATCAAGACCACCAAGGAACGCCGGCAAGACCGCAAGTGGATCCGCGAGGATCAGGATCGCGAGGAGCGGCTTCAGAACGAAGCCGGAAAGGAGGACTCACATGAGCCTTAAAGGAAACACGACGGCCGAGAAGATCTGGAACTTCCTGATCTCCAAAGGCCTCAGCGAGTGCGGCGCTGCCGGCCTGATGGGAAACCTGAAAGCCGAGAGCGCCCTGAACCCCATGAACCTGCAACAGACCTACGAGCGGAAACTGGGACACACTGACGCCAGCTACACGGCCGCCGTGGATGCCGGCACCTACACGAACTTCGTGAAGGACTCCGCCGGCTACGGCCTCGCCCAGTGGACGTACTGGTCAAGGAAGGAGAAGCTCCTGAACTACGCGAGAAGCTGCAAGGCCTCGATCGGAGATCTGGAGATGCAGCTCTGCTTCCTCTGGAAGGAACTCAGCGAGAGCTACGGCTCCGTCCTGACCACTCTGAAGAACGCCAAGACGATCCGAGAGGCGTCGGACGCGGTGCTCCTGAAGTACGAGCGCCCGGCGAACCAAGGGACGAGCGTCCAGCAGGCCCGCGCGGCATACGGGCAGCAGTTCTTCGATCAATTTGCCGCAAAAACCAACACCGGAAAGGACGTGGGAACAGTGACCGGAAAGATCACGACCGCGGCAGAGCTCGCAAAGAGAGCGATCGACGCCGCAAAAAACCACAAGACGCTCTACGTCATGGGCTGCTTCGGTGCGCCCATGAACGAGACGAACAAGGTAAGATACCGCACAAACCACAGCTACAACAAGGCGGCCGATCGGCAGGCCATGATCTCCGCAGCTTCAGCTGACACCTTCGGCTTCGACTGCGTCTGCCTGATCAAGGGACTGCTCTGGGGCTGGAGTGGCGACGCCTCCAAGATCTACGGAGGCGCGAGCTACAAGGCGAACAACGTGCCGGACATCGGCGCCGACTCCATGATCACGGTCTGCAAAGAGGTCAGCACAGACTTCTCCAGCATCGAGATCGGCGAGGCGGTGTGGATGAAGGGCCACATCGGCATCTACGTGGGGGACGGGCTCGCAGTCGAGTGCACGCCTGCGTGGAAGAACTGCGTGCAGATCACAGCCTGCAACTGCTCCAAGAGCGGGTACCAGCGCCGAAACTGGACGAAGCACGGCAAGCTGCCCTATGTTACATACTCCGGAGCGGCTGAAGCTCCGAAGGAAGAACCAAAAGAGCAGGAAAAGCCCGCAGCTCCTTCAGGATCCGCGCTGAAGGTCGGCGACATCGTCACCTTCACCGGCAGCAAGCACTACGCGAACGCGAACGCAGCGAGCGGGCCCGCCTGCAAGCCCGGTAAGGCTAAGATCACCGCGATCTACCAGCTCGGCAAAAGCAAGCACCCCTACCACCTCGTAAACGTCAGCGGAGGCGGCTCGACCGTCTACGGCTGGGTAGACGTGGCGGACATCATGGAAGCGGCCACAGAGACGCCTCAGACGCCTCAGACGTGGACGCCGAAGGTGGGCGACGTCGTCAACTACTCCTGCAGCACACACTACACCAGCGCGAACAGCTCCAGCCCGAAGGCCTGCAAAGGCGGCAAGGCCAAGATCACGCAGATCTACCAGCTCGGCAAGTCCAAGCACCCCTACCACCTCGTCAGAGTCTCCGGCGCCGGCGCCACGGTCTACGGCTGGGTAGACGCCGGAACCTTCACCAAGGCGTGATCGCCATGGTGGAAAATGTTCTCAACGTGGCCGGGCTCCTTCTGGGGCTCGGCTGCACCATCATCTGGATCATCGCCCTCGTGAACGGAGACGGGGCCGGCTGCGATCGTTCGGACTGCGCCCGCTGCCCGTTCCCGTGCGAGGAGCACAACAAAAAATCATAATACGGAGGTATAACACGATGAACGTGTTGAACTTTATCATCGCAAACTGGGACTTCATTCTTTTGATCGTTGCGGCCGTGGTGGCCGTTGTGTTCGCCGTCTTCAAGGGCAACAAGTCGGTCGTCATGCACATGCTCTACGCGCTGGTCACAGACGCAGAGACGCAGCTCGGCGCCGGTACCGGCTCTCTGAAGCTGGCAGCAGTCATTGATCTGATTTATCCCAAACTGCCCGGCATCATCAAGACCTTCATCAGCAACGACACACTCGTGCGCTGGGTAGAGGAAGCGCTGGCAAAAGCTAAGGAAGCATGGGCCAAGAACCCCGCGCTGCTCGAAGCATACGCAGAAAAGCCCGCGCAGGCTGCTCAGAATGACGCACAGAGCGTCGGAGAGGCGAAAGCCGAGTAAATACCTACACACAAACAAAACCCACCCAGCGGCCTCTCAGGCCGTCGGGTGGGCTTTTTCTTTTTTCTGCTGTCTTTTACCTCACAGCAGACAGAGGCAGGAGCAGGACGAACATGGTGCTGCAAACATACAGCGCTGGGTGTTCGTTTACTCCTCCGATGGTGGAGGCGAGGGGAGTCGAACCCCTGTCCGAAAACCCGTTAATACAACTTTCTACGAGTGTATTCCGTTATTTAGAATTCCCCTTGGCTGACGTCAACGGACAAACTTCTGCTTTGGGTAGCCTTTTAGTGCGTGACCGATACAAAAGCAAACTCTCGGTTCACGTTCACCGCTCAAATGACGCTCAGCTCGAAGCCGCGATACTCTCCGAGGGAACGGGCGGCTATATTAAGCCGCGGCACTGCCGTTAGGCAGCCATTGCTACTTTATTGTTAGCGTTTAATTTTAAGTTTGAGCCTTTATAGAGTTACTCAGCTCTACTCGCTTATCATATCTCAAAATCCCCGTCGAAACCTTTACGCCCCCGTGATTTATGGATAACGCTATATATTATACACCATTTCCCTGTTTTTTGCAATAGATTTATAAAAGTTTTTATCGCCTTTTTTTGACAGTGTTGCTTTCAAGATGATCAAATCAAACAAAATCCTTTGGGCTTTTGCCTGTTATCTCCTGAAAAACGCGGTTAAAGCTTCTTATACTTTGGAAGCCGCTTTCCATTGACACCTCTGAGACAAGCAAATCGGTGTTTTGGAGCAAAGCGATAGCGTGGTCAACTCTGAAAAGATTAACGTACGCCGAAAAGTGCATCGGAACGGTATTATGGAAGCAACGCGAAAGATAGCGTTCATCGTATCCAAGCTCCTCCGCAATTCCCTTCAACGTTATATTTTCGGTATAATTTTCTGCAACGTATCGGATTATTACGTCGATAAGAGCTTCGTTTTTGGCGGAAATATCCTGAAACTCTATTTGCTCAAATATCTCTCCCGCCACAGCATAAAGCGCCGCTTTTCGCGTAAAGAAATCAACCTCTTTGTCCGAAACAAAAAGCTCGTCGTTAATAAATTTCGACACCGAATAACGGCAATTAAACTTCGATCTGTCGGGAAATTTCTTACGTATTTCCTTTGAAAAGGTCGGCACAAAATCCTCGGAATAAATGCACACGTCAACCACGCAATTATCCACGTTTTCACAGGAATGTATTGAATTTGAAGGAATCCAACCGTATTCACCAGCAGAAATAATCTCACGTTTTCCGTTTGTAACAACGGCGATGGTTCCCTCACGCACACATATAAGCTCGGGGTGACGGTGCATATGCGGAACAAAACTAAAATTTGTATAACGGATGCACTCAAAATAGTTTTGCCCCACCGAATTATGTGTCTGATAAATCATACGACCTCCCAAAAAGTTACCTATTGGCTATAATTATACCGAAATTTTCTTGACTTGTCAAGAGTTTTTATAGTATAATGAAAACATATTGCAGGAAAGGAATTTCATTATGAAAAAAATTTATTTAATTTTCCCCAAGAAAAAAGGCACTATTGCTCCCGAGATATACGGTCATTTTTCCGAGCATATCGGCGGCGTATTTTACGACGGTCTGTGGGTCGGTAAAGATTCAAGCATTCCAAACGTTCGCGGATTCAGAAAGGATATTATTGAAAAATTCAAGGCTATAAACCCTCCTGTGCTCCGTTGGCCGGGCGGATGCTATGCTGAGATATACGACTGGCGCGACGGCATAGGCGAAAACCGCCCCACACGCATAAATTGGTGGGACTACAAAGACGGTCGCAAGGAATCCAACGCGGTAGGAACTCACGAATTTATAGATTTTTGCGAAATGGTAGGCGCAAAGCCGTATTTTGCTGCAAATCTTACAACAATGACGCCCATGCATATAAGAAATTGGATGGATTACTGTCTCTCCCCTCGAGGCAGCACGACACTTGCGCTTGAGCGTGAAAGTAACGGTCACGCAGAACCTTTTGACATTCCTTTCTGGGGAGTCGGAAACGAAAACTGGGGCGGCGGCGGAAGAATGCGTCCCGGTTTTTACGCGGACGAATGTCGCCGTTACGCGGAAATAATGCACTATGCTTTTCCCAAAGCCGAGCTTTATGCTTGCGGCACGGACGGAGCAAAGTACGAGTGGACTCACGGTACCGTTCCTTATCTTTCTCCCCACACCACAGGCTTTGCAATGCACTACTATTGCGGCAGAGCGGGCGATCCGTTAAGCTTCACATCAGAAGAATGGGATACGATGATGGTCAAGGCGCAAAAAATGGAGGAAATAATTTTACGTAATTGGAACATTATCTGCGCTCACGGCAAGCAAAATGAGCTTAAGCTCGTCGTTGACGAGTGGGGATGTTGGCATCCCGACGGCTCTGGTCCAAGCAAGGGCTACAACCTTTTCGAACAGCAAAGCACTATGCGCGATGCAATGGTCTCCGCATTGACTCTCAACATATTCAACAACCACTGTGACAAAATACGCATGGCAAACGTGGCACAGCTTTGCAACAATCTACACGCTCTTTTCCTGGCGAGCGGTGATAACTGTATAGTGACACCCACGTATCATGTATTTGATATGTACAAAGGGCATCAGGGCGCGGAAGCTATTGAAACGGTAGTTACCGACAACAGTGAGCTTGCAAGCTCGGTGAACGTTTCCGCTTCGGTCAAGGACGGCAATTTGCTTATAACTCTCGGAAATCTCTCCTGTACCGAGGACGTTGAGCTTTCACTTGAAGGAGTAAGTGTTGCCCTCGGTGCAAAAGGCAAGGTAACGCTTCTTGCGCACAAGGATATGCATGCCCATAACAGCTTTGAAGCTCCCGACGAGGTTACCCCTACCTCGTTTGTAATTGAAACAAAAAAACCGTTCATGCTCCCCAAGGCGGGAATTGCGGCTATTGAAATTTCGTTAAAATAAGGGGCGATTATAAAAAAGGGGCTGTCTCAAATTGATTTTTTATGAAATTCTGTTGTGATAATTAAACAAAAAACACTTGCGAACCCCCATCGGTAAGCAAGTGTTTTTGTATAGGTTGTCAATTAAATGGAAATCATTCCCAAACTTGAGACAGCCCCTTTTTAGAAATATATTTCGTTGTGATATTTTGTGGGCAAACCTTCTCTGTAGAGATGCGAGTCGTTGGCGAGGGTAAGTATCTTGGGATACGCATAGCCGTTTTCGTTTTTGAACTCAACCACGGTCATTCCCGTGTGCCCCATATCAAAGTGCATTGCAAATTGAGGGTAAGGTATGTCGAGGAAGCAACTGAAAAAGGCAAGACCAAAGCCTTGATGCGCAAAAAGTGCAACTCGCTCGTTATTATCGTTTATGACCTTATATTTACCCGTTCCCACGATATGCTCATATCCGAGATTTCTGAAAAGCTCGTCAGAAGCGGCGGTTATTCTTTCAATTCCCTCTTTACACTTACTGTCGGCAAGCGAAGGATGCTCATACCATTTATCACCGAGGTCACGCATTTTTTTGTCAAGAAGCAACGGTCTTATTATATCGTCCTGGAAAAGCCACTTCTGGCGATCCGCACTATCCTTTGCGGTAAACTCTCGCCACGCGTATCCTTCTTTTGCAAAATCCAACTGTTCGATATCCTTTTTGAGTATCTCTGCGGTTGGCTGTGCAGTTTGAATAGCGCGATTTGAGGTTGAAGAGTAGATCTTATCTATTCCGTAAAGTGCAAGTCTTTTAGCAACCGCCTCGGCTTGTCTCTCGCCAAGAGGTGTAAGCTGGTCGGGATTATATATGGGGTCTCCGTGACGAACGTAGAAAAACAGCATTTTTTGCCCTCCGTGTGGTTTATCAAACAAATTATATCACACACCAAAGCTTTTGTCAATCTACAAGAGGCGCGAATTAAGCTTTTTTTCTACTGCTTTGACAATAAAATACACCGCAAGCCATATCACAAGATAAGCAACAACAAAGCAGAGCGTGAAAATCAGCACTACCTCAATCTTAAAGGGTATCCACGAATTAAAGAGATAGCACGCCAGATATGCGAGATACAGAGTTGACAGATGCGCAAACAAAGATTTTGGAATTGACCAATTCTCAATCTGATTGAACACACTTGCCCCTGCGTGAACAAAGGCAAGCAGATAAGTTGATATTATTGCAATAAAGCTGACTGTGCCGTCAATAGCGATATCACCTATAAAGCCGTCGTGAATAAAATAAATTATTCCCGCAATTATCGGTCCGAATCCGCCAAACATAAGTCCTCGATGTAAAAATTCCTTCAAATACTTATTCATATTCCTATCCTTTCTTTTACTTTTTTAATTTGCCGTCTTGACACGTAATCCTTATATCCGTTTTTTAGTGTGACAGACAGCGTGCCCGAAAACGAGGCATCAAACCGCATAATTTTCTCAACGTTGACAATGCAGGATTGATTGATTTTCACAAATCCACCGTCAAGTGTTTCCTCAACCTCATAGAGCCGCCTTTTTATCAAAAAACGTTCTTTTTCGGTGTAGGCGTAAACTCTGTCGTTTTCCACGGTAAAGCAGAAAATCTCCGAACGGTTAAGCTTTACCGCGTTTTTGTCGTCGAAGCCAAACAGCTCCTCACTTCGCGCACGGACGTAATTTTCTATGTCAGCCGAGAGCTGTGAGCTTTGATGGACGTAGATTACAACTTCTTCCTCTCTTATTTTGTCAACTACAGTTTTGCACTTCATGAATTCACCTCCTTACAAGCTCATTATACATAATCAAAAAAATATTTCAATAGGTTTTCGGCGTTCGGTTAATTACAAAAGGCAAGCGGTAAAAAAGGCAGACTTACGCCTGCCCTTTGAATATTTGCTTTATCTTTGACAAAATACGCCTTGCCAAAAAGATGATTTTTCTTATAGGCATAACGCACCAAAAGAATTGATATACGCGAAACGAAAAAGCTGTTGCGTCAACGCGCTTTTCACCTCTGTACACGGCGGAAACAGATGCTATTACAGAATCATTCTTTACCTGTTTTTCAAGCACGGTCTGGTTATCTCCGCACAAAATATAGGTACCGTCCTTTGACACCTTAAGTATACGGTGCAACACAAACTGCCCGTTATCACGTCTGTAAAAGATTATTTCGCGCTTTTTGAGCTTCTCATCGGGCTTGACAAGTATCACCGAGTCAACCCCTTGTCTGATAAGCGGAAGCATACTTGTTCCACGCGGAAAAAGTCTGAATTCTCCGCCGCTTTCAATCACCTCGGAAATAATCGGAGCATATTCCGCAAGGTCAAACTCAGTCCTCGACAGCCCCTGCATTGCGAAGTTCTCCTATAAATTTCTCTACGTCAGCCTCAGCGGTTGCGCGGTCGATTTCATATTCATCCAGCAAAGCCGCAATAAGTTCATCTTGAGTTGCGCCCGAAAAAAGCTTATCCCAAAGAAGCTTTCCGCTGTCGTTGAGCTTAATTATTCCGTTAAAATTCTTGCTTTGCTCGCCGGTGGCGACAACTACGTTGCTTCCTGCCACCTGTCTTGAAATAAATCCGTTTTTTATTTTCATAACCATTCAACCTTTCATAATTGCGTTGTGTGAGATCCGAGCCGCCTCGTCGTCGGTATTGCAGGCGAGTTTGTAGAACGAAACGTTTTGTGCAAATCTGTCTGCAAGCTCAAGTGTTTTAGCGGCGTTTTCGGAATCCTTCGGTATATAGATCTGACTTAACAGCGATATCGCTCCAAGCTCTGCCGCCAATGGAAAGATAACATTTTCCTTTCCGCGTTCGAGAAAGCAAAGTGCCTCAAATTTGCAGTAAATATTTTCGCCTGCGTTTTCTTTTCCGCACCACGGTGTTCCAAAGCCATAGGCTACGCCGTCTGAAAATCTTACTATCGGTTTATCACCGTTTACGATTCTGACACTTTTACCATACACCTTTTTCCAAAGTGCGATATGCGTTGATTTCCCCACGCCGCTTCTCGCGGTAAAGGCAATTCCCTTTCCATCACACTCAATAAGTGCCGAATGAAGCACAAAAGCATCGTATTCTGCAAGTCTTTCGGCTATCTCTCTGTGTAGACAAACCGACTCGGCATAGTCTGCGGTTATCGGAATATCGGCGCTTTTTATCTCATTGACAATATCGCTTTCGATTGCAGCAACTTCAAAATCGGTATGCTCCTCGTCGGTCACATAATCGCGACACAGAAGCTCGGTATAGCCGTACTTGTTGTGAACAAGAACGTTTATTCCCGCTAATTTTATTTTGAACATATTACTTTGCCGCCTTATTCTTTGCCGCGGTAAGAGTGTTCTGCATAAGCATTGTAATGGTCATAGGACCTACACCGCCGGGAACGGGAGTGATATAAGAAGCAAGAGGCTCAGCCTCGGCAAAGTTAACGTCACCTGTAAGCTTTCCGTCTGCCTTGCGGTTCATTCCGACGTCGATAACCACCGCGCCCTCCTTTATCATATCAGCACCAACAAAATCTGCCTTACCGATAGCCGCAACGAGAATATCTGCCTCCTTACATATAGCTGCGAGGTCCTTCGTTCTGCTGTGGCATATTGTTACAGTGCCGTGAGAGTGAAGTAGAAGCATTGCCATAGGCTTACCGACTATATTGGAGCGACCAATAACAACACATTTTTTACCGCATACGTCAATGCCGCTTCTTTCAATAAGAGCCATAACTCCCGCAGGGGTACAGGGTAAAAAGCTGTAATCGCCTATCATTATTTTTCCTACGTTATAAGGGTGAAAGGCATCAACGTCCTTGTTGGGGTCTATTTTGAGAAGCACGCGAGTCTCATCAAGGTGTTTTGGCAACGGAAGCTGAACGAGAATACCGTGAATTGCATCGTCGTTATTAAGCTTGTCCACGAGAGCCTCAAGCTCCTCCTGCGTTGTCTCGGCAGGAAGCTCGTACGACTCGGAATAAAATCCCACCTCATCGCATGCCTTTCTTTTGTTCCTTACGTAAACCTGAGACGCGGGATCTTCGCCGACTATAACTACCGCAAGTCCCGGCTTAAAGCCGTTTTTCTCGGCAAAAGCGGCGGTTTCAGCCGCAATTTCTTCTCTTATCTGCTTTGATATTGCTTTTCCGTCAATTATTTTCGCCATTTTCATTCTCCTTTTCTTCAGACGCGACTTCAGCACACGCATTTTTCTGCTGTTTGTAAACAACAATTCTGCGCCATGTGATAAGTCCAGCGCCAACTATAAAGCACACAAATCCCACAAGCTGAGATATTCTTATGGGACCGACGTAAAGGCTGTCGGTGCGCAAGCCCTCAATAAGCATTCTGCCAAAGCCGTACCAGGTAACGTACCAAAGTCCAACTTCACCGTCAAACTTTTTCTTTTTATAAAAGACGTTTATCAGCACGAAGCCAAGCACGTTCCAAAGTGACTCATAAAGGAAAGTCGGGTGTACGTAAGCTATGTCGGATATGCCGGAATAAATGTTATTCGGAAAAATTCCCATTCTGAGGAAATAAAGTAAGCTACCTTCGGGAACGACTCCGCCGTACGCCTCGCCGTTAAAGAAGTTGCCCCAACGTCCGAGCGACTGGGCTATCATTACACCCGGTAATATCATATCGGCACACAGAGGAAAGCTTATCTTCTTCCCTTTTCTCGACTTATATTTAGCCACACAGAACACCGCAAGCGCGCCGCCTATAACTCCGCCGTAAATAGCGAGTCCGCCGTTCCATATTGCTATAACGTCATAGAACGAATGGTAGGAATCGTGTTCCATAATAACGTAATAAAGTCTTGCTCCGATAACGCCGAATATTACGGCAAAAAGCCCCATATCAAGCAGGTCGTCAAGAATTATTCCGTTCTGCTTTGCCCGGTATCCTGCGTAAAGAAAAGCAAGAACCATACCCATTGCAATAAGAACTCCGTACCATCTTATTTCAAGTGATCCTATTTTTAAGGCTACCTTATTGAGAATAAACTCGTCAATCCCTAATCCGGGAAATGAAATTAGAACCTGATCACCCGTAAGCTTATCTATCATTTTTTGCTCCCTTCTCTTTCTATCGGATAAACAACCGACATCGAATAATATTCGTCTTTGAACATAGAGCCAAGCAACGCCTTTACGTCATCCTCTGTCACCGATTCAAGAACACGACCGTATTCAAACAGATCAAAGCCCTCGAAAATATAATCAATCATATTATTGGCTATTTCCTCGGTAGAATCAAAGTCCATAACAAATTCGGCATACAGCACGCGTTTGCACCTTGAAAGCTCCTCGGCGGTAAAGCTAAAGCTCTTTATAGAGTTCTTGATACACTCAAACACATCACAAGGCTTATCCGACTCGCCCGAAATAACCGTATAGGCAAAGGTTTTTGAAGTGAGATAAGATGCGCTGAAATCAGGAGTTATCATTCCGCTTTCAAAAAGATTGTTATAAAGCTCTCCCGATCTTGAGAAGACAAGCTCGCAAAGCACCGCCATTTCGGTAAACTTTTTCATTCTTTGCCTATCGTCTCCACACAGCTTGTTATCCTTAATACCTATGGTGAATATAGGCTTTGAGACCTCCATATAGTCCTCGCAAAGAGCCACACTCACCTCATCGGGCTCATCGTTACTGTAGTTGCGCTCAACCTCTACAGCCTCAAATCCGTCGGGAATTGTTTTATCTGCTATCTCCATAATTTTTTCCGGAGTAACGTCACCGCATACAACTACCGCCATATTGTTTGGAGTATAAAAGGTTTTATAGCATTTATTAAGCATATCAGCGGTTATCTTTGATACGCTTTCAACGCTTCCCGCAATATCCATGCGGACACTGTTGCTCTTGTACATAGACTCGAGCACACGGCGATATCCCCTTGAATAGGGCGAATCGTCGGTCATTTTAATCTCCTGAATAATTATACCGCGCTCTTTTTCAACAAGCTCCTCGGTGAAATTAGGCTCTGTAACAAAATCAAGAAGCGCGGCAAACGCCTCCTCAAAATTATCCGTAGCACTGCAAAGGTACACTGTTTTATTGAAGGACGTATATGCGTTAGAATCGGCACCGCAAGCAGAAAAGCGTTCTGTTATGTCACTTCCGTCCTTTTGAGTAAACATTCTGTGCTCAAGATAGTGGGCAATTCCGTCGGGAACTGTAACAAACCCGTTCTCGCCCTTGATTTTGAAGCAATTATCAACCGAGCCGTACTCTGTACCGAAAAGCGCGTAAGTGCCCGTCATTTTTTTAGGAAAAACGTAAATATCAAGTCCGCTTTTATGCGTAAGCTTGTAATAGCGTTCCTTAAGTCTGCTATCCGAAAATTCGACCTTATTCATCGCAGTTCTCCTTTCCGCACAGAAAATATACGGTATCAAGCTTTGTTTTCTTCGCTATTTCAATCACTTCTTCCAGGGAAACCGCGTTTATTTTCATTTTTGCTTCTTCAATGCTATCGCTAACGCCGTATTCGTCTCTCAAGCTGTAAAAACGCTCGATTCCCGATGCTGAATCGGTAGTTTCGGAATAGACATTTACAATCGACTTTTTCGCCGCATTAAACTCTGCCTCATCCACGTTGCCGCGGACAATCTCGTTAAACTGCTTTATAATTTCCTTTTCGGCTTTCTTTCTGTCGCTCTTTTCTATGCCGCTTGAAACGTATATAAGTCCCTTATGTGGGTCGAACCGCGAGCCGCAGTAGTAACATAGGCTCATTCTTTCACGAACGTTCATAAAGAGCTTTGATACGGGTGAACCGCCAAAAATTTCATTAAGCACCAACGCGGCGTAAAACTCCCTGCCGCAGGTTATATTCACTCCCGTCTTATAGCCCAAAGTAAGTATACCCTGTGAGAGCTTCATTTCCTCGTCAACACGCTTTATCTTTTTAGTATCAACGCTGAAATCCACCTTGTTTTTTACCGTCTTGGGAGCCCCGAACGAATAGCGTTCAAAATATTTTTTGACACATTCCTCAACCTCTTCTGCCGTCTTTGCACCGATATAAAACACTTCATATGATGAATTTTCAATAAGGTCGCTGTATGTGCTCATCAGCTCTTCCGTACTTATCGACTCGACTATCTCAACAGTGCCGCTGCTCGGAACTGCAAAGTCATCGCCCTCGTACATAACCTCAATAAGCCTTTTTATGGCATAGGTGCGCGGAACGTTGATAACCGACCTGATGGAGTCGCAAATATCCTCTCGTTCGCGCTCAACGTATTTTTCAAGAAAATTTCCCTTTTCGTCAAGTACAGGTTCAAACAAAAGCTTAAAAAGCAATTCGAGTGTTCCCTCAAAAATCTTAACATCATCAGAGGCGTACTCGTTCCCCAGCATTTCCGCACCAAATCCCACCGACACCTTACCGCCTCCGCGTGAGAATATGGGAAAAACAGCCGAGGAATACAGCTCGTCCAATCTCTTATTAAGTTCTCTTTTGGTTGGGTACTGCTTACATCCGCATTTAAGCACCGAAAAGACGAACTTCGTTACAGGCATTCGTCTTGCATCGGGTGAGTCATTTATAACAACCGATATTCTTTCGGTCTTGAATTTATCGGTGCAAACCGTTTTTAGGGTCAGACACGGTGAAAGCTTTTTGGTTAACGGTATCATAGTTCTCCTCTGGGTATAAATACATTCCCTTATATTTTACACTATAATTGTAAATATTTCAACAGTTTTGCTGAAAATAAAAAATTTTCATTCAAAAACTGCTTATTTTATTGACAAAAATATGATTAAGTGGTAGAATACTTACGTAAATTTGGCACTAAGGAGTCTGTTATGATCAACAAATTACTTGAAGAAAGAGTTTTACAGCCCATAGGTGACTTTAATTCCGCAGAATGGGAAAATATAAAAAATGAATATACCAAAACGCTTTGCTCTGAGGAATACGGTTATCCTCTCCCCGCTCCCACAAAACTTGAGTTTGAAAAGGTAAAGCCAATCAATGGCAGATTTGCGGCGGCAACAGCAACTTATTACAAGGTCATTGCCCACACCGAGATTCTTGGAAAAGAATTTTCATTTCCTTTTTCGGTTGTGCTTCCCAATAAGACGGGAAAATATCCTTTCTTTGTTGAAATAAACTTTGAGAACGGCGTTCCCAACAAGTATTTCCCCACGGAAGAAATTATAAACAACGGCTTCGCAGCACTTCATTTCTACTATGAAGACGTAACATCCGACAATGCGGATATGACAAACGGACTTTCGGGAATACTCTATCCCGACGGTGAAAGGAAGGGTGATGACCCCGGAAAGATTATGATGTGGGCGTGGGCGGCACAGCGCGTTATGGACTACGCTATGACTCTTGATTGCCTTGACTTTGACAATGCGGCAGTCATCGGTCACTCACGTCTTGGCAAGACTGCACTTGTAACCGGTATGCTTGACAGCCGCTTTAAGTACGTTATTTCCAACGATTCCGGGTGCAGCGGTGCTTCGATAACACGCGCCAAAGAGGGCGAGCACATTGACTTCATAACAAAAACATTCCCCTTTTGGTTCTGCAAGAACTACACCAATTACGTTGACGAAAGCAAGCTGACCTTTGACCAGCATATGCTTCTTGCAACAATTGCGCCGAGAACACTTATTGTCGGAAGTGCGGCTGATGATACCTGGGCTGACCCCGACGCTGAATATCTCGGCTGTTGTGCCGCATCAAAAGCTTGGGAAAATCTCGGACTTGTTGGATTTGTTCACCCCAACCGCCTTCCCACTCCCGGTTCGGTATTTGACGAGGGAAATATTTGCTATCAGATACGCACGGACGGTCACTATTTAAGCCGCCGCGACTGGAATGTTTATTTTGACATCATAAGAAAGAAAATGAGATAAATATTAAGCGCACCTGCCAATGGCAGGTGCGCTGTTTTATATTGCAATAACGCAAAGCGGATTGGGCATCTCAAGCCTTATTTCCGTGAGAATCGGTTTGCCGTCAATCATTTTCAAAACGGTGACGTCGTTAGTAAACTCGTTTGTGCAAAACATAAGGTCATCAACGATAAGAAAATCACGCGGATTTTTGCCGCCGCAATAGGTGTTTTCAAGCAATCGTAGCTCTTTCCCGCATATTTCAAGTCGGGTCACCGTCTCCGCGCCTCGGTTTGAAATATACAGATACTTCCCGCTTACACGAATTGCCGCCGCAGTATTCTTTTGCTTAAAGTCGGGCAGACATTCATATGTGTCAAAATATGTCAGAACACCGTCGTCGTAATCAAATACGCTGACCGAGGAAACAAGCTCATTAACACAGTAAACAAGCTTTCCGTCATCGGAAAACGCCAAGTGTCTCGCGCCGTAGCCGTCGGGCACTTTAGCAACCGAAACCTGCTTGAGGTCGGGCGTATAAGTAAATATGCTGTCAATTCCAAGGTCGGTACAAAGCAGATATTTCCTATCGGGCGTAGGCGATACAAAATGGGTGTGCGCCTCGGTCTGTCGTGTTGGATGAGGACCTTTACCACTATGTGTGGAAACGGTATTGGGAAGCTTTACAACGTTTCCCGAAAGATAATTTACCGTATATACAGTGCCATTTACGACCGAAAGGTGGCAAGGCACTATTCCCAAAGAAGAGATAATCTCCGTGGGGTTAACAAGCTTTCCGTTCTCATCAATATCAAAGGTCAACGCGCCGCCGTATTTTGTTTTCGGGTCAGTCTCCTTAAGAATAACGTATGCTTTATTTTCTTCTATCGCGATATACATGGGCTTATCAAGTTCTGTCTTTTCACAGAAAATAAGATTTTCGCCGTTAAGCATATAATGGTAAATACCGCCGTTATCAGCACAAGCACAAAAATACAAATGTTTCATATGGTCTCCTTAAAAGATAGTCCCATTTTCGAGGAATTGGGCAGCCGCCAGATAAACGCCTGCACTCCAGCCCATCATAGTTGGCATTTTATATTCATCAACGACATCGATGCTTCCGTCTATAACGTTATATTTCTCCCACAGATTATGGGTTTCATCAAATGTTTTGTCAACAAGCTCGATGTATTTTTGAGCTATACGGCGTGCATCTTCTTCAAATCCGTATTTTTGCAAAGCCAAAAACATTATGTACTGAAGGCAAGCCCAACCGTTTGGATATCCCCATTGGTAAGAGCCCTTAATATCGTTTTTCTCAGTTGTAAGAACTCCGTATTTTACTTCAAGACGACCAAGGTTTTCAACCAATTTTTTTGCACGGTCACCGTCAACAAGTCCGACGAACATAGGATAAAATGAAGCTACCGAGAATACATTGCTGTGAGTATTTCCGGCAAAATTGTAATCAAGCAACAAGCCCTCTCCGTTATCCATACATTCAAGCATCAAGCTCTTGCGCTTTTCGGCAGCTTTTTCCCATGCCTCCTCCTCACCTGCATCAAGTTCCGAAGAAAAATACTGCATATTCTTTTCGAACAGGTACATAAGGGAGTTCAGATCAACAGGATTGTAATTATAAATTTCAAAGTCCCACCTTGAGCTGATATCCCAACCGCTTTCGCAAACAGCGCAGATATGATACCCCAAATCGCGAGTGTCGCCCTCTGGCATAAATCCAACCCTTTTTTCAATATGATCTGCCATATGTCTAAGCAATCCGTCTGTGTAGTTATGTGAGCCGTAAACATTTAGTCCGTTTGGAGCTATTCGCTTAGTCATCCAGAAATCATACTCTTTTTTGAGTGTAAAATACGCACCGCGAAGCCACGCTTTATCTTTATAATGTCGGTATACGTCGTACACCATTGCCGAAAGGAACGGAGGCTGTGAGCGTGTAAGATAATAAGTTCTGTTTCCGTTGGGCATAAATCCGTATTTTTCGACCATATAAAGCATATTATCGGTGTTGTTTTTTACCTGATCACATCTGCCCGATATCTCAAGACCTTTATTGGTGAAATAGGTATCCCAATAATACATTTCGTCAAAATAACCTACGGACGGAACTGTATAAGGATAAGGCATACCGATTAAGGTGTCCTTATCTTCCCTGTTTTCTTTTATACAACTATCCCAATGAGATTTTATATAGCTTTTAACCTTATCGGACATATTAGAACTCCTTATTTTTTGTGAATAGAAAAATTATTTACCTCTCCGTCAATCTCTGATTTATAGTCACCGTAGAAGCCTCTGAACTCAACGCATCCGTTTTCATCGGTAACAAGCTCAAGATCGGTGTGCCACCTTTTATTGAACATCTCAAACATTCGTTCTGCCGACTTTTTAGGAGTCATATCGTGGCGGAAAAGTCCGCCGCGGCATCTGTTTTCGTTCCATATACGTCCGGGAATTTTCGTTACGTGGGCATATCCGTCAGGAAGATTCCAATACACAACGTTTTCAACTGCAGGGTGAGAAAAGAAGCAAGAATAGATTACGTCAAGAAGGTCAGCCTGCAAAAGTTCGTCCTCCTCTGTCTCGCCAAAGGTGGGAACAGTTATCTCGGTTATTTCGAGAGGCTTGCCAAGCTCTGCAAACTTATCAAGAGCATTAAGTATCACCTTAGGATTAAACTGTGCAAACTCCCCTGTCCTCAACGCTTTTTCGTAAGCTTCATCAGTGTTTGTGCTTGCTCCGGTAAAGATATGGTGCTGAAGTCCGATTTTGTCTAGGGAAACACCGCCCTTAAGCGCGGAATCAAGCATCATAAAATAACTGTTTCTATATCCTCTTTCGGCTATCGCCTTTACGGGATTTGCTTCGTTTATAACGAGAACGTCGTCCTTAAAATACTTTCTCGCAAGTTCGAAGGACCATTCGATTATGTCACGCTTACTGCTTATGGCACTCTTAAATTTCCATTCCCACTCGCAACACAATTCATTAACAACCTCTACCTCGTAAAACTTGCCCGCGTATCTTTCGGATATTTCGGCAAAACGCTTTTCGTAGAGTTTTTCCATAGCTTCCATATCATCAAGAGGAAGCCACTCGGGTATAAACTTGTCATAAACAAGACAGTGAAGCTTAGGCAGAACACCGCTTTCGTTACAGTATTCCACGCAAAGGTCGGGGGCTGGACGGCGGTACACCTTAGGGCTGTTTTTATCATATCTCGGTTTGCCCTCCTCGGGTTCAAGTCCGTCCCAATAGAAAGGAACTGTGGCGAGATTGAAATGCTTTTTGAACGACTCTCGGTAACGCGCATTGCAATCGGCATCCTCAAATTCGTCAAGCATAAAGATGTTTGCGCCGTATTTGAAATCGTGGGATATCTGACTTATTTTAACAGCTTTGCCCACAAGAGGAGCTCCGTCTTTATCCCTAAAGCAAAGCCTACAGTCACCCTTACGGTACTTTTCAATATTTTCCTTAACTCTTCCCTCAAGTAAGTCCTTCTGTGCTTCGGCATACTTCAACCATACCGTTCTCAATTCTTGCTTTGTCATAACCTCTCCTATTAAAGGTGCATTCCACCGTCAACAATTATTTCACTGCCTGTCACGTATCTCGATTCCTCCGAGCAAAGGAAAAGTGCCGCGGGTGCGCAATCTTCCGCCAATCCAGCGTATCCTGCGGGTATACCTGCCATTACCTTTTTACTGTACTCAGGGTCGGAGAGTGCGGCATCGTTTCTCGGAGTTGCGATAACTCCGGGGCAAAGATTGTTTACCGTAATTCCATAGGGCGCAACCTGCTTTGCCACATTTCTTACAAGGCTCATTTGTGCGTCCTTGCTTGCAGCATATACAGCCATATCAACGTGCGGCTTATACTGCTGTACGCTTCCGACCGTAACGATACGTCCAAAACCGCTCGCCTTCATATGAGGAAAATATTTCTGCATAAGCCCAAGCGAAGCGGCGAAGTTTACAGCCATCTGCATGTCAAGCTGATCGCGGGTAATCTCATTCCAATGCTCTCTGAATTGAACACTTGCATTCAAAACAACTATATCAAGGTCTCCTGTAGCGGTATAGATGACCTCTGCCGCGTCTCTGTCGGCAAGATTTTTAACTACGTAATGCTTGCTGCCTATCTCTGCTACCGCCTTTTTGCATTTTTCTTCACTGGTTGCGCCGTGTATCCAAACCTCCGCGCCCGCATCGTGAAGTGCCTTAGCAATTGCAAAGCCTATGCCCTGCGTTGAGCCTGTTACTATTGCTTTTTTTCCGGTAAGATCAAACATTTTATCAGCTCCATTCTCTATCGTTAGCCCATTCGCCGTTCCAGTTATCGGTAGGCTTCCACTGTCCGGGGAATTTGGGATGGATGTGCTCGGCAATAAGCTCCTCGTTAAGAGACTCTATACCAATACCGGGGGTGTTGGGAACTTCTACAAAGCCATTCTTAAAGAGCGGGTTTGCAATACCGTTTGCAAGATCGTTCCACCAGGGAATATCAACCGAATGAAACTCAACAGCAAGCACGTTCTGAATTGCCGCAGCGGTATGAATTGCCGCCATACAAGCAATAGGGCTTTCAGCCATATGGATAGCCATAGCTACGCCGTAAGTCTCGCACATATCTCCAAGCTTCTTTGTCTCAAGTGCACCGCCGATTGTAAGAAGGTCGGGATGAACGAGAGAAACCGCGTGATTTTTCATAAGAGGCTCAAAGTTCTTAGCAAGATAAATATCCTCTCCTGTAGCAAGCGGAACGTTGCAAGCCGCCGCAATCTGCTCGTAATGCTTTGTCAAGTGCCACGGCTGAATATCCTCAAGCCATGCGATATTATATTTTTCAAGGCGTTTTGCAAACTTAATGCAATCCTCCATTGCTACGTGACCAAAATGGTCGATGGCAAGCGGAACTTCATATCCAACCACGTCACGAACCTGCTTCACGTAGTCCTCAAGCATATCCATTCCCTTTTCGGTAATATGGATACCCGTAGCGTAGTGAGGAATGGTAAACACCTCGTAATTTTTGCCAAGCATCATATCCATATCGATAGAGCCGCTCTGATGCTGTATTGCCTTCATAGAATACTTCTGCATATCCTCAAGCATACCGAGAGGTGCGTTCAGCGTGCCCGGCTCGTCGTAAAGAAGCTCTATTCCAAGGTCCATTTTTACGATAGAGAAGCCCATATCAATACGCTTTTGAATTGCGTGACCCATATCGGTTCCCGTATGCTTTCCGTCTACGTCGGTATCACCGTAAACCCTTACCTTATCGCGGAACTTGCCGCCAAGCATCTGCCAAAGCGGAACGCCCCACGCCTTACCCGCCAAGTCCCAAAGTGCTATTTCAATACCCGAAACGCCTCCGCCTTGACGTGAAGGACCGCCGAACTGCTTTATTCTTCTGAAAAGCTTGTCTACGTTGCAGGGGTTTTCGCCGATAAGACGGCTCTTGAGCATAAGCGCGTAGGTTGCGCTTGAAGCATCGCGCACCTCACCGTAGCCAACAAGACCCTGATTGGTATAAACTTTTATAAGGGGACAATGTTTGGGGGCACCCGTGATATTGCAAACTCTGATGTCGGTTATCTTAAGCTCGCTGGGATTTGAGCATACGTTGACGTTTTCGCTTATCATATCGCCAATGCTCTTAAAATTTTTCACATTTTCCATTGACAAATTCCTTCCTTTGGTGCATAATATAATAAATTACATTTTTATACTGTCAGTATATAACATAAATCAATTTTTTTCAAGTACAATATTACGAATTTATTACACTATATTTCGATTTGGAGAAGAAAAATGGAAACAAAGTCAAGAAAAATATCCTCCGATTACCGTCTTGAAAACGGACTTTTCAGAATATTCAAATCTTACCCGAATTTTGTGCGCCGCAATTTCACCGAGCATCATCACACCGCTATTGAGATTTCATATATTGCCGAGGGTTGCGGAACTTACCGTATTCACGGCAAAGACGTAAAAATAAAAGCAGGCGATCTCTTTATATTCGGTACAAATGAGGTACACTGGATATATGAGATTTCCGAACCGATGGTTCTTTTGAATATTCAATGTGAGCCGCGATACATCTGGTCACCGCAAAGCGGAAGCTTTGACAACACCCTTCTCGACCCGTTTTTTGATAAAAATGGAGAGCTTATCAAGCATATTGCAGGTGACGACCCTCTTTCCTGTCAAATTGTCGAAATAATGAAAAAAGTTAAAACTGAGCTTGAAAACAGGGAGCTTGGGTACGAAACCATAGTCCGTTCGTACTTTTTCGAAATTCTTGTTCTTCTATCCCGAAAGTACACCAAAGAAAACTCCGCACAAAGCGTGCGCGCAGGCCGTCTCGGCGACATGGAGCAGGCTTTGCGGTTTATTGACGAAAATATTACCTCGCCTATCTCACTTGATGAAATAGCACAGAGCGCAAATATGAGCCGAACCTATTTCTGCACGGTATTCAAAAAGCTTAACGGTTTGTCACCTTGGGAATATATTGGACTTAAAAGAATACAAATGGCAAAAAAGCTACTCGAAACCTCGTCAAAGTCAATTCTTGAAATTTCGCTTGAGTGCGGATTTAATAACATATCTCACTTTAACCGCGCCTTCAAAGGCGCAACGGGAAGAAAGCCATCAGAATACAGAAGCAAATTCAAATAATCAAACAAGCTTCTTAACCCAAGTGCCGCGTTTAACGAGAATTGCTCCGAAAATTGCCTTAAGTATTTCGAGCGATTGACACACAAGATAAAGCCAATAAATACTTATAGAGGTAAAGTTTCCGAGAATAAATGCCGTTGGGATAACCACTACCCACATAAATACACTGTCAAATAGCAAGGTGATAAATACCTGACCGCCTGAACGGAGCGTAAAATATGCGGCGTTCGCAAAGGCGTGCGATGGCATTATCATCGATGAAATCATTATCATATACGTTGCGATCTGCCGAGCCTCGTCGGTAGTATTGTACATTTTTGGGAAAATAGGAGCCAGTATTACAAGGATAAGTCCGACACCAATCGAGCACATCAATGAGAATGCTATCATCTTTCTGTCGGTATCCTTTGCTTCCTCAAGCTTTCCTGCGCCGAGAAGATTGCCGACAACAATAGAAATCGAAACTCCGAGAGCCATATACACAACGTTGAGAACGTTGATTATTGTTGACGAGATATTAAGCGCGGCAACCACTCCGAGCCCTCGCAAGGAATAACATTGATTTGTAAAGGTAACTCCCGCCGCCCACATAAGCTCGTTGAACATAAGCGGCAGACCGCGTACAACTATACTTGAAACAAGCGTGCGTGGAATTTTGAGCGAATGGTATGCGCCGACGATAAAATCGGCTTCTTTTTTATGGATGTGAGTCCAACTTGCAATAACACCAAGCTCGACAAATCGCGAAAGAACGGTAGCTATTGCCGCGCCACGGACACCGAGAGCAGGTGCGCCGAAATTTCCGAAAATGAGAACATAGTTAAAGACAAGATTCACAAGCATTGCCGTAATACTTGCCACCATAGGAATAACCGTTTTGCCTATCTCACGCAAGGTAGAACCGTACGCCTGTGAAAGCGCAAAAGGAAGAAATCCCACCACGATTACTGCAAGATACTCTTTTCCATACTCCAGGGTAAGTGCAAGATCTCCCTGCTGTTCACTTTCGTGGAGGAAAAGCGAGATAATCTGATCGTCAAAAATCAAAAAAATTGCGATGCAAACAAGAGCGGCTAATGTGACGATGATAAACTTAAAGCGGAAGGTGTTGCGCTTCCCCTCCCTGTCACCGAGACCGTGGAACTGTGCTGTAAAAATTCCCGCGCTTGAAATCGCACCGAAAATAAGCAAATTAAAAACAAATACGAACTGATTTACAATTGAAACGCCTGACATCGCTTCGGTTTCGAGTCTGCCCACCATAACGTTATCAAGCATATTTACAAAGTTTGTAATGCCGTTCTGAACCATTATCGGAATTGCTATGATAAGCACCATTATGTAAAATTTCTTATCACCGAAAAGTCTTTTCAAATTCATTATGTCACCTCAAAGAAATTATCCTCTCTATTTTATAACAAAAATCCGATAAAGTCAATAGAAAAGAAAATTATATTTTACAAAAGAAAAACAACGGGTTAAATTCCCGTTGTTTTTCTTGATTTTCTTTGCATTATTATTTCCCTGCAGATTGTGGCGGCACAAAAGACAAAAACACTCGCCGCTATAAGTATTGCGCAATTTCTGAAAAACTCCTGCGGTAGCACGTTTATTATCTCGTCGTAACGCGGGTCAAAATACCAGTTGTCCCTTCCGGGGAAAAATAATTTATGAAACGCGGTAAAGAAATTATAAAAGCTGACAGAGGCAACAAGTCCGATAAGCGCAAACAAGCCAAGTGCCGACACCGATGCCCAAAATCTGCAGGAAAATCGACCGAGCTTTAATTTATCAAGCTTTTTTGCTTTTTCAAGTCTTTTCAGCGTAATGATAATTACGGATGAGCTAAAAAAAGTAACCGCATTGATTGTAAAAAGCACCTTGCAATCCTTAAAATGTGCCGCACCGCTTTCGGAATGCTCCATAACACCCGTACCGAAGTCTTTACAAGGAAGAGTAAGATAATCAATCACCTCGTTGTATGCAGAACGAATTTCGGAATAAGTATATCCGCTTTCATTCTCAAGGTCAAGGGGTATTATGTGCGCGTAATAAAAGGGTCTGAAATATATCGGCAGACCAATTGAAAAAGTAATTATGAAAAAGAATACAGCCACCGTAAAAAGAACAGAGCATATTTTGTTTTTCATATTACCAAAGCTTCCCCTCCACCACGTTTCTTAAATGCTTTCCGAGAAAACCGACATAATCAGCCATACCGTCGCCCATATAGTCAAGGGCAAGCTCAAAGTTATAATATCCGTCGTAGCCTATTTCGTCAAGGGCCTCAAAGGTTCCCTTCCAATCTACACCGCCTTGCATTTTAAGCATTGGCGGAAGATGCTGGTCGGTAAAACCGTTGTTGTCGTTAAGGTGGAGAATTTTAAGGTCTTTGCCAAACATATGAATTGACTCTACAACACCCGGCACCGCGCTTCCATCGTCGGCCCCAACGTTAAACGCCTTATTGGTGTGTCCCGTATCCATACAGATAACCTTTTTCTCAGTATCTATGGAGTCAAACTGTTTCTTTAACTCGCGCGAGTCTCCGAAAAAGTCAATAACTCTCTTTCCGTACCTGTTGGAATCTCCAAAGGTCTCCATTCCGATATTAACGTCAAACTCCTCGGCAAAAGGCACAAGGTAGTCGATAAGCTCCTTGTTTTTTGCGTGCATAAACGCCGCGTCAGCCTCCTCCCAATTACCCGTGGTTACGTTATGTATAACGCAGGAAGGAGCACCGATGTATTTTGTTGCGAGCAGGTCAAAACGGGCTGCCTTACGCACAAATTCGCAGTATTCCTCATTTTTTGTATAGCTTCTCACTCGTCCGTGAGTCTGGCTTACCGCAAGTCCAAGCGAGTCTGCCTTTTCCTTTATTTTAGAAAAATATTCTATAACCTCATCATCGGAAAAGCTGACGTCTTTGTCAAATTTTCGCATATTGAAATCTACAGAGTCAAAACCGCTTTCCGCGCATATTTCGAGAGCGCGCTCGTCGCCGTATTTTCTTTGCAATCCGAAAGTACTAAGACCTATCTTTTTCATTTTGCCCTCCAAGTTTTTGGTTATCTAATTTTAACATACAAACAAACATTAGTCAACAGCATTTGAAAAAATTGTATTAATTTGGAAATTCATATTACATTTTCTTTATAATTGACGTTAGAGTAATCCCTATAACAAAGATTACAAGAAAAGCCGAGGCATGAACAGACCAAAATACCTTTTTGGGAATTTTCCATTCCTCAAGCTTATCTGCCACGCTGGCAAAAATAGGTAAAACCATTACAACGGCAGGAAAAAACGTTACAAAAAACATTTCAATGTAAACGATAGGAAAAAGCGACAACACAAACAAAACAAAATACAAATTTGAACAGACGCCAAATGACAACATTATAACCTTTATTTTGGAAAAATGATGCAAAAAAGGAATACGTAGTTTCCTCTTTGATATGGCACAAATATCAAATAAAATCCCGTATATTACAATAAATACAGCAACACAAATAGCCACTGTCATATCTCCCGCAGGCTCATAAAACTTCAAAGTAAAAAAGAAAACTATCAATGCAACAAAAAAAGAAATATGCTGTCTAATCGACCGCCAGTCTATTGACACCTTAATAAACTTACCCCTATTGTAGAAATTAGCAAGCATTCTTCGAATCTTTTCGGGAGACCCCAAATCATCACAGGCTTTATAAAATGCTTCCTTGGGTGTCGCACCGCCAAGCTGATATCTCATCATTGAATCCTCAATATGCTCTGCATATTCACGAGCCACCTCTTGGCGCGCCTTGGCAGAAAATATACCACCACTGACTATATCCACAAAATCATCAATGCTTTTATTCAAATCAAAATCAGACATCTCAAAGCTCTCCGTTTACTATTTTATTGACAGCCCTTGAAAACGTCCGCCACTCTTCCTTGTGAACCTTAAGCCACAATTCACCTTGAGGTGTGATACGATAATATTTTCGCTCTCTACCGCTTTCGCTCATCGCACGGTATGACGACAGACAGCCCTCCTTTTCAAGTGCATGCAATATGGGATACAGTGTACCCTCATTAAGATTAAAAACAGATTCGGAACGGGCTGATATTACCTGTATTATCTGATAACCGTACATTTCCTGCTCCGAAATCACACTTAAAACAAGAAGCCCTGTGCTTCCCTTCGCAAGCTCTTTGCCTATTTTCATAACTATCTCCTTATTATACATAGATACTCGATGTATATATTTTAGCATATATAAACCGTTATGTCAATAGCAAAATTAAAAATCCCCGAACTTTTTGTTCGGGGATTAAGATTATTTAAGTGTGTATGCGTATATTCCGAAATCGTCGTTTTCGCCAAGTTGTTTCCATGTGACCGTCTTTTCCTCGCCTGCCATAAGCGAGAAATAGTTATCGCTGAAAATACACTCGCCCTCAAGCTCTACTGCGTGTACGTAGCTATTTGCCCTTATAGTTACGCTGTCGAAATCAAAGTCAACAACCTCAATGTTTTCCGAGCAATCCTTAATGAAAAGTCTGTCGTAGGAATAGAACGCGCGGTCGGTATATTCTCCGAAATCCGCGTCACAGACTACCACGCAATCCTCGTCAAAGCTCCAGTCAAGCGACGCGGAGCCTGCGGAATACCGTTCTGCGGAAAGAAGAAGCTCTTTTTCTTCAACGATTTTGAAGTTCTCGCTTTTCCTCATAAGGTAAGCGTGAATTTTGGAATCCAGACTCTTATTCGAACAATTCGAAACAGTAACTCTATATTCTCCGTTTTCGCAGGTTACAGAAGCGACGGCGTGACGGGCACATCTGCGGAAAGCGTAGAAGCTTGCCTTTGGCATTCCGTAATAATCGACAAACGACCAGCTCATTGACGCGGGCCAACAATCGTTATACATCCAGAAAACCATTCCGTTCCAACAGCCTATATGGCGGCGCATATTCTCCATAACCACCCGCGCCCACTCATAGCCCACGTACTTATACTCAAAGAGCCTGATATCGGGATTTTCGGGCTCACCCATTATCTTTTTTGCAAATCTTGTTATCGAATAATATATGGGCTTCTTGGTATTGGGGTCACATTTGGTATGGTGCTCAAGCATGGCTTCATCGGGGTCCTCAATATCCTCAGATGTCATAAAGCGCAAAAGCGTATTTTTATTAGCCATAGTAAAGACGGGCTCTTCGGCTATAAAGCGTCCCTTGAAGTTTTCAAGGTGCTCCTTATACTTTATGCACTCAGTTTCATTGAAAAACTGATTATAATAACCGAGATAGTTGGTGTTATGCTGTGTGCCAACAGTACGCGACATATTTACGTTTCCGCCGTACGGACTGGACGGAAGGAACTGACGGTTCGGGTCATATTTATAAACGGCGGGAGCAGATGCTTCATATGCGGCGCGTCTGCCTTTGTAATCCTCGGCAATATCCGAGCCGTCTATGCCGTTTTCGTTATCACCCGAATACCACATAAACGACGGATGATTTCTCAAAAGCTTTACGCCGTATTCCGCCTCTTTCTTCAGTTCATCAATAAACCACTCCTCATCATCGGGATATGCTCCGCACGCCATAAGGAAATCCTGAGAAACCATTATTCCAAATCTGTCGCAGGCATCGAAAAAAGCTCTGTCCTCAAAAAGTCCACCGCCCCAGACACGAAGCATATTAAGGTTCATTTCGGCTGCCATTTCGACAAGTTTTTCGTATCTTTCGGCAGTTACCTCGGACGGGAACGGATCGCAGGGTACCCAGTTGCCGCCAAATGCAAGAATCTTTATGCCGTTTATAACTATTTGAAAGCCTCTTGTTTTTTCATTGTGGTCTTTTATCTGTCCCGCCACGTATTTTCTTATTTCTTGGCAGTACTTTTCTTCCTCGCTTCCCTCTTTGTCCTCAAGCTGAAGAATCTTCATCGTACGGATTCCAAATGTGTCCTCAAACAGATTCTCTCCAAGCGTTATGCGATAGGTATAAATCGGGTGCTCACCGTATCCGAGAGGATACCAAAGTTCGGGATTCTCGATGTCGTATCGGCGCACAACCTTAGGCTCTTTGGAATATACGCGCTCGTTTGCAATAACCTCTCCGTCGGGAGCGATTACTTCAATCTGCATTGTGCCTCCGTTTTCAAAGTTGTTAAGGTCGATTTCAGCACGTATCTGCGCGCTGTATTCATCAATATTTTCAGTCACAATATAAACCGAGTCAACGTGCATATCGTTGCCGTATTTAATGTATACGGGGCGATATATTCCGCAAGTAACGAATCGGTCAACCCAGTCCCAGCTATAGGTGCACTGCATTCTGCGTGTATTTATGCGCTCTTTTGTGAACGCGCCCCTGCGCTCGGGCATATTTTCGACTTCTTTTATTGGCGAACGCAACTCAACCCGAAGCTCGTTACCGCTTGCCTTTAGCTTACCGCCTACCTTGTATTCGTGCGGAATATACATATTCTGCGCACTGCCGATATGCTCGCCGTTAAGATATATTTCGCAATAGGTGTCAAGTCCCTCGAAAACCAGAACGGCATCCTCGGACTCCTCAGCGTCAAAAACGCAGGTATAAGTAAAATCCTCGTTTTCTATCCACTGATATTTATCGTTATTGTCACGCCAATAAAGATCCTCTATCTGTCCGCAATTTATCAAATCGGTATGTACACATCCGGGAACAGCAGCTTCAACCACGCCCACCTTTTCGTTGTACATGCTCCAATTCTTATCAAGAAAAAACTTTTTCATAATTCACCTCCGCAAGACGTTATTTGCAGTATATCATAAAAAAAAGCAGATGTCAAGCCAAAAAGCCAACATCTACGAAAAGTAGAATCCCCAAGTCAAAGACTCGGGGATTTGGTGGAGACAGCAGAACTCGAATCTGCGACCCCTTGCATGTCAAGCAAGTACTCTAACCAACTGAGCTATGCCTCCGTATTCACAAGCAGTATTATACACGATTTATACCGATTTGTCAATAGTTTTCCGTAATTTTTTACCGAGATTTAACATTAGATTACTTTCGGAATTAACATATTTAATTTATAATAAAAACATATTGAAAAAAGTTTCAAAATATGGTATTATAATTGGTGAATTGGAGGTGTTATTATGATATATCTGGTTGAAGACGACAGCGATATTCGCAAGCTTGTGGAATACGCTTTAGCAAGCAGCGGATTTGAAATTCAAAGCTTCCCTACTCCGTCAGCCTTTTATTCAGCCCTTGAGAAAACAGCACCGTCGTTGCTTTTGCTTGACATAATGCTTCCCGAGGAAGACGGGCTTTCCATTCTCAAAAAGCTTCGTGCGCAAAAGAAATACGAGAGATTGCCCATAATAATGCTCACCGCAAAATCCTCGGAATATGACAAGATAATAGGTCTTGACCTCGGTGCAGACGACTACATAGCAAAACCATTCGGAATGATGGAGCTTATAGCAAGGATAAAGGCACTCTTAAGACGGGCAGAAGCTCCCACGGCGGAGCCCGAGGAATTTATATGCGGTTCTCTTTCGCTTTCTTCTCAAAAGCATGTTGTAAAGGTAAACGGAGTAAAAATAGACCTCTCCTTCAAGGAATTTGAGCTTCTAAAGGTTCTATTTGAAAACAAAGGATTAGTTCTCTCACGTGACGTTCTTCTCAACACCGTATGGGGATACGCCTTTGACGGCGAAAGCCGAACTGTTGACGTTCATATAAGGCACCTACGCCAAAAGCTGGGAGATGCGGGAAGCTGTATTGAGACCATAAAGGGCGTCGGTTACAAATTGGGAGAGGCGAACGATGACTAAACGAATTTTCCGCGCTATGGCGCTAACCTCTGTTATCGCGCTGTTCGCATGCATACTTTTCGTTATCGCAGTACTTTTTAATTACTTCAACACTCAGGTAATCAACGAGCTTGAAAGTTCAGCGGCTTATATTGCCGAGGGGATTGAGGAAAACGGTATAGAATATTTAAGGAATCTTGAGGTCCACAGTAAGCGCATAACTTACGTTTCTGCTGAAGGTACGGTACTTTTTGATAACACCATTACCGACGTATCACAGATGGACAACCACCTTAACCGAGAAGAAATTTCAGAGGCGATAAAAAACGGTTCGGGCAAAAGCACACGCGCATCCGAAACGCTGACCGAACGAACGATATATCACGCGGTAAGACTCTCCGACGGTTCAGTGCTCAGAATATCCGACACCGAAAGCTCCACATCGGTCATCATCGCAGGTATAACCCAACCCATTCTGCTTATCGGCGCTGTAATTTTCATTATTTCCGCCATAGTCAGCTCGCAAATTTCAAAGGCAATAACCGAACCGCTTAACAACCTTGACGTAACGCATCCCGACAAGGAAATGCTTTACGACGAGCTGAAGCCGCTTATCAAAAAGCTGAATGAGCAAAACGCAACAATAGACCGACAGATATCCGACTTAAAGCGCAAGCAGACTGAGTTTGATACTATTACGAAAAATATGAGCGAGGGATTTATTATAATTGACTCGTTCAGAAATATTCTTTCATTTAATCCTGCCGCCCCGAGACTTCTTGGCAGTGAAACAGGAAAAGAATACAGATACGTATCAAATCTTACCGACAATGAGACGGTACTCGAGGGCGTGAACAGCGCGTTATCGGGAAATCACTTTGAAGCGAAATTCTTTCGCGGTGAAACCTGCTGTCAGATAATTGCAAGCCCCGTTAACAATGAGGTTGTTACCGTTGGTGCAATTATACTCATTCTTGACATAAGTGAGAAAAATCAGCGTGAAACCATGCGACAGGAGTTTACTGCAAACGTATCCCACGAGTTGAAAACACCGCTCACGTCCATTTCGGGATTTGCCGAGCTAATGATGAACGGAATGGTAAAGCAATCCGACATTACAGATATATCTGCCACGATTTACAAGGAATCGCGCCGTCTGATAACGCTTGTTAACGACATTATCAAAATTTCCGAGCTTGATTCAAGAAGCTCCTACGAAACCGAGGAGCTTGACCTGTACGACCTTTGCGACGAGGCTGTTACGGTGCTTGAGGATGCCGCAGAGCGCAAAGGCGTCAGCGTAGAGCTTGAGGGTACTCGTACCAAGATAAACGGCGTAAAGCAAATTGTTTTCGAAATGATTTACAACATTTGCGACAACGCCATAAAATACAACAAAGAAAACGGAAGCGTAAAAATTGAACTGTCGGAGGCGGACGGACGCGCCAACGTGTCGGTAAAGGACACGGGAATAGGTATTCCCTACGACCACCAAAGCCGCGTTTTCGAACGGTTCTACCGAGTTGACAAAAGCCACTCAAAACAGACGGGCGGCACGGGTCTCGGACTTTCTATCGTCAAGCACGGTGCACTTTTTCACGATGCAGACATTCACCTTGAAAGCACTCCGAACGTTGGTACAGAAATCACAATATCATTCAAAAAAGATTAAAAAAGGTGCTGAGTTGTTAACTCAGCACCTTTTCAAATCAAGGCAATTTTCTTCCGCATTTATTGCAAAATTCATAGTCCTCGGAAACCGCGGTTCCGCAATATGGGCAAAATCTGTTTTCACCCTCTTTTTTGATCTCACCCTGTTTTTTATTTTCAAAGCGCTCATTTAACGGATCAGGTTCTTCACCCTGCTCAGTTATATCATAAGCCGAATATCTGTTCTTCCCCGTCGCATTCTTAAAATGATATAAAGCCATCACAATCGCCACGGCAATAAATATCACCCCAAAAAGAGCAAATATTCCCCCACCTACACTTGCTACCAAAACAGTCCACACAACACCGAACAAGCCCATAAAAAGGCTCACGATACCGCCCATAAATGACGGTCCTCTTCCCGGTTTTATACTTTTCATAATTACCTCCTAAATAACAACTTTTTTCTTAAGATCAACCTTTTTATAGTAGATAAACGAGAGTATTGAGCTTAAAAGCCAACCTGCGGGATATCCCATTGCTATGGGAATTATCTCGTTGCAAATAAAGTTTGACATAATAAACATATACACCTGTCTGAACGCCACAAAGGAAGTAAGCATTATTATCATGGGTGCACGGCTGTTTCCCGCACCGCGGAGCGCACCCGCGATTATCTGATTAAAGCAGCAGAGAATGTAAAACGGCGAAATATATCTGAGCAACATTCCTCCGTATCTTATGACCTCGGGATTTTGGTTAAAGAAATACACGAGTTGATCCGAAAAGACCATTACGGGAATAAGAATTATTACTGTTGAGGTAACCGCCATAAGGGTGGTTATTTTTATACCCTTTTTTGCTCTGTCCACTCTTTCGCACCCCAGATTTTGTCCAACGAACGTGGTTATAGCAATAGCCAACGACTGCATAGGCAAGAACATAAACTGGTCTATCTTAGCGTAAGAGGTCCAACCAGACATACAATCCTCACCGAACTGATTTATGTAAGACTGCACAAAAACGTTTGAAAAGGCTGTAATTGAAAGTTGAAGTGCTGCGGGAAATCCGATTTTAGCGATTTTGAAAAGCGATTCCTTGTCGATACTCAGGTGACTCGGTATCATTTTTATACAGTTTTTTGCAGTAAGCAATGTAATAATCACAAGGATTGCCGAAACACCTTGGGCAATAATAGTCGCATACGCCACGCCAGCAACGCCCATTTTGAATTTTATAACAAACAAAAGGTCAAGGACTACATTGAGCAATGCAGATACAACAAGGAAAATAAAGGGACGGGTCGAGTCCCCCACCGCGCGAAGTATGCCCGAGCCGATGTTATAGATCATCAATCCGATTACACCCGCAAAATAAATTGTAAGATAGGTTTTAGCCTCTGAGAAAACGCTTTCTGGCGTATTCATAAGGCTCAGCATATAAGGCACAAGGAAAATTCCAAGCGCGGTAAACACAGCCGCAAGCAAAACAGTAACGCACATAGCGGTATGCACCGCTTTTTCAACCTTGTCGAATCGCTTTGCGCCGTAATTTTGCGAAATAACAACGCCCGCGCCACTTGAAAAGCCAACGAAAAGTCCTATTATCATATTGATTATAGGACCAACCGAGCCAACCGCCGCATATGCTGCATCGTTTTCAACGTAATTTCCGATAACCCAAGTGTCTACCGTGTTATAAAACTGTTGAAAAAGATTGCCCACAAGAAGCGGAAGCGCGAACATCAGTATATGATTAAAAATGTTTCCTTCTGTCATATCGACGTCTTTTTTTGAAAAGAAGCCGCGTTTTTTTACATTTTCCATTTATTATTTTACCCTTAACGATTTGAGATATTTTTTATTTTCATCCGACACTCGGTAGCTCTCGCAAGCTTTTTGTATTGCCTTATTATGAGTCCATTTCTCAAGTCTGATATTTTCAATAAAAGGCAATGCCACATCATATTTCGCTGCAAGCGCGGTGGCAAAATACCACGCCACAACCATTTTTATATAATATTCCTCACTTTTTATGCCTGCCACCTTTTCAGCATACTCCTGTTTGAAGTTACAGTCAAGATAATACTTCATGAGCATACAAACACCGAATCTGATTGCGTAGGTGCTTTTTGAATCTATCCAACGGCAGGCGTCGATGTAAAGCTTATCAAGATTTTTGGAGAAACAATCAGGTGACGTCATATCGCAAGTCGCCCAATTATCAACAAAGGGCAAAAATTTATCAAGGTGTAAAACGACCTCATTATAATCATTTATTTGCTCTACAAGAAATGCGTGAAGATTATCCTCCTCATAATACTTGTGCGGAAGCTCATTCAAAAACTCAGCGTATTCACCGCCGCGAAATATCTCTTTGGCGTATTTGCGAAGCGCAGGAGTCCTTACGCCGATTATTCTTTCGCGAGGAACGTTTGGAATAAGCTTTGCGTGAAAGCTTTTATAATCCTCGTCGGCAAGTTCAAAGAGAGTTTTGCGTATTTCGTTCACGTCATCACCTCGGCAATCAAATGCTACCCATAAATTATATCACAAACACGAACCACATTCAAGACATTAACAAAAAATCCGACAATTATTTACAAATTGTCGGATTTCAATTTATTTCTTTTTTATTGCGAATGCGCACCAGCCGTTATCTACAGCGTGCTCTACGATGTCAAAACCGAATTTTTCAAAGGCTTCCATTACGTCCTCCGCGCGTTCATTTATGATGCCCGATGCAAGCAATATGGCATCGTCCTTCATATATCGGCCAACGTCGGGAAGCATACGGATAATAATATCGGCAACGATATTGGCGCACACAAGGTCATACTGTCCGCCCTCAAGCTCAACCTGCTTAAGAAGGTCTGAAACGTCGCAGGTGATATTATCACAATTATTCATTTCGATATTATCACGCGCAACGCGAACAGCAACCTCATCTATGTCGTAAGCTCTGCACTCCTTTGCGCCAAGCTTTGAGGCACATATTGCCAAAATTCCGCTTCCGCAACCAACGTCAAGCACGCGCTGTCCCTGCTTTGTGTACTTTTCAAGCAAACCGATAACAAGTCTCGTGGTTTCGTGCGTTCCCGTTCCGAAAGCCATTCCCGGATCCATTGTAACGATAACGCTGTCGGGCTTGGCATCGTATTTCTCCCACGCGGGAACTATAACGATTCGCTCACCTATTTCAAGAGGCTTGTAGTAAGCCTTCCAGGAATTTGCCCAATCCTCCTCGTTAACTCCAACGACCTCAACATCAACCTCAAATCCATCCTGCTCGCTTCTCTCCTTGATAAAGCTTATAGCTTCATTGAAATTCTGCTCTACGGGAAGGAAAACCGAAACCGACGCAATTGTTTTATCGGCATTGAGAATAGACTCGTCTATAAGGTCGCCGTAGCAGGTTTTGAGGTCAATATCGCTGAAATCCTCTATCATAAGATTATTGCTTATCATACTCATAATGGCTGTAAGGTCGTCAAGGTGGCAAAGCTTTACCGTTCCCTTGACCTGATGCCATTCTTTCACGTCGGATGACGCTCCGCAAACATAATCCTTATCTATCATAGTCTTTCTCCGTTATTTTTTATCGAAAAGCTTTTTAAAAAAGCCTGTCTTTTTGCCGTAATTGTTTTCTCCGCAGCTATCTGCGAAAGCGCGCATATGTTCCTTTTGCTTTTCGTTAAGCCCCTTGGGTATCTCAACGTTAACCGTAAAAATAAGGTCGCCGCGTCTGTTCTGCGTATTTACGTAGGGAATTCCCTTCTGTCTTACCGTGAACTGAGTTCCGGGTTGAGTTCCCTCGGGAATTGTATATTGGAAATTGCCTTCAAGCGAGGGCACGGTTATTTCTGCACCAAGAGTTGCTTCGGCAACCGTGATAGGCACTTCACAATAAATATTGTATCCGTCACGCTCGAAAACGCTGTGGCGTTTTACTCTTACGGTAATGAAAAGATCGCCCGTAGGTCCGCCGTTCTTACCGTCACAGCCCTCACCGCGAAGTGCAATTCTCTCTCCGTCGTCTATACCTGCGGGAATAGACACACCAAGCTTTTTGGATACCTTAACGTAGCCCGTTCCGCGGCAATTCGAGCAAGGAGTTTTTATAAACTTACCCGTTCCGCGGCAGGATTCACACGTAACTGTGGATTGGAACTGCATCCCCGCCATACGCTGAACTACTCTGCGCTGACCGGATCCGCCGCAGGCACTACAGGTTTCTGCCTTGGTTCCCTTTTCCGCACCGCTTCCTCCGCAATCGGAGCAACGCTGTATTCTATTATAGGTAATATCCTTTTTTACACCAAATGCCGCTTCTTCAAAGGTAATGGTAACTGTTGCGCCGATGTCCTCGCCTCTCTGAGGTCCGTTACGCCTTGCGCTTCCGCCACCGCCAAAGCCGCCGAATATGTCGCCGAATATATCTCCAAAGCCACCGAATCCGCTGAAATCAAAGCCACCGAATCCGCCGCCTGCACCGGGACCGCCCTGTTCAAACGCGGCGTGTCCGAACTGGTCATACTGCTGCTTCTTCTGTGGATCAGAAAGTATAGCGTATGCCTCGTTTACTTCCTTGAATTTCTTTTCAGCCTCGGCATCCCCCTGGTTCATATCGGGATGATATTTTTTGGCAAGCGAGCGATAGGCTTTTTTTATTGTAGCGTCATCAGCGCTTTTATCAACGCCGAGGACGTCATAATAGTCTCTTTTATCTGCCATCAGACTTGTCCTTTCTGTCAACGACTCTGCGGGAAAGGCAAAATCTTACCTTTCCCGCCCTATTTCGTTACGATTACTTATCGGTCTTATCCTCGTAATCTGCGTTATAATATGTGGAGTCGCCGTTCTGTCCGTCGCCGCCCATATTGCCCATATTGGGATCTGCGCCCTGAGCTCCGCTCTGCTTATAAAGCTTCTCGGAAAGAGCGTAGAATGCCTTTTCAAGTGCCTCTGTATCAGCCTTGATCGCCTCAGTATCACCACCGTTAAGAGTTGCGCGGAGCTTTTCAACAGCCGCCTTAACGTCAGCCTTATCCTCCTCGGGAATCTTATCACCAATCTCACCGAGAGTCTTCTCGCTCTGGAAAATAAGAGTCTCAGCGTGGTTCTTGGTGTCTACAGCTTCTTTCTGCTTCTTGTCTTCCTCGGCATACTTTTCAGCATCCTTGATTGCCTTATCAATATCTTCCTGAGACATATTTGTGGAAGAAGTAATTGTAATGTGAGTCTCCTTGCCCGTGCCCTTATCCTGAGCGGTTACGTTAACGATACCGTTAGCGTCAATATCGAAAGTAACCTCAATCTGAGGTACTCCGCGAGGAGCGGCGGGAATTCCGTCAAGGCTGAAGCGTCCGAGAGTTGTGTTATTAGCCGCCATCTCACGCTCACCCTGAAGAACGTGAATCTCAACCGAGGTCTGGCTATCAGCCGCGGTGGAGAATATCTGGCTCTTCTTTACGGGAATTGTTGTGTTTCTATCAATAATTCTTGTAAATACACCACCGAGAGTCTCGATACCGAGAGAAAGAGGTGTAACGTCAAGAAGGAGAAGGTCCTTTACGTCGCCGCCAAGGACACCGCCCTGAATAGCCGCACCGAGAGCAACACATTCGTCGGGGTTGATACCCTTGAAGGGCTCTTTACCGATAAACTTCTTAACTGCTTCCTGAACAGCGGGAATTCTTGTAGATCCGCCAACAAGAAGGACCTTGTCGATCTGCGAAGCGCTTACGCCCGCATCGGAAATAACCTGTCTTGTGGGCTGCATAGTAGCGTCAACAAGATCAGCTGTAATTCTGTCAAACTCTGCTCTTGTGAGCGTTGCGTCAAAGTGAAGAGGTCCGTTTGCGGTTGCGGTAATGAAAGGAAGGTTGATGTTTGTGCTGGACATACCCGAAAGCTCGATCTTTGCCTTTTCTGCCGCCTCCTTAAGTCTCTGAAGAACCATCTTATCGTTTCTGAGGTCGATGCCGTTCTCTCTCTTGAACTGCTCAGCCATCCAGTCGATAACTCTTGCATCGAAGTCATCACCGCCAAGACGATTGTTACCCGCAGTTGCAAGAACCTCGAAAACGCCGTCGGAAATTTCAAGAAGCGAAACGTCGAAAGTACCGCCGCCAAGGTCGAATACCATTATCTTCTGGTCTGTCTCCTTATCCATACCGTAAGCAAGCGCTGCGGCGGTAGGCTCGTTGATGATTCTCTTAACTTCAAGACCCGCTATCTTACCTGCGTCCTTTGTTGCCTGTCTCTGTGCATCGGAGAAGTACGCGGGAACGGTGATAACAGCCTCGGTAACGCTTGTGCCAAGATACGCCTCGGCGTCAGCCTTGAGCTTCTGAAGGATCATTGCGGAAATCTCCTGAGGAGTGTAATCCTTACCGTCAATGGTTGTCTTGTGGTTAAGACCCATCTCACGCTTGATACTGCTAATCGTTCTATCGGGGTTGGTGATAGCCTGACGCTTAGCGATCTGACCGATCATTCTCTCACCCGTCTTTGTGAATGCTACAACCGAGGGGGTTGTTCTCGCACCCTCGGGATTGGGGATAACTATGGGCTCTCCGCCTTCAAATACTGCTACGCAAGAGTTGGTAGTGCCCAAATCTATTCCTATAATTTTTCCCATAATAAAATTTCCTCCTAAAATGTATTTATGTTTTATTTTTAGCCTTAGTTGGCTACCTTGACCATTGAATATCTGATAACCTTGTCACCCTTTGTGTAGCCCTTCATAAGCACCTCAACGATTTGACTTTCGCCAAAGCTCTCGTCATCCACATGGAAAACCGCATTATGAAGATTGGGATCAAAGGTTTTGCCAATTGCCTCTATTTCTGTAACACCCATTTTCTCAAGGGTTTCTCGGAAGCTCTTAAGCGTAAGCTCAAGTCCCTTTGCAAGTCCCTCGGCATCGGTGCATCCCTCGGCTCTTTCCAGATTATCGAGCACGGGAAGTATTGAAGTAAGCGCATCGGTATAAGCGTCACCGTAGATACTTTCTCGTTCCTTTGCCGAGCGTTTTCTGAAATTGTCGTATTCGGCAAGCATTCGCATATATTTTTCGTTTATTTCCTCGGCTTTTTTGTTAACCTCGGCAAGCTCTGCTTCAAGTGCCTTTATTTTTTTCTTATCACCTTTTTCGGGCTTGGCGGCCTTTTCTTCGGTTGCTTCTGCCTTTTCAGCTTCTTCGGTGATTTCTTCATTCATCTTCTTTTCTTCCATTTTTATCTCCTTCCGTCAGGCTTTTTATATCATTACCAATTATATTGGAAATATTATCGCTCAATTCCTCTACTGTTGCAAGCACCTTCGCGTAATCCATACGAAGCGGGCCGATAACGCCAATGGCACCTACCGTTCTGCCGTCCTTTTTTATCGGTTTATAGATAACAGAAGAATTGTTCATAACGTTAACAGAGCTTTCGGAGCCGATTATTACGTTTACATCTCCGTCTGAATTACCCTGCGATACAAGATTGAGGATTTCCTCCTTGCTTTCAATAGCCGTAAGCAGTTGACCAAACTTCTGAGAGTCCGAAAACTCGGGATACTGCAAAAGTCTGTTAAGTCCGCTTATGCGAAGTTCACCGTCCTCTACATCGTTCATCGTATCATAGATTACCTTGATTATCGGTCCGATGGCTCTTGCATCACCGCCAAGCTCATCCTCAATGCTCATCAATATCGGAAGTGTGATATCCTGACTTCCAAGTCCCGCAAGGTGGCGATTAAGCGCACCGTTTATCTTTGAGATAAGCTCGTCGTTAAGCGGTATGGGCATACGAAGCTTTTTGGTTTTAACCACGCCGCCTGCGGTTATCATAACAAGCAGGAGGTTAAACTCATCTATGGATATTGCCTCAAACTTAGAGATGCTGTGGGAAGCAAATTTCGGTTTAACGGCAAATCCAGTATAGTTTGTTATGTTTGATGCCAATCTTGACGCGTTTTCAAGTATCTGATCAAGCTCGGACATCTTAGATTTCAAAATATTGTTTATTTCCGCTATTTCGTTAGCGGTCATAGCATAATGCTGAACGAGAGAGTCAACGTAGAAGCGATAACCAAGCTCACTTGGCACTCTGCCTGCCGAAGTGTGAGGCTTTTCAAGGTAGCCCATTTCTTCAAGCTCGGACATCTCGTTTCTTATGGTAGCAGACGAACAGGTCAACTGCCGATTTTCCACAATATATTTAGATCCTACAGGCTCGCCCTCGGCAATATGTGCCTCAACGATTGCTTTTAGTATCTGCTTTTTTCGTTCACTCAATTCAATATCTGCCACGCTAAACACCTCCGTTTCACAAAAATAAAAGACCCGAAGTTGTAAACCACCCGTTTTTAGCACTCTTTTTGTTTGAGTGCTAACCACGACTATAATTTACCACTTTTCGGGTCTTTTGTCAAGAACTAATTTGTGTATTTTTGTTAATATTTTATGAACTGTATCAAATCAGCACAAATCGGTGCATCAAAGCACGCTTTTCAGGAACTGCTGAAGTCTTGGACTCTTGGGTGCGCCGAAGAACTCCTCGGGGTGAGCATCCTCCTCGATAATACCGTCACACATAAAGAGTACACGGTCTGCAACCTCTCTCGCAAAACCCATTTCGTGGGTAACTACAAGCATTGTAATTCCCTCTGATGCGAGCTGCTTAATAAGGTCGAGAACCTCTCCAACCATTTCGGGGTCAAGCGCGGAGGTGGGCTCGTCGAAAAGCATTACCTCGGGGTCCATAGCGAGAGCTCGGATTATCGCGATTCTCTGCTTCTGTCCGCCCGAAAGCTGGCTGGGATAAGAATCGGCTTTTTCGGAAAGTCCAACGCGAGCCAAAAGCTCGTCCGCTCTCTTCGAAGCCTCCTCGGGAGTCTTAAGCTTGAGCTTAACGGGAGCGAAGGTGATATTTTCCTTTACCGTCATATGGGGGAAAAGATTGAAGTGCTGGAATACCATTCCCATTTTCTGACGCGCAAGGTCGATTTGGATATAATTGTTCTCAAATATTTGCTTCATCAAGGCCTTATACGCCCTGCCCTCCCTCTTTTCATTGAGAAGGTCCTTCTGCTTTATCTCGGCAATGATCTTTTCTTTAAGCTCTGCCTCTGTAGCATCGGGATTCTGTGCGCTGTACTCCTTGAACATTTTTCCGTAGGTCAAGGAAGCCTCGATAACGTCAAAGTGGAGATAAGGGTCAACGGGGGTAATTAACTTGCCGTTTACCCAGATTTCTCCGTAAGTAGGCTTTTCAAGAAGGTTAAGACATCTGAGGAAGGTGGATTTTCCGCCGCCCGAAGGTCCGATAATAACAAGCTTTTCGCCTTTTTTAATCTCATAGCTGATTCCCTGAAGAATCATTTTATCGCCGTCAAAGGTCTTGAATAGGTTTTTTACTTCTATAATTGTATTCTTATCTGTCACTCTTAGCCAACCTCCTCTCAAGCTTCTTGAACAGGTAGTTCAAACCATAGACAACCGCAAGATAAACGAGAGCTATGGAAATATAGGGGAAATAAACGTTCATCGTTCTTGAAATTACACGCTCTGCCGCCTTGGTAAGGTCGATAACGCCAAGGAAACCGATAATTGAAGTCTCCTTGAGAAGCGAAATAAACTCGTTACCTATAGCAGGCAAAACGTTCTTTATTGCCTGAGGTAAAACTATGCTCTTCATCGTGGTTGCAGACGACAGACCAAGCGAGCGCCCCGCCTCGGTCTGACCGATATCCACCGCATTGATTCCTCCGCGCATTATCTCTGCAACATATGCGCCCGAGTTAAGACCGAATCCTATCATACCGATAAGCACTGCCCTGGTTGACCAAGCAAAAATGATGTTATATGTAATCAAAAGCTGAACAACAACGGGGGTTCCTCTTATAACGGTGGTATATATTTCACAGATCTTGTCAAGAATACCGAGCTTTCCCGTCTGTTTGTGGAACACACGGACAACGGCAACGATAGCACCGATCAACACACCGATGATGGTAGCAACAAGTGCAATCTGAATCGTATTCCAAAAACCTCTCAGAAACATTTTATATCTGTCTTCTGCTATAAAGGTTTTGACAAAGCCGTCTATTATTTTGTCAAACATATGTAAATCCTTTCAAATAATTATCAGCGGGAGATCTTACGGTCCCCCGCTGTTATAAATTTCAAGTCGGATATTAAAGATTACGCGCCAACTTCCTTAGCCTTTGCGGAATACTCTTCAACCCACTTATCGATTGTTCCGTCAGCCATAAGCTCTGTAAGAACCTTATTGATAGCGTCAAGGAGCTCCTTGTTGCCCTTCTGTACTGCAATACCGTACTCCTCAACCTCTGCGGCGGGTGTACCGTCAGCCTTAACGAGAGCGAATGCCTTAAGGTTGCTGTCGTTAGCAACGATAAGCTGAGCTGTAAGCTTGTCGGTAACAACTGCATCCTGCTTGTTCATAGAAGCTGCTGCAACTGCGGGCGAGCTGTAAGGAATAAGCTCTGCGGAGCCGAGAGTTCCGTCAGCGATAAGGTCAGCAACAAGCATATCGGATGTTGTACCATTCTGGATACCGATCTTCTTGCCAACAAGGTCCTCAAGAACCTTGATGCTGTCGTTTGTTGCGGGAACGATTACATACTGCTCTGTGGAGGAGTAAGGAATCGAGAAGTCAACCTGCTCAGCACGGTCGGGTCTGATTGTGATACCTGCGGCACCGATGTCTGCCTTGCCGTTCTGTACGGATGTGCAGATGGTATCAAAAGCAACGTCGGTAACGATAACCTCTTTGCCGAGCTCCTCAGCAACTGCCTTAACGATGGCAATATCAACGCCTACGATTTCATCATTGTAGATGAATTCATAGGGTGCAAAGCCTGCTTCTGTGTAAACTACAAGTGCGTCATCCTTTCCTCCGCAACCTGCAATGCAAAGAGCAGATGCGAGCATAAGTGCGACTAAAACCAAAGACAAAATTTTTTTCATGATAATATTTCCTTTCTGTTGTTAAATTTTAAGAATGTGAATTCTTGTCTTTTGATGTGCGTATTATATCACATAAAAATTCACTTGTCAATAGGTTTTTGAAAAAAAGTTGAATAAAAATTCGATTTTTTTTAGAATTTTTGTGTTTTTATGCATAAATATTCATTTTCGATTGCATAAAATCATTTTTTTGAGATATTGACCGGTATAAGACTCTTCAACCGCGGCAATTTCCTCGGGAGTTCCAGTTGCAACTACCGTTCCGCCTTTATCACCGCCCTCGGGGCCCAAGTCGATTATATAGTCGGCGGTTTTTATCACGTCAAGGTTATGCTCGATAACAAGAACGGTATTTCCCGCATCTACAAGCTGCTTAAGAACCTCAATAAGATTTGCCACGTCTGCAGTGTGGAGACCGGTAGTGGGCTCGTCGAGTATATATATGGTTTTGCCTGTACTGCGCTTGGAAAGCTCGGTAGCAAGCTTGACTCGCTGTGCCTCGCCGCCCGAAAGCGTGGTAGACGACTGACCGATTTTGATATATCCAAGCCCTACGTCGTAGAGCGTTTTCAGCTTGCGCTGTAATTTGGGAAGTCCGTCAAAAAAGCCTACTCCCTCCTCTACTGTCATTTCAAGAACGTCGTATATATTTTTGCCCTTATATCTTACTTCAAGCGTATCGGCATTGTAGCGCTTACCCTTGCAGACGTCACACTTTACGTATACGTCGGGCAGGAAGTGCATTTCTATGCACTTTACTCCGTCTCCCTCGCACGCCTCACAGCGTCCGCCCTTTACGTTAAAGGAAAACCTACCAGATTTATAGCCTCTCGCCTTTGCGTCCTGAGTCTGTGCAAACAACTCGCGTATGTCGGTGAAAAGTCCGGTATAGGTTGCGGGATTTGAACGCGGAGTTCTTCCAATGGGGCTTTGGTCTATATCAATCACCTTATCAAGATGCTCAAGTCCTTCTACACGCTTATGCTTGCCCGCGATAGTATACGCGCCGTTAAGCTTGTTTGCAAGATACGGATAAAGAATTCCGTTAACAAGCGAGGATTTTCCCGAGCCCGAAACGCCCGTGACACACACGAAGCAACCGAGAGGTATTTCCACGTCTATTGATTTAAGATTATTTTGTTCAGCCCCGAACACACGAAGGAAGTTGCCGTTACCTTCGCGGCGCTTTTGGGGCACCTCTATTTTCTTTCTTCCCGACAGATATGCGCCCGTAAGCGATTTTTCAGATTTCTTTATCTCCTCGGGCGTGCCAGAGGCAACGACCTCGCCGCCGTGTATGCCTGCTCCCGGTCCGATATCAACGATATAGTCGGCTGCTTCCATAGTCTCCTCGTCGTGTTCAACAACGATAACCGTATTTCCAACGTCGCGGAGCTTTTCAAGTGTTTTTATAAGCTTTGAGTTATCGCGCTGATGAAGACCTATGCTTGGCTCGTCAAGAACGTAAAGCACGCCCACAAGCGCGGAGCCTATCTGAGTCGCGAGGCGTATTCTTTGAAGCTCACCGCCCGAAAGTGTCCCAGATTTTCTCGCAAGTGTAAGATATTCAAGGCCAACGTTCACAAGGAAGCCGAGACGGGCTTTTATCTCCTTGAAAATATCCTTGGAAATAATTTTCTCGCTTTCGGTCAGCTTAAGCATATTGACAAACTCAAGCGATTTTTCAACCGACATACTGCAAAACTCGTGAATATTCAATCCGCCGACAGTAACAGCCGCCGAATTTGCCGAAAGTCTGCTACCCTTACACTTAGGGCAAACCGTCTGGTCAAAGAACTGCTCGTAATAGTCGGCGTTCATTCCCTGAGCCATTCTCTGCTCCATTATTTTTATTACGCCGTCAAATTTTACCTTTTGGTTATACGCCTCACCTCCGAAATAGCGCGTTACGCTATACAGCTCGTTGCCCGTACCGTAAAGAAGCGCATTAAGCGAATTTTCCGAAAAGTCCTTTATGGGCATATCGAGCGTAAATCCGCACCGTTCTCCAACCGCACGGAAAAGCGGACCGTTCCAGCTTTCTTCCTCAAGCGTTTTGAAGCCGTTAACCGCGATTGCCCCGTCCTCAAGCGAAATATCTTTATTGGGAATAATTTTATCCACCGATATTTTATTAAGCTCACCGATACCGAGACAGTAATCGCAAGCTCCCGCAGGATTGTTGAATGAGAACATTCTCGGTTCAAGCTCACCAAATGAAATTCCGTGCTCCTCGCAGGCATAGCTTTGCGAAAACTCAAGCTCATATTCCTCCGCCTCTCTCGGCATTACCACAACAGTCAAATGTCCGTCGGCAAGGCGAAGCGCATTTTCTATGGAATCTGCAAGACGGGAGCGTATCTCTCCACGCATAATAAGTCGGTCAACGATTATCTCTATATTGTGCTTGAGATTTTTGTCAAGCTTAAATTCCTCGGAGAGGTCGTATATATTTCCGTCAACTCTGACTCTTGAATAACCGCTTTTTTTAGCGTCTGCAAACACCTTTTCGTGCATACCCTTTTTTGCCTTTACAACGGGCGAAAGCACCATAAAGCGCTCACCCTCGGGCAATTCAAGTATACGCTCGATTATCTGATCGGTGGTCTGCTGTCTTATCTCCTTATGGCATACGGGACAGTGGGGTACGCCCACTCTTGCGTAAAGAAGCCTGAGATAGTCGTATATCTCGGTTACGGTTCCAACCGTTGAACGCGGGTTTTTAGAGGTAGTCTTCTGGTCGATGGAAATTGCGGGTGAAAGCCCTTCGATAAGGTCAACGTCGGGCTTGTCCATCTGCCCCAAAAACTGTCTTGCGTATGAGGAAAGCGACTCAACAAAGCGTCTGTGCCCCTCCGCGTAAAGCGTGTCAAAGGCAAGCGACGATTTTCCCGAGCCCGAAAGTCCCGAAAGCACCACAAGTCGGTCTCGCGGTATGGTTACGTCTATATTTTTCAGATTATTGACTCTTGCGCCTCTGATAACTATATTTTCTGTCATTATTTTTGTCCCTTTTTACTGCTTGTTTCAAGCTCTTTTATTTTATCTCTGTAGTACATTGCCTCTTCGAAATCAAGACGCTTTGCGGCTTCCTTCATCTTTACCGTGAATTCGGCAATGAGCTTTTCCTTTTCCTTTGCGGTAAGCTTGCCCGCCTTTGCCTTTGCCTTGATGTGCTTATTGTCGGCAAGGTCGCCTTGGACACCTATCTCTATAACGTCGCGCACGCCCTTGATAACAGTTGTGGGGGTTATTCCGTGTGCCACGTTATATTCGTGCTGTATTGCGCGGCGGCGGTTGGTTTCTGCTATAGCCTTGCGCATTGATTCGGTCATTGTATCGGCGTACATAATGACCTTTCCGTTGGCATTTCTTGCCGCGCGTCCCACAGTCTGAATAAGTCCTCGCTCGGCACGCAAGAAGCCCTCTTTATCGGCATCGAGAATAGCCACAAGCGACACCTCGGGAATATCTATTCCCTCGCGGAGAAGATTTATTCCTATAAGCACGTCGAACTCGCCGAGTCGCAGATCACGGATTATCTCCATGCGTTCAATCGTCTGAACATTGTAATGGATATATTTCACTTTTACGCCGTTTTGCTCGAAATATTCGCTCAAATCCTCAGCCATCTGTCTTGTAAGAGTTGTCACAAGGACACGCTCGTTTTTAGCGGCTCGAATCCGTATCTCTCCAAGAAGGTCGTCCACCTGTCCCGATACGGGGCGCACCTCTATTTCGGGGTCAAGAAGTCCCGTAGGACGAATTATCTGTTCAACGGTATTCTCGGCATTTTCAATCTCGTAGTCTCCCGGAGTTGCGCTGACACACACCACCTGATTAAGCTTTTCGAGAAACTCCTCAAAGAAAAGCGGGCGGTTATCGTAAGCCGACGGCAAACGGAAGCCGTATTCAACAAGATTAGTCTTTCTTGCTCTATCACCCCGACTCATTCCGCGCACCTGCGGAAGCGTCATATGCGACTCGTCAACAAAAAGAACGAAATCCTTGGGGAAGAAATCGAGCAGTGTATACGGAGTTGAGCCTGCGGGGCGCCCCGAAAGCACTCGGGAATAGTTCTCGATTCCCGAACAGAAGCCAACCTCACGAAGCATCTCCACGTCGTACTTAACGCGCTCCTCGATTCTCTGCGCCTCTATAAGCTTTCCTTCCGATTTATAATATTCCACGCGCTCGTGCATTTCGTTTTCAATTTCGCGGAGCGCCTTTTCCCTTCTCTCATCGGTAACAACGTAGTGCGAGGCGGGATATATTGCGGCGTAAGACAGTATTCTTACAAGCTCGCCCGTAACCACGTTGACCTCACAAACACGGTCTATTTCATCTCCAAAAAATTCAACGCGTATTGCCTTGTCCGAATACGAGGCAGGAAATACGTCTACAGTATCTCCGTTTACTCTGAACTTATCACGGACAAAATTGATATCGTTTCGGTCATAGTTTATAGCTATGAGATGTCTGATAAATTCTTCTCTGCTCATAAGCATTCCGGGACGTACCGCAAGGACAAGCTTTGCGTATTCCGAGGGGTCACCGAGGGTATAGATACACGAAACGCTGGCAACGATTATAACGTCTCTGCGTTCAAGCAACGCCGAGGTTGCGCTGTGCCTGAGCATATCTATTTCGTCGTTTATCTGAGCATCCTTTTCTATATACATATCGCGTCCGGGAACGTACGCCTCGGGCTGATAATAGTCGTAATACGAAACAAAATATTCTACAGCGTTCTCGGGAAAGAACTCACGAAACTCAGAGCAAAGCTGGGCGGCAAGAGTTTTATTGTGCGCCAAAACAAGAGTAGGACGGTTTACGTTGGCAATTACGTTTGCCATCGTAAATGTCTTACCCGAACCGGTTACGCCGAGAAGTGTCTGCAGTCTGTCTCCGCGCAATATTCCTTTTGTCAAAGCCTCTATCGCCTCGGGCTGATCTCCCGTAGGCTTATAGTCGCTGTGCAGCTTAAAAACAGCTTCGGTCATGATTCGCCTTTCTTTTGGTTCTTTTTTACGCCGGAAAGCGGATTTTGGCGCATTGCCTCCTCCATACTTGCGTTGCTCACGTGCGTATATATCTGTGTTGTATTGAGCTGTTCGTGTCCGAGAATATCCTTAAGGACTCGCACGTCCACGTTGCCCGACTGATACATAAGCGTTGCCGCAGTATGGCGAAGCTTATGCACCGAATAATGCTTGGACTCAAGTCCCGACATATCGAGATACTTATAAACCATCCATTGAACGGTCTTTACGCTGATTCTTTGGTCTCTTGATGACAAGAAAAGTGCGTTGCTGTTTGACGTTCTGTTTCTACGGTCAACCATATATGCTGAAATCGCCTCGCGACAAGCATCGTTAAGGTAAATTATACGCTCTTTGTTACCCTTTCCGAGAACGCGCAACGAGCGAAGCTCTCGGTCAACGTCGCTGATATTTATGCCCACAAGCTCTGACACACGCATTCCGCAGTTAAGAAACAGTGTAATTATAGCGTAATCGCGTGAAATGCTTTTTGAATCTTTATCGTTTTTTACAGTTTCAAGTAAATTCAGCGATTCTTCAAGGGTAAGATATTTGGGCAGCGACTTTTTCTGCTTGGGTGACTCGATATTCACCGCCGGATTATCCTCAAAATAACGTCTCTTTGCAACAAGATACTTGTAAAAGCCCTTTATAGAGGAAAGCTTCCGCGCCTTGGCAGCGTTTGAGTTAGCCTTTGCCTCGGTCACGAAGAACAGATATTGATATATATCCTCTGTACGGACGTTCTTTACAATTTCAAGGTCTACAGGCATAATGCTTACTTTTGAAAGCGACACATCATCGGTAGGTGTTCCGCTTTTACATGCAAGGTAATATTTGAAGAAGTTTTTAAGGTCAAGCGAGTATTCACTTACCGTTTTTACCGAACAGCCCTGAATTGCAAGCTTATACGATATAAACTCTCTGATTATTTCGGGAAAATCTGCATATTCTTCGGATATATTCACGTTTTCACCTCGGCTTTCACCTTATATTATACAATAACAATTTATATTTTAGTGGATAAAGTGTAAACTTTTATATTTTTTATTGCAATTTTTCTTTTTGAGAGTTATAATAATACCAACTCATTTCAACGAGGTATAGTATGATTGATTTTTTGAAAAGAAGATCCTACGATCTTGTCCATATGTTTATAACCCAACTTGCCATTTCAATTTTTGGAATGGCGCTGGCACTTGCCACAGCCGCCAACCACTCCACGCTTCAAACCTGCACGAGTGTATTTGCGATTCTCTTTTATCTCTATCTCATATACGCAAAAGTGTGGGAGCTTGGTTACAAGGAAAGCCGCATTATTGAGCGCGGCGAAATCGGCATAACAAGGCTTGAGGGGCTTTACATGGGGCTTTTTGCAAGCGTGATAAACTTTATTCTCGCTCTGCTTATCACCGTTGGCATTGCTTTTCCGACAAGTGAGATGTGCGGCTCCATAGGTGCTGTCGCCAAGGTAATCGCCCTGCTTACAGAGGGAATGTACACCGGACTGCTTGCGCTCAAGGTCGGGGGCGTATCACTCAATTCAATGTGGTTTATGTACTTTATTATAATGATACCCCTTATCCTCACCGCTTTTCTCGCGTACTACGCGGGAAGTAAAGGCTTCAAGCTCTTTGGCAACGGTAAGGACAAGGAAAACTCTTAAGATTAGGGCAAAACAGCAGAGCAACGCTCTGCTGTTTTTATTTTAGTCGCAATTTTCGCAGTTATGGTAAACTTCCATAACGTCGTCGTCTTCCTCGAACTTTTCGATAAGAAGATTCATAAACTTAAGGTCGTCCTCGTTATCAAGTGTTACGTAGTTAGAAGGAATCTTGCTCTTCTCTGCCGAAGCAATAGCGTAGCCTGCGGCAACAAGAGCATCGTTGATAGCGTAAAGGTCCTCGGGAACCGTATAGATTTCGAAGGAATCCTCGTTAGCCATAAAGTCCTCTGCACCTGCCTCAAGTGCAGTTTCCATAAGCTTATCCTCGTCTATGTCGCCGTCCTCGTTAGCGATAACTATAACGCCCTTATCCTCAAACATAAAGCTTACGCTTCCCGTCTGACCCATATTTCCGTGATACTTGGAGAAATAGGAGCGAACGTTACCCGCAGTTCTGTTTCTGTTGTCTGTAGTGGTTTCAACGATAACAGCAACTCCGCCGGGGCCATAGCCCTCGTATACGATTTCTTCATAGTTTTCGCCGCCTGCGCCAAGTGCCTTTTTGATAGTTCTTTCGATATTATCGTTGGGTACGTTGTTAGCCTTAGCCTTCTGGATAAGGTCGCGAAGCTTTGCGTTGGAGTTGGGGTCTCCGCCGCCTTCCTTTACTGCAATCGAAATCTCCTTACCGATCTTTGTAAAGACCTTTGCCTTCTGCGCGTCGGTCTTTTCTTTTTTGTGCTTGATATTAGCCCATTTGCTATGTCCTGACATATTTATATACCTTCCTTAAATTTTTTCTTCTTTCTTCAAACAAATAAGACCAAACGCATTACCAAGCACGGTCTTTGCCGCCGCAGTAAGTGCAAGTCTTGTGTTCTTGATCTCTTCGCTTTCTGCATTCATTATCTTGCAGTTATGGTAGAAGCGGTTAAACTCAGTTGCAACGTCGATAATGTATCTTGTGATAACCGAAGGCTCATAGTCCTTTATAGCGTCGAGAACCTTCTCGGGGAATCTTGCTAACGTCTTGACAAGTGCGCTTTCTTCGCCGCAGGTAATCTTAACAGGCGCATCCGCGTCGAACGATCCCGCCTTCTGAAGCACCGAGCAAGCTCTTGCGTAGGTATACTGCGCGTAGGGTCCCGTATTACCGTCGAAGCTGAGCGCATCGTCAAGCATAAAGTTGATGTCCTTCATTCTGTTGTTGTAGAGATAATAGAACACTATCGCTCCAACACCCACAGACTCGGCAACAGCCTGCTTATTTTCAAGGTCAGGGCTCTTCTCCTCGATAATATTGCCGACCTTTTCAATCGCCATTGCAAGAAGGTCCTTAAGAAGAATAACGTTACCCGTTCTCGTTGCAAGCTTTTCACCGTTAAGGCTTACCATTCCGTAAGGAACGTGAACAAGCTCGTCAGCCCACTCATATCCCATAAGGTCAACCACCTTGAACCACTGTTGGAAGTGGAGACACTGTGCCGCCGCGGTTACGTATATTGCCTTATCAAAGTTATAGGTCTCCTTGCGGTAAACCGCCGCCGCAATGTCGCGCGTAGGATAAAGCGTTGAGCCGTCGCGCTTAAGAATAAGGCAAGGTGGCATCCCGTAATCCTCAAGAGGAACGATGGATGCGCCGTCGTCTATCTTGAGAAGTCCGCTTTCACGGAGCTTTTCAACCTGTGCGGGCATTTTATCGGTATAAAAGCTTTCGCCCTTATAGCTGTCAAATTCAACGCCAAGCAAGCCGTAGGTCTTGCTGTATTCCTTAAGGCTGACGTCAATAAACCACTTCCAAAGCTCGATATTCTCCGCATCTCCAAGCTCAAGCTTGTGGAATTCGGCTCTCGCCTCGTCCTCAAGTGCTTTGTCTGCCTCTGCCTCGCTGTGGAATTTAACGTAAAGCTCAACAAGCTTATCGACTCCGCCTGCCTCTACCTCGTCCTTATCTCCCCACTTTTTGTAGGCAACGATCATTTTACCGAACTGAGTTCCCCAGTCACCAAGGTAGTTGATTCCCACACAGTTATATCCGGCAAACTCGTGAAGCTTTTTGAGGGAGTGACCTATCATAGTACTTCCGAGATGTCCTATATGGAAGGGCTTTGCAACGTTGGGTGATGAGTAGTCGAGAACGACCGTCTTTCCCTCGCCAAAGCTATGAGAGCCGTATTTTTCGCCTGCATCAAGAATATTCTTGACAACCTTTTCACCAAGATATTTATCACTGATACGGATATTGAGGTATCCGTTTACGTTCTCGATTTTTTCGATGCACTCGTCTGCCACAGCATCTGCAAGCGCCTGCGCTATCTGCACCGGTGCACGGCGAAGCATTTTACTGAACTTAAAGCAAGGCAACGCCAGGTCGCCCATATTTGCATCGGGCGGATATTCGAGCATTGTTGCTATCTCTGCGGCGCTTATTTCAGCCTCGGAATTGATAACCTTTATCTGCTCTGCTATTTTCTCGGAAATAATTTCCTTTATTTTTAACATACTGCTTTTTCCTTTCACTGTCTATCAAAACAAACTTTATTATACTACATTATTACATTTTTTTCAAGAGCTTTTAAGTAATTTGGCAGATTTTTGCCTCAGTAAATTTAACAAGCTCATCTACCTTCAGCAAAAGCTGTGCTCCGCGCACACCCGCGCTGACGGTTATCTGCTCAAAGCCCTGCGAGCTTTCGTCGATATAGGTAGGAAATTTTTTCTTCATACCTATAGGCGAACAGCCTCCGCGAATATAGCCGGTAGTTCCGAGCAAATCCTTTACGTGGAGCATTTCAAGCTTTTTATTGCCCGTAACTATTGCCGCCTTTTTTAAGTCGATTTCTCTGTCTACGGGAATACAGAAAACCACCACTCCGCTTTTCTCGCCCTTTGCGACGAGAGTTTTGAACACCTGCTCAAATGGCAGACCTATCTGCTCGGCAATATGAGTTCCCGAAAGATCGTTTTCGTCCACCTCATATTCCTTTACCTCATATTTTATTTTCGCCGCGTCAAGTCGGCGCATAGCATTTGTTTTTGTCATCAGTAGCTTTTGCCCTCCTCAATCATTTCGCGTGCGGCGTTCATTTGCGACTCTGTGACGTTTATACCGCCAAGAATTCTCGCTATCTCGTTGACACGCCCCTCGCCGTCAAGCAGGTCCACCCGCGACTCGGTTCTTCCGTCAATATCGTGCTTGGAAATAAGATAATGGTTATCTGCAAGCGACGCAATCTGCGCCGAGTGAGTAACCGATATTATCTGCATAAGCTTTGAGATTTCCTTAAGCTTTATACCGACCTTACGCGAGGTCTTACCCGAAATTCCCGCGTCAACCTCGTCGTATATTACCGTACCGACACCGTCCTTATCCGAAAGAACGCATTTAAGCGAAAGCATTATTCTTGAAAGCTCACCGCCCGATGCTATCTTTTCAAGAGGCATAAGCGGTTCGCCCGCATTTGTCGCAATAAGAAAATCCACGTCGTCGGCGCCGTCACTCCTGAGTTTTGTCTGCGACTTTACCGAAACTTCAAACCTCACCTTTGGCATATCGAGAAATTCAAGATTTTCCATAACCCCTGCGGTTATTTTCTCCGCCGCCGCGCTTCTGCGGTCATGTATCTGCTCTGCAATTCCAACCGCAATCTTTCCAAGACGTTTGATTTCGTTGGTCACATCCTCTTTAATATCGTCGGAATTATCTATTTCATCAAGCAGCTTGGCGGTTTTATCGCGGAATTCGAGTATTTCTCCTACACTTGAACCGTATTTTCTTTTCAACTTATTGATGGCATCAAGTCTACTCTCAATTTTATTGAGCTGTGCAGTAGGATTTTCAGAATCCGAGGCAAAATCTCTCACTGTAAGAGCGATGTCCTCTATCTCGTACCTATACTCGTTCAACTTTTGGGAAAGCTCCTTAACCTCGGGAAGCACGTCGGCAATTTTGTCGAGTGCCGCCGCCGAACGGTCAAGCAAATAGACCGCCGAGCCCTTATCTCCCGCGTACAGCGCGCGATAAACGAGATTTACTTTTTCCTCTATTTTTTCGATGCTTCCGAGTCTGAGCCGTTCCGCTTCAAGCTCATCTTCCTCTCCGTCCTTAAGCTTTACGGAGTTTATTTCTTCAAGCTGAAATGCGTATATGTCTCTCATTCTCGCCTTTTCGGCGGTATTAGAATTCAACTCGTCAAGGCGGCTTTTTGCCTCGGTAAGCTGTCTGTATATTTCGGAATATTCAGCGAGAAGCTCGTCGTTTTCGGCAAACGCATCAAGTATCTCTAACTGTGCGCTTTTGTGCATCAAACGCTGATTGTCATTCTGTCCGTGAATGTTTATCAAAAGCCTGCACACATCGCGCTGAATAGCTTGAGTAACCGTTCTGCCGTTAAGCTTTACTACGCTTTTGCCATCCTTTGACAGCGTGCGCTGAAGCATAACAACGTCGTCGGTCTCAAATCCGTACTCCTCAAGAAGCCTTTGGATTTCTGCGCCCACGTCGGAAAAAACCGCGCTGACAAGCGCCTTTTCCTCACCCGTTCTTACAAGCTCGCGTGATATGCGGTTACCCGAAAGCATATTTATACTGTCAATGATTATTGATTTTCCAGCGCCTGTCTCTCCGCTGAGCACCGAAAATCCGGCTTCGAAATCAATATCAAGCTTTTTTATTACCGCTATATTTTCTATATGCAACGATTGAAGCATTCTGCTCTCCTTTCGTTCATTTTGCCGTGATTTCCTCTTTCAGTCTCTTAACGGCCTCTGCCGCCAAAAACGAATCACGCGCAACGGTTATAATCGTATCGTCACCCGCAACACAGCCAAGCACGCCCCTTATATGCATAGCGTCCATTCCTGCCGCTACTGCCTGCGCAAGTCCGGGGTGAGTTTTTACAACAATAATATTTTCAGCGTTTTCAATGCTGACAATCGCCGATGCGTAAGCGTTTTTTAACGTTCCACTGTGCACCGAATGGGCATTTTCACTCACAGAATACCTGTATTTCCCGCCCGAGCTAAGCACCTTTGAAATTTTAAGCTCACGAATATCTCTCGATATTGTCGCCTGAGTTACCTTGTATCCGTCTGCATTGAGCTTTGCGATAAGCTCGTCCTGAGTCTCTATTTCGTGTTCCGAAATAAGCTGCATTATAGCCTGCTGTCTCTGTGTTTTCATCTTACGATCCTTTCAATCAATAAAACTTATTTCTGAGTTTATCGTAAAAGCTTCTGTCCTCAACGTGAATAATCGAGGCAAAAAGCTCGGATTTTGATATTTTCACAACATCATTTTTAAGAAGCTCATAATTGGTACGTCCGTCAAGTGTAAGATAAAGCGTTTTTTCGCGCTTGCATATGTGCTTGACCTCAAGAACAACGTCATCGGGGAAAAGAATCGGTCTTGCATTCATCATATGGGGGCATACTGGTGTAACGCAAAAGCAAGCGAGCCGCGGATCTGTAATCGGTCCGCCCGCAGACAACGAATATGCTGTTGACCCCGTAGGCGTACAGACTATAAGACCGTCAGCGCGGTATGTATTTATAATTTTACCGCCTTCACTAAGCTGAAGATCTATTATGCGGGCAATTGAACCATTTGAGATAACCGCCTCGTTAAGCGCGTATGCCGAAATAGGCTCACGGCTTTTGCTGATTATCTCGGCTTTTATCATTGTTCTTTTGTCTACCGTGTAGTTGCCCTTCATAACGTCATCAAGCTTATCAAGCTCACTCATTTCAAGTTCGGCAAGATATCCCACTCTGCCAAGATTGATGCCAAGAATGGGCACCTGCCGCAAAGCCGCCTTGCAGGCAACGTCCATAATTGTTCCGTCACCGCCAAGAACGACAAACATATCCACAGTATCGTATATGGTCTGCAGGTTTTCAAATCTTACCTTGGGACGCTTGCGGTACATTCGCTCTATTCTGTCCTTATAGTTCATCGGAACAAGAATTTCGCAGTCGTACTTGCCGAGCTTTTCGGCAACCGTCATTGCGGCGGCGGATTTTTCGCCTATATTGTAGTTGGTTAATAATGCTATCCTCAATGTATTACCTCTTCAAATCTATATTTATTTTTCTTTTTTCACCTTTTTTGAATGCCGCCACGTACTCAATATTTCCGTCACCGCCCGTAATTGCCGATTCTGCAACTCCAAAACAGCCAAAGCCAAAGCTTTCGGCAAAGCTTACCACGTTTTTAACAGCGTTTATACGGTCTTTGGGATTCTTGACTATTCCCTTTTTGCCTACTGCGCTTCTTCCCACCTCAAATTGCGGCTTTATAAGACTGACGAACCACGCGCCATCATCAAGAAGCAAAGAAAGAGACGGAATGATAAGTGTCTGGGATATAAACGAAACGTCCATAACCGCTATATCTATCTTTTGATTGAAATCCGCTTTTTTCAGATTTCTCGCGTTGTATTTTTCAATATTCACTACTCGGACGTCGGAAGCAAGCGAGTTGTCAAGCTGTCCCTCGCCCGAATCCACCGCGAAGACCTTAACCGCGCCTCTTTGCAAAAGGCAGTCGGTAAATCCCCCCGTAGATGCGCCCACATCTATTGCCGTAAGCCCAATCACGTCAATCCCGAATTTTTCAAGCGCGTATTCAAGCTTGTAGCCGCCGCGCCCCACAAATTTCTGTTCTGCGGTTATATCTACCTTGTTTTCAACCGTCTCGTCTATATTCTCAGATGGCTTTTCTATTTTTCTGCCGTTTACGCTCACACCGCCATCCGCAATGAGAGCCTGCGCCGCAGAACGGCTTTTAGAATATCCATTTGAGAAAAGAAATACGTCGGCGCGCATCAGCGGTATACCGTAAGCTTAAGGACCACCGCAACAATTACTCCAAGAATTGCGCCAACCATAACCTGGAAGGGGGTGTGTCCGATAAGCTCCTTAAGGTTCGCCTGCATATCTCCCTTTCCCGTAAATATCTCGGGAATTATCTGATTTATTATTTTTGCCTGCTTACCGGTCTCCAGACGAACACCCATAGCGTCACTCATAACTATGGTAGCAAGAAGCACAGAGATCGCGAAAGTATAGCTTGCAAAGCCATATTCCCACGCGCTTGACACAACAAGCGCCATAACTGTTGCGCTGTGTGCGCTTGGCATTCCGCCCGTTCCGCAGAAAAACTTTGTAATACTAAAGTCATCCTGCTGAAAATATCCCGTAAAAACCTTTATTATCTGCGCCAATATCCACGCGCAGGCAATGCTTATAATGCAATAATTATCAAGCAATGCTTGTATGCTGTGCATTCCGTACATAAAATTCTCCTCAATGATCTCTGTTAAGCAAATATTCGGCAAAGGCTATAAGCTCTTCCGAATTACCGTATTCTGAAATACAATTTATTGCCTCATTTGTCAGCTTTTCAGCAAGTTCTCTTGCTTCGTCAACCGTGTAAAAGCTCATATAAGTAAGCTTTTGATTTTCCTTATCCGATCCGACGTTTTTGCCAAGCAAGCTGCTGTCGCCCACCACGTCAAGCACGTCGTCAACTATCTGAAAGGCAATTCCAAGCTTCTCGGCAAAGCTTTCGGCGTCACGCATTATTTCGCAATTTCTGTCGATTCCCGCTGCAAGACACCCAAGACGAGCCGAAACCTTTATCATAGCTCCCGTCTTAAGAAGATGTATCTTCTCAAGGTCGGACATACTATTTTTTTTGTTATTTTCAGCCTCAAGGTCAAGTATCTGACCGCCTACCATACCGGAGTCTCCTGCCGCTTTGGCAAGCGACGATACAGCTTCAAGCGCGGATTCCGCCGAAACGTATTTATTACCTGCCGCCACCTCAAAGGCTTTAGTCAGCAAGGCGTCACCCGCAAGCACCGCAGTTGCCTCACCGAAGACCTTATGATTTGTAAGCTTTCCGCGACGGTAATCGTCGTCATCCATACAAGGAAGATCATCGTGTATAAGCGAATAAGCGTGCACCATTTCAACGGCGCATGCGAATGGCGCGGCTTCCTTTTCGCTCTTGCCGAACATTTGGCAAAGCGCAAAAACAAGATACGCGCGTATTCTTTTACCGCCCGACAAAAGGCTGTATTTCTCAGCCTCAAAAATCTTTTCAAGATCCCGGTCAGACTCGTCAAAGCAAGCCGCCAGATATTCCTCTGTCTTTTGGGCGTACTTTTTTAGTATACTCTCAAACTCCATGGTCTGTTTCCTTTAGTTAAAATCCGACTCCGAGGCTTCACCGTCGGGGTCTATTGTAAGAAGCTTGATTTTAAGCTCGGTATCGTCAAGCTTTTTGTTGCATTTGCCGACAAGCTCAACACCCTCGCTGTACAGCTTTATCGACTCATCAAGCGAAGCGTCACCGCTCTCAAGCTTTCGCACGATTTCCTCAAGCCTTTCGATTGCACTCTCAAAGCTCATAGCCTTGTTTGCCATTACCTTTTCTCCTTTTTTATCTCAACAACGGTTGCATTTATACTTCCGTCACTCATTATCACTTTAATATTTTCTCCTGCTTTTGTATCGTCAACGCTTTTAATACCGTTGCCGTCCTTATCTGTTACAACGCCGTAGCCCCTTGCCACCACTGCAAGCGGACTCAAGGCTTCAAGCTTTGCGGCAACACCCGCAAGCTGTGCCCGTGCTTTATCTGTACGTTTTGCGGCTATAATGTCAAGCTTTTCCGAAAGGTGGAGCAGGTACATCCGTCTGTCGTTCACAATAAACGCAGGGTCTGAAAGCACGCCCGACTCAGACAGATACTTAAGGTTTTTGCGATAATTGTTTATTCTGCCAAGAATAAGGCTTGACATTCTTCCGCTGACAGCCGCAAGCGAAGCGCGGATATCGGCAGAATCGGGAACAGCAAGCTCCGCCGCCGCCGAGGGCGTAGGAGCACGCTTATCGGCTACGAAATCGCATATTGTAAAGTCGCTTTCGTGCCCTACCGCCGAAATGACGGAAATCTCCGACTCGGCTACCGCATACGCCAGGCGTTCATCGTTGAAAGCCCACAAATCCTCTGCCGAGCCGCCGCCTCTGCCAATGATAATTACGTCAACACTCTGCGTTCTGTTGAAGTAGCGCAAGCCCTCTATAAGCTGAGGAGCGGCAGCGGGACCTTGCACCTGCGCGGGATAAACATAGATTTCTGCCGAAGGAAATCTTCTACCGAGTATGTTCATCATATCGCGTATAGCCGCACCTGTCGGTGAGGTCACTATGCCTATTCTTGACGGAAAACGCGGGAGTCTCTTTTTTCTCGACTCGTCAAAAAGTCCTTCGGCTTCAAGCTTGCGCTTTAACTGTTCAAATGCAAGATAAAGCGCTCCCGCACCGTCGGGCAGGATTTCATCGACGTATATCTGATACTGTCCGTCTCTGACGAATGCGCTGACTCTGCCGTGAACGAGAACCTTCATTCCGTCTTTTGGCTCAAAGCTCACCGCCTGAGCATAGCTTTTGAACATCACGGCTCTTACAAGTGCACCCTCGTCCTTGAGCGAAAAATAAAAGTGACCCGTGCGGTAATGGTTTGTGAAATTTGAAATTTCGGCTCTCAGCCAAACACTTTTGAGAATGGGGTTGGAATCCATCATCATTTTTACGTACTCATTAAGCTGAGTAACCGTAATAAATTTCATTCTTTCTTCCATTTCCCCACCTCCCTTTATTGTGCCAAATATTTTCTGCGGCAAAGCAGAGCGATACCAGCCGCGTTATCTGCCGAAAACCGAGGTTCGGCAAAATAAGTATTTTCTTTTTTTAAGCGCTTTTGCAAAATCGAGCAGCTCATCACGCCGCCGCTGTAAACGACGGGATAACTACCGTATTTTTTCTTTATATCCCGAGTTATGCTCTCAAGCGTTGCTCCCACGAAGTCAAGAACGTAAGCCGCAACGAGATTTTTGTTGTCGGTCTGCTTGTAAAGCTCAAGCGCTTTGTTTTCAAGCCCCGACAGATTACAGTATCCGTCCTCAACGCAAATTTTAGGCTTGGTAAGTTTAGCGTCAAATCCGAGTGCAAGCCTTTCAAGCTCTGCTCCGCAAGGGAAGTTCAGCCCCATTGCCACGCCAACTCTGTCTATTGCCTGACCTGCGTTTATGTCCTTGGTGCCGCCAATGATTTCGCACTTAAAATCAACCCCATCGGGAGTAACGAGCAATGCCTCTGTAGTTCCTCCGGAAACGTGGAACGCCAGAAAAGGTTTTGAAAGCAACTCCTCGCGTACACCGCCCGAATAAGCCGCCGCCATTACGTGACCGTTTTGATGTGAAAGCTCAAACAGTGGCACGCCCAAGGATTTTGCCACGGCATACGCCGCCGATTTTCCCGCAAGGAAGCAAGGCATATATGAGCCGACCTGCGAGCGCGGCGAAGTGGATACGCCCACCGCAAGCGGTTTATATTCGCTCAAGAAATCCTCTGCCGCTGAAAAAATTTCGGGAAGATTTTTGGTGTGTTGAAAAACCGCATCGCTTTGTCTGAGACCTCGATCTCCGTCCTTAACCGAAAGCGGTATTTTCAAGTTGGCAACTATATTTCCATGCTCGTCGGCAATGGCAAGCGAGGTAGTATAATTGCTTGTATCTATTCCCAAAAAGCAGGGTTTAATCATTGTTTTCAAGCGTGTTTTTAACCTTATTCAAAACGCCGTTTATAAAGGACTTTGCCTTTGGGTCATCGTATTTCTTCGAAAGCTCAACCGCCTCGTTTATAGAGATAACCGCGGGAATATCCTCCACGTAAAGCATTTCGTAAACCGCAAGCCGAAGGATACAAAGCGACAGCTTGGAAAGTCTGGTTGTCTTCCATCCCTCCGATGCCTTATTGATGTATCCGTCTATTATTTCAAGCTTGTCCTCAAGATCGAAGTACATATTTTTTACGTAAGTACACGTCTCCTGTGAAAGCTCGCGTTCCTCGGAGGAAATAATAAATATCTCCTCGGGAGTTTCATCCTTTCTGAACTCACTTTCAAACAAAATTTCAAGCAGAGCGTTTCTGCGCTCTCTTTTTTCCTGTACAGTTACTTTGCGTTCTGCCATTTTTAGCTGCCTTTCTTAATGTTGCTGTATTGCACAAATATCCATTATACTATATTATAAGACTTTTTTATCAAAAAGTCAACCGCAAAAGGAAGATTTTATTCATTTTTTATGAATATTTATTGACCATTCAATAAAGTTTTCAAAATACTCTTGAAAAAATCGCAAATATATTATATAATAGAGTCAACGGCATAGCAAAGGAGACTAAAGATATGCTCAACAAAACACCTAACGAAGCAACACAGAAGTTTACTATTGCCAAGGACGGCAAAACCGACACGAAGAAAATTCTTAAGGAAATCTACATCGCGCTTAGCGAAAAGGGCTACAACCCCATTAACCAGATAGTAGGCTATCTTCTTTCCGAGGACCCCACCTACATAACAAACTACAAAAACGCGCGTGCGCTGATCCGCTATATCGACCGCGACGAGCTTCTCAACGAGCTTGTAAAGAATTATCTGGGAGTAAAATAAATTCCCCATGAAGGTTATTGATCTGCGGAGTGTAACAGAATGCGAGCCTCCGAAAAAGACGGTACTTTGCCTCGGCAATTTTGACGGCGTTCATCTTGGGCACCGACGGCTGATTGACGAGACGGTGCGAAAAACAGAATATCTGCGCGGTGCTGATAAGGATATCAAAAGCGGGGCGTGGTTTTTTAACCGCTCTCCCTTTGAGATAATAAACGGCACCGCCCTTCCCCATTTGGCTGACCTTGAACAAAAGCTTCGGCTTTTTGCCGATATGGGGCTTGACGTTGCGTTTGTTTACGATTTTGAGGACATTGGCGGATATTCGCCCGAACTGTTCGTTGACGAAATTCTCAAAAAGGAGTGCGGCTGTGTATTCGCGGTTTGCGGCTACAATTTCAGATTCGGCAGAGACGCGCACGGCAACGCCGAGACACTCAAGGAGCTTATGAATGGCAACGCAGAGATAGTTGAAAAGGTTGTAAGCGGTGAAAGGTCAATAAGTTCAAGCCTTATAAGAAATTTGATTTCCGAGGGGAATATTGAGGAAGCTAACGCCCTGCTCGGTCGCAACTATTCGTTTTGCGCCGAGGTGGTTCACGGGAAACAGCTTGGCAGAAAGTTGGGTATTCCCACCATAAATCAGAATATTCCCGAAGGAATGGCAAAACCCAAAAACGGAATTTATATTTCACAGACGGTAATAGACGGCAAAAAATACGGCTCGGTTTCAAATTTCGGATACCGCCCTTCGGTCACAGACAACCCGTTTATCAACTGCGAAACCTATATTCTTGATTTTAAGGGAAATCTATACGGCAAAAACGTGCGTGTGGAATTTATAAAGCGTCTGCGCGGAGAGAAAAAATTTGATTCTGTCGATGCGCTTAAGTCGCAGATTAACGAGGACATCAGACAAACCGAAAAATATTTTAAGAGCAAGGAGGCATAGCCTTATGAAAAAAAACTTTTGCATAAGAGCTTTGTCTCTTTTTCTTGTTTTACTCACACTCGGAGCAAGCTTTATTCTCCCTGCTCTTGCCATTGAGGGACAGCCGTCAATGGCAAACGTAGATGCAGTTTGCGTTGTTAACGCAGAGCACAGAAAAATAGTGCTTCAAAAAGAGGTACACAAGAAAATATATCCCACTTCCACGGTAAAGCTTATGACGGCTTTGGTGGTTCACGATACTTTTGTAGGTCGCCTGACCGAAAAAATAACAGTCACAAAGGAAATGCTGAACGCCACAACGGGGCGTCATCTCGGCTTGAAGACGGGCGAAGCGATAAGCGTTGAGGATCTTCTCTACGCTCTGCTCATCGGCGGTTACAACGATGCCGCCAACATCCTCGCATTTGCGGTTGCGGGAAGCGTAGAAAGCTTTTGCGACCTTATGAACAAAAAAGCCAAGGAAATAGGTGCCGCAAACACCCACTACACAAACCCGACCGGACTGCACGATGAAAAGATGGTAACAACCGCCTACGACACCGCGCTTATAGGTCTTGAAATTCTTGAAAACTCCGAGCTTTTCGCCATTACAAAGGCAATCAAGCACACGGTATCGGTAACGGGTGACAGCGGTGAATTTACCCTATACAACCGCAACTATCTTATCACCACAAGTATGACCGAGGACTATTACTACTCCTACGCTGAAGGTATGAACGCGGGAGCCACCGACGAGGGCGGAGATTGTGTTGTTACGGCAGGAAGGCTTGACGGGCTTTCCTACGTATGCGTGGTAATGGGCGGCGACGCTTCAGACCCCGATGAAAATTACGCCTATAAAGTAGCGAAAAACACACTTCGCTACGCGCTTGTCAACTTTTCGGTTATAAAGCTGAAATCACAAAAGGCAGTTATAACCTCCCTTCCCGTAAAATTTTCGGCAACCGACGACAAGGTCAATATAAAAATGAGCAAGGAGCTTTCCTCGCTTATGTATTCGGGCGTTGAACCCGATAAAGAAATAGAATTCGTCACCGAGCTTGACTATGAGACGCTTGACGCTCCGTTCGAGGAGGGGCACAAGGTAGGCAAAATAAAGGCATATTACAACGGAAATCTGCTTGATGAGGCTGATTTGATTACTGAAAAAGCTATTGATTCCCACGGATTTTTGATATTTATGTTCCATATGAAAAAGCTGACTCAGAATCCTCTGTTTATTATTCCGCTTTTGCTTGCTATAGGCGCGTTTGTTTATTATAAAATAAAAACAAGCGGCGGACGAAAAAAGGAAAAGCGCAGACGCAGACGCTATTATTAACGAAAGTGAGAACAATATGAAAAGAACTCGACTTACAGCACTTATATTAGCCTTACTTACTCTTACACTCTGCCTTTCATCGTGCGGAAATATCCTTAAAACGTTTGAGGATGAAATAGCCGCTATTATTGAGAAAAATTCGGCAGGCGAAAAGGTGATATGTATTACTGTGCTTGACGCTTTCACAAGCGAAAGCGCGCTTCCCGAAGAAATATCCGAAGAATCTATAAAAGAACTGAACTCCGTGTTTGGCGATGAAAAGGAATACGAGCTTCGCGCTGTAGGATGGTATGAAAACACTACAAATGGGGTTTCAACCAAAGAAGTAACCTTTAAGCTCACCGTTCCCGGAGGAAGGATTGCGTCGATTGAAACGTTAACCGACCCGAACACGGGTGAGCTGCTTGATATCAATGTAAACGACGTAACCGATTTTGCAAGCAAAGAAGGTACTTTCAAGCTTATCAACGCAATATTAAAGGTCCTTTCCCTGCTCTTTGTGGCGTTTGCCGCTTGGATGCTGATAGACTGCGTAAAGCGCAACCTCAAGCTCAAGCCGCTTTGGATTTTTATAATTCTTGCGGGTCTGCTGATTACCGTTTCATCTGCTCGTGAACACTTCAGCGCAAACGTGGGCGTAGGGGTGATTCTGTCGCTTTCAGATTTGGAGTTCAGCCTGCTTGAGGAGCGAATCGACTTTAATATTTTGCTTCCCGTAGGCGCGGTGGTTTATTTATTTGCAAGAAAGAGGCTTCCCCTTAAACCCGACGAAAACGTTGAACAAACTATTGACGTGGAAGAACTGCTTTCCGACGACACAGAAGAAACAAAAGCTGACGGCGAAGAAACACCGCCAACCGAAGACTAACAACCTAAGAGGCTGAGCCCCGTGCTCAGCCTCTCTTTCTATATCTGTTTTCTCATTCTTTCAAGCGCGCCCTTTTCAAGTCGGGATACCTGAGCTTGTGATATTCCTATTTCCTCGGCAATCTCTACTTGCGTTTTGTTTTTGAAAAAGCGTAAATTTATTATTTTGCGTTCCCTCTCGTTAAGCGTTCTCATAGCCTCTCTGAGGGCAATGCTTTCAAGCCAGATTTCATCACTGCTCGCCGAATCGCTTAGCTGATCCATAACGTAAAGCGAATCTCCGTTTTCGCTGAACACGGGCTCATAAAGCGATATTGGCTCTATTATCGCCTCCATAGCTCTTACCACTATCTCCCGCGGCTCACCGATTTTTGCGGCAATTTCGTCGGCTGTGGGCTCGCGCTCGTTCTGCGCCACAAGCTCCTCTCTCGCCTGCAAGGAACGGTATGCCATATCTCTTGTGGAACGGCTGATTCTTATTGAGGTATTATCTCTGAGGTATCTGCGAATCTCTCCGATTATCATAGGCACGGCGTAGGTGGAAAACTTGACTTCAAGTTCAAGATTAAAGTTGTCTACAGCTTTTATAAGTCCTATACAGCCAACCTGAAAAAGATCGTCGGGATTTTCGTTTCGGCTTGTAAATCTTTGAATTATACTTAAAACAAGACGAAGATTTCCGTATATCAATTTGTGCCGTGCCTGCTCGTCGCCTTCTCGGCTTCGCTGAAGCAAATAGCGTTTTTCCTCGTCGTTCAATGTTTTAAGGGCAGAGGTATTAACTCCGCATATTTCGACTTTATTGTAATACATTGGGATTCTCCTGTGTTTCTTTCCACAAAAAGTATTGACAGGAAGTATCGAGTTATATTCAAAAAAGCCCCTGACAAAAACTGTCAAGGGCTTTGGAATTTTATTCGCTTCGGAGTGCATCGATTGGGTTAAGACGGCTCGCGCGTCTTGCAGGTGCCCATCCGAATATGACACCAACAGCAAGTGAGAAGAAAAATCCGAGTGATACCGCGCCCAGGTCAATTGTAAACGCGATATCCATAAGCGTAGTCGTCAGAATATAGGAAACCGTTTCTCCAAGCAATATTCCGAGAATTCCGCCGATAACAGACAGAATTATCGATTCAAGCAAGAACTGAAGCTGAATAATGCTCGGCTCTGCTCCGAGTGCTTTTCTGAGACCTATTTCCTTAGTCCTCTCGGTAACGCTTACAAGCATCATATTCATAATGCCTATTCCGCCCACCACAAGAGCGATTGAAGCAATTCCCGCAAGCAGGCTTGTCATCATATCGTTCATTGTGTTCATCATAGTAAGCAGGCTGTCCATATTAAACACGTTATAGGCGCTGTCCTCGTGATTAAAGGCATTATCAAGCAGCTGTTCAAGTCTATCCACCACCTCGTCAGTATGCGTGGTATCCTCAACGTAAACCTCAAGACTTGTGACGCTGTTTCTGCCATTCATTGTAAGGGCGTTTTTATATGGGATATATATGCTTCCGTCGCCGTTGCCGCCCATCATTGCCGCCATCAGGTCGTCAGACTTATCGCAGAGACCGACAACAAGATATTGTATTCCGCCTATTTTCAAGTATTTCCCTATCGGCACTTCGCCGGGAAAAAAGGTCTGTGCGCAGGTCTGGTCAATTATACAAACGTACACGTCTCCCGACATATCGCTCTCAACAAGAGGTCTGCCGTGGAGAACCACCTCATTGTTCTTGATAAAGTAGGAGTGATTCTTACCCGATACGCTTACTTCGTTGCTGACCTTTCCGTCGCGAACCACCTTGGTGGAAACGCTGACAGAGGGAGAAATTCCCTTTACGTTATCAAGCTGTTCAATCTCCTCAAGCTCGTGCTCCGAAAGCCCCTGCTTGAGAGCAGTTCCATTTGCGCTGACTGTCAGCGAGCCCGCGCCCATACTTGAAAACTCGTTCATCATATAATCCGACACACCCGAAACCGTTGTAACAAGCGCAATGACCGCCGCAACACCGATTATTATTCCGAGCATAGTAAGGAATGAGCGCATTTTATTGCTCATAATATTCTGAACAGACATCTTGAAGCTTTGTCTTACAAGACCGAATTTAAGCATCCTCGACACCTCCCTCGCTGAGATTGCCGTCAAGTATGCGAACTATCCGCTTTGCGTGGCGTGCTATATTTACGTCGTGGGTTATCATAATAATGGTTCTTCCCTCGGCATTCAGCTCATTGAAAATATCCATTACCTGCGCACCCGTCTTTTGGTCAAGCGCACCTGTAGGCTCGTCGGCAAGCAGAATAGTAGGGTTGGTTGCTATGGCACGTGCGATAGCTACGCGCTGTTGCTGACCGCCCGACATTTGGTTTGGATAATGATAAAACTTATCTTCAAGCCCAACTCTGCGGAGCATTTCAGACGCACGTTCGGTGCGTTGCTTTTGGGGCAAGCCAGCATATATAAGAGGCAATTCCACATTTTCAAGTGCGGTTTGTCTTTGAAGCAGGTGGAAGGACTGAAAGATAAAGCCAATTTCCTTGCTTCTTATTTTCGCAAGCTCTTTTTCATCCTGGTTCGCAATATGTCTTCCCGAAAGATAATATTCGCCCTTTGTGGGAGTATCAAGACAGCCGATTATATTCATCAGCGTTGATTTACCGCTACCGGAAGGACCGAGCACCGCAAGAAATTCGCCCTCATATACGTCAAGGTCAATGCCCTTAAGAACCACCGAGGTCTCCTCGCCCATTTTATACTCCTTGAATATTCCCTTCATAGAGAGTATTTTTTTGCGTTCCTCTTTTTTGTTCACTTCACTGTGCAAATTCATCGCTCGCCTCACATTCCGGGAATCATAAAGATAAAGTTGCTCGGGATATAGTATATTTTATCTCCCTCAGCAAGCCCATCAGTTATCTCTATGTGGATTCCGTCGGATACACCGAGAGTGACGTTGCGCTCCTCAAGATGACCGTCTGCGCCGTAAACAAGAACGTATGCTGTGTTGTCGTCACGGTACTCCACCGCGTCAACCGCAACGCTTACAGCACCGAGGCTTTGCGTTTTTACAAGCCGTACCTCGACGCTCATACCGCCGCGCACGTATTCGTCGGCGTTAAACTCAACGGCTGCCTTGAAATACGAAACACCGCCCTCAATCGTCGCATTGCTTGCAACGTAGGTTATAACTCCCTTATACACTCTGTCAATTGAGTCGATATAAATATCCACTTCTTTACCGACCTGAGTGTTGAGAATAGAATACTCGTCTACCTTTATAGAAATTTCAAGCTCGGCGAGATTTGATACTGTTGCGGCAACAGAGCCTGCGGCGGTCATATTGCCCTCGTCAAGGTTAAGCGAGGTAATAATTCCGTTACAGGGTGCGGTAACCGAATAATCCTCAAGAGTATCTTTAAGCTTTTTAAGGTCATTCTCAGCGCTTTCAAGGGTAAGAGTGTCCTTTGCCTTATTAAGCGCCGCCTCATAGCTCGCAAGCTGTTGGTCAAGCTGAAGCTCAACCGAATTATATGCCTCACAAGCATTGTTGTACGCTGTGGTAGCATTTTCAAGGTTATCAACAACGACCTTGAAGCTTGCATCATTGTAATCTGCGTAATTATTTATTGCGATTTCGTAATCGGCGTAGGCGTTTTCAAGCGCAACCTTGCGCTCTTCAAGAAGATTTATATACTTTTCAAGCTCCCTGCTTTCCTCTTCCGTAGGCGAATCTCCGAATTGCGCTCTCTTATTCTCAACGAACGTCTTGTATTCATCATAGATATCCTTCGCGTAATAATACGCATTTTTGGCGTCAATCATTCCCGATGCAAGAGGATAGTGCTCAAGCGTGGATTCAAGCATTTCGATATAATCGTCAAAGCTATCCATAAGCGTATTGAGATTTTTCTCGGCGTTTGCCTTCTGCACCTTTACGTTATTAAGGGTCGAATTAAGTCCGTTGTCAAGTGTATATTTGAAATTGTCGTAGGCTCTCTGCGCATCGGCAAGCGCATGCTCGTTTGCCTTTCGCTGTGTTTCAAGCGCGAGCTCGGTCTGCTTTATATTATGCTCTAAATTTTCGCTGTCAAGCTTTGCAATAACGTCGCCCTTTGAAACGTGATCGCCGACCTCAAAAAGCACCTCGGTTATTTTTGCCGATGCCATCGAAAGCACGTTCATTTCCTCGGTGAATCCTACGTTTCCGACAAAGCTGTTATAGGTAACTATGTCTCTGTGCGCGGCGATTTCCTCGGTATATCCCGCGCTTTCATTTTTGGGAACAAAAAGGAAGACCAACACCGCCACAAGCGCTACTGCAACAAAAAAAGTCAAAGCCTTGTGTTTTTTCACCCAATTAGCAAATTTTTTCATAAACCTCTCCTGTCATCTTTCATATTTACAAAATAGATTATACAACCATTTAATTAACTTGAAATATCGTAAAATCCTTATTTTAATAAAAAATATGTGAACAATTACACAAAAAGCCAAAAGCCCGCGTTTGATCGGACTTTTGGCAGCATTTTAGTCTTCCTGCTCACTACGAAGCTCTTTAAGCTCCGCAAAAAAGGTCTCAATATCCTTAAACTCACGGTATACCGATGCAAACCTAACGTACGCCACTTTATCTGCATCCTTAAGTCTGCGCATTACCATTTCTCCAAGCTCTCTGGAGTTTATCTCCTGCGTAAGGGTGTTCTGAAGCTCTGTTTCTATATCCGAAACTATTTCCTCGGCGTTTACGGGACGCTTTTGACAAGCCTTGAGCACACCCGACAGAAGCTTGTTTTTATCAAACATTTCCTTGCTTCCGTCCTTTTTAAGAACAAAGATCTGAACTGTCTCGAGTATCTCAAAGGTAGTAAAGCGTTTCTGACACTCCAAGCATTCACGTCTGCGCCTTATACTGCTCCCGTCCTGCGTAGGTCTTGAGTCAATAACCTTGCTATCGGGATAATTACATATGGGACATTTCATATACTTTTTTTGCGCAAAAGCGCTCCTTTCGATTTTCTGAACCACAATATAATGTGTTTATTGCTTTATTATAACAGAAAATCTTTGATTTGTAAATAGGTTTGAGCAGATTTTTTACAATTTTTTACACCAATTCAAGGTCACTTTCTATGTATTCCATATTTTCGGGCAGAGTATCGGTTTCAACTACAGCTCTGAATATATTGGTCACACGGAAAAAGTCACCTTTTACCGTAGCGCTCCCGCACACTCCGCCTCTGTCTACCGTAATTCTATATTCTCCGTCTTTAATAAATTCAAGCTGATATTCGGTAGGAACACCGAGTATCTCCTTGCGAAGCCTTGCTATCGGGCAAAGGGCTACGCGTTTTTCTTCCTCACATATCATTTTCTTATTTCCTTTCGATTTGATTTTGTGACGTCAAGAACATTATACTACTTTTATCAAACTTTTTACGATTAAGATTTCGACACAAAAAGAGTATATTACAACCATATTTTTACATTTATACACTATTTTGTATTCGAAATCTGCTCAAGCATATAAAGCATATACACGCCCTCGTCCTTGCAAAGCAACTGCGAAGCCGAAGCATAACCGTTTTCATTAGGCATAATTTCGTTATACACCAAACAGCAGATTGCGTCCTCAGCCCAAGCGGGCATAGCGTTACTGTCGGCAAATACCGGCTTAAGCACGGGCATATCAAGCTCTGCCATATTATTAAGCATAACTGCTGCTTCGGCTCTTGTTATTTTGGCGTTTGGCGAAAATACCGGTTCTCCCTTTTCGTTTATTCTTCCGCTTATTATTCCAAGCTCAACTGCTGTATTTACGTAGCCCTTAAGCCCTGCGGGAATCTGCGAATCGTCTGCAAAAACCGTGGTACTTCCGCTGTCGTTTACTTCTATTCCCACATTTTTCATCGCCATAACCAGATATTCAAGTCTGCCAAGCTCGGCATCGGGATAAAAATAATATTTTCCGTCTACCTCCTGTGCCGCCGTAATTCCCTTTTCGGTCAGGTTTATCGCCGCTATATGATATTTGTCGTTTGCAAGGTCGGAAAAGACCACCGACGAGCTTTGCAATTCAACCTCAAGCTCTATTTCACGGAGCGTGGAATAGTTGCCGTATTCATCCTGAACAACGTATTTGAAGCTGTCATTACCCACGTAACCCAAAGTTGGCTCATAAACGTACTCACCGTCAGAGGACAGCTTGAGAAGCCCGTTGCGGGGAGCTTTTACCATTTCAAATATTACCTTGTCGCCCTCGGCATCGTATACGTCAAGCTTGCCGTAAAGATTTACGTTCTTATACGTTGATACTTGCTCTGCACCCTTTATTCTGTGCTCGGGAGCAGAATTTTTATGCTTCAGTGAAAACAGACGACATTCAATCTCGTGCCCACCCTGATCGGTATAAAAGCAAAACCGGCTTTCACCGTCAGACTTTTCCGAAAATTCAAAATTTAGATACCCTATATTGGCTCTTGATACGGTTTGCCCCTCGGCTACCTCGCTTGAACCGAGATAGAGCGTTCCCTCATCTTTTGACGGCAAGCGGGTAACCGTCACTGACGAAATATAGGAAAGGTCAAGCGCCTTCTCAAAGCTGTCTGCGTCAAAGCCAAGCGTGGTTTCAGCCACGCAGGACATTGCAACGTAGCTCTCAGAAGAAATAACGCAAAGAGCGGGGCTGACAATGGGTGCATTTTCCTCTGCGGAGACAAACGACACCATATTCAAGCTAAAACAAAATACACAGATAAGCGCAACTATTTTTCCGATTTTCATAACAATCCTCCTTTTGGTATGACCTATTAAAATATATATCGCTAATCGCATTTATATTACTGTACCAAAAAATTTATATTTTCTCATTGAAATATCGGCACGGATATGGTACAATGTATAAAACAGCTTTTGGAGGTGAGAGATTTGAAAATAACGATATGCGAGGAGCACAGCGGTAAAACTGTTGGTGAATTACTTAAAAATCACCTTAAATTTCCCTCATCAACTATAACCTTTCTCAAATCACGCGACAACGGAATAATTCTCAACGGCGAGCGCGTCACGGTCAGAAAAACACTTAAGACCGGTGACCTGCTTGAGCTTGAATACACCGACGAAAAAACTGTTGCTGAGCTTTCAAGCATTGAGCCCGTAAAGCTTCCGCTTGACATAATTTACGAGGACGGCGACGTAATTGCTCTTAACAAGCCGCCCCATATGCCGACTCATCCCTCACACAATCACCGAGACGACACTCTCGCCAACGGATTGAGGTACTATTTTGATTCTCTCGATATTCCCTTTATTTTCCGCGCGGTGAACAGACTTGACAACAACACAAGCGGTGTGGTTCTCGTTGCCAAAAACCGAATCGCGTCAGCCAAGCTCTCGGTAGCAATGACTAAAAAGGAAATAAGCAAAAGTTATCTTGCAATAATTCACGGCTGTCCCGAGCCAAGCGACGGACAGATATGTCTGCCAATAAAGCGCGAGCAGGAAAGCATTATAAAAAGAATAGTCAGCGAGGGCGGTGCATATTCGCTTACAAATTATCGAACAATATATTCAAACGGAATGTACTCGCTTGTAGAGGCTTCACCCATTACCGGACGCACTCATCAATTAAGGGTACACTTTTCCCATACAGGTCACCCAATATGCGGTGACACGCTTTACGGCTATCCCTCGGAATTTATTGCGAGGCAGGCTTTGCACGCCTATAAGCTGTCCTTTACACAGCCTATGAATGGCAAAGAATTAACGCTTTTCGCCAAGCCTCCCAAGGATATAGTAAAGCTGTTTGAAACAGTATTCGACGGCTCCGCCGACGAGCTTGAAAGGCTGCTTGAAATATGAATCAAAACCTTAAAAACAAAAAAAGATCGGCAGAAAAAATACCGATAATTTCATATATTCTGCTTGGGCTGGCGCTTCTTTCGGCTGTGATTCTGATTGCCGCAAGACTCAGCCCTTCTTTTGCAGTCTTTTTTAACGGCCACGTGGGCGGAGCCGTCAGGGCTTTGCTCGCTCTCCTCACAAATCCTCTGCCTTTTTCGCTTGCCGAGCTATTGATAATTCTTTTGCCCGTATTTATTACTCTGCTTATTATTTACGCCGTGAACTCACGCTCTAAAAATCTGCGTTCAATTCTCACATATTTCGTAACGCTTATTTCAGGTGTTTCAATTATATTTTCGCTTTTTGTATTTTCATTTGGAACGGGATATCACGTTCCAACGCTTTACGAGCGCTTTGAAATTGAAAAAGACAGCGTTACTACAGAAGAGCTTGAAGAAACGGCACAAAAGCTTGTTACAGAGATAAACCTACGCGTCGATAAAATTGCATTCAGCGCCGAAGGCTTTTCAAAAATGCCTTATTCGCTTAATGAAATGAATAATATTTTGAACAGCGCATTCAAGCCTTTGAGCAAAAAATACGATTTTGTACAGAGCTTCAAAAGCAATATAAAGCCTGTACTTATGAGTGTTCCGATGTCGTATACTCATACAACGGGAGTCTACTCGTTTTTCACGGGTGAGGCTAATCTTAACGTAGAATTTCCCGACTACACGCTTCCATATACAGCCGCCCACGAGTTGGCTCATCAGCGAGGTATCGCCCGCGAAAACGAGGCAAATTTTATTGCTTTCCTCGTTTGTATCGAATCTGGAAACGTATACGCCGAGTACAGCGCGTATCTCAATATGTTTGAGTACGTTGCCGCTTCACTCTACCGAACAGACAGCGAAGCTTATAAGAGAGTTTACAACAGTCTTTCATCCTCGGCAAAGGGCGAAATTGCGGCATATTCAAGATTCTACGATAAATACAGAGATTCCAAGGCGGGAGAAATCAGCTCGGCTATAAACGATGCATATCTCATTGCCAACGGAACACAAGAGGGTACAAAAAGCTACGGACTTGTGGTTGACCTCGCGGTTGCATATTTCAAGGGCGATTTTGACGAAAAATGACGGTTAACATCTTACAAGGTCATTTAATATAATATTATTGGAGAGAGTTTTATAAATAAAAAACCGCCCTCGCAAAAAAATATTACAAAACGGGCAAAATTTTATCAAAAAACTATTTATTTTTCATAAAAAATATGTTATAATTGAGTTATAATAATGATATCCTACTACTCTGAAAAAGGAGTGAATAAATTGGCTGAAAATATTTCGTCTGTTACTGTTGACAGAATTATTATAAATGGCGGAAAAAAGCTTTACGGTGACGTCTATATCGAGGGAATGAAAAACGCCGCACTCCCTATTATCTTTGCAACTATACTTACCAAAAGCAAATGCGTTATCGAAAATCTGCCCCCTGTTACCGATATTGCCCTTTCACTGAAAATATTAAGTGAGATGGGAGCTACAGTAAACCACATTGATGAAACCACAGTGGAGATAGATACCACAGAGTTCAAGTACGGAACTGCTCCCAGAAATCTTGTTAAAAAGATGCGCGCTTCTACCTATCTTATCGGTGCGGAGCTCGGTCGTTTTTGTCGCGCAAAGGTGGGGTTTCCCGGCGGATGCGATTTCGGCGTGCGCCCCATTGACCTGCATATAAAGGGATTCGAGGCTCTTGGAGCAACCGTTAACGTTTCGGATGACTATATTTGCGCAAACGCTGAAGACGGACTTATTGGAAATCACGTTTTCTTTGACGTCGCATCGGTCGGTGCTACGGTTAACGTTATTCTCGCGTCTGTGCTTGCGGAAGGTCTTACAGTAATAGAAAACGCGGCGCGCGAGCCTCACATCGTTGACCTTGCAAACTTTTTCAACACTTGCGGTGCAAACATAACGGGCGCGGGTACAAGCGTTATTAAAATACGCGGGGTGAAGGAGCTTCACGGCTGCACCTACACCATAATTCCCGATATGATAGAGGCAGGAACCTTTATGGTCGCGGCGGCGGCTACGGGCGGCAAGGTAACTATCAAAAACGTTATTCCAAAGCATATGGAAACGGTTTCCACAAAGCTTTCGGAAATGGGCGTTATTATTGACGAGTATGACGATGCGATAACTGTTACATCGGACGGAACTATGTCTTGCACAAATATAAAGACACTTCCCTATCCCGGATTTCCGACCGATATGCACCCGCAGTTTGCGGCGGCGCTTTGCCTGGCAAACGGTGTAAGCACTATTTCAGAGGGTATTTGGGAAAACCGCTTCAAATATACGGAGGAGCTTCAGAAAATGGGAGCAAAGATTGCCGTTGACGGCAATTCGGCAAGTATCACAGGAGGATACAGCCTTACGGGAGCAAGAGTAAAAGCAGTAGACCTTCGCGGCGGCGCGGCGGTGCTTATTGCGGCACTTGCGGCAAACGGTACTTCTGAAATAACCGGCATCGAATACATCGAGCGCGGATATCACGACGTTGTGGGCAAGCTTAAGAAGCTTGGTGCGAACATCCAAAAAGATACCGTCGTAGTTGCCCCTGCGGTTGGCAGTTGATAGAACTAAATAAAAAGTCGGAAGCTACACGCTTCCGACTTTTTATGTGGCTCAGCCCTTTCTTGCTTCGAAGCAAGCACTGCAGTATACGGGTCTGTCGCTGGAGGGCTGGAAGGTAACCTTTGCCTCACCTCCGCACTGAGAGCATACGGTTGTGTAATAAACGCGCTCAGCCTTTGCCGCACTCTTCTTTGCGTCGCGGCAGGGCTTACAGCACTTGGGCTTATTTACAAAGCCCTTTTCCTGATAAAACGCCTGCTCACCTGCTGTGAAAACGAACTCCTTGCCGCAATCCTTGCACACAAGAGTTTCATCCTCAAACATTTCGACCTTTACTTCTTCGTTCATAGTCATTTCCTCACTTTGAAAAATGTTTTATAAATAATCGCTTTTGCGACCATATTTTACTTTGGCAACAGACTTTTTGCCAATTTTCGTCTCATTCTGAAAATTGCGTTATCAATGGATTTCTCACTTTTTCCGAGCGTCTGAGCAATTTCCCTTGTAGTGCATCCCACCACGTAAAGCCGCCACACCTTCATTTCGAATGGGGAAAGCAATTCTTCGATACGAGTTTTCAGCTCTCTTACGGTCTCGCGCTCAACCAGCTCGTTTTCAGGGCTTTTTTCTTCAAGTCCTATTCCCGATTCAAGGAAGTCGGGTGTCAGCTCAACCGTTTGATTTTCTTTTCTCTTTTTGAGCGCCCTGAGCTGTGTATTCAAGGCGTTGTTCATACAAATTTTTGCCCAGAGACCGAAGCTGACCTCCTGCTGCTCCATATCATATGACAGAATGGAGTTGTAAAAAGCCAAAATAAGCTCTTGCTTAAGGTCCTCTGCGTCCTGCTCGTTATCGTTATTTGTACAGTAGCGCGTAACAAGCGACCTGAGCAGTGGGTCATAAAGCTCAAGCAGTTCTTCAAACGCCGCTTGATTTGAGGCTCTTGTTTTCACAATAAGGCTATTGATTATCGAGTTATAAGAATTAAATCTATTTATCATATCAAAGCCTCGCTAACTTATACAACACTATATTTTATTGTATCATCTTTTTTGTGTAATGTCAATAGTTTTATTTTGATTTTCGCTGTTTTTTTGATCAAATCAATCAAACAAGAACTGCATTTTACCCGAAAGGAGAGCAACAACGCCGCGATACACCACCTCGGGGCGTTCCATATATCTTCTTTTCATACGCTCCACACGGTTAAGCGAGTCAACAACGATAGTTGTTTCAAAAATTTTTTCTTGTTTTTCGAATAACATACAAACAAAGTCAAATTTCTGATCTGGTCGCTGTCTGTACTCACATCTCGCCTCGATACCGCGCTTCTTAAAATCAAGATATCTGAACGCCATTTCAAGGCTCTGGTCAAGGAGCACCGAAAGGATATCACTCTTAAGCTCTCTTGCGACGATACTTCCCTTTTTGGTGACCGTGTAGTATTTTTCGCCCTCAAACTCAAAATATTCGATAAGGTCACACTCAAGCATTTCGTCGAACGCCTCAACAAAGTCGAGGTACATCACGTAATCTGTCTGCATTACGATGTCATTTATCGATATATAGTCGAGAGGATAGTTTATATTTTCCATTAAAAAAAGAACGAAAATCTTTACGTCTTTCTTTCCACCGATTCTTGATGCCATATAATTACCGCCTTTCTGCATCTGTTTATAATAATTTTATCATATTATGGCTTTTTTTTCAATAGTTTTATTGCATTTTCAGAAAAAATATGGTATACTGTATTATATTTATTTTTTAAGGAGTTTTTATGGTAAATATTGCAATACTCGGCTTTGGCGTTGTGGGAAGCGGCGTAGCCGAGGTTATAAGTGAAAATCTCAATATAATTGAAAAAAGAATCAACGACAATATCAATATAAAATACATTCTTGATCTAAGAGATTTCCCCGACAGTCCTTTAGGTCATCTTGTAACGCACAATTTTGACGATATACTGAATGACCCCGAGGTCACAGTCGTTGCGGAAATGATGGGCGGTTCTCACCCAGCATACGACTTTTCTCTTGCCGCACTCAAGGCAGGAAAAAGCGTCGTTACCTCTAACAAGGAGGTTGTTTCAAATTTTGGCGTTGAGCTTCTGGCAGTAGCACGCGAGAACAACGTAAGATATTTGTTTGAAGCAAGTGTTGGCGGCGGTATCCCGATAATCAGACCTCTTGTAAATGACCTCGCGGCTAACCACGTAAGCTCCATAAGCGGTATTCTCAACGGAACGACAAACTACATTCTTACGCAGATGCGCGAATGTGGACGTGATTTCGGCGAGGCACTTAAGGATGCGCAGACAAAGGGATATGCCGAGGCTAATCCTGCCGCCGACGTTGACGGAATTGATGCGGCAAGAAAAATCGTTATTCTCGCTTCTCTTGCTTACGGCAAGCTTATTTCTCCCGACTCAATTTACGTTGAAGGAATTTCAAAAATAACGCTTTCGGACATTGAGATAGCAAGCGAATTCGGTTATGCCATCAAGCTTATCGGACATTGTACCAACGAAAACGGCAAACTTCTTGCTATGGTTAGTCCCCGACTTATCCCCGCAGGCGATCCCCTGCACACGGTAGACGACGTATTCAACGGAATTCTCGTTGATGCTAATATGCTTGGAAAGTCGATGTTCTACGGAAAAGGCGCGGGCAAGCTTCCAACTGCAAGTGCGGTCGTGGCTGATATTATTGATATTGCCAAGTCCCCCAAAAACGACCCATGCTTCCCTGCAATCGAAAACGCAAGTGCAGACGAAATTGCAGATATTATGGATTACAGATGCAAAAATATGCTTGTGTTTGACGCTAAGGCAGATGATTCAATAATGAGTGAGTTCAATGCCTCGCAGGCTGTTGCAAGAAACGGAAAAGTTGCATTTATAACCGAGGAACTGTCCGAAAAGGAGCTTTTGGACAAGCTTTCGTCACTCAAGGACGCACCGATTTCAAGAATAAGACTTTTATAAAACTAAAAGGACTCGTTTTGAGTCCTTTTATCTTTTATTTTTGAAAAAGCTTTGAAGCAGTTGTCGGCACTCGTCCTCGCAAACGCCCGAAATCACCTCGGGAGTGTGGAAAAACGGATAAGAACGGAGGTCAACAAGGCTTCCGAGCGCACCGCCACGCGGGTCTTTTGCGCCGTATACAACTTTATTGATACGTGAGTTAAGGATTGCCCCTGCGCACATCGGGCAGGGTTCAAGGGTGACGTAAAGCACACAATCCGAAAGTCTCCACCGCCCCAGCTTGCGGCAAGCCTCACGTATTGCCTCGGTCTCTGCGTGGGCAGTAGCATCGCCCAAAGTTTCGCGCTTATTAGCCGATGCTCCAATTATTTCTCCGTCCTTGACAACCAATGCTCCCACTGGAACCTCACCTGCTTCGGAGGAGTGGGCGGCAAGCTCAATGGCTTTTTTCATAAATTCTATATCGCTCACGTAACTCATCCTCCAAAGGCCGACATCCACATTCCAACACCAACCCAAACGCATTCAACAACACAAGCAACGACGAATATAATCATTGCGGGATTTTTTACCACAACGGCAAGCGAGCCTTTAACATCGCGTCCGCTTCTTACTCCGTCAAAGCTCCCGAAAAATCCCTGCCCGGTGCTTACACGTTTTTGGTCCTTACGGTGCGAAAGAAGGAATATGGCGCAAACAAGCCCCGCCGCACAAATTGCCACGGAGAATATGAAAAATCCAACCGTCACAGTATAATCTCCGTACCGCCAAGCAGAATAGGACTGAAGAACTGAGGTAAAATTATTTACAAAATGAATGGCGATACAGCACCATATCGACTCGGTCTCAAAATAGACAAAACCGAATACGATACCTGCCACGGTCGCATAAAGTAACTGAAGGGGATTCTGATGGACAAGACCAAAGGCTACCGCGCTGACGATTATCGCCGTTCCCTTTCCGTACGGCTTCAAATTAGAAGCGACAAGTCCGCGGAAAAGAAATTCTTCACAAAATGCGGGAACAACCGCGGTTGATATAAAGGCAAGCACAACCCTATAAGGCTTTGAAAAATCAAGAGAGAACATTTCAGCACTGTCAAAGGTCACGGGAAACAGCATAGCGTTGAGGGTTGCCATCGGCAGGATTATCGCAAGCCCCGCAAAAATTATTGCAACGTAAGACAAAAGCGGATGAGGCTCGGGCAACGTAAGCTTTAGCATCATCGGATGACTTTTTGTTCCCTTTGAAATAAGATAAAACAATGGAACGGGCAAAATAAACGCCAAAAGATATGAAAAGCTGTACGACAGGTCGGACACTATAAATGCGGCATCAGACCTCGGAAAAAAGTCTGTCAGTAAATCACCGAGATATCCGACAGTTCCCGTAAGCGACGGAAAAAGTATTAAAAAGAATATCAAAGCAATGCCCAATCGAGTAACCAAATTTTTATATTCTTTATCTCTGTTCATTATCAGAACTCCTTAATTGTATTGCATATATTATACCTCATTCGTCCTAAAATGTCAACAAAAAAAGCAACCGAAATCCGAAGATTTCGGTTGCTGTATTTTTAATAAACGATTAGTGAATGATGCAACGCTCTGTATCCTTATCGAAGATATGGAGTCTGGAAGTATCGAATGCAACCTTGATTGTATCACCTGCGCGAGAAGCCGAGCGAGAAGATACACGTGCGATAAGGTTTGTTTCACCAACTGTAAGGTAGAGATAAATCTCTGCACCCATAAGCTCGGTAACATCAACAAATACCTCAAGAGCACTCTCCTCAAGAGCTGCAAGCTGCATAGGCTCATCGTGGATACACTCGGGACGGAGACCTGCAACAACTTCCTTACCAATGTATTCCTTAAGAGCAGGATTGTTAGCCTTCTCTGCGGGAAGCTTGATGGATACGTTCTCAAAGTTGAAGTAAACGTCGTCACCCTTCTGCTCAAGAGCACCGTTGATGAAGTTCATCTGAGGTGTTCCGATGAAGCCTGCAACGAAGATGTTTACAGGAGTATCGTAAAGGTTCTGAGGTGTGTCAACCTGCTGGATGAGACCGTCCTTCATAACAACGATACGGGTAGCCATTGTCATAGCCTCTACCTGGTCGTGAGTAACGTATACGAAAGTAGTACCAACGCGGTTGTGAAGCTTTGTAAGCTCTGTTCTCATGGCTGCACGAAGCTTTGCATCAAGGTTGGAAAGAGGCTCGTCAAGAAGGAATACCATGGGGTTACGAACGATTGCACGACCAAGAGCAACACGCTGCTTCTGACCACCCGAAAGAGCCTTGGGCTTTCTGTCGAGAAGGTGTGTGATGTCAAGGATACGAGCTGCTTCTTCAACTCTGCGCTTGATCTCTTCCTTGGGAGTCTTGTTAAGCTTAAGACCGAATGCCATGTTCTCATAAACAGACATGTGGGGGTAAAGAGCGTAGTTCTGGAAAACCATCGCGATCTTTCTGTCCTTAGGTGCAACGTCGTTGACAAGACGGTCACCGATGAAAAGCTCACCCTCAGTGATCTCTTCAAGACCTGCGATCATACGAAGTGTAGTGGTCTTACCACAACCGGAAGGACCAACGAGAACAAGGAATTCCTTATCCTTAACCTCAAGGTTGAAGTCAGATACGGCGGTAACGCCTCCGGGATACTTTTTGTAAATGTGTTTAAGTGACAAGCTTGCCATTTAATGTTTCCTCCTTAATGAAAACCGAAAAATTTATAAAGTTAATAATAAATTTATACCTGTAATATTATAACAAATTTTCGTAAAAAATAAAAGATGTTTATTCCCCAAAATTTCAAGCTCATATTTGGTCATTTTGCACAAACTCAGATAACAAAATGTTAACTCCAAGGTTTTTGAGCAACAAGCGAGCTTTAATTTATTAAAATCATTCAGGCTTCATAGAAAGCGAAATGCGCTTCTTTGCAACGTCTACCGAAAGCACTCTTACGCTTACAACGTCACCAACAGAAAGAACGTCGGAGGGGTGCTTGATATACTTAGTGGATATCTGCGAAATATGAACGAGACCGTCCTGGTGAACTCCGATATCAACGAAAGCGCCGAAGTCGATAACGTTTCTTACTGTTCCCGTAAGAACCATCCCCGGCTTAAGGTCAGCCATATCGAGAACGTCGTCGCGGAGTACGGGTGCGGGAAGATCGTCACGCACGTCGCGTCCCGGTTTTTCAAGCTCTGCGATGATATCTGCAAGTGTAGGCTCACCAACTTCAAGCTCATTTGCAAGTTTGGAAAGACCGTAATCGCTTGATTTTTTCTTTATTTCGGGAATACCTCCCTGCTTTACGTCGTCGGCTGTATATCCGAACTTATCAAGCAGCTTTTCGGCGATCTCGTACGATTCGGGGTGAACGCCCGTATTATCGAGTGCGATTTTGGAACCGGGAACACGAAGGAAACCCGCGCACTGCTCATAAGCCTTTGCTCCGATTCTCGGCACCTTGAGAACCTGACTTCTTGAAGTAAACTCGCCATTCTCCTCTCTATATTTTACTATATTCTTTGCCATAGTAAGGTTTACGCCTGCAATGTAAGAAAGCAAGGAATAGGATGCTGTATTAAGGTCAACACCCACGCTGTTAACGCAATCCTCAACCACGCCGCCAAGCGCGCCGTCGAGTCTTGCGGGCTTCATATCGTGCTGATACTGACCGACACCGATAGAGCGAGGCTCAATTTTAACCAGCTCCGCAAGAGGATCCTGAAGTCTGCGTGCAATCGAAACGGCAGATCGCTGCATAACGTCAAATTCGGGAAATTCCTCGGCGGCAAGCTTAGACGCCGAGTAAACCGACGCGCCGGCTTCACTGACAACGATATACTTAACGTCTCTGTCTATATCCTTAAGAAGACCTGCGATAAATATCTCGCTTTCCTTTGAAGCCGTTCCGTTTCCTATAGCAACGATATCAACGTTATGGTTAAGAATCATTCTCTTGAGGATGCGTTTTGCCTCCTCTATTCTTCCCTGCGACTTGGTTGTAGGATAGACTACGGCGGTATCTATTACCTTACCCGTTTTATCCACGACCGCGGTCTTACAGCCGTTTACGTAACCTGGGTCAAATCCAAGCACGGTCTTACCCTTAAGAGGAGACTGCATAAGAAGATGTTTAAGATTATCCGAGAAAAGCTTTATAGCTCCTTCACAAGCGTTATCAAAGAGGTCGGAGCGAATCTCACGCTCAACCGACGGAGCGATAAGTCTGTCGTAGCTGTCGTCAATAGCCGCGGTGACGTGATCCTTTGCAGGGCTCTTTGTATTCTCAAGCATCTGATTATAAAGGAATCCGAGAATGAGATTGGGATCAACCGTAATATCCACCTTGAGGAACTCCTCTTTCTCACCGCGGTTAATTGCAAGAACGCGGTGAGAAGGTATCTTATTTACCTTTTCGTTATAATCATAGTAAGGAGAATATACCGAGTCCTCTTCCTTTGTGCCCTTGGACACAACAAAGCCGTATTCAAAGGTAAGTCGGCGGATCTCTTTTCTGAATTCAGCGTTATCCGAAACGTCCTCGGCAATAATATCGCGTGCGCCCGCAAGCGCTTCTTCGGCAGATGCTACGCCCTTTTCCTCGTCAATATATGCCTCGGCAAGCACCTCGAGGGGAGCTTCATATTCCTCAAGCTGTTTAATAATAAGCTCCGCAAGAGGCTCAAGACCTTTTTCTCTTGCCACAGAGGCTCTTGTCTTTCTGTGCGGACGGTAGGGGCGGTAAATGTCGTCAACCTCCGTTATTGTCTTTGCGTTATCAATAGCCGCAACAAGCTCATCGGTAAGCTTGCCCTGCCCGTCGATAAGTGCCTTTACCTCCTCCTTACGCTTTTCTATATTTCTAAGGTAGGTAAGTCGGTCAACAAGGTCACGAAGAAGCGTATCGTCAAGGCTTCCCGTTACCTCCTTACGGTATCTTGCGATAAAGGGTATCGTATTTCCTTCGTCAACAAGCTCAACGGTGTTTTTTACCTGCTCCTCTTTCAGCTTGAATTCTTCAGCCAAAGTTTTAATAATGTCCATTTTTACTCCGTTCCGCCTTACGGCTATTTATTGTTCACAGTGCTTTTCGAGCTTTTCAACCTCATCATCGCTAAGATAACGCCACTCTCCGCGTAAGAGATTTTCATCACGCGTAAGAGGACCGAAGCTAAGACGCTCAAGCTCGGTAATTTTGTTTTTCACCGCCTCAAGCATAAACTTGATTTGATGGTATTTTCCTTCTGTAATAGTTATCTCGCCCTCCGTCCGCGACGGAAAAAGCTTTATTTTTGCAGGCTTTGTAAGATGTCCGCCTGCAATATACACGCCCGTCTCAAGCTTTCGCACATCACCGTCCGACAGCTCGGATTCACATTTGAAGCCGTAGGTCTTTGACACATGATTTTTGGGGGCGAGCAGCTTATGCCCAAGCTCACCGTTATCGGTAAGAAGCATAAGTCCCGTTGTATTTTTGTCAAGTCTTCCGCAAGGAAAAAGCCCTATTCCGCGCAACTTTTCTGGCAACAGCTCAAGCACCGTCTTATCGTTCCCGTCCTCGGTTGCGCTTACGTAGCCTTGCGGTTTGTTGAGCATTATATAAGTAAATTTTCTATATACCACAAGCTCACCGCAATACACGACGGTATCTTTTTCGGGTTCAATATGCTGTGCAGCGGTCTTAACGGGTATGCCGTTAACAAGAATTCTTCCGCTTCGCGCCGCTTTCCCTGCCTCGCTTCTTGTGGCAGTTGCAGTTGCAGTCAAAAATTTATCAAGTCTCATTGTCATTTAGCCATTGCGACGAACATTGATTTCATATGCGCGTACTCTTTTTCATTTCCCGACTTACCGAAAACGTAAGGCAAAGAAAGACACAGCACCGTATCCTCGGGCAGCATTGACAGCATTTCCGAGTTTTTATAAAAATCTGTTTCAGAAAGCTTTATTCCGTATTCGTCGATAGCCGACGTGGGCGTCTCGGCAAAAACAGCCGAAAGCTTTTGGAGTCTTTGCGCCTCTATAAGCTTATTATAAAGCGAGGGGTCAAGCATTAGAACGGCACATTCGCCCGTCAACATATAGTTATTATAGGTCTGAAACTGAGTGGTGAAATATGTTCTGTCAACGCGGTTTTGGCTATCAGCCAATTTCAGCGACTCCTCATATGCAATCAATTGTTCCTCAGTCATTACCTGATACGTAACAATCCCCGTCACCTTTTCCCCGTTCCCGTCAAAATCTGCAGGCATTACAGAGTTAAGCTCACCGCAAAGCTTCTCTATCTCTGCCGCGCTGTAAAGGTAAGGACCTGCGTACATAACGGTAACGTCCTCTTTTTCTTTACTGCACGACTGCACTATACAAACAGACAGAATTAGCACAACAACAATGGCGATGAGAATCGGAATTTTATAATAAAACCAGAAATTATCAAGCTTTTCAAGAAATGGGCTTTTTATGTGTATATCCGATTCGGTATATTTATCGTTCATTTTTTCTCCGTTCTGTATCGTGGTTAAATTATCAAGAACGGCGAGGAAAATTCCCTCGCCGTTCTTATATAACAGTTCGGCTTATCAGTCGATCTGCTTCATTGTCGGGAACAACAATACGTCTCTGATAGACGCGCTATCAGTCAACAGCATTACAAGTCTGTCGATACCAAAGCCAAGTCCGCCTGTGGGGGCCATACCGTATTCAAGGGCGGTTACGTAGTCGTAATCGACCTGAGCTGTGGTATTGGGATCCTCAGCTCGCTTTGCCGCAACCTGCTTCTCAAATCTCTGCTTCTGATCGATGGGGTCGTTAAGCTCACTGAAAGCATTACCGAACTCGGTTGCATTGATAAAGTACTCGAAACGCTCGGTAAACGCAGGCTCGTCTGCCTTGCGCTTTGCAAGGGGGCTGTTTTCAACGGGATAATCGTAGATAAAGGTAGGCTGAATAAGCTTTTCCTCAACGTATGCATCGAACAGCTCAACAAGCACCGCACCCTTTGTAGCGTTTGCGGGAACTTCAACGTGCATCTTCTTTGCGCACTCTCTTGCATCCTCGTCGGTAGCCCACTCGTAGTAGTCGCAACCCGAATACTTCTTAACAGCTTCAACCATAGTAAGGCGTTCCCACTGTCCCATATGAATTTCCTTACCCTGATAGGTGATATCGAGAGAACCGCAAATCTTCTCTGCAAGAAGCTTATAAAGCTCCTCAACAAGATCCATCATTCCCTTATAGTCGGTGTATGCCTGATAAAGCTCGATAGTTGTAAACTCAGGATTATGCTTAGTGTCCATACCCTCGTTTCTGAAAATACGTCCAACCTCATAAACTCTGTCCACACCGCCTACGATAAGTCTCTTAAGGTAAAGCTCGGTCTCAATACGGAGATACATATCCATATCAAGCGTGTTATGGTGAGTTACGAAAGGTCTTGCCGATGCGCCTATTTCAAAGGGAGTAAGTATGGGGGTATCAACCTCAAGGAATCCCTTGCTGTCAAGATAATTTCTTATCTCCTTAAGGATAAGGCTACGCTTGATGAAGGTATCCTTTACCTCGGGGTTAACGATAAGGTCAACGTATCTCTGACGGTAACGAAGGTCGGTATTTGTAAGTCCGTGGAACTTCTCGGGGAGAGGAAGAAGCGACTTGGAAAGAAGCTCGATCTCCTTTACGTGAACCGATATTTCACCACGGCGAGTTCTGAACGCAAAGCCCTTGATACCAACGATATCGCCGATATCCCACTTCTTATACTGTTCGAAAACCTCTTCGCCTACTTCGTCTATCTTGATGTAGCACTGGATTCTTCCCTTACCGTCTGCAACGTCGATAAAGTTTGCCTTACCCATATCGCGGCGGCTCATAATTCTTCCCGCAATAGCTACGTCCTTATTTTCATAATTCTCGAAATCTTCCTTGATCTCCACCGAATAGGTATCGAAATCAAACTTTACCTTTTCATAAGGGTTCTGTCCCGCATCAACAAGCTCCTTGAGCTTTGCGCGTCTTATACGGAGTATTTCGTTAAGATCCTGCTCTTCTGTTTCAATTGGTGTTGTATTTACGTCTGCCATTATTAGTATCCTTTCAAAAAGTTATCTTCTTGAAACCTCAAGTATTTCAAGAACAATTATGCCGTGGGGTGCATTTACCTCAACCTTTTCTCCTGCTCTCTTACCGTTAAGTGCATTTCCAACGGGAGATTCGATGGAAATTTTATTTTCAAAGGGGTTTGTTTCGTTCGAGCCAACTATATGATACTCGATCTCTTCGTTTTCTTCTTTATCAAAAACCTTAACAACCGATCCGATATTTACAACCGAGGTGTCAAGCACAGATTCGTCAACTATCTCTGCGTTCTCAATAAGAGCCTCAAGCTCTGCTATACGAGCCTCAACCTTAGCCTGCTCGTTGCGCGCTTCATCATACTCGGAGTTCTCGGAAAGGTCTCCAAAAGAACGTGCGGTAGCGATAGCTTCTTTAACCTGTTCGCGTTTTTCGTATTTAAGATAATTAAGTTCGTTTACAAGCAGGTCGTAACCCTGTTGCGTATAGCTCTGTTTTGTCTTTGCCATAATGTGCTCCTTCTCCGACGGCTATTTTGCGCGGTCGTCGGTCGCGAATTTATATTTATTTTTTATTTAACAAGTTTTTCTATTGCCGCGGCAAGCTGAAGATCCTCAGTCGCTGAGTTATCCAAGGTTATATCGGGAATAATTCCCATTCCGTCGTAGCTTTCACCGCATGGTGGGAAATAGACGTTCGTCGTCATCTTAACGCCCCCGTCGAAGCCCGCGCGGTCAAGTGGATAGATGGTTTGCATCGTTCCCTTTCCGTAGGTTTTTTCGCCCACGGTAACAGCCAACTCGTAATCTCTGAAAACAGCCGTTAAAAGTTCTGCCGCGCTTGCGGTTGCTCGGTTTACAAGAACCGAAACCTCAAAGTCACGAAACATTCCTATCTCGTCCTTAGCCACGTTGCACGAGGAATACGTTGCACCGTAAGTGCGGGAACGCGCCTCCTCAAACAATTTGTTGCCGTCGTTATCCTCGGTACTTATTATTACATCTCCCTCAACGAGGAAGTAGCTTGCGCACGCAATAACCGAGCTAAGATCACCACCCGGATTGCCGCGCATATCGAGAACCACTTTGGTTATTCCTTGCCGCTTAAGGTCGTTAAATGCACCCTTAAACAGCAACGGCGTTCTGAGGTCAAAGCGTGTTACTCTAACTATTCCGACCGTAGGCTGACTTTCAGAAATCTCATACGTTACCGAATTTACGTCTACCTTACGGCGTTTCATTGTGAAGTCAAGCTTTTCATATTCGTTTTCCGAGCCGCGAAGCACAGATATTTTAACCTCTGTTCCCTCTTCGCCCTTGATTTTTGAAGTGACAACATCCATACCAACATCATCGGTGAATATTTCGCCGTCATCGGTATAAACCGAATAAATCATATCACCCTCACGGATTCCCGCCTCGTTTGCAGGCGATGACTCATAAACGCCGATCACCTCGATAAGGGTAACGGATTTATTATGATAAACTGTCTCGGTTTCCGAAATGGTCACGCCTATTCCCACAAAGCGCCCTTCATTATCCTCTGCGAGAGCCTTGAAGTCCTCGGCGTTATAATACTCTGCGTATCGGTCGCCCGTTCCGCTTACGTATGCCTTAAGTGCGGCATCCATCATCGCATCGTGGTCGGGTTCGTAATACGAGTATTTATCTATATATTTTTTTAGAACCTCAAATTTTGCATACTCGCCGTTTTCTTCCGAGAAAAAATAATTTACCGTCAGCGAAAAGGTGAGCATAACCGAGATGAGGGCGACAGCGATGAAAGCGACGACGAGACAAATTATTCTTTTCTTTCCACAAGAAAGCTCAGAGGCTTCGGCTTTTATCTCATCAAATTCTTCCTGCATCGCGTTCTCCTTGAAAATATGCCTTTTCAAATTACACACATAAGCGAAACAAACGCACTTTCAAACACGCTCGCTTCGCTTATTATGTATCTATTAAAACTTGCCGGGTTTGGAATTAAGGTATTTCTTAACCATAAGAGCAACCTTAAAGGTTATAGCGTGTTCAAACTCGCGAAGATCAAGACCTGTGAGCTTGCGGATTTTTTCAAGTCTGTACACAAGTGTATTGCGGTGTACAAAAAGTTTTCTTGAGGTCTCCGAAACGTTAAGGTTGTTTTCGAAGAAGCTCTGGATAGTCATAAGCGTCTCACGGTCAAGAGACTCAAGACTTCCCCTTTTGAACACCTCCTGCAAGAACATCTCGCAAAGAGTGGTGGGAAGCTGATAAATAAGTCTGCCTATACCGAGATTTTCATAACTGATTATGTTCTTTTCGGTCTCAAACACCTTTCCGACGTCAAGAGCTACCTGCGCCTCTTTATATGCACGCGCAAGATCCTTTATGTTATCGACAATGGTGGAGATACCGATAGCCACTTTGGTGTAGAACTCTGTGCTGAGAGTGTCTGCGATATTTGTAGCGATCTTTTCAATCTCCTTGCTGTCTGTGCCCTGCTTGATATCCTTAACGAGAACGATATCGTGCTCTCCTACGCTGATAACGTAGTCCTTTGATTTATCGGGAAACATATTCTGGAGCATTTCAAAGGGCATCATGTCGGTCTTTCCGTAGAATTTGATAAGGAACACGATACGGACTTCCTCGGTGTTGAAGTGAAGCTCCTTGCTTTTAATATATATATCGCTGGGGAGAATATTATCAAGAATGATATTTTTGATAAACGAACCCTTATCGTACTTTTCATCGTAAAGGTTCTTTATGTTACCGAGAGAAATGGTAAGCAGCTTTGACATTTTATCAGCTACCTTATCCTCGCCCTCAACAAATACGGTATACTCAGCCTTTACGCCTACGTTTATAGCTCTGTAAGTATATCCGTCAAGCACGAACATCTCGCCCGAATATGCAAGTTCATCACGGATCCCCTGCTTGATCTCTCCTACGTGTACAAGCTCAGAGCAAGCGATGATACTGCCGTTTTCGTCAATAACACCTATTACCCTATCTATGGCATCCTTCATCTGATGGATAACACCTTGAAACAATCTGTTCGACATAAATAAATCTCCTCGCAATTTATTTTCCTTGTTTTGTTGATACTGTCCTATATTTTACTATATTTTTTGTAAAATTTCAATAGGTTTTTGAAAATTTTTATGCAAAATATTAAAAATTTTTTTATTTTTTTATATAATTTGCCATTATAGCTCTGTTTCGTACGAAATACAGCTTAGTACAAAGGACGGGGCAGTCTCGGTTCTGAGAATGCGTTTACCAAGACTTACCGACTTCATACCCTTATCACGGGCATATGCCGCCTCTGCTACCGAAAATCCGCCCTCGCTTCCTATAAATACGGCTATCGCTTCGGCGCAACGGTTTGATTTTAGCAGTTCCTTAAGAGACGCCTGTTCTTCAGCCTCATAGCAAAACAGACAAAGCTCGCACTCGCAGGCTTTCCTTACAGCCTCTTCAAAGCTCACGGTGGGATTTACTCTCGGAATATATCCCCTGCCGCATTGCTTTGCGGCTTCAAGTGAAATTCGGTTGCGGCGTTCGGTTTTACGCTCCTCCGCATCGGGCTTTGATTTTACCACACAGCGCTCGCTCTCAAAGGGAGTTATTTCGTAAACTCCGCACTCAACGGCCTTTTGTATAACCGTATCAAGCTTGTCGCCCTTCGGGAGTGCCTGAAAAAGATATACCTTTACGGGCGGCTCGTTATCTATTCTTTTTGACGAGATTATCTCCGCGACTACGCTATCGGGGTTAAACTCCGCAAGCACGCAGTCGTATTCGTTGCACTGCATATCACAAACCGTGATATGCTCGCCCTTAGCCATACGTAGTGCTCTCGATATGTGAAAGGCATCGTCGCCGATTATGGTTATGCGTTGGTCAGATATACTGTCCTGTCTCACAAAAAATTTAGGCATAATGTCTCCGATTAGAATAATTATGGGGCTGTTTTTTGGTCAGCTTTTTTATTATATAACATTTTTCACAAAAAATCAAGTCCCTTTTTGTCGATTTTGCTTGATTTTTCCGAGTTTAACAATTTGTTAATAAAAGGCTGTCCAAAAGGACAGCCAATGGGTCAGATATTCAGCTTTTTTATATATTCAACAAACTTGGGAAATTCGGTTTCAGGCTCGGGAAGCTCCTTGTGCCACTTCTTTTCGTGCTCAAAGGAAAAGAATCCGCAGTAGCCGTCATCAAGCAACAGCTTTATAATTCCTTCTATATTTATATCACCCTCACCTATGGAGCGAAGCTGTGTTTTTCCATCATCTCTCACTGCGTCTTTTATATGTACGTGGCGAACGTAGGGCTTAATAACCTCATAAACCTCGGAAATGTCGTTTCCGCAAGAGGTAAACGTGTGGCAAATATCCCAAATGATACCAAATGACCTATAACACTTAAGCGCACCTATAACCTTGGCAAGGCGCTCCGGAGTATTTATGTCGCCGTGGATTTCAAGATTGACGACTACGCCCTTATCCTCGGCATATCGGCAGACCTCGGCGATACCGTCGATAATATTTTCAAGGGATTTGTCGGGAGCTTCTGCAGAGACGTTATTTCCGAAAACTCGGATATACGGCACACCGCAACGCTTCGCGGCATCAATCGTCGCTTTTGCCTCGGCAATATTTTTTTCGTGCTTCTCTCTTTCGTGAAAGCTTGACGACGCACTGAAGCAAACGAACTCAAGTTTGTTTTTCCTGAGAATTTCAAGTGTCTTACCTATATTTTCTCCGCAAAGCTCGGGTATAGCGTCAAAATCCATAACGCCGTCTATACCGCGAACCTCGATTCCCTGCACCCCAAGCTTTGAAAATTCGGTGATTATTTTATCAAAGCTCCAATTCGGGCACCCCAGTGTAGAAATAGAAAGCTTCATTGAGTATCTCCTTTCACAGAGCAATATTATACCTATATTATAAACGTTTCGCTATTTCAAGTCAAGGTTAAAGTTGCGCTTTTTTGGTATATTTCTGCTATTTTTCGAGAAAACTACTAAAAAGGAAGGTGAATATTATGAGTAAGCCTCAGATCATAAAGTGTTGCGCAAGGGAAATTCTCGACTCACGCGGAAATCCCACGGTTGAAGCAACCGTATTTTTAAGTGACGGAACGGTGGGCATAGCAAGCGTGCCCTCGGGTGCTTCTACGGGTAGGCATGAAGCAAATGAAAAACGCGATGCAGACGGCGCATATTATCATGGCAAGGGTGTTCTCAAGGCGGTCTACAACGTTTGCCGTGTTATATCCCCCGCTATTGCCGGAATAAACCCATGCGAACAGCACGAGCTTGACAGAATACTCTGCGAGCTTGACGGAACAAAGGACAAATCCAAGCTTGGCGCAAACGCCATTCTCGCGGTTTCGCTTGCTAACGCAAGAGCTGCCGCCAATTCGCAAGGAATGCCCCTCTACCGACATTTGGGCGGTATCAATGCCCACAGACTCCCCGTACCGATGATGAATATCCTCAACGGCGGCGCGCACGCCTCAAATAACGTTGAGATACAGGAATTTATGATAGTTCCCATAGGAGCGCGGTGCTTTTCGGAGGGGTTAAGAATGGGAAGTGAAATTTACCACGATCTTGGAAATATTCTCAAAGAAAGAAAGCTAAATTCTACGGTAGGCGATGAAGGAGGATTTGCTCCCGATCTTGGCTCTGACGAAGAGGCGCTTGAGCTTATTTGTCAAGCAATAAAAAGGGCAGGCTACGAGGGGCAGGTCAAAATCGCGCTTGACTGCGCGGCAAGCGAATGGACGCACACCTCCGGTGTACCTTACAAGACCTGCAAGCTTGGCAAAGAATATACTGCGGAGGAGCTTATAAATTATTATGCCGAGCTTATTGAAAAATATCCTATAATATCTATAGAGGACGGACTGGGTGAGGACGATTTCGGCGGTTGGAAGCTTATGACCGATAAGCTTGGCGACAAGCTCCGACTTGTAGGAGACGACCTTTTTGTAACCAACGATTCGCGTCTGCGCGACGGTATAAAGCAAGGCATCGGAAATTCAATTCTTATAAAGCCCAATCAGATCGGTACGCTTTCCGAGGTATTGAAGGTCATAGACACCGCAAAGAACGCGCACTACGGATTTATTCTTTCTCACCGTTCGGGTGAGACCGAGGACACCACGCTTTCGGATATAGCCGTCGGCACGGGCGCGGCGTTTATCAAGGCAGGCGCCCCTTGCCGAAGCGAACGCATCGCAAAATACAACCGTCTTTTGCGGATAGAAGGCGCGCTTAATTCCTCGGCGGTTTACGGCTGAATTCGACTCAAAAAAATATTATAAAAAAATATTTAACTTTTTTTCAAAAAACTATTGCTTTTTTTCTTTTTGTATGTTATAATGTATGCTGTTAATTAATGAAATTCATTATTCGCAATACCGCATACAGGAGGTGTCAAGATGGCAAAGTGCAGTGTTTGTGGAAAGGGCGTTGTTTTCGGACAGAACGTTTCCCACTCTCATCGTAAGACAAACAGATGTTGGAAGCCCAATATCCGCAAGGTAAAGGCAATAGTTGATGGTACTCCTACAACCGTTGCTGTATGTTCTCGTTGTCTGCGTTCAGGCAAGGTAACACGTGCGTAAGCACGATCAATAAAGTTTCCGCCGAATAGTCTTCGGCGGCTTTATTTTTATGAGGTGATTTTATGGTAGCGGTTATCGACGGCAGAATGCCCTGCTCCGCAAAAAGCAAATTATGCGAAATATGCGAGGTAATAGAGTTACCTCCTTTTTCAGCGCTTGACCCAAGAGTTGCGTCACACCCCGATATGCTGCTGAAATCAATGAACGGCAGGCTGTTTGTCCCGAAGGATTATTACATTGAGACTAAACACGAAATAGATCTGATAATCTCCAAGACGTCGTTGAAGCTTTCGTTGACAAACGACAAACTTGGCAGGGAGTATCCGCTTGACGTTGCTTACAATTTTTTCACTTTGAAAAACGCAATAGTCGGTAACACAGCCCACATTTCCGAGGAAATAAAGAAATACGCCCTATCAAGAGGTTTTGTTAACGCAAACGTAAAGCAAGGCTACGCAAAGTGTTCTTCTCTAGTTCTTGAAAATGCAGTTATAACAGCTGACCAAGGCATTTACAACACCGCGCGCAAGCTTGGAGTCGATGCGCTTTTGATATGTTCGGGCGGAGTCATCCTTGAAGGATACGACTACGGATTTCTCGGCGGCGCCTCGGGAGTGTACGGAAATAAAGTTTATTTTTGCGGAGATATATCAAAGCACAAAGACGGCACAGAGATATCCGCATTTTGCCAAAAGCAAGGCTACGAGGTGATTTCTCTTTCCGACGCCCCCCTTTACGACGTGGGAACACTTCTGTTTTTTTGCAACAACAATCACCCATAAAACAGCAAAAAAAGCCATTGAAATTACGTTATCGGTATTATATAATGAATTTAACACTTCAATATAAGGAGGCTTTATATGGTTACTAAAGAAAAATATATATCTTTAATGGAAACGGCACTTTCAGCGTATAGTGACGAGCACATCGAACAATATTTTAATCAAGTTAAAACCAACGGTCTTAAGGAGCACGGATTCCCTCGTTTGACTGTTTGCATAGGTATTCTCGCCGCGCACGGAAAAAGAAGCTATTTACTGCCTCTCTTTTGCGAAATGATGGAGTTTTGCTGCAAGACTATTCCAAACGTCAAGGCGGCTAACGACTTCTCTGTAAGAGAAATTATTTTCTGCATTATGGAGCTTGAAAAATATAAAACGGTTGACATCGAAACATTGGACCGTTGGAAGAACTACCTTACTGATATTGAACCTGCAAACTGCTACAACGTTTTCGCTAAGACACCTGATGACATTGTTTACAATTGGGCTCTTTTCACCGGAGTAAGCGAACATATGCGTCAGTTTATCGGGCTTAACAGAGTCGAGGATTTCGTCGATACGCAGATAGCTACCCAATTGGCCCATCTTGACGAAAATCTTATGTACAAGGATGCTCCAAATCACCCTCCTATGGTTTATGATTTTGTTCCGCGCGTTCTCTTTTCAATGCTTTTGCACTTCGGATACCGCGGCAAATATTTCAACGAAATAGACGAGTGCTTGAGAAAAACAGCGCTTCTCACGCTGAAAATGCAATCGACCAGCGGTGAAATACCGTTCGGTGGACGAAGCAATCAATTTTTGCACAACGAGGGACTTCTTGCTATAATATTTGAATTTGAAGCAAACCGATACGCAAAAGAGGGAGACCTCCAGCTTGCATCAAGATTCAAAGCGGGAGTTGCTTCGGCTATGGCTGTTACCGACTATTGGTTCTCAAAATCTCCTATACTTCATATTAAAAACCGTTTTCCGCTTGAAAGCAAATACGGCTGTGAGGATTACGGATATTTTGACAAGTATATGATAACCACGGCATCTTGGTTCTACGGTGCATATCTGATGTGTGACGAATCCATACCGTGCGCCCCCAAAAATGACGAGGCAGAGATATTCAGAACGTCGGATGATTTCCACAAATTATTTGTGAAATGCGGCGGTTATGCCCTTGAGTTTGACTTGAACGCCGATGTCCACTATGATGCCGACGGTCTTGGGCGGGTACACAAAGCGGGGGCTCCTTCGCCCATATGCCTTTCCCTCCCCTGCGTATCTTCAAAGCACCCGAACTATTGTATAAACGTCGAAAGCTCTGACCCATATTCCCTTTGTCCCTGCATTATCGCCGACGGAAAACCTGTTTTTGCTCTTGACGGAAATGCGGAATACAACGTAATTTCTTGTACAAAGGACAACAACAACGCTTATGCTGTTATTGAATGCAAATTCGGAGACGAAAATATAACGTCACGTTACACGGTAAATTCAAGCGGTGTCAATATTCACGTCAGCGGCGGCGGATCACTTGGATTTGCGTTACCTGCTTTTGATTTTGACGGAGAAAAGCATACGAAAATCACTTGCTATGACGGCTCACTTTCCGTGATATACGAGGGCTGGATATGCAAATACACCACCGACGGAGCGATAAAAAGCCTTGAAAAAACAGTAAGAAACCGAAACGGATATTACAAAGCGTTTTATGCCGAAGGAAGCAAAGAGCTCAATATTAAAATTGAAATTTCAAAAACATAAATCAAAAGGGGCTGAATCAGCCCCTTTTTGCGTTGTGTAACGGCATTAAAAGATGTGTATTTCCTTAAAGAATGATGCAAATCAGTCCGCCGCTTCCCTCGTTTATAATTCTTTCAAGGGTCTCGGAAAGCTTGGCGCGCGATTCCTCGGGAATATTTGAAAGCTTGGTGTGAAGCCCCTCGTTCATAAGGGCGTAGAGACTCTTTCCGAACATATTGGACTCCCAGATGCGCTTGGGGTCCTCCTCAAATTCGTGAAGCACGTATTTTATAAGCTCCTCGGATTGCTGTTCGCTTCCTACTATAGGATTTATCTCGGTTTCTATGTTGGCTCTTATCATATGAATCGACTGCGCCGCCGCCCTAAGTCTTACGCCGTAGCCTCCTGCCTGCTTAATTATCTCGGGCTCTTCAAGGCGAAGCTCATCCACGTCGGGCATTACTATTCCGTAGCCCTTTTCCTCTACCTCTGCAAGTGCCTCCGAAACCCTCTCAAATTTTGAACGAAGGGCGGCAAGCTCGCTAAGTGTGGAGATCAGCTTACTGTCGTCATCTATCTCCATTCCCGTCATTTCGCTTATTACCTCGTAAAACAGGCTCGGCTCAAGCTCAAGTGCAACACGCAGCTTTCCCGTTCCCATATCAACGTCGTCCGCTTTAAGGCTCATAATATATTCGTTTTCCTCAAGAAGCTTAAGTGCATCTTCAACATCGCCGACTTTTTTTATACTTGACGCGCATTTACGCAGACTTTCAATAATCGATTGCTTTATTCTGTGGTCATGTCCGACCGCTTCAAGCCACGAGGGAGTTTTCACCTTCATCTCAGCCATTGGAAATTCATTCAGCACAAGGGCAATAATGTGTTTAATATCCTCCGCATCAAGCTCGAGGCAGTTTACAAGTGCCACAGGAGCTTGATATTTTTCTTCAAGCTCATAGGCAAGCGCCACCGACTTTTCGTTGGACGGAGACGCGGAGTTCAGCACAATTGCAAAGGGCTTACCAAGCGCCTTCAGCTCACCTACTATTCTCTGCTCCGCTTCAACGTAATTTTCACGCGGTATCTCGCCAACACTTCCGTCTGTGGTAACCAACATACCTATAGTGGAATGCTCCTCTATAACCTTTTTCGTGCCCATTTCCGCCGCCTCTACAAAAGGCATAGGCTCGTCTCGCCACGGCGTTCTCACCATCCTCGGCTCGCCGTTTTCTATTGCCCCCATTGCCCCCTCAACAATATATCCAACGCAGTCAATAAGCTTTGCCCTGACTCTGGTACCGTCACCAAAGCCAATGCTTACCGCGTTATCGGGGATAAATTTGGGCTCTGTGGTCATAACGGTTTTTCCTGCCGCGCTCTGGGGCATTTCATCCTTCGCTCTCTCACGTGTGTTGGCATCCTCAATATTGGGAAGCACCATTTCTTCCATAAAACGCTTTATAAATGTGGATTTTCCCGTCCGCACAGGTCCAACAACACCGATATAAACGTCACCGCCCGTTCTTTCTGCTATGTCCTTATAAATTGAATGTTCCGCCATAAATATTCCTCCCGATTTATTTTCATTAAACTATATGAGAGGGCTTGTTCATTTATGACAAAATAAAGAGAGTGCGTTAACACTCTCTTTCAAATTCACTGTTTATCTCTTTCAATTCTGCCGTCTGCCTTTAATTTTCTTATTACCGTGGGCATAAGCACGCCCTCAAGGGGCTTATCCTCCTCAATAAGCTTGCGCACCATTGTGGAGCTTACCCGCTTAAGCGCAGGGTCGCTTGGGATGTACATCGTTTCTGCTTTGGGGTTATGTTCCTTATTCCAATACGCCTGCACCTGCTCGTATTTGAAATCCTTAATTGTGCGCACGCCCTTTACTATGACGTTTGCGCCCAACTCGTTTACCGCGTCTATAAGCATTCCCTCACTGTAAAGCACCTTTACATTTGGAAGGTGATCACAGGACAACTTGGCAAGCTGGGTTCTTTGGTCTATGGTAAACATATACTCTTTTTCTCTGTTCACCATTACCATAACGACTACGGTATCGAAGATTTTTGACGCGCGTTCTATCACGTCAACGTGACCTACGGTAATAGGGTCAAAGCTTCCGGGAACGATGGCAAGACTCATATTATACCTCCTTCGGCGTAAATATATTGACGTACGCCACGCCGTATTTTCCGCTTTTTACAGTTTCGAATTTATCCTTAAGGGGGCTGTTTTCGGCAAAGACTTCTGCTTCGCCGCTTTCACATACTATTATTGATGTGGGCTTAAGGGCGTTGCTGTCAAGCAACGCCTTTAGTGAGCTTTCCACTAATTTCAAGGCATACGGTGGGTCAATGAAAACCAAATCGAATTTGTCGCCTTTATTGCGTTTGAGATAATCAAAGCAATCACTGCAAAAGACCTTGCATTTATCTGAAAGACGGGTCTTTTCGACGTTTTTGTTTATAATATTTACCGCTTCTTTTGACCTGTCAAGCATAACCGCCGACTCTGCACCGCGGCTGAGTGCTTCAAGCGACATTTGTCCGGAGCCGGCAAAAAGGTCGAGCACTTTTCTGCCTTCTATATCGAATTGAAGCATAGAAAATACTGCTTCCTTTGTCCGTTCTGCGGTTGGGCGGGTTTCAAGCCCCTCAAGTGTAAGCAGCTTAACTCCCTTTGCGCTTCCCGTTATTATTCTCATTTTCTGTCTCCTTCCGAGCTGTGAAAATAGTCGTAAACCCTTTGCGCGTCGCTTGCGCTGACACCCTTAACCTCTGCAAGCTCTTGCGTAGTCGCCTTTTTTACCGCGTCAAGCGTACCGAATTTCAAGAGTATTGCCCGCGCTTTTTTCTCGCCAATTCCCTTTATCTTTTCAAGTGATGAGGTCTTGAGGGTCTTAAGCTTAGCGGCAGTCATTTTTGACACTGTGAATCGGTGTATCTCCTCTTGTATTTTATATATGAACACAAAAAGCTCTTTATCGCCCGCTATGCTTATTTCGTTTTTCTCATCGCAAAGGGCGCGTGTTTTGTGATATTCATCCTTGACCATACCGAATACGGGAACCTCTATTCCCATCTCTGAAAGTGTGTCTCTCACGCAGGAAACGTGAGTGTGTCCGCCGTCAAGCAGTACTAGGTCGGGAATATTGGAAAACGAGCCGCTTTCGTCGTCGATATGGTTAAATCTTCGGCGCAACGCCTCGCGCATAGAAGCATAGTCGTCTGTTCCCTCAACGCTCTTTATTGTGAAGCTTCTGTAGTCGCTCTTTTTCAGCTTTCCGTCCTCACAGACTATCATTCCTGCGGTTTTGTGCTCTGAGCCGAGGTTTGATATATCATACGCCTCAATTCTTGACGGAAGCACCTCAAGACCAAGCGTTTCGGCAAGCGAGACGAGAACCGTGTCGGATTTTTCGGCATCAGATACGTACTGAAGTGCCGCTTGCTCGGCATTGTTTACCGCTATACCGACAAGCGCTTTTTTGTCGCCGCGTTCGGGAACTCTCACCTCTACCTGCGCCGAAGAAAGAAGCCTGAGATATTCCTCAACAAGCTCTGCTTCCTCGCGCTCCATTTCAAAGGAAAGGAGTATTTCGCGCGGAATATCGTCTTTCCCACGGTAGTAATCGCACAAAAAGCTGCCCAAGCTGCTATCATCAATAACACGGTCATTTCCGAAAACGTAGTCAGATTTATTTATAAGCACGCCTCCGCGCACGTTGAGCATTGATATTGCGGTGCAAAGCTCACCTCTGTAAATGCCCACAACGTCGTGATTTGAGTGTGCTGAAGAAACCACCTTCTGCTTTTCAGTCAGCTTTTCAAGGGCCGAAAGGGTGTTCCTGCACCTTATTGCCGCCTCAAAATTTTCCTGCTCAGCGTAGCGCATCATATCTTCTTCTATGGTGCGTCTCGCCTTAGCGGTGTTACCGCGAAGTATATCGCTTGCCGAACGAATAATATCGTTATATTCTTCTTTGGTTACGTCGCCTGCACAAACGCCGCAGCATTGCTTCATCTGTCTGTAGATACAGGGGCGCTCCTTGCCTATATCGCGTGGAAATCTGCGTTTACAGGACGGAATTCCCAAGCTCTTATACAAAAGCGAAAGCACAGAAAACACCGTAGCCGTTCCGCTGTACGGACCGAAATATTTTGCCTTATCGTTGGCGCGTGTTCTGGTAAAAAGAACTCTCGGATATTCCTCGTTTGTGATTTTTATATAAGGATATGCCTTGGCATCCTTAAGCTTTATGTTATATTTTGGAGAGTACTGCTTAATAAGAGTATTTTCAAGGGTAAGAGCCTCAATCTCGGTAGTGCAGACGATATAGTCGAAATTATCCACCGATGAGACCATTCTTGATGTCTTTACGTTCTTTGCGCTGTTCTGAAAATACTGTGAGACTCTGTTTTTCAGCTTGCGCGATTTGCCGACGTAAATTACCTTTCCCGCCGCGTTTTTCATTATATACACACCGGGACAAAGAGGCAGCGTATTGGCTTTTTCAAGCAAGGCTTTTATTTTTTCCGCGTTTCCCGCCATTGCGCACCTCCAAAATCAAAATAACAAAAAACTGCGGGGAATCCCCGCAGTCGACGACGGAAATCCGTCCAAGCTACTTTTTAATCGGCAAAACCCGTATCAATAAGATCCGAAAGTCCGTCGAGTGCATTGTCCTCGTCCTGACCGTCGGCAATAAGAGTAACCGTCATTCCCTTTGCAATTCCAAGTGAAAGAACTCCAAGCAGGCTCTTCGCGTTAACTCTGCGGTCGTCCTTCTCCACCCATATAGAACTCTTATAGGAATTTGCTTTCTGAATAAAAAACGTAGCAGGTCTCGCGTGCAATCCAATACTATTTGTAATTGTCACATCTCTCGTCAACATACTTGTGCAAATCCTTTCATCTAAAATCCTCACGTTTTATATAGGCAATGCAGACAACATACATACCCTTTAATAGTATATCAAAAAAATCTCTTAAAATCAATAGGATTTCATCGGTGTTTTTTTATGAATTTTGCAGTATAAACTCGCCGTGTTTTTGACATTTTTGACAAATCGCCGTTAAAACTGCTATTTTTTGACTATTTCAGTCACTTTAATAAGAACGTCAATATGCTCTGTTGATACGAAGAAAGCTTCCCCCGGGGCGATATGTCTGTATCCTCCCAGCATATATCCGCCACCGTCATTTTTACCGTGAGACAGAATAGTTCCGCGCAAGTCTACACGCGTGTTTTCGGGATAAGAAACTGCCACGGATATGCCGGCGTTTGTTGCGTAAACATTCGTAGGCGATACTCTGACGGCTTGGTACAGCGTACCAAGCGCCAAGCCACCCGAGGTAACCGTGTCGCCCTGAACAAAATATTTTTCTGAATTTGCCGAAATATCGGTTACGGTAAAGCTAATTATATATTCATCGAGCGACTCCTCTCCCGCAACACCAAAGCCGTGGCTTTTCAGCACTGTTGTAACGATGCAAAAGGCAACGAAAAAAATTATAAAAGCGCCCAAAGCGTATCTTCTTTTACTCATCTGCCTTTTCTCTCCATTCAATATCGGTGCAGTACGCCTGCCCTACAAAGCTCGGGGAACGAAGTTCAAGCGGCACACCGACGGCTATTCTTATACCGCTTATACTGCAACCGACACCTTTGATGTATTCGGCATCGGCGGTTATCTTCACCGCGAGATTATATTTATCGGGATATTCCCTTTTGATTACGCGGTCCGAATCAAGCTCATAAACGTAATAATTTTCCGAGACGTCCACCTCGGTCACATACCCTAAAAGACTCTGCGAACGAGAGTTAACAACGCCGTCGCCCACCTTTATTTTGTCGGCAAATTCAGAATCTACGTTTTCAAAAACGACCCGATATTCAAGCTCAACGCTTTCTGTATTGTCCTTTTGCCTTAGCGTCCAAACCAAAGCTACGGCGGCAAGCAGAACCAAAAATACAGCGGCGCAAAGCACAAGCCTTTTAATTTTCAAAAGCTCTCTCCTTTCGTATTTCAAAATTCGTCAACGCCACAACAAGCCAAAAGCACATAAAAACGCGTGAATTATACCAGATATGGTCGGTAATCCCCATAAATAGACTACCGACAACAGCCGACAATCCCGCCGCAATAATTCCGCAATTCTGCCGCCGCGCGAAAACAGATTTCAGACAATCCTTTGCAAGAACAACCATTGCACCAAGAAAAAGCACAAGCCCCAATGCCCCTGTCTCAACGAGTATCTGAAGGTAAAGGCTATGACTGTGTTTTACAGCGGTCGCCCCCGAATAGGCAAACAATGGATAGACAGCCAAAAACGACGGTTCACCAAATCCTACACCCAAAAATCGGTTGGCTGAAATCATTTTGGCTATTCCCTTCCACGCCGAAATTCTGTACGAAACCGAGGTGTCCGAAAGGTCACCTATGCTTTTGAAGCGGTCGATAACCTGCGGGAAAAACAGAATTGCGCCCACACTCGCAGCAGGCAGTCCCAAAACGGTGTGCTTCAGAAGTCTCGGAGCACTCAAAAGCAGAAATACGAAAATTTCAAGCAAAAGTCCGAGCCACGCGCCGCGGCTCCACGTCTGTAGCATACACAGAGTAAAAAGTGCGAGAATGGCAAAATACACAATTCTTTTTGTAGTTTTTTTATGCGAAATTGCCCTTTCAAGCACAAACGGAATTACCAAAAGCAAGTAAGTTGCGTAAACGTTGGGATTATCAAAGGTAGCAAATATCCTCACCTTTATCCCCGAAAAAGCTGTTGAATCAAGCCAACCGCTTTCAAATCCGCCCTTGAACATCTGCCACACTCCCACAAGTGCCGCAAGCACAGCCGAAAATATCAAGGCATTCACGGCGCGTTGGCTGTCCTCTTTTTTTGCCACAAATGAGAAGAGAAAATATCCCCCAAGGAAGACGGCATAGAGTATCGCCCCAAAAAGTGACGAGCTATCCGCCCCGAAAACTCCCGACAGAACAAGCAAAACTCCATAGCACAGCACGAACAAATCAAGTAGGCACGGAATATATTTCCCATTGCAAAATATGGTTCGTAAAATCAAAAGAATCACTACGGCAAAGATGAAAACCGACGGATGCGGTAAAAATCCCGACAGCGAAACGAGCGCAAAGCAAGCTACTATTCCTGTTCTCGGTGCACTCAAAATCGCGCTTGCAGCAATACAAAGCAAGACAACCGCCGAAATTCCAGGTAAAAAATTACCCAAAATTGCGCCAAGAAAAGCGCCGCAAACAGCAGGCACGAGTCCTCTTTTTACGGCGCAGTCAATATTTATATTTGAGATTCCAAGTTTGTTTTTCGCTTCTGCAAGAAGCTTTTTCAATCTTTATTTCCTCCGTCGAGCAAGTCGGGGCGTTTTTTTCTTGTAAGCTCAAGCGACTGCTCGTTTCTCCATTTTTCTATGTTTTCGTGGTGTCCCGAAATAAGCACTTCGGGTACCTTCATTCCGTGAAACTCATAGGGTCTTGTGTACTGAGGATATTCAAGAAGTCCCCCCGAAATACTCTCCTTTTCAAAGCACTCCTTATCGGCAAGGACGCCGTCAACAAGGCGAGCTACAGCATCAACGAGGATGCAAGCGGGAATTTCCCCGCCCGTAAGTACGAAATCTCCTATAGATATTTCCTCGTCAACAATTTCGTCGATAACCCTGTAATCTACCCCCTCGTAATGACCGCAAAGTATAACAAGATTGTCGTATTGCGAAAGCTCAAGTGCCTTTTCGTGATTAAGTATTTTCCCCTGCGGTGACATATATACCACTCTGCGCTTTATATTTTCGCCCATATCCTTATTTTTTTCAAGGACAGCCGAATAGCAATTGTATATGGGAGGTGCCATCATCAGCATCCCTTTGCCGCCGCCGTAAGGTGTATCGTCCACTCGGCGGTGTTTATCCTCCGTGTAGTCGCGTATGTTGTGGCTTGTTACACTTATCGCGCCGCTTTTCTGCGCGCGCCCGATTATGCTCTCCCCCAAAACTCGGTCAACAAGCTCGGGAAAAAGTGTCATTATGTCAAATCTCATTGAAAAAGCCTTCCTTTAGTCAAACATTCCCTCTATGGGCAAAACAAATATTCCTCGCTCAAGGTTTACTTCTTTTACAAATTCCTCAACGGCGGGCATCATTCTCTCACCGTCGGGTGTATCTATAACGTAAATATCCGATGCTCCGCGATTTATAATATCCTTAAGCTTTCCGTATTCCTTGCCGTTCTCGGCGTCGATTACGGGCAAGCCTATCACGTCGGCGATAAAGTAGTCGCCTTCCTCAAGAGTCAAGTCCTCACGCGCCGCGTAAACAACGGTGTTTTTTAGCGCCAAGGCGGCATCAAAATCGTCTACGCCATCAAGCTCGGCAATTACAAACTGCTTGAAAACCGAAGCGCGCTTTACCTTAAGCACCTTTTTATTTTCTCTGTCTCCGACGAAAATTCTACCGAGCTCGGCAAGATCCTCGGGTGTATTGCACCAGGATTCAAGCTTAACTGCGCCCTTTACGCCGTGTGTATTAACTATTTTTCCGCATTCCAGATATTTTTTCTTTTCCATAATTTACGTCCTCTGATCATATAGTTATATATAGTATAACACAAAATTACAATATTTTCAACGAAATGCAGAATTTTTTTGAAATTTCCGCACTTCTTTATCAAGTTTTTTACATTTTCTAAAAATATTTACAAAAACATCTTGCAATAATTTGATTTATGGTTTATAATTAGATATAAAAATTTTTTTGGAGGACTCGAAATGTTCAGATTGCTTGAAACAACCGCAACCGAGGCAAATCCCGCATCCTCGTGGATATCCATCGGCTTGATGGTGGCAATGTTTGCGCTCCTCTACTTCTTTATGATCAGACCTCAGAAGAAGCAGGAAAAAGAGACCGCAAATATGCGCAACAACCTCGTTGTTGGTGACGAGATCACAACCATCGGCGGCATTATCGGTAAGATCGTCAGCATTAAGGACGAAACTCTCGTGCTTGAGACGAGCCGTGACGGTACAAAGATCCGTATTCTCAAAAGTGCGGTAAGAAACGTTGACGTTCACGCAGAAGACGCGCAGAACAACTGATTGCGTATCATAAAAATGCCTTCGCACTAATATAGTTTACTAAATTATATTTTGCGGAGGCATTTTATGAAAAACAAGGTATCTCAAAAATCAGCTCGAACTATCTCACACGGCAGAACTACTGACCGAATAAAAAGCTACACGCCCAAAGGCATTCTTCCCTGCTCCGCCATTGGTACTCTCGTGGGAATTGCCGCTGTGTTGGCGCTGGCACTTCTTCTTTCATACCTGCTTTATCAAACTGCTGATCCGGGCAAGTACGTAACTCCCGTTGCTTTGTCCGCCCTGTATATCTCGGCGTTTATCGGCGGTTTCACATCATCGCGGCTTAACAAAGGCTCGGCGCTTTTGTGCGGTGTCTCTGTCGGAGCAATGCTGACCGTTTTAACCTTCCTGCTTTCGCTTGCGGTAAACGGCAGACTTTCAGCCGATTACGGGCTTGCCGGCTCACTTGCATTACGCGCCGCTATCATAGTTTGCTCGGTCATAGGCGCATACGTAGGCGCGATGAAAAAGGAACAGAATAAAAAAAGGAACAACAAATATAAAAAGAGGTAATATTATGCTTTACACTTTAAGATCATCAGGAAAGAAATATGCGTATGACAGCGCAAGCGGCGCGGTTATTCAGTTAAATGCACTTCAATTCAAGATGCTTGGCGCAATAATCCCTCCGCTTACGGCGGTATGTCCCACCTCGCTTCGCTATGAGCTTGCAAAGTTCGACTCGATGGACGTTGAGGAGGCTTACGAATCTATCTACGCTCTTGCCTGCGACGGTCTTCTTTATAAAGAGGATGACGGTGTGATAAGAATCAACACCGAGGGTGAAAACGCTTGCGCAGATGTTGCGCTTGCGGGCGAGCTTCTCGGACTTGCCTTTGCAGGCGCTCCAGCAGAGGTTGGATTTGAGGTTGTCGGAAACACACTTGCAGAGGAGCTTAAGGCTGTTGCCGTAGGAGAAGCTGTAAAGGCGGGAAAGAAAATTATATAAACAAAAACGGACTTCAATTTGAAGTCCGTTTTCTATTGGGGCAGTTCACTTTTTAGAATCTCTTTTTTTGGTCAAAAATTGTCCTAAAATCGAGATTTCGGAACAAAACTAAAGCAAAATATTAAAAAGTCAACAAAATGTTGCTTTTTCGTCACTGTGCACAAGTATTTTTGTGCATATACAACAAAAGCGTCGATTTCAATCGACGCTTTTGGAGTTCATATTTTTTTGAGTTTGGCAAAGCTTGCCATAAGCTTTTTTGTTCCAACCTTTTCGAAGGCTATTTCGTAGAGTGTATCTGCCCCCACGGATTTAACCGAGAGGATATCACCCTCACCAAAGGTCATATGCGACACTCTGTCGCCCTCACAGAAAAGTTCCTTTTTACCCATAGGCGGTGTGCCCTGTCGCAAGGGTCGGTTGACTGTTATTTTGTCATAATGCGGTCTGTCAAATCCGCCGTCGAAAGGAAGAGACGTAACAGGGCGTTGTTGCTGTCGCGGAGTCTCGTTTCTGATGTACTCCTTTGGAATTTCGCTTAAGAAGCGGGATTCGGGGTTATAAGAGGTCTTACCGTAAAGCAGACGGCAGTTCACCGTGGTTATAAAGAGTTCTTTTTTCGCACGGGTTATTGCAACGTACGCCAAACGGCGCTCCTCCTCAATCTCGGCGTCGCTGCCCATCATCGCCTGCGAGCCGGGGAAAATCCCGTCCTCCATTCCCGGAAGAAACACCATCGGAAATTCAAGACCCTTCGAGCTATGTACGGTCATAAGAACCACAGCGTCAGCCTTATCGTCATATTTATCGACGTCGGCAACGAGTGCGTTTTCCTCAAGAAAGCCGAAAAGCGTGGGGCTTGTATCGGGGTCATTTTCAAGAGATCTTGTGTACTCTATCGCTCCCGAACGGAACTCGTCAAGATTCTCGAGACGGTCCTGCTCAGCCTCACCGCCGTCGATAAGCATTTGTCTGTATCCCGACCGCTCAAGGGTTTCGGTGATAAGCGTATCGATAGAAACGTCCTCCGCAAGGTCACCGAGATAATTGATGAGGTCGGCAAACGCCATGAGCTTACCCGCACTCTTTTCAAGCGCTTTATAACGGTCGGCGTGCTCTATAACGTCAAATATCGAGCATCCCTGCTCTTTCGCGATTTCGTCAACAGCTTCAAGAGTTTTGTCTCCGATTTTGCGCTTTGGCTCGTTGATTATGCGCAAAAGACGCTCTCTGTCGTCGTGATTTTCGATAACGTGGAGATATGCGACAATGTCGCGGATTTCCTTACGGTCGTTAAAGCGCGTACCGCCAAGCATTCTGTATGGGATTCCGCTTTTGGCAAAGGTCTTTTCAATCGAGCTTGACTGCGCGTTGTTTCGGTAAAGTATTGCGAAATCCTTGAACTCGGCTTTTTTTGCCGAAACATAGGAATTGATTTTATCAACGATAAAGCGCGCCTCGGCGTTCTGATCGTCAAGCTTTTTAACTGTTATTTTCTCACCGTCGCCCGCATTTGTCCAAAGATTTTTTCCGCGTCTGCCCACGTTATGTTGTATCACTGCGTTGGCGGCATTAAGTATGGTTTGAGTAGAACGGTAATTCTGCTCAAGCTTTATTACCTTTGCGTCCTCAAACACGCGATCGAAGTTAAGGATATTTTCAATGGTTGCGCCGCGGAATTTATAGATACTCTGGTCGTCGTCTCCCACAACCATAAGGTTTTTGTAACCGCCCGCAAAAAGTTTTGTCAATTCGAACTGTGCACCGTTGGTATCCTGGTACTCATCAACGCAAACATACTTGAAGCGCGACTGGTAATTTTGACGGACATCCTCAAAACGCGAAAGCAGCTCAACCGTTTTCATTATTATGTCGTCGAAGTCCAAAACATTGGAACCGAACATGGTATTTTGATACTGCTTATAAATTGCGGCTATCTTTTTAAGTCTGAAATCGTTGCCTGCTTCATCCTCAAATTTCTCGGGTGTCAGCAAGCGGTTTTTAGCGTCGCTGATGACGTTCTGAACGCTTTTCAAGGGGAAGGCCTTTTCATCGATATTCAGCGCCTTCATTGCAGAAGCGATAGCCTTTTTGCTGTCGTCTGTGTCGTATATTGAGAACCCCGGACGGTAGCCGAGCTTTTCACCGTGGACTCTGAGTATGCGCATACATATCGAGTGGAAGGTACCTGCCCAAATCTGACGGGAAACCTCCTCGTCGCCTATTTCGGTGGCAAGTCTGTCCTTGATTTCCTTTGCCGCCTTATTGGTAAAGGTTATGGCGAGCATTCGCCATGGCTCACAAGGGCTTGAGACAAATTCAGAGAGGATGGAGTCAAGCTCATCTCCCTCCGCACATTCAACAGCTTTTTCCAAATTTGCAATATGTGATTCATCAACACCATACGGCACATACGCACTGTTATATGCGTTACCAAACTTAATGATAAAGGCAATTCTTCTTACCAAAACGGTGGTTTTTCCGCTTCCTGCCCCCGCTATTACAAGCAAAGGATTATTAACGGTAAATACCGCACTTTTTTGCATGTTATTAAGCGATGAATATGCCTTATCAAACAATCTTCTTTTTACATCAAGATATCTTTCTTCGAGTGTCATTTTTTCTCCTGTTTCTAATCTATTATTCCGCCGCCCACAACGATATCGCCGTCATACAGTACCACCGACTGACCGCTTGAAATTGCCCTTTGCGGGGTATCAAAAATCACCTTAATTTTATCCTCTTCCAAAGCAAAAGCAGTTGCGGGCTGTCCCTTTTGATTATAGCGCACCTTCGCCAAAACGCGCATTGGTTCATCTATTCTTTCGCAAGAAATAAGGTTTACGCTGTGAGCCGTTAATTCGCTTGAAAAGAGGTCACTGTCCTCACCGAGCACTACCGTATTGTTTTCAACGTTCTTAGCGCACACAAATGCGGGCTTTCCGAGAGCTATACCCAAGCCCTTGCGCTGACCTACCGTATATCTGACAATTCCCTTGTGTTCGCCAAGGTAATTCCCTTCCTTGTCCACAAAGTCACCGCAGGCAAAGCTTTCGCCTGTGTGATTTTCAATAAACGAGGCGTAATCTCCGTCGGACACAAAACATATATCCTGACTGTCACGCTTTTTTGCGTTTACAAGCTCTTCCTTTTCCGCTACGGCACGAATCTCACTCTTACTGTACTCTCCCAAAGGAAAGATCACGCGAGACAGTTGGTACTGTGTAAGGGTGTAAAGAAAATAAGTTTGGTCTTTACTTTGGTCCTTTGCTTTTCGCAATATATATCTGTTATTCTCCGATTTTTCAACTATCGCATAGTGTCCTGTAGCAATATAATCCATACCTTTCCCAAGTGCATATTCAAGCATCGTGCCGAATTTAATATGCTTATTGCAAACAACACACGGATTTGGAGTGCCGCCGTTTTTATAGCACTCGACAAAATTTTTGATAACGGTATGCGAAAAAGTCTCGGACATATCCACCCTAAAATGCTTTATCCCAAGCTTTTCGGCTACACATTTTGCATCGGCAATATCAGGCGAATTATCACCGCAGAGCGACATAGTTACACCGCTGACGTCATATCCCTGCTCCTTAAGAATATACGCCGCCACCGAGCTATCCACTCCGCCGCTCATGCCAATCATAACCTTTTTATTCATATCTGTTCATCCCCCCATGAGAAGCGCGTCAACTGCCCCTCCTCGACGAGATTTTCAAAGTTATGTTGACGAAGCACCTCATACACGGCTATTGCCGCGGCATTCGAGAGGTTAAGGCTACGCAGATTTTCACGCATGGGAATTCTTACACAGCTTTCCTTATTTTCTTTGAGAAGCTCCTCGGGAAGCCCTTTGCTCTCCTTGCCGAACACAAGAAACACCTCGTCGCCGTAAGTCACCTCGGTATATGCACGTGGGGCTTTGGTTGAAAAATAATACATAACCGCATTCGGGTGTTTATTCATAAACTCGTCAAGCCCGTCGTAATAGGTTATATCGAGCTGATGCCAATAGTCAAGCCCCGCGCGCTTCAGCTTTTTATCGTCAACCTCAAAGCCCATAGGTCTTATGAGATGAAGCGAAGCTCCCGTTGCGGCGCAGGTTCTTGCTATATTTCCCGTGTTCTGCGGAATCTCTGGTTCATGTAAAACAATATTTATTTTTGCCATTTTCTGTCCTTTAATTATGTTATCTTTATAATTATAACCCTTTTTCACTTTTTTTTCAATAACAATATTACACAAATTTTATATTTTGCAATAAAATTTACAAATAACTATATTTTTTTCAATGTAAATGTAGTATAATTATGATGAAGATTTCTGCACTACGAAAGGATTTATATCTGATGGGACTTATCACCAAAATTTTCGGAAGTTACAGCGACAGACAGCTTAAGAAAATAGAAGCCACCACCAACGCTATAGAAGCTCTTGCCGACAAATACAAGACTATGAGCAACGAGGAGCTTATTGCCACTACTCCCCTTCTCAAGTCAAGACTTGAAGCGGGAGAAACACTTGACGACATTCTCCCCGACGCATTTGCCGCAGTACGCGAGGCAGACGACAGAATACTCGGCAAACGCCCGTTCAGAGTTCAGCTTATAGGCGGTATTATTCTACACCAAGGCAGAATTGCGGAAATGAAAACCGGTGAGGGAAAAACCCTTGTTGCCACGATGCCCGCATACCTTAACGCGCTTACAGGCAAGGGCGTTCACATTGTTACGGTAAACGACTATCTTGCCCGCCGTGACAGTGAGGAAATGGGCAGAGTTTACGAATTTCTCGGACTAAAAACAGGTCTTGTCGTTCACGGGCAGACACGCGCCGAAAAGAAGGCGGCGTACGACGCCGACATAACCTACGGCACCAACAACGAATTCGGATTTGACTATCTTCGTGACAATATGGCAATATACAAGGATCAGATGTCTCAGCGCGGACATGCCTTTGCCATTGTGGACGAGGTTGACTCGATTCTTATTGATGAGGCAAGAACACCACTTATCATTTCGGGTTCTGGCGAAAAAGCCACGGATATGTACGACCGCGCAGACGATTTTGTACGAAAGCTGAAAAAGCACGTCATCAAGGAGCTTGACGCCAAGCAGGATCACAACGATATTGATGCCGATTACATTGTTGACGAAAAAGCAAATAATGCTATTCTCACCCCTGCGGGTGCGGCTAAGGCAGAGGAATTTTTCGGGGTTGAAAACTACACTGCACCCGAAAACTCACAGCTTGCTCATCACATAAATCAGGCTATCCGTGCTCACGGCTGTATGCACCGCGACGTTGACTACGTAGTAAACGAGAACGGCGTTATGATAGTTGACGCTTTTACGGGTCGTCTTATGCCCGGCAGACGCTACTCAAACGGCTTGCATCAGGCGATAGAGGCCAAGGAGCACGTCAAGATTGAAAAGGAAAACAAAACGCTTGCAACCATCACGTTCCAAAACTACTTCAGAATGTACACAAAGCTTTCGGGTATGACGGGTACGGCACTTACCGAGGAAATGGAATTCCGTGAAATCTATGGTCTTGACGTTATCGAAATCCCCACAAACCGCCCGATGATTAGAAAAGACTATCCCGATGCGGTATACAAGAACGTTACGGGCAAGCACAATGCCATAGTTAATCAGATAATCGAATGCCACAAAAAGGGACAGCCCGTGCTTGTAGGTACTGTTTCTATTGAGAAATCTGAGGAGCTTTCAAGAAAGCTTAAGATGAACGGCATTCCCCACACGGTACTTAACGCAAAGTATCACGAAAAAGAAGCCGAAATAATCGCGCAGGCAGGTAAGCTTGGGGCGGTTACGATATCTACAAATATGGCAGGACGCGGTACAGACATTATGCTTGGCGGCAATCCCGAATTTATGGCTAAGCAGGAGATGCGCAAGCGCGAGATCGACGAATCGCTTATCGCTATGGCAACAGGAACCGCTGAGATTGACGACGAGGAAATCAAGGAAGCTCGCGCTCTTTACGCTGAGCTTCACGCAAAATTCAAGGAAGAAATCGCGCCCGAAGCCGAAAAGGTACGCGAGGCGGGCGGTCTGTTTATTCTCGGCACGGAACGTCACGAAAGCAGACGTATAGACAATCAGCTTCGCGGTCGTTCGGGACGTCAGGGAGACCCCGGAGAGTCAAGATTCTATCTTTCGCTTGAGGACCAGCTTATGCGGCTTTTCGGAAGTGAAAGAATAATTGGAATGGTCAGCGCTCTCGGACTTGACGACGACACGCCCATTGACGCAAAAATTCTCTCCAACTCTATTGAAAACGCCCAGAAAAACATTGAAGAAAACAACTTCAAGCGCAGAAAGAACGTCCTTACCTACGACGACGTTATGAATCAACAGCGCGAGGTCATATACAAGCAACGCCGCGAGGTTCTTGACGGAAACGATATTTCCGCAACAATCAAGAATATGATAATTGCAACGATTTCTATGGCTGTAGAAGAAATTTCCACAGATGAAGATCCCGCAAATTGGAGCTTTGACGAGCTTCGCGAGAGATACAAGGGGCTTATCTGCTTTGAGGACGACTTTAACTATTCGCCCGATGAGCTTAAAAAGCTTGACCGAGTTGAAATACGCGATATGCTTTGCGATCGCGCTATGGAGCTTTACGAAACAAAGGAAGAGCTGTTCGGCGCCGACAACCTCCGCGAGATTGAACGCGCAATCCTGCTTCACGAGGTTGACACCAACTGGATGGAGCACATAGACGTTATGGACGAGCTGAAGCACGAAATCGGACTTCAGGCGTACGCCCAGAGAAACCCTGTAAACGAATACAGAATTCAAGGTGCCGACATTTTTGACGCAATGGTGGGCGACATACGTGAGACCACCGTCAGAAAGATTCTTTCTATCACTCCCGCAACTCCCGAAATAAAGCGAGTTGAGGTTGCAAAGCCGATTGTTGAGGGCTTTGAAGGCGCGGCACAAAAGAAAACCGTTGTAATAAAAAAGGCTGACAAGATAGACCGCAACGCCCCCTGCCCTTGCGGCAGCGGCAAGAAGTACAAAAAATGCTGCGGACTTAACGCCCCCGAAAACAACTGATGCTATGGGATTTGGTATACTTTTCTTTGGCTACTTTGCCGCGTTTCTGATGTCGTTCAACTCATACGGCGCGATATTCGCCATGATTGGTTACTACGTCATATTCACGGCATTGCAAAGGCTTTCTGAATACAAGCACAGCATTATGCGCTGTATTCTCCCATTGGCGGCTATGTTCCTTTGCTCCGCAACCGAGGCGGCAACTCTGATATTCAACGCCTTAGGAGCAAGCTCACCCTTTGAGGGGCAAATAATTTCATATTTGATTTCGCTCGTATCTTTAGCTTCAAATCTTATATTTCATCTCTTTCTGTTTGGCGCGATTGCCGAGCTTGGAAAGGACACAGAGCTTCCCGACGTGGTGGGGCTGTCGCGCACAGACACCTTTGTGGTTTGCGTATACTTCTTACTTAACGTAGTTGTATTTATTCTTGCAAATCTTTTCGAGATACAGTATCCACTGCTCGTCGCCGCAACGCTTATTTTGCGAATAGTCTATCCACTTTTCGGGCTGTCGCTTATCTACAAGTGTTTTCAGAAAATCTGCGCCCCCGAGGATATTTCTATGCCCACAAAGCCATCACGTTTCAAGTTTATAAACGATATACGTGAACGCAACGAAAAAAAGGCGCAGGAAACTTGCGCCGCGCGTGAGGAGCTGCTTAAGAAAAACAGCGCCTCCGCCAAGCCCCAAAAACAAAAAAAGAAAAAATGAGGTATTACGCATGGGAAGTGTGAAAAAGAATCTCGGAATAGGAAAGCTGATAATCGCAGCGTTCTTCCTATTCAATCCCAATATTGTTATAATCGACCTACTCCCCGACTTCATAGGTTATATCTTTCTGCTTTTGGGCATCTCTCAGCTTGCCGACCTTAACTACCATTTTGAAGAGTCGCAAAACCTTTTCAAGAGAATGTTTATTGTCAGCTTGGCGCAGTTTGCCGCGGTATTTATCGTTTTTGGCTTTTTGCCTTCGAGAGAGCAATCCTCGGCGCTTATGCTTGTTTCATTTGCATTCGGTGCGCTTGAGTTGATTCTTCTTATTCCCGCGTTCAAGGCGTTCTACGACGGATTTATATACTTGGGCTCACGCCACACCGCAACCGCGGTATTTTACGTGAAGCCCAAAAGACAGCCTTCTCAAAAAGCAATTGAGAGAAAAGAAAAAAAGAAGACGCAAAAGCTCTTCAAGGAAGCTCAGGCAAAAAAGAAGCTGAGCACGAAGGCATTGGCAAAAAGAGAAATAAAGCAAAAAAGAAAGCTTGCAAAAGAAGAACGCAGAAAACAACGAGGCAGAATAAACGCCACCACAAAGGCAATGCTTGTTACTATGGCCTTCATAATTCTCAAGCCCGTATTCACATTTGTTCCCGAAATTCTTGCTTTGTTCGATTCAACCGTTGACCCCAATCTCAACGTAAACTTTTACAGATACGTGGAGAGCTTCCGCATTCTTGCGTGGGTGTTCCTGCTCCCGCTTGGAATTATTTGGCTTGTCGCTTTTGTTCGCTATATTCGTTCGATTTTGAAGGACACCGCCTTTGTTGGCGAGCTGACCTCAAAATACACCGAAGAAATCACCCCCAAGACGTTTTTGTTTATCCAAAGATACATAAAGCTTGCCTTTATTGTCCTTGCGGTTGCGCTTGTGTTTAACGTTGATTTCTACATAGATAATGTAAGCATTCTGCCCGACTTTATCTCCCCGCTGATCGTGCTTATCGTACTCGGAATATTCAGAAAGATTGCGAAAGCCCCTATTGCATCCTACGTTTTCGCTATCGGCTACGCACTGCTCTCGCTTGCAAGCTTTATTCTGAACATTAGATTTTACGACAACTACACGCTCACGCTTACGATGATAAATCCCGAGGCATACAACGCTTTCGTCACTCTCGCCGCCTTCAAGATTGCCGATTCGCTGTGCTTTGCCGGAATGATTATCTCGCTTCTTCCTCTCCTTTCCAAAATTATTATGGAAAACACGGGATTTAATCCTGTTGGAACGGCAAATTTTGACGCTGAGGAAAAGGTTAGATACATTCACTCAATGCTCAAAAAGAAGCTCAGGATAATCTCAATATTCACAGTTGTTGCGGCGATAAGCAGTATTTGTTACGTACTGTTCCTGCGTGACTTTATGTATATGTGGATAATTGAATTTATTATCTACGTCGCGTTCACCGTTTACTTTGTTTCAACGCTTAACAATATTCGCGAGGAAATTGATTACAAATATATGCTTTCATAGGAAAAAAGGCTGATTCGCAAGAATCAGCCTTTTATGTTATCAAAGCTTATTTTCGACAGCCAAAGCTATCTTTTCTCGAAGGTTAACAAGATAATCGTTATTACGCGGGTAAGACTTGAATGTAATTTCATCCTCCAAGCCCTCTTGTATCAGCTTTTCGGTATACTCTCTGCCGTACATACTTTCGCAAAGCTCAAGCGCGCGAATATCGTCAAGTGCCTCTCTCATTGCGTTAAGGCGCAATGAGCCCCAAACCTCGCCGTTGTTTCCGGGGTAAACCAAAAATCCGTCTCCTGCGGGCGCAAAGCCCTCTGCATCTGTACAACCGAGGGGATCAACGTAGTCATAAGAATATTGGTTATGATAGAAATTGAAGCCCCAATGGAGGAATCCCTCAACGTTATATTTATATAGCTGAACACCGAGTATTCTCGTTTTGTAAAGATACTGAGAGATAAAGCGCTGTGATTCCACCGTGATACCGAATCCGCAATAGTAAGCCCACAGCCCTTTTATGCCGCGATCCACGAAATTCTGTATCCTATGCAGGCTGGGGATTGGCTTTTCAAGCACGCCCGTATCGTAAAATTCAACGTGGGAAAGGGCGTCGATTATATTATACCCCTTAAGATAAGGCGCGACAATACTCTTACAGTCGTTATATCTTTGGAAATTATCCATATTAGGCTCGTCGGAAATATGGAAATAGCATTGCTTATCCACGCCTTTACTCTTTAAGTACGCAACAAGTGCGGGAATCAACTGCGACAAAAAGCACTTATATTCATCGCCCATTGAGTCGGTTTCCCAACCAAATATTTTCTTTTTTCGTCCGTTCACCTTTGCCACAAATTTAGGTGCGTGATTTGCTCCCCATTGGGTGAAGAAATGCGGAATTTCAAAATATTTCACCCCGATGCGCTGACACATTTCTATCCATCTGCCAAGCTTATCGAAGTTAAAGCTATACTCATTCTTACCGTCAACAGTTATATCTACAAGTTGTGTCGTCATACGCTCTCCGCCGATATAGGTATCCAACTCGGGAGTAAAAACGGGGGTAAAAATCATATTTATTCCGTTTTCCACGGCAACCTTTACATAGCGCTCAATACACTTCCAATGCTTTTCGGAAAAGGCTGTGGTGTGATATGCCTCGGCGATACAGTCGGTATAAAACCACTCGGTATGAATAAGCCTTTGAGGCGGAAGTTCGGCTTTCACGACATGCACAAGCACCTCAGTTCCTGCCGTCTCGCCATCCTTTTCAAGGCTTATGGTAAGATTGCCCTCAGAAATATCAACGTCCTCGGAAAGCTTTATCTCAACAAACAGCGAGTGAAGCTGATTTGCAATAACTCTTACCTTTCCTCTATAATTTAACGGTCTTACAAGGTCGGGATAAAGCCCCGGCTCTTTTTTTATGCAGTCACCGTTCTCAGCTTCGTTCCCTCTTGCGGGATACGACACGGGAACAGACACCACCTGCTTCACCTCAGCATATTCCGCAAGGCTTCCCCCAAGCTTGACCTCATACAGCACGTTCTGCACTACGCTTGAGGTATACGCGACCTGAAACGCAAGCTTTTCATTGCGAAACATCACAAAGGAATTCTTTTCTTTTTTATCGGATATTTTGTCGCTAATAAAGCACTTTTCCATAGACGACAGCGCTTTTACAATTATTCTTTCCATCATACTGTCTCCTAATTAAGCATCAAGCCATCGCGTTTGCGATGGCTTGAAATATCGCTTTTTCAAACAAACATAATCAATCTGCTGTAAGACCCGAACGCTCAATACCCTGAACAAGGAATCTCTGACAGAATGCGTAGAGCACGATAAGGGGAGCGATGATAAGGATACCGCAGGTATTCTTGATTGCCGCCTCGTAAAGGTTCTTAGCCGCAAATCCGTCAAGCTTAAGGCTTGTGGGGATTTCAACGATCTTAGGCATAAGCCTCATCTTAGCTGTTGTATAGAACAGGTTAGTGTAGAAGTCGTCTGTCCACTGCCAGCAGAATGCGAACAGGAATACTGTTATCATCATAGGCACGGAAAGAGGAAGAATGATCTGTATGAATGTGCGATAAACACCAGATCCGTCGATGTAAGCAGACTCCTCAAGCTCATCGGGAACGCCGTGGAAGAACTGTCTGAGCATGAAGATGTAAAGACCGTTCTTAAACGCAAGTCCGCCGAAGGAGAGAAGAAGCATAGGCCAGTGGGTGTTCATAAGGCTGATACCCTGCGCCATTGTATCGGGAAGAATTCCGATCTTCGAAAGGAGTCCAATAATTCCGAATACGTCGAAATAGGTAAAGTTCATACTGAACGAGAAGTTCAATGTCTGGTGAGGAATAAGCATCGTTATAATAACCGCGATGAATATTGCCTTATTACCCTTAAACTTGAACTTTGCGAGACCGTACGCGATAAAGCAGCACACAAAGGTCTGGATAAGCGCAGTACTGAGCGAAAGTATCAAGGTATTCTTAAACGCTTCAAAATATCCGTTTTCAAGGATTATCGCCTTATACGTTCCGAGTGTGAAGTGTTTGGGAATAAGTCTTACCGTTACGTCAACAAAGTCCTCGGGGCTCATAAACGAACCTGCAACCTTGGAGAAGAACGGGAACAGAACAATGTAGGAAATACCTACCAGAAGTACAAGTCTGAATACAAACCATACCAGCTTTTTAAGGAAGAAGAGCGAAAGGAATTTTGCCTTAAGTCTTTCCTTAAGAGGTGTTCTTTCAAATTCCACACGTATTTTGTTTTTTGTTTCTTTAGCAACCTTAGGTTGATTCAAGCTATCCTGTGCGTTCATTTTAACACCTCCTTAGTTCTTTTTCTGGTAGAATACGAATGCAGACAGAAGTCCCGCAATAGCCGCAAGAATTATTGCAACTATAAGGAAGTACATCCAAGACATTGCGGTAGAAACAACCTGACCGTTAATCTGTCCGTAGGTATTCGAAATAAACGTCATTACTCTGTTCGAGTCGGTGGTGAACGAGTCTATTATCGTATAAACCGCATTAACCAATATCATCGGGCTTATCATCGGAAGGGTTATCTTCCAAAAGGTTTCCCAAGCAGTTGCACCGTCGATGGAGCAGGACTCATAGATTGCAGGCGAAATAGACTGAAGGCCTGCAAGGAATATAAGCATTTGTACACCCGAACGGTTAACTATATCGTAAATGTTGTTTATCATACCTGTAACGTAGGTTACAAGCTCTGTACCGACCTTCATATTTGCGAACAGCATTTCGATATCCATTGCGGATACGATTTCTGCCGCCGCGCTTGCTCCCGAACCGTCGTCGATACCCTCTGCCGAGTCCATATAGTCACCGATGATGTTCTGCGCCTCGATACCTTCCATAATACCTGTTGAAAGTACAACGGGGATGAAGAATATTGCACGGAACGCGCCTCTTCCAACCATATTCTGGTTAAGAAGAACAGCCATAAAGAGTGAGAAAATGATGATTGCGGGGATATCAAACGCAAGGTCCTGAAGACCCGAAACAAGCGTTTGTACGAAGCTTGCATTAACAAACAATGCCTCGTGATAGTTTTCAAGTCCCACCCAGGTCAGCGAAAATCCGCCGCCCTGGAGGTTGTTGATTCTGTTAAAGCTAAGGTAAATTGAATCCCAAATAACGGGAAGGTAAATCAGAACAAGTCCGATTATGAAGGGCAACACAAAGACCCAACCTGCACGCGCCTTTCTTCTGTCAAGAGAGGCTGTTCTTTTTTTCTTTTTCTTTACGGGAGCAGTGTTTGCTCCGACAACTTTTTCTGCGTTTGTCATTTATCTATACCTCCCTTTCTCAGTTTTTTGCGCCATCGACGACAACGTAATCGTATCTGTCGATCTCGTAGGTTTCGCCATCGTATTCAACCGAAATTGCATAGTAGTTATAGTTAAGAATGAAGGTTCTGTAGTCTTCACCGATTTCACCGTAGGTTACCGCTACGATTGTTCCGTCATCAACGAGATATCTGCTGTTGATGTTTGTAGTTTCAACTACAACCTCTTCCTTCTCTTCCTCTACTGCGATGATGCCGTCTGCAACGGCAAGCACGTCGTTATACTGTGCCTCTGCTGTTGCAAAGAGTGCATTTATCTGGTCACAAAGTGCCTTGGAAGGCTCAACGTTGACTTTGCAATCTGCGATGAACTGCTCGGAGTAAGTTCCGTTTGCGATGAAGTATTCGATAGCTTCATTGATTATGCGATCCTTATCAAGAATTGTCGCCTGAGCTGTCTTGATTGTCTTATAGTTAGAAAGAACAGTGTTGAGGTAAGCAACGTTAATGCTGTTAAGAGTTGTCTTCTTTGCGTTCTCAAGATGAGTAACGTCAGCATCCTCTGCTGCCTCTGCAAGCTGCTTTTCGATACCCTTATAAGTTTCAACAAGACCCTTGATGGTCTCAACTGCGCCTGCAAGTCTTGTTGCCGCTGCAGCTGCGTTATTATAAGCGTTTGTTGCAGTTGTAAGTGCTGTCGTTCTGGACTCAAGAAGCTCCTTGCGAAGCTTAGCCTCAGCCTCTGCCTTTGCCTTTTCTTCTGCCTCAAGGCGTGCCGCCTCTTCAGCCTCTGCGTCGGCAACAAGCTCATCAGCATCGGGAATTCTCTGTCCAACAAGCATTTCGTGCTTTGTTATAAGCTTATCCTGAAGGTCCGCGGTTACGTCATTGAGGCTATGATAAACGTCAACGAGCTCGCCTGCTTCGAATATACCCTCATCGTTATAGCTACCTGCCCAGATATCGTATCTTACAGAGTAGTACTGGCTAAGAAGGATATCCTCCTTAAGAACAGTTGCGTTATCGTAAGTAAGAACGAAGTAAATTGACGAACCGTTCTCGATTGCCTTAAGTATACCGTACTGAATATTACCCTCCATATTGATGGGACTTCCGGAATACTGAACGTATCCATGAAGCACCATTCCCGTAAAGGGTATGGTATTACTTGCCGCAAGGTAACGGCTGGAGTCGATAGGCATATCAAGAATGTAGTCAACGTACTGCCATGTGTAAGCGTTACCGCCGTTTGTCATTACGTTACCGTATGTGCCGGAAAGATCCTTGAATGTCTGGATTGTGAAGTCCTTAGAGTCCTCACGGTTGTAAGGCTCATCCTCGTCAAAGTCGGAGTTGAGATCGGTACCGAGAGTTGCAACAGAAATATTAAGATCGCTGCCTGTACCGTCGATACTGTACTCAAGGTAGTTTTCAGCAAGCTTATCATAGAATCTGCTGAAGTATGCGGGAGATATAGCTAATCCGCCTTCATCAACATAGGTCTGATAAGTTGCACTATAGGTTGACTTGCCGATATAACGGTCGTCGATTGTCTTTACGGCGTGCTTCTTAAGAGAAATACCGTCAAAGTTATCAAGCGCCTTGATATATGCAAAGTCGAAATCGGGGAAAATTCCGAGATTCTTGCCGTCAGTAGACGACGCCTTATTGATCTCGTTTGCGAACTCAAGAAGCTCGCCAAATCCATTCTTACCGCCTACAGCCTTTTCCCACTTAAGCTTATAAGGAACTGTCGAATACATACCGCCGTTAGCATAACCTGTAAGCTTGAAGTTGATATTTGTGATACCAACGCCGTCCTGCGAAAGGTCTGTGTAGATCTGACGGATGTTATCAAAGGTAGTAAGGGGGGTCATTACGTTTACGGGGATTGAAAGCACCTTTTCGATTGTCTCTACCGCACCGAAGGTTTCAAGGTAAAGAGGAATCTGGCTTTCAAACTTATCAGATGCCAATCTGTCAAGAACAGTCATCTGATTTTCAGCACTCTCATTCTGTGTGCCTGTGGAATAGGGGCTTGTGAGATAATCACGGTAAGCGTACGCCATTCCGTTATAATCAGCGGGATAGTACTCTGTTATGCCCTTCTCTGCCGCAACGTCATCATCTGTAAGCATAACGTAACGAACCTTATAGTTTCCGAGATACTTTCTATCCGAAACAACTGTCCAGGTAGAGTTGCTACCTACCGAGATAGAGTCTGCAATATTATATGTATCGGAAGGTCTGGGGTTAACAGAAAGCTGAACCGTGTGATACTCGCCCTTCTGTCCAAGGTGTATGGACTTGATCTCTGCGAGAGCGTCACCCTCTTCGATAATTGCGAAGAAACCGCTTGACTTGGGAGTTTCGTTTTCCACTACGTTATATGCGCCCGTTGCGGTCTGCTCAAACACGTAGGTATCATTCGTTACGATACCGAATACGGGAAGCTTGAATACTTCCTGATACTTACCCGAAATGGTATGGTATGCGTAGTCCTGACCGTAGATCTTACCGCCTATGTTCGCGCCTGTGGAAGCAAGGTCTTCAAATCTGAAGATTGCACCCGATCCGTCGGGGATAAAGGTATAACCTTCATTTGGACGGTCTGTGCTGTACTGACCTGCGCCCATATAGGGGAGGATTGTGATATAGGAAAGCTGATAAATCGACTCGTCAAAGCGGATACCGTTTGCGGGAAGGCTTACGCTTACACCCATATCGTCAAGAGTATACTCAAGAGCCATCTTGAAAACTGCGGGGTTCTGATCCTCGCTCTCATACTCGGTCTCGGTATGGTCCATATCGAGCTCCTCGTAGGAGTATGCGGGACAGTGAGTTTTAATAAGCTCTTCAAGCATCTGAAGCTCTGCGGGAGCGATATTAACGTCGATCATATATACCGCGCCGAGAGTTGCAGTAATCGGAACCTCTTTATAAAGGTCCGCAAGAGCACGGTCGGAGGTCATCTTTGCCGGGTCTCTAAGTGTGAAACGCGACATAAACGTATTGTTAAGAGTAAACTCCCAATATCTGTCTCCGCTTGCCTCAAGACCTGCCTTAAGAGGCTCATAAATCTGAGACACAAAGCGCTCTTCTGTAATAAGTCTGGGAACAAGGTACTTGATCTCCTCACGACCGATGGTGTATTCAACACGCATACCGTTCTTAATGCTCTTTACCTTTATCTGGTTGTTAAGAGCCGCGTCGGTATAGCTCGTGAAAACGTTTGTACCTGTAAGCTCGTTTCCTGTATAACCAATGATTATCTGGGAAAGAAGCTCTGCCTTAACCGAGTCAGCCGCCTTGCTAAGTCCAACGTCGTAGGGGTTGGACATAAGAAGCTCACCGGTCTTAGTATTCTTTACAGCGACCTCTCCTGTATACTCGTTTACCCAAAGCTGATAGTCGCCCTTTTCAAAGCGCATCTTCATGGTTGCGAGCTTTTCGTCAGCTGTGTAATAGGGCTGTGTGAGATAGTTTATCTTTGTGATATCTATCTCTTCTGCGGGAGCAGTGGTTACAGTTGCATCAACGGCAGTTTCCTCCGCGGATACCTCAAAAACCAAAAGTCCGGACAGCGCACCGAGCAGCATACAAACAGTCAAGAGTGTCGATATTATTCTTTTTGTTATTCTCATTCTATCAATCTCCTTTCTGTTATTTTACAGTCGGTAGCCAATCTCGATAAAGATGTTGGAGATAAATCCGACGATCTTACCAAGAAGAGTTGTAAACAAGAGTGCAATGAACATTATGAATACCATTCCGACAATAGATCCGATAATGGTTATAATGTTCTTACCGAGCGAGTAGTCGTGTGTTACCTGAACACCGAACACGATAAGGAAGCCCGCCCAGATAAATGCGAGAGAGATAACGAGGTTAACGATATCCATTTCGCTTGCTGTTACAACGTTGGATGCGATAGTTGCGGGAATGATGAAGAGCGGAAGGGGTACGAGTGCGTAGCAGGTTGCTACGAATATGTCTCTGAAGCTACCTTCGCCTTCGAAAAGTGTTGTAAGACACCAGTTAGCGATTACGAACAGCATTACGGGCATAAGCACGCCGACTACCTGAGCGAAAATTGTGGAATATTCGCCCTGAGGATTGAACAGGTAACCCTGTCCGATTGCCTGATAGTAGAACGCAAGAATGGTTACTACAAGGTAAACGATTGCCGCGCGTACCGAACCTCTCTTTTCGTGCTTAAGGTCCCAGAATCCGTCGAAGGGATGCGACATAACGTGGAAACCGAAGAGAAGCTCTTTACCGAAGGTAATCTTCTCACCCGACGTAGCCGCTCTGATGTTGATCTTAGCGATTTTCTTAGAAAGTATGGACACACCAACGCATATAGCGATAATAACGATAGGAATCCAAATGAAGATATCCTCGATAGTCTGCTTACGTATCTCGGCATAAGACGTTGAGTAGTTTGCAGTATCGTAAGCTGCTCTGTACTGTTCAAGAGCGGCCTCGTACTGACCGCTTCTGTAAAGCGCCTGGCCGATTCCGATATAAGCTGCATCGAAGTTGGAGTTTCTCATAAGGATCTCGGTCCAGTTTTCGATTGCCTTATCGTATTCTCTGTTGATCTGGTCGGAAACTGCCTGATAGAGAATGTCACCGTACTCTGTACGCTCGTAAACCGTGATGCTCTTGCTTGTACCCGAGTCAAGAAGAAGCATTACGTCGCCCTGATAAGCGAGAGCCTTTATTGTACTTATGTTACCAAGCTGAAGGTTACCTCTGTCACCGAAAGCAAACAGGAGGTTACCGTCGTAGTCATAGGTGAACACCTTACTACGCTTTGTATCTGTCATCGACCATGTACCCGACTCTCCGATTGCAACGTCTCCAATGGTAGAAACACCGAGGATAGCGTCTGCGTTAGTGGAGGAGGACATATAAGCAATCTCGCCTACGGGAGGATAGAAGCCGTTACGTCTCATAATCTCACTACCCGCATTATTAAGCATTTTTACGGGGGAGTTGGATGCTTCCTTAGACTTGCTTCTGATAGCGTTCTCAACCTTGGAGGACTCGATCTTATCTGAAGCCGCATAAACGAAGCCGTCGTCGTTAACAGTAATGTTACTGAAGGTTACGGGAACAAAGGAGGAGGACAGCTTTTTCTGCTCGTCTGTCTGGAATCTCTTCCAGATGATCTGCCAAAGAGAGATGCTTACTTCCTGCGCGCCTATAAATCCTGTGAACTGACCGTCCTCTGTAAGAACGATAATACCCTGTGTTGTCTGAGAAGATACAACGTAAATTCTGTTGTACTGGTCAACGGCAACAGCTACGGGATAGTAAACCGAGCCTTCCTCAAAGAGTTCGGACTCAGGAGCATCGAGCACGTAGAGGAAGTTACCGCTACGGTCGAAAACCACGATTCTGTACTTCTGCGTGTCGCAGACGTAGATCTTTCCTTCTTCAACAAGCTCACCGTATCCGTTATACTTATTATCGGTTACGTAAACGCCTCTGGGAGATGAAAAGCTATCGGGTGCGCCGATTTCATTGGTGAAACCGGAAATTGTAAACTTATGCTTATAATATCTGTCAAGAACGATAACTGTGTTGGAGCCTGCATCTGCGATGTAGACATTCATTTCGTCATCGACTACCATATCATAAGGATCGGAAATTATTGCTCCTTCGGGCAACTCCATATACTGCGAATTGTAGGTTCCTACGGGAATATACGCATCGGGAGAATACAGGGGGTCACCGTTAATGGAGTAAGTGTAGGTCTGGTACGAGTTGAACGCCCCTACGGGAATTACGGCAAGGAGCATTACGAGTGCAAATGCTAAAACTAATATTCTGACTGATTTTTTCATTTGCTACCTCCTTTAGTCCTTCATACCGCTGGATCCCATCGTTTCAATAATGTTCGACTGCGAAATTACGAATACGAGGATAGGAACCATCATCATAATAACCGTTGAAGCCGCACCTGCACCTGCACGCTTGATACCGCCGGCCATAACCTGCTGTATAGCGTAGTTGAAGGATTTAAGCTGCTCGGACTGAATATATACCGATGCGCCTGCGTTCCAAAGATCCTTGAACGAATAGATAATAAGTGTAAGCCACGCGGGCTTAACCATAGGCATTGCGATTACCCAATATGTCTTGAGCTCGCTTGCACCATCAAGACGGGAGCTTTCAAGCACCGCGTCGGTAACGTTGGTCTCCATAAACTGCTTCATAAGATAGAGACCGAGAGAGGTTGCCCAAGCGGGTACTATTCTTGCCCAATAGGTATCGATCCAACCAAGCTTACTCATAATAAGGAAGCTGGTGATAGCGGTAACTGTTGCGTGGAACATAAGCGAGGTTCTTACGGTTTTGAACATTGCTTTTCCGCCGGGGAACTTAATCTTTGCCATTGCGTAAGCCGCAAGAGACGAGAAGAACAGGTTACCCGTTGTACCGATAACCGATACGAAAACTGTATTGAATATGTATCTCGAGAAAGGAACGAGAGACGTATTCATAAGTGTAAACAGGTCTGTAAAGTTAGAAAGTGTGGGATTTACAACGAAGAATCTCGGGGGGAACATCCAAAGCTCGTCAAGAGGCTTCAGCGACTGGCTTACAACGTAAACCATAGGAAGGAACATAAACAAGCCGAGCATACTGAGAACAAACGTAATACCCGCGTCACCGCCGCGAGAACGGTTAAGTACGACTTTATGATTTCTTGTTCTTAATTTTGCCATAATTACGTACCTACCTTTGCTATAATCTTCTTAACAAGCATATTGGAGCCTACCATTACAAGGAAGAGTATAACTGCAATTGCCGAAGAATAACCGATCTCGAAACGCTGTCCACCGTAGTCATCAAGGTGGTGCATAATAGTATGAGCCGCATAGTCAACCGAGGGGAATCCGCAAAGTGCGGTTACGACACCGCCGAAGCCGAATGCGCCCGTAATAGCCATAATAGCACCGAACATAAGCTGAGGACCCATATTGGGAAGCGTTATGTACCAAAGCTCCTGCCATCTGTTCTTTACACCGTCAACGGCGCCTGCCTCGTACTGAGACTTATCAACGCCCTGAAGACCTGCGATGAACGCAAGGAAGGACGTACCGAGAGAGGTCCAAAGAGCAACCACTATACACAAGGGCATAACGTAGTCTGCGTCATTGAAGAACTGGATAGGCTCTGTAACGAAGCCCATTTCAAGGAGCTTGGAGTTTACCCAACCGTAGGAGTCACCCGAGAAGAGTGTCTGCCAGATAAGGTAAACCTGACCCGAAATAGAGGGAGCATAGAATACGAGAGTTACTATTGCTCTGATTTTGGGAGGAAGCTCGTTAATAAACCAAGCAACCACAAACGACATCAAGTAGGAAACAGGTCCGACTATGACTGCGAAAATAAATGTATTCTTTACCGCTGTGAGGAATATGTCGTCGTCAAGGAAGAGACGGACATAGTTGTCAACGAACACGAAATTCGGCCACTCAAGCAAGTTAAAGTCTGTAAAGCTGAACACGATCGACAGCACAACCGGCGCGATAGTGAACAGGGTGAAAATGAGCATAAAGGGTGCAACCATAAGATATGCAGCCCAGTTGCGCTTCATTTCCTTCCAAGTCCACTGCGCCATTGTCATGTCTTTACGCGAAACAGCCTTTTTTTCTGCTGTTTTCTGTGACATTACTTTTCTCCTTAATTTATTATAGAATTTTTATTTCCGTCTAAGCAAGTTATTCCTGGTAAGAAACAAGTGCATCATAGGCATCATTAAGAAGTTCGATTGCCTTTTCTATACCTGTCTTATCAGCAACGGTGGCTTTCTGAAGCGCGCCCTCAAGAAGAGCAAGTGCTTCTGTAATGGTAGCCATCTGTCTTTCTTCGCTTATCTTAACGTCAACATCAGCCGCCTTACCGAGATTTTCAAGCATCTCGTCAAAGCCTGCCGAATTTCTAAGTGCATCGCTGAGTTTGAATTCAATATCTTTCATCACGATTTCTTCAGCGCCCTTAACGGTTTCCACAACGCCCTTCTGAATGGTAAGCTCACCCTCATAAAGAAGTGTGTATGCCTGATTAAGTCTCTTCTCGGAAAGCTTCTGACCGATATAATCAAGAGTTTCGAGGTCGAACTCGCTACGTTTTCTCGTGATTTCCTTATTGATTGTATTGATATGCTTAAGAAGCTCTTCTACAGGGTCAGCATCATTGTTGATAGCTGCCATATACGCAAACTTAGCGTAACGCTCTATAATATAGGAGCCGGGATAGTTGGGAATAGATGCAAGGTTATTGAACTGAAGCTGAATCTGCTTGATCTCATCAGTTGTCCAGGGAAGGCTTGCAAGTGCCTTAAGGTTAGCTGTGGGATGCTTTGCGGAAGGACCGAGGATAGATACCATTTCGTTGGAGTATTTCTCCTGGCAATCCGTACCCGAGTGCCATCTCATGAAGTCCCATGCGCCCTCAACGTTCTCGCAACCCGTAATCATAACGATTGCGGATACGCCCGAAACAGAGGAGTTATTGATGTTACCAAACTCATCTTCGATACCGGGCATGGGATAGAAGCCCCAAAGTCCTTCGATTTCAGTTGCAAATACCTTCAATTTATTATATGTTTCTGTATAAGCTGCAAAGCCTATAGGCATTTCACCGGTTCTGAAGCGGTTAGCGAAGTCATAGCTAAGCGGGAAGGAATACATTGTGAACATGTTACACATCTTTTCGAAAGCCTCGAGAGACGTGTTAGCATCAAGGTTGATTCTCATACCGTTGTCGGCATAAAGCTCTCCGCCCATCTGATAAATGAACATTCTGTACTCAACGTGCATACCGATCTGCATGTTGTTAGCCTGAAGAACGGGAATTGCCGAGTAGATATCATCCCAGGTCTTGGGAATATCAAGGTCAAGTTCTGCAAGAATATCCTTACGCACGAACATCATATTAAACGACTGTGTTTCGGGAAGTCCGTAGTAATGCATTTCGCCGGTTGCATCCTCGATACCGAGAACCATCATTGCCGCGTCGTTGAACTCGCGGGTTACGGGGTCGGTAACAAGTGCATCGAAGTCCTTGCAGTTCTCGATAGGCATAAGCGCACCGCGGATAGCATAGTTAATAACGTCTGCCTGACCAAGACCGATATATACGTCGGGACCTGTCTTGGAAAGAATAGAAGGAAGAAGCGTACCGCCCGCAACGAGCTTAAGGTTTACCGCTGTTCCGTACTGGGGAGTAAAGTCGTTATTAACAAGGTTTCTGATAACCTGTGTCTGGTCACGGCCGTAAGCAAGCCAAACCTCAACGATCTCCGGATCGTCATTGTCATAGTCTTCGGTCGCGCCCATTCTATCATAATTTCTTATGAAGGACTGGAAGAAGCTTCCCATTTCGTGTGCAAACGACTGGAAGAAGTTTGCCTCTGCTCTGGGGAGTTCACTTCCCTTACCCTGAACAAGAAGGTAGTCTATCTGAAGAGGCTGTGTCTTCGCATCGCTGATCCAAGTACCAAGCGATCCGATATAGGATTTAAGCTGTGTAAGGTTCTTTGCAATCTCACTTTCGGGGTCGCCGCCCATTCTCTCGAGAAGCCAAGCAACCTTATCAAGGGTCGCCACCATCGAGCCCTTGATTCCCGCCATAGCCTGAAGCCGTGCGGATATATCGTAAATAAGTATCGACTGATCCATAAGGTCGTCAACTACGTCGGGCATTACGCGCTTGAAGCCGTAGTCACGGTAGTCATCAGGCTCTGCGCCTGTGAGCTTAAGGATAGAAAGGTAGTCGGAGTTGATAGACTCAAGCGAGCTTTCAATTTGGCTTACAAGATCACCCATAGAGCCAAGAGTTACACAAAGCTCAATGGTGTAGTCTACGCCTTCTCTGAAGTAGAACTCAAAGTCGGTAACTCCATCAGAAAGGATCTTAGCCTGCCAATCGGAATTATAGTCGAATCTAAGCTTTGATGCTTCAACAAAGGGTATACCGTTATAATAGCCGTCAAGATTGCCGAACTTAGCCTTGTACTCTTCCTCGGTATAATCTGTATAGATTGCCAAAGAACGGGATGCATACATACCGTCAAGGGTAGACTGGCTGAATCTTGCTACAATATTATATACGCCACTGTTATCTACCGCGAACTTCCAGGTGAGCGCCTGACCGGAGGTCTGCCACTTGTCACCGCCAACACCGCCGATACCGTTAAGCATAGCGTACTTGGTGCTGATGGGGCTTGTTATAGCACTTCTCGTATCCTCCATGGGATAGATAGTCTGGGATGTGGTAGAAGTTATATACTCACCCTCAAGCTTCACCTTGCTTGTACCTGCCGCTGCAGACTGATAATACGCGCTTGCATCAGCATAAGATATGTTGGATTCGTGAGGAACAAGCTTGATTGTCTTTATAGCCATAGGCTCGCTGACACCTGTGAGTGAGATAACCGTGTTCTCGGATTCCTCAAACACAAACTCAAAGGACTCTGCATAGTATCCGTCGGTGTCGCTGATCTCATATGTCATCCAACGTGGAGACTGAGCTATGGGAGAACGAATCTCGTTAAGGTCGATATCAGAGGTAAAGAATCTTGCCTTAAGCTCTTCGCAAAGGTATGCGTACTTTGCCTCGGTCCAAACCTCGGGCATCTCATATTTAATATATGTAGAATTATCGACTTTTTCCGACGTTGCAACTATACCAAGCTCTGCCGCCTTGTTAAGGTGGTACTCTGCAGTTTCATTTGCAGGGAGAAGGTACGTTGCCATAACGTACTCATTGATATAAATCTTCTGAAGTGTGAGATAACGCGCCTCAAGAAAAGGAATTGCCGAGTCGATACGGAAGATACGCTCAATCGCTGTTGACTTTGCGATGTGATTTCCGTTTGTGTCTGTAAGAGTGGGATAGTACTCAATTACAACGCTGTATCTCTGTGTTTCGGGTATGGCGACATTCCACGAAACAGTACCGTCAGCGGGAGTATAGAGAGCCTCAACACCACCGAATGTTCCAACGGCATAACCCGCGTCACTCTTTTCGGCGTTTACGTCATTGATAGCATCAATAACGATTTCCTCGGTTGCCGCGGGAACATTCCACACACGGTTTGTTCCGTTGTCCCCCGTCTCACCCTCTGTCGCATATCGCGAGTGCTTCTTGAAGTACTCGTCATAGGACATTGAGTTAAGGATCTCTTTTACATCGTCGATGGTTGCATCTGTGACCGATGTGTTCTGATTCCTTGTCGGCGCGGGCGCGATCAACAGTACGTCCTCGTCGGCGGCAAATGCCACGACGGTTGCACTGGAGAGAACGCAAAGCAGAGCAAGGACCAAAGATATCACTCTTTGGAATTTCTTCTTGTTCATAAGATTTCCTCCTGAAAATTTTGCTGAGCATAAGGAACGCCGGATAGATAAAGACAAGCCACACTTTCCGCAGAACGGCATCCGTAAGGACGTCGAGGTGGGAGCAGAAAGCATACCTATCCCTATCACAAAAGTTTTGAACTTTTGCTCCCGACGCACACCTCAAAACGCGCTTTTGCGCGTACCGACGGCATACGACAGGATATAGGGCGTAAAAATGCCATATTTCAATGACAATATCATAACACAGAAGTCCTCAAATGTCAAGAATTTGAAAAGATTAAAATTTTGTATTATTAAATATTGTGTAGATTGTTTTGTCTTTTTGAATAAAAATCGCAAAGAAAAATTGACCGTCGGCATCTGAACACTCCGTCCAAAAAGTAAACTATATTTACTTTGTTTTTTTGCCGGCTTTATGAAACAAATGTGTTTTTTGTGCAAAATAACAAATCACATTTTGAGCATTGCTCACAAGATTCGCAAAATGTAAATGTGATTTACATTATCCGGTTTTTTCCAGGCAAAGAATTCTGTTTAATTTGGCAGTTTTTGTCAAATATTTTTGTGCATTTATCACAAAAAAAAGGGGTGATTTTCTACACGAATATTTTTTCTAAAAAAGCAAAAATATTTTTCAACCCTACCGCAAAAATTTTTGTTGTGCCAATTTTTCTACTATTTTTTTACATTTCAGAGTATATTTTACATTTATGTATTATTTATACATAAAAATGTCACGCACTTAAATATACCGTCTTTATATGCCTTTATATGCGCGATTTTTCGCCTCACCAACGCGAATCAAGCACGTTAATATTCCAACTCGCTACGAAAAGCGTTTATTGAATCGACACATAATGAATCTTGCCCAAGCTTATATCTTATTATATTATTATTATATCAAGTGATCGGTTGCAATATTTTGAAATTAATGTTGTGATTATCTCGTTTTATTTATATATACGATTATTATTTATGAACAATAGTGCTATATTTCAATAAGCTTGCAAATAGTATCTCTATTTTCAACAGACATTTACGAAAAAAGAAAACCTCACCAATAGATGTCTCAGGCATCTATCGATGAGGCCAAATGTTGTTATATGGAAATTAGTGCTCGCTGCCGTGCACTTCACACTCGTGACAATGTGCAGGGGCAGGAATTTCTTTATCTATTCCATTCTTTTTATAATAATCTGCAACAGCGGCCTTAATTGCCTCCTCGGCAAGCACGGAGCAGTGTACCTTCACAGGCGGAAGCCCCTCAAGCGCCTCAACAACAGCGGCGTTTGTAAGCTTGAGAGCATCGTCAACGCTCTTCCCTTTTACAAGCTCGGTTGCCATAGACGAGGTAGCTATAGCCGCACCGCAACCGAAGGTTTTGAACTTAACGTCAACGATTATGTTGTTTTCTACCTTTATGAACATCTGCATTATATCACCGCACTTTGCGTTTCCTACAGTACCAACTCCGTCGGCGTTCTCTATCTCACCCACGTTTCTGGGATTCTTGAAGTGGTCCATTACTTTTTCTGTGTATATCATATTGAAATTCCTTTCTGTTCAATTAGTTACCGGGGTAAATGGGGCTCATTGCGCGAAGTCTTGCAACGCTCTCTTCAACCACCTTGATTATCTCGTCCACTTCCTCCTCGGTATTATCCTTTGAAAGTGAGAAACGGAGCGAGCCGTGTGCATCCTCAATATCAACACCAATTGCGAGAAGCACGTGCGACGCCTCAAGCGAATTTGAGGAGCAAGCCGATCCCGTAGACGCGCTGATGCCTCCCATATCGAGCCAAAGCAGAAGGCTCTCACCCTCTATATACGAGAAGGATACGTTTGCGTTACCGGGAAGTCTGTTATCTCTGTCGCCGTTCAATCTTGAATATGGGATTTTAAGAAGTCCATCAATAAGCTTGTTGCGAAGCTTGCGGACATACTCCATTTCGGAAAGCGAATTGACCGCCGACTCCACAGCCACACCAAGTCCGCAGATATAGGGCACGTTTTCCGTACCGCCGCGCTTTCCGCGCTCCTGACCGCCGCCGTCGATAAGGTTTTTGATTCTTACGCCCTTTTTAATATAAAGTGCGCCGATTCCCTTGGGGGTGTGTATCTTATGTCCCGAAAGACTAAGCATATCAACGCCAAGCTCCTGCACGTTCACGGGGATATTTCCCACAGCCTGAACCGCATCGGTAAACATAAGCGCGCCATTTTCGTGAGCGATTTTTGATATTTCCGCGATAGGCTCTATAGTGCCTATTTCGTTATTCGCCATCATTATAGCGACAAGCGCGGTGTTTTCGTCAACAACTCTGCGAAGCTCGTCCATCTTTACAACGCCGCCTTCGTCAACGCCTACGTAAACAACCTCAAAGCCTTCTCTTTCGAGTGCCTTGCAGGTGTGAAGCACGGCGTGGTGCTCAATTTTGCTTGTAACGATTTTTTTGCGTTTTTTTGAAGCGTATGCCGCGCCCTTTATTGCCCAGTTGTCAGACTCCGAGCCGCAGGAGGTGAAGTATATCTCATTTGGGGCACAGCCAATTGCCTTCGCTATTTTTTCGCGGGCTTCATCCACTACCGCCTTTGCGCTCTGTCCGTCTGCGTGAAGGCTTGACGGATTTCCCCAAAGCTCTGTGAAGCAAGGCATCATTGCCTTTACAACCTCATCAGACACGGGAGTAGTAGCGGCATTATCCGCGTATATTCTTTTGTCTGAAATGCTCATTTAATTTCTAAGTAACCCTTTCACATTTATATAATACCAAGCAGTCGCCGTAGGCAAAGCAGGCTTTCAAAATCAATCTGCCAAACGCCGATAACAACCGCTATTTTTTAACAGCTATATTGTATACCTTTTTTGTCTAAATTGCAACAGCCTTAGCAAACTTTGTTTGTTAATTTTTTATGAACGTGCCAAAAAGCCTTTTACCGCATCATTTTCAAACTGCTTTTTTCATATTATTTTTAACACGACGTCGCCGCTTTATTCATCGACCGAATTCGATTTTTCATATGAAACGTTAGGTGGAACATTGAGAAACACACATATTATTCTATTGGTTATTTTTGCCGCGGTATGGTTATTCGCTGCTGACTCGCCTCATTCTGCGCTCACACTTGTCGCTATTACTCTGCACGAGCTTGGACATATTATCGGAGCATTATTCATCGGCGAGAACTTCAACAGCTTCGGGCTTCAGATAGGAGGGCTTCTGCTATCGCGAAAAAAAGTTTACACATCTTATTTTTCAGAGGCGTTTATCGCGTTTTGCGGTCCTCTTTTCAACTTTATTTCAGCCGCAATTTGTTTTATACTTTTTAGGCAACGCGGAGACATCTTTTTCACAGAGGTATCATTGGCGTTGGGGTTGCTGAACATGCTACCGATAAAGGAATTCGACGGTGGGAAAGTAGCAGAGGCTTTACTGTCGGCTTTTATTCCCTGCTCACAGCTTTATTATATATGTGAGATGCTCTCGTTTTTGTCTCTTTTTTTCCTATGGAGCACCTCGGTTTACGCACTCTTAAAAAGCGGCGAAAGCATAACTCTTTTTCTTTTTTCAGCGGTACTTTTTGTGCGGATGTTTTTGTCTCAGCGCAAAAGTTGAATTTAAGAGGATATGAGAGGATACGCGAGATTAACAGAGTTTTTGATGTGATAAATGGGTTTTATCGCAGATAAATCGGTTTAATTCAATATAATCATTGTTAATTAAAAAATTTTTTGATTTTTTTATAAAAATATATTGCATTTTATTCGCATATGTGTTAGAATAAAACCGAAACTGTACAATGTGCGGAAATCTGCCGTATTTTGTGCGGTTTCCGCAGTTTTGCGTATTTATTCTCTACACAGAAGGAGTATTTATGCCTAATGGAAAAAAAGCTCATCGAATTGAAGGGTATATGCAAGCAGTTTGACGGCTCGCAGGTTCTTAATTCAATTGATCTTGATATTTTTGACAAAGAATTCGTCACTCTTCTCGGCCCCTCGGGTTGCGGCAAAACCACGCTTTTGCGCATAATCAGCGGATTTGAATATCCCGACAGCGGAGAGGTCATATTTGACGGCAAAAAAATAAATGACATTCCCCCATACAAAAGAAACGTTAACACGGTGTTCCAAAAGTATGCTCTTTTTCCGCACCTTAACGTTTTTGACAACATAGCTTTCGGTCTCCGACTCAAAAAGATTCCCGACGCCGAAATCAAAAAGCGCGTTAAGGAAATGCTTGCCCTTGTTAACCTTAAGGGCTTTGAGCGCAAGAATGTAAACTATCTTTCGGGCGGTCAGCAGCAGCGTGTTGCAATTGCGCGCGCACTTATAAATACTCCCAAGGTACTGCTTCTCGACGAGCCTCTCGGTGCGCTTGACCTCAAGCTCCGCAAGGATATGCAGAACGAGCTTAAGAACATTCAGAAGCGCACGGGCATTACCTTTATATACGTAACTCATGACCAGGAGGAAGCGCTTTCCATGTCCGACAAGGTGGTGGTTGTGGCAGACGGCTGTATTCAGCAGATAGGTACGCCTACTGATATTTACAACGAGCCCGTAAACGCTTTCGTTGCCGACTTTATCGGCGAGTCGAATATAGTCGACGGCGTTATGATTGAGGACTTCAAGGCGAGCTTTTCGGGTCACACCTTTGAGTGTCTTGACAAGGGATTTGAAAAGGGCGAAAAGGTTGACATTGTCGTTCGCCCCGAGGACGTTGACGTTGTAAAGCCCGAAAAGGGTATGCTTCAAGGAACTGTAACCTCAGTCACATTCAAGGGCGTTCACTATGAGATAATCGTTGACATAGGCGGCTTTAAGTGGATGATACAGACTACCGATTTCGTCGGAAAGGACGAAAAGATAGGTCTTTACATCGAGCCTGACGCTATTCACGTTATGAAAAAATCCGAATTTTCGGATATGTTTGGCGATTACTCGTCCTTCAGCGAGGAATTTGACGAGCTTTCAAATGCTGAGGCAGAACCCGATGAGGAGGTAAGCGACCAGTGAAAAAGCGTTCATTTATAGAAAGCTTTGCCGCTGTTCCCCACGGCGTATGGACCGTCCTGTTTATTCTTGCTCCCCTGCTCTTTGTAGCCTATTTCGCCTTTACGGACACATACGGCAATTTTACCTTTGACAACATATCGCTTTTGTCAAGCTACGCGCACATATTCACTCTTTCAATATGCTTTGCACTTATCGCTACAGTAATATGTCTGCTCATCGGTTATCCTTTGGCTTACTTTATCTCTCAGCTCAAGCCTTCCACGCAGAAAATCCTTATCGTTCTGATAATGCTCCCTATGTGGATAAGCCTGCTTATCCGCACCTACTCACTTATGGCAATACTTGACAACGGCGGGCTGCTCAACTCGCTTCTTGTCAAAATAGGACTTCCCAAGGCAAAAATAGTCGGAACCTCGGGTGCGGTCATTCTGGGTATGGTATACGATTTCCTGCCCTATATGGTGCTTCCTATTTACACAAGCATTTCCAAGATAGACAGACGTTTCCTTGAGGCGGCGCAGGATTTGGGCTGCAACGGCTTCGGAGTTCTTGCAAACGTAGTCGTTCCGCTTTCTGTTCCCGGTATCATTTCCGGAATTACTATGGTATTTGTTCCCTCTATCAGCACCTTCTATATTTCACAAAAGCTTGGCGGAGGCTCCTTCGACCTTATCGGTGACACCATTGAGCGTCAGTTCCAGAACGTAAGCACCTACAACATCGGTGCGGCTATATCGCTTGTTATGATGATACTGATTCTTATTTCGGTTGCAATTATGAACAAGTTCTCCGACGATGAAGGAGGTATCATAGTATGAAGATACTCTCCAAGACTTATATGTGGATAATCTTTATCCTGCTTTACGCGCCAATCGTTATGCTCGTACTGTTCTCGTTCAACGAGGCAGGCTCGTTAAACCGCTTTTCAGGGCTTACCCTTTATTGGTACCGCGAGCTTTTCCGCGACGCAGAGGCACTTAAGGCACTTAAAAATTCGCTTACGCTTGCAATATCCTCGTCGCTGCTTGCTACCGTGATAGGTACCTTTGCCGCGCTTGGTATCGACCGTATGAGAAGCAAGCATCTTAAAGGTGCGCTGACCTCAATAACAAACATCCCTATGATGAACCCCGATATCGTAACCGGAGTTTCGATGATGCTTTTGTTCGTGGCGGCTTCGTCGCTTTCGTTCCTGCCCATAAAGTTCGGTATGGGAACGATGCTGATAGCTCACACCACTTTCAATCTTCCCTACGTTATTCTCTCGGTACTTCCCCGTTTCAAGCAAATGGACAAACACCTTACAGAGGCAGCACTTGACTTGGGATGCACTCCCGCGCTCTCGTTTTTTAAGGTTGAGCTTCCATCAATAATGCCCGGTGTTATATCGGGGCTTATGCTTGGCTTTACGCTTTCGCTTGACGATTTCGTTATAAGCCACTTCGTAAGCTCGCCCGATTTCCAGACTCTTCCCCTTTACGTGTACAATCAGACGGCGCACGAAGTAAAGTTCAGTATGTATGCTCTTTGCGCGCTGATGGTATTCGTAATTCTTGCCCTTCTGCTTGCGGTTAACTTTGCTGGCTCTTTGGGCAAAAAGAACGCAGGAGGTAAGGTATGAAAAAAATCTTTTCTGCACTCCTTCTGCTTGTGGTTGCTCTTGTTCTCGTATCTTGCGGAGAGACTGAACAAGGCTCTGCACAAACACTTTACGTTTACAACTGGGGCGAATATATTTCCGATGGCTCGGAGGACTCTGTAAACACAAACGCCGAATTTGAAAAGTACTGCAAGGAGAAGCTTGGGCTTGACGTTAAGGTAAATTACTCCACCTATTCAAGCAACGAGGACCTCTACGCAAAGCTTTCAAGCGGTGCGGTCAGCTACGACGTTATCTTCCCCTCGGACTATATGCTTGCACGCCTTGCAAGCGAGGGCTTGCTTCTTGAGCTTAATCCCAAGGAAAACATCGGAAACTACGACTATATCGACGACAGCTTCAAGGGGCTTTACTACGACCCAGATGAAAAGTATTCCGTTCCCTATACCTATGGAACGGTAGGCGTTATCTACAACACCGAAATGGTTAACGCCAACGACGAGGATCTTGGAAAATGGTCGCTCCTTTGGGATGAGGATTACTCGGGAAACATTCTTCAGTTCAATAATCCCCGTGACGCATTCGGAACGGCGCAATTCTATCTCGGATACAGCATAAACTCAAACGATGAAAATGAGTGGCGAGAAGCGTTGCAAAAGCTCAAGGAACAAAAGAATGTTGTCCAGGGCTACGTTATGGACGAAATTTTCAACAAGCTCAAGGGCGGTTCGGCGGCTATTGCCCCATATTACGCAGGTGACTTCTTTACGATGTACGCCGACAACGAGCTTTTGGATTTCTACTATCCCGAAGGCTCTACAAACGTATTCGTTGACGCTATGTGTATTCCCCACAACGCAAAATCCCCCGACCTTGCGGCTGAATATATCAACTTTATGCTGACGAAGGAAATCGCTATTGCAAACGCTGAGTATATCTGCTACGCTTCACCCAACTGCCTTGTTTTTGAGGACGAGGGCTACGTGGAATATATGCAGGAGGAGATTCATCCCGATGCGATCTCAATTCTTTACGATTTTGAGATGGAGGGAATGGAATTTTACCACGACCTCCCCACAGAGACCCGAATGCTTATGAACGAGCTTTGGGAAGAGCTTAAGATTGAAAGCTCGTTAGGCAAGGCGGTATATATTATCTGTCTTGTTATCGTGGCTGTCATTGCCGCAGGCGCGATATACTACTTCATACGCAAAAAGAAGCGCGAAGCGCTTTACGATTAAAATTTTGAAAAATCCGTCAAAACAGACGGATTTTTCTTATTATACGTGCGAAATACGTGCGAAATTTGCCTCAAAGCTATTGCAAAAATGCAAATTGTGTGGTAGAATATTATATTGGAATATTATTAAGGAGAATATAAATTATGGAATACAATTTTTCCGACAGCTTCAAAAATCTTCAGCCGTCGGCTATTCGTGAGATTTTCAAAAGCCTCACCGATCCGACGATAATATCTTTCGCTGCAGGCAACCCCTCCCCCGAGTCATTCCCCGTAGAAGAGCTTGCAAGACTTGCGGCAGATATTTTCGCTAACACTTCTTCGCAGGCACTTCAGTACGGAATTACCGAGGGCTTCCCCGGACTTCGTGAGGAAATAGCAAAGAGACAAAAGGCACGCTTCGGTATCGGACGCGACTTTGATATGACGGTAGTTACCTCGGGAGGTCAGCAGGGACTTGAGCTTTGCTGCCGCGTCCTCTGCAATCCCGGTGACGTGGTACTTTGCGAAAACCCCAGCTTTATCGGCGCACTTAATGCCTTCCGTGCTTGCGGAGCGCAGACTGTGGGCATTCCCATGGACGAGGACGGCGTAAACATCGAGGCGCTTGAAAAGCTTGTAAAGGAAACTCCCAACGTTAAGCTTATGTACGTTATTCCCACCTTCCAGAACCCCCGCGGTTCTTCTACCTCTCTTGCAAAGAGAAAGGCAATTTACGACATCGCAAAGAAAAACGGCATAGTTATTCTCGAGGACAACCCCTACGGAGAGCTTCGCTTTGCAGGCGAGGAGATCCCCACTATAAAAAGCTTTGACGAGGACGGAATTGTGGTTTACTGCTCGTCGTTCTCGAAGATTCTTTCCGCAGGTATGCGCGTGGGCTTTGTTATCGGTCCTGCCGACCTTCTTCAGAAAATGGTAGTTGCAAAGCAGTGTGAGGACGTTCACACCAACAATTTCTTCCAGATGCTTTGCTACAAATACGTTACCGAATGCGACCTTGACGCACACATAGAAAAAATACGCGCAATTTACCGCCACAAGTGCAACCTTATGCTTGATGCGCTTGACCGCGAGATGCCTAAGGAAGTAAAATACACCCGTCCCGAGGGCGGTTTGTTCATCTGGTGCACCCTTCCCGACGGTATGGATTCGGGCGAATTCGCAAAATTCGCAATAAGCAAGAAGATTGCGGTCGTTCCGGGTTCTACCTTTAACTGCGACACAAAAGCACCTTCAGATTCGTTCAGAATCAACTATTCAACCCCCTCTGACGAGCAGATAGTCAACGGCGTTAAAACGCTTGCCGAGGCGGCGCGCGAGTATATCGCATCCAAAAGATAAAGAAAGGAATTCACCAAAATGTTAGACAATAAAAAGGTCTCCTATTCGGGTGTACAGCCCAGCGGCAACCTTACAATAGGAAACTATCTCGGAGCAATAAAAAACTTCTCGGCATATTCCGATGAATACAAGTGCTTTTACTGTGTGGTTGACTCCCACGCAATTACCGTAAGACAGGTGCCTGCCGAGCTCAGACGCCGCACCTACGAGACGCTTGCGCTCTATATGGCTTGCGGACTTGACCCCGAAAAGAACACTCTATACGTACAGTCTCACGTCCCCGCTCACACCGAGCTTGCCTGGATTCTCAACTGCTTCACAATGTTCGGTGAGCTTTCGAGAATGACACAGTTCAAAGACAAGAGCGAACGCCACGCCGACAATGTAAACGCAGGTCTTTTCACCTATCCCGTACTTATGGCGTCCGATATTCTGCTTTACCAGACCGACGTCGTACCTGTAGGAATTGACCAGAAGCAGCACGTTGAGCTTTGCAGAAATATTGCGGCGCGCTTCAACCAGCTTTACCCCGACACGTTTACTATGCCTGAGCCCATTATTTCCAAGGACAGCATGAAGATTGCTTCGCTTCAGGAGCCCACTAAGAAGATGAGCAAATCCGACGAAAACGTTAATGCGGTAGTATATATTCTCGACGACAAGGACACAATAATAAGGAAATTCAAACGTGCCGTTACCGATTCGGAGACCTCCGTAAGATTTGCTCCCGAAAAGCACGGTATCAACAACCTTATGACTATATATTCCTGCTTCACGGGCAAGAGCTTTGATGAAATAGAGCGCGAGTTTGACGGCAAGGGCTACGGCGACTTCAAGCTTGCGGTCGGTGAAGCCTGCGCTGACGCGCTTGCTCCCGTACAGCAGAGATTCAACGAGCTTATCGCTGACAAGGCATACCTTGAAACACTTATGAAAAAGGGTGCTGACGAGGCGGCATACTACGCTCGCAAGACCCTTTCAAAGGTAAAGAGAAAGCTGGGCTTCGTTCAATAAAAGCCCAAAGGTAACGGCGGAATTGGAGAACAAGGATGATTCTTGACATACTCAAGGCTCTTGTCTACACCGCCGTTTTCTCTTTGGCGGCAACACCGCTTGACTTCAGGATTGCGGGTGCTATAGGGGCAATCGACGTACCGAAGGATAGCAGGCGGATGCACTCGAGCCCAATTCCACGCATAGGCGGAGTATCTCTTTTTACCTCTTTCGCGTTATTTTGTCTGATTTTTTGTAAAGAGACCGCATCCCTTCTATGCTGTATGCTTTCGGGAGCGGTCTTGATTGTTATTCTCGGTATAATTGACGATTGCGCGCGGATGGGAGCAAAATCAAAGCTTTTAGTGCAGGGCTTTGCCTCGTTGGCGGTTATTCTGTCTGCGAGAATTTTCGGAATTGAATTTCAAGCCTTAAGCGCAATATTTTCGTTTGTGTGGCTGATTACCCTCACGAACGCCCACAACTTTATTGACGGGCTTGACGGGCTTTGCGCAGGGGTCTCGATAACTGAATCGTTGGCTTTGGGTACAGTTTTACTGCTTGGCGGAAACGTCGGTCTTTCTCTTGCATCGTTTGTGCTTGGCGGCGCGTGCATAGGCTTTTTTCCCTACAACGCTCACAACGCGAAAATATTTATGGGTGACACGGGCTCAACCTTTTTGGGCTTTTGTCTTGGCGCCATATCGGCGTACCTTATTGCCTACGAGCTGTCGCCTAAAGCTGTAATATCGGTGTTTCTTATCTTTTTACTTCCGTTAGCCGACATAACCTTTGCTGTAACAAGGAGACTTGCAGAAGGTAAAAGTCCTTTTGCAGCCGATCGCTCGCATATTCACCATATTCTTGCCGACAAAATCGGGCATTTTCGCGCTTCGCGCAGGCTACGGCTTATTTCGGCGTTAACCTGCCTTCTTGGGGTAATAGTTTATTTTATTCTTTGAAATTCAGCTTTCTGTATTCGCGCGGGCTTATTCCGACGGTGCGCTTGAACACCTTTGAAAAGTAGTTGTAATCCTGAAAACCGCACTCGTTTCCTATCTTATTTACCGACATATTTGTTTTTACAAGCAGGTCGCAGGCTTTTCCAAGCCTGCGGCTTTTTACGTATTCGGCAGGAGTTGAGTCAAAATAGTTTTTGAAAATCGAATACACCTCGCTATGAGACAGGCGAAAAGCCGAGCAAAGGCATGCAACCGAAAGGTCGTTCTTAATATTCTTATCCACGTATTCGGATATCTGCGCGTCTATCTTATTTTCACCGACAGACATCAGTCCCTTAAGGTACTCATAGCCCGTGCAGGCATCGAGTATCTTCATTGCCGACTTAAGCTTATTGAGCTCAATTACCGAAAGGCTGTCAAAGCATTTACGCAACCCGTCATGCTTATCTGCGGGAAGTCTATCGGAAATTTTTTCAAAATCCGAATGAGTCTCGGTCTTTATCTGTCCCAACACAAGATAACCAATCACCTTATCTGAATAAAGTATTGGAGACATATATTCAAGCAAGCCGGCATGGCAGGTGTAAAAATACTGCTTGCGGCTTTTTTTGCACTCGGCAAACGCTTTTCGGTCGCACTCACGGCAACGGCTGTCCATTTCGGGGTCTTCTCTCAAAAGCGCGCAAAATGGAGAAAGCTTTTCGGGATAGAAAAGTATCTCATCCTCATTTGAATCGTAAAGGCAGACCTTAAGCCCCACAAGATTATAAAATTCTTTAACAAGCTCCCACAGCTTGTTTCGGTTATAAAGCTCCATAATAGTATTCTCCGATACAAAATCACCATATTTATATACAAATTATACTATATCAAAAGTAAAAAATCAAGTACAATTAAAGAAAAAGGAGGTAGGTATGAATTATTTATGTATTGACGTAGGCACGACCTGCTGTAAATGTCAGCTTTTCACAAAAAACGGCGAGATACTTGAATATATTGCCGAAGAATACGACTTTCTTCAAAAGGACGGGCACAATTACATAGACATCGAAAAAATATGGCGTTGTCTTAAAGCTATGATTGCAAAAATTTCAAAAAAACACGAAATCAATTCTTTTTGCGTTTCTTCATTGGGCGAGTCGTTTGTTCTTCTTGACAAGCAAGACAGACTCCTTTTCCCACCTATGCTTTACACCGACGGGCGCGGAGAGGCTGAGGCTGAGGAAATAAAGGAAAAGATAGGCGAGGAAAGGGCGTTCCTTACCACGGGAGTCATTCCACACAGTATGTACTCTATATCAAAGCTTCTTTGGATAAAAAACAATCATCCCGAAATATATGAATCTGCCGACAAGCTTTTACTTGTGGGAGAATACGTAGGATATTTGTTGAGCGGCAAACGAGTTATCGACTATTCACTTGCATCAAGAAGCGGAGTATTCGATATAGAAAAGCTTAAGTTTTCCGGAGAAATACTCACAGAGCTTGACATACCTTTCGGACTTTTCTCAAAGACAATGCCCGCAGGAAGCATTGTCGGACCTATCAAAAAGGAGCTTATCGACGGGCTCGGCATAAAGGGTGAGCCCGTATTGGTGCTCGGCTCACACGACCAGATTTGCGCTTCGCTTGGCGCGGGGCTTTTAAGCGCAGGCGATGCGGTAGACGGAATGGGAACGGTTGAGTGCATAACAACGCTCTTTTCAGAAAAATCCGACAACGTAAAAATGGGGCGTCAGGGCTACTCCTGTGTTCCCTATGCGATTGAGGGCTTATACTGCACTTATATTTTCAATTATTCTTGCGGCTCAACAGTAAATTGGTACAGAAAAAAGATTACCCACGGCTACTCGGGAGAGGAAAAGAATTTTTTTGACTATATGGAGAAGAATATTTCCGACACGCCCACAGACCTTTTGCTTCTTCCCTATTTCGGAGGTGCAGCTACGCCCTATCAGGATATTTCCGCGCGTGGGGCGGTAATAGGACTTACCACAGAAACCACAGACGCCGAGATATACAGAGCAATTCTTGAGGGCACGGCAATGGAAATGAGGTTTAACGCCGAAGTAGTAAAAGAATACGGCATTACTCCCAAAAGCCTTGTGGCTACGGGCGGCGGCTCAAACTCACGAAAGTGGATGCAGATAAAAGCCGATATTCAGAATCTGCCCATAAGGGTTCTGCGTTCAAGCGAGGGCGGTCTTTGCGGTTGCGCTATGCTGTCGGCTGTTGCCTTGGGCGGTTCGGCTGACCTCCGCGAGGCAAAAGACGTATTCGTAATTTACACCGACGAATTTTTGCCAAACGCTTTAAGTCACGAAAGCTATGCCGAGAACTATCAAAAATACAAAAAATTATATAAAGCAATAAAGGAGATAACACAATGAAATTTGCATTATTTTTCGGAAACAGAGGATTTATGCCCGCCGAGCTTATTGCAGGCGCGAGAGCAGATATGATAAAGGCGATCACAGACGCGGGGCATGAATACCTTATTATGGACGAAAAAGCCACTCGCTACGGTGCGGTTGAAACTCGCGACGAGGGCAAGCTCTACCATGATTGGCTCAAATCTCACGAGGGAGAGTACGACGGAGTTATTCTCTGCATGCCCATTTTTATTGACGAAAACGGCGCGGTAACTGCCTTGCAGGATGCGGGCACACCCATTCTTATGCAGGCATATCCCGATGAAATCGGAAAAATGGACTTCAAGCACAGACGCGATGCTTACTGCGGCAAGTTCTCGGTTACCGACGTATTTTATCAGTACAAAATCCCATTCACGGTTATGAAGCCCCACGTTGTTCATCCTTTGAGTGATGCTTTCAAGCAAAATCTTGAAGATTTTGCCGCGATCTGCCGCGTTGTAAAGGGTATGAAGCGCTTTAATCTCGGTTGCATAGGCGCAAGAACCACCGCATTCAAAACGGTACGCTTTGACGAAGTAACTCTTCAGCGGTACGGCATCAACGTTGAGAGCTTTGACCTTTCCGAGCTTATTTACAAGGTAGGTCAAAAGGCTGACGATGCCGAGGACGTTATTGCAAAAATTGCAAGACTTGAGAACTACACCGACTTTTCCATGGTTCCCGCACAAAACAAGCTTATGCTTGCGAAAATCTCTACTGTAATCGACGATTACATAAACGAATATCACCTTGACGCCGTTGCGTTGAGGTGCTGGAACGAAATGGAGACAATTCTCCGCGTTTGCCCCTGCGTGCTTATTTCCGAGCTTAATGACAGAGGCATAGTTTGCTCCTGCGAAATTGACCTTACAAGCGCTATCAGCATGAGAGCTATGGCGTTGGCATCCGAAAAGCCCACCGCTTGTCTTGACTGGAACAACAACTACGGAGACGACGAAAACAAGGTAATTCTTTTCCACTGCGGTCCCGTTGCGCAAACGCTTATGGACGGCAAGGGACTTGTAACCGAGCACAAGATGTTCGCAAAGACCGACCCCGGCTGCGGTTGGGGATGTAACGAGGGCAGAATTGCTGCCTTTGATATGACATACTCCAACGGCTTTACCGAAGACGGAAAGTTCAAGATTTACGTCAGCGAGGGTAAATTCACCGGTGAGCCTATAGAAAAGGAATATTTCGGATGCGGCGGAGTTGCGGAAATCGCAGGACTTCAGAACAAGCTTCTCAAGCTTGCCAAGGGCGGCTTCAAGCATCACACCACTGTTGGAATGGGACATATGAAGCACGTGCTTGAAGAAGCCTTTTCCACCTATCTCGGCTACGAAATTATTGACATCGAAGATTAAGGAGAAAAGCTATGTTAGTAGGATTGAAAGAAATAACCGCCGAGGGCAAAAAAAGAGGAATTGCCATAGGCAACTTCAACACGCCTAACCTTGAGTGCCTTCTTGCCGTGCTTGATGCCGCAGAGGAGCTTGACGTTCCGATAATCATTGCACACGCGCAATGCCACGAGGAGGTTGCCCCTCTTGACAAAATAGGACCTGTTATGGTAGAATTAGCGAAGAGAAGCAAGATTAAGGTTTGCGTTCATCTTGACCACGGCGAGGACTTTGAGTATTGCAAGCGCGCTATTGCGCTGGGGTTCACCTCGATAATGATAGACTTTTCGACACTTCCCTACGAAGAAAACGTAAAATGCACTGCCGAGGTCGTTAAATACGCCCATGCCCACGGCGTTGACGTTGAGGCGGAGCTTGGCTGTATGCCCGCGCGTGAGGGCGGCGAGGTTAACGAGGTTTCAAAGGAGTCGCTTTACACAGACCCCGAGCTTGTTCCCGATTACATTGAAAGAACAGATGTTGACGCTCTTGCCATAGCCTTCGGAACGGCACACGGAATCTACAAGGAAAAGCCTGTACTCAATATGGACATTATTACCGCGGTTACGAAAAAGACCGACCTTCCTTTGGTCATGCACGGCGGAAGCGGAATTTCCCACGATGAGTACAGAGAGGTCATCAAGCGCGGAATAGCAAAGATAAACTACTATTCCTATATGTCGTACGCGGGATATGCGGCGGCAAAGGAAACGGTAAACTCAAAGGATGCCGATTTCTACCACAATCTCGCCCTCAACGCACAGATGGCTATGAATGAAAACGCACTTACTACTCTTAAAGTTTTTTCAAACAAATAACAGGAGAGAAAAATGAACGGCAAAATATCTAATTTTGCGCAGGTTGCAAGTCTGCGCCGATATACCTACGTAAGCGGAAAAGAAAAAGGAATAGAGGTCATCGACTGCGACAACGGAAAGCTTCGCTTTTTGCTCAACGTTACCAAGGCACTTGACATAATGCAGCTTTACCACTGCGGACAGAATGTTTCATTCCTTTCAAAAAATGCGTTTACTCCTCGCGAGATTCCTTTTGGAGAACGCTTTGAGGGCGGTATGGTATACACCTGCGGTCTTAACAGCCTTGGGCATCGCGAAGGCTTTGAGCTTCACGGGAATCTACACAACACAAACGCGCAGGTGGTTTGCGCAAGATGCGACGAGGACGGAATTTACGTTGAGGCAATTGTGGAATCCACCGAGCTTTTCGGAAAAAATCTTGTTTTCAGGAGAAAAATATTCTCTGCCATTGGTTCTGAAAGCCTTAAGATAGAGGACACACTTGAGAACAGAGGCTTCCGTGACGAAGATTACTGCCTACTTTACCACATAAACGTAGGCTATCCTATGCTTGACGAGGGCGGCAAGATTGAGGCTGAAATGAACAAATATTATGCGCGTTCGGAGTGGGCTAAAGAAAACGAAGGCAGAATGTTTGATATCGTTGACTCTATTCCCAACGATCCCGAAACCTGCTATTTCCTTGACCTCAAAAAGCCTTGTGTCTCGCTTACAAACAGCAAGCTTGGAAAGAAATTCACCGTCAGCTATTCGGGTGAAACACTTCCCTGCTTCATCGAGTGGCACAGTATGGCAAGCAGAGATTACGCGCTTGGACTTGAGCCTTCAACCTCAATGCTTGACAGCACATTCGAGTACAAAAAAATCGCTCCCGAGGAAAAGGTAAATTTCACCGTAGAGCTTTCGGTAAATAAAATATGAAAAAGGGGCTGTCTCAAATTGATTTTTTATGAAATTCTATTGTGATAATTAAACAAAAAACACTTGCGAACCCCCATCGGTAAGCAAGTGTTTTTGTATAGGTTGTCAATTAAATGGAAATCATTCCCAAACTTGAGACAGCCCCTTG
>JBGVRT010000051.1:0-9917 GCA_045128735.1 Eubacteriales bacterium | reverse complement strand
CACCCAAAGAGGAAATCCACTTTTCTTTTTGAAGCCAAAGGCGCAAAAAGAAAAGTTCCCAAAAGAAAAACGCCGCATGGGGAGGCGGTCGCTTTTGAAAAAGCTCCGCAAAACTTTTCTGTCGGGGTGCGGTGCGAACACGCCGCCAAACACCAATTTATCCGCCCACATATCCAAAACAAAAACAGCGGCGATGCCGCTGTTTTTGTTTTATGCGTTTGTTCTGATTTTATCAATACATTCCGCCCATTCCGCCGTTCATAGGTGCGGCGGGTGCGGGATTCTCTTCCTTCTTGTCCGCAACAACAGACTCGGTGGTAAGAATTACGCTTGCGATAGAAGATGCGTTCTGAAGTGCCGAGCGTGTAACCTTTGTGGGGTCAACGATACCCGCGCTCATCATATCGCAATACTCCTCGTTGTATGCGTCGAAGCCGTAGCCGATCTTACCGCTGTTAACGATCTTGTCAACGATAACCGCGCCATCAAAGCCTGCGTTTGCCGCGATCTGGCGAACGGGCTCTTCAAGTGCCTTAACAACGATTCTTACGCCTGTCTTTTCGTCACCGTCTACAGTGTCGATAAGCTTTGCAACCTCGGGAATTACGTTAAGGTAAGCTGTTCCGCCTCCCGCAACGATACCCTCCTCAACAGCCGCCTTTGTAGCGTTGAGAGCGTCCTCAATGCGAAGCTTCTTTTCCTTCATCTCTGCCTCGGTAGCCGCGCCGACCTTGATAACGGCAACACCGCCCGAAAGCTTAGCAAGTCTTTCCTGAAGCTTCTCGCGGTCGAAGTCGGAGGTGGTTGTCTCGATAGCGTTCTTGATCTGACCTATGCGAGCCTTAATGTCGGCAGGGTTGCCCGCGCCGTCAACGATAATCGTTGTTTCCTTGTTAACCTTAACCTGACGTGCACGACCGAGCATATCAATGGTAGCTTCCTTAAGGTCAAGACCGATCTCCTCGGAAATAACCTCACCGCCTGTAAGAGTTGCGATGTCGCGAAGCATCTCTTTTCTTCTGTCGCCAAAGCCGGGAGCCTTAACCGCAACGCAAGCGAACGTACCGCGGAGCTTGTTAAGCACGAGAGTGGTGAGAGCCTCGCCCTCAACGTCCTCTGCAATAATTACGAGCTTCTTGCCCGCCTGAACTATCTGCTCAAGCACGGGAAGAATCTCCTGAATGTTGGAAATCTTCTTATCTGTGATAAGAATGAAAGCGTCGTCGATAACAGCCTCCATCTTGTCCATATCTGTTGCCATATAGGGAGAGAGGTATCCGCGGTCAAACTGCATACCCTCAACAACCTCGGAGTAAGTATCTGCCGACTTGGACTCCTCAACAGTGATAACGCCGTCGCTTGTTACCTTTTCCATAGCGTCGGCAATAAGCGTACCGATAACCTCGTCACCTGCCGAGATAGTACCAACACGTGCGATGTCCTCCTTGCCGTTAACCTTCTTGGAGTTTGCGATAAGGCACTCAACAGCGCGGTCAACAGCCTTCTTTATACCCTTGCGAATAACCATGGGGTTAGCGCCTGCGGTAACGTTCTTCATACCCTCGCGGATAACCGCCTGAGCGAGAAGTGTAGCGGTTGTCGTACCGTCACCTGCCGCATCGTTTGTCTTTGTAGCAACTTCCTTAACGAGCTGTGCGCCCATGTTTTCAGCCGCGTCCTCAAGCTCTATCTCCTTTGCGATGGTAACACCGTCGTTTGTGATAAGAGGAGAGCCGTACTTCTTGTCGAGAACTACGTTGCGACCCTTGGGGCCGAGTGTGATCTTAACTGTGTCAGCAAGCTTATCAACGCCGCGAAGGAGCGCGTTTCTTGCCTCTATTCCGTAAAGAATATCCTTTGCCATTTCAAAACACCTTCCTTAAAATAAATTACTCAACTACTGCGAGAATGTCGCCCTGACGAACGATTGTGTACTCAATTCCGTCAGCCTTGACCTCTGTGCCCGCGTACTTAGCGGCGATAACCTTGTCGCCCACCTTGATGTTCATGGGACGAAGCTTGCCGTCCTCACCGTACTCACCGGGACCAACCGCTACAACCTCGGCAATCTGGGGCTTTTCCTGTGCGGAAGCGGTAAGAATAATACCCGTCTTGGTCTTTTCCTCTGCCTCTGTGGGCTTGAGAACAACTCTGTCGGACAATGGCTTGATAGTCATTTTTCAAATCCTCCTTAAACGATTTATTTAACCAAATTGATATTTAGGTTTTGGCACTCGTGCGTTTTGAGTGCTAACACTCTTAATTATATAACAATTTAGAAAAAAATCAATAGTTTTTGGCATTTTTTACATTTAGTTAACATTTGCCGCCTGTCGGCGGGAACGTCACGCTTTGGGAGATGGATATTTGAAGAGCGGAGAGCATATAAATTATTGTTTAGCAGTGTGTTCGCACCGCACACCGCGAGAAAAGTTTTTGCGGAGCTTTTTTCAAAAAGCGACCGTCTCCCCCTGCGGCGTTTTCTTTTTGGGAACTTTTTCTTTTGCGCCTTTTGGTACAAAAGAAAAAGTGGACTCCCTGTTTGTGTGTTAAAAAATCTATGCACAAATAAAAGTAACAATTTACGTGGTGTAAACTAATTATTTTGCTTTGTTTTATCACCGTTTTATAAGGTGTAAACCGTAACCTCGCTTTCTTTTGTACCAAAAGGCGCAAAAGAAAGCTCACAAAGAAAACACCGATGCGCCTGCGGGCGCGAGACACGCGACTTTTTGAAAAAAGTCGCCCAAAAACTTTTCTCGCGGGCTGCGGTGCGAACACACTACTAAACAATAATTTTATTCAAGGAAAAACCATGCTCGAATTTATAAACAAATATCTCTTAGGCGCGACTGTTCCCATCGTGCTTATGCTCACAGGGCTTTACTTTTTGTTCAAGCTCAGATTCTTTCCAATAACGAAATTCCGCCGCGTGGCGGGGGCTTTTGCCAAAAACGGCAAAAGCTCATTCCGCGCGCTTGCGCTGTCGCTTGCGGGCACCCTTGGCGTGGGAAACGTAGCGGGAGTTGCCGCAGCCATATTTTCGGGAGGCTTCGGGGCGATTTTCTGGATGTGGATAAGCGCCTGCGTGGCGGCTGTGCTCAAATACGCCGAGGTTGTGCTTGCTATGCGCCGCAGAGTTCCGTCGAAAAACGGCTTCAAGGGCGGTGCGCCCTACTACATACGCGCTCTGCTCCCCACTCACGGCAAAGCCCTCTCCACGGTCTTTGCCCTGCTCTGCATCTGCAACTGCCTCTCAATGGGCGCGGTGATTCAAACCGGTGCGGTTGCCGAGGCTCTTGACAGCTCGCTGTCAGTTCCGCCCCTGCTCTGCGGAGCAATTCTTGCGATTTTCTGCTTCTCGCTTATGCGCGGCGGCGCGGAGAAAATCACCTCGCTCACCTCTGCCCTCGTGCCCTTTATGAGCCTTTTTTACGTGGTCCTGTCGCTAACCGTCATAATTCCGCGCCGCGCCCTGCTTCCTTCCCTCTTTTTGAAAATCCTCTCCGAAGCTTTTACCCCCGAAAGCGCGTCGGGCGGTATTTTCGGTTTCCTTTTGTCACGCGCCCTCCGCTTTGGCGTGATGCGCGGACTTTTCTCAAACGAGGCAGGCTGCGGCACCTCGCCTACGGCGCATATAAACTCAAACGCACCGCCCTGCGAGCAGGGCTTTATGGGCGTTGCCGAGGTCTTTATCGACACCCTGCTTTTGTGCAGTCTCACGGGCTTTACGCTGATGCTCAACTACAGTGAGGCGGCAGAGCTCTCACACGCCCCAATAAAAGCCGTGATAGCAGCCTATTCAGCCCCCTTTCCGCCGCCGATTGGCAAAACCGTTGCCCTTGCTATGTCCTTTGCGGTGCTCTGCTTCGGCTTTGCCACAATCTCCTGCCTTTCCCACTACGCCCTTGAGTGCGCCGACTTCGTCTCAAAAAAGCCGCTTGTCAAAAAACTGCTCATTCCCGCCTACTCGCTTTTCGTGCTTTTAGGCGGAGTTATCCCCTCGGAAAAGGCGTGGGCAATATCCGACGTAACCGTAGGCGTGATGACCTTGATAAACCTTTTCGTCCTCATTCTCGGGCGAAACGAAATAGCAATCGAGACAAAATTTTATTTTGCAGGCAAAAAAATCTGCACGCCGAGTGGAAAAAATAGCAAAACCCCTTGATTTATTCGCCGAAATAGTATATAATTATTGATGTAAATATCGGCGAAGAATGCGCGTGCGCAAATTCCAATTCTTCTGCCGTGACCCAAAGAGGTCAAACGGAAGGAAACAAAAATGTTAGTATCGGCAAAGGAAATGCTTACAAAAGCAAAAGCAGGAAAATACGCGGTTGGTCAGTTCAATATCAACAACCTTGAATGGACAAAGGCTATTCTCCTCACAGCACAGGAAATGAACTCTCCCGTAATTCTCGGCGTATCCGAGGGCGCGGGCAAGTATATGTGCGGATATAAGACCATCGTTGGTATGGTTGAGGGTATGATCGAGGGACTTGGAATCACAGTTCCCGTTGCTCTCCACCTTGACCACGGTTCTTACGAGGGCGCAAAGGCTTGCATCGAGGCAGGCTTCTCCTCCATTATGTTCGACGGTTCTCACTACCCCATCGAGGAGAACATCGCAAAGACCAAGGAGCTTGTTGAGACCTGCGAAAAGCTCGGACTTTCTCTTGAGGCAGAGGTTGGCGCTATCGGCGGCGAAGAGGACGGCGTTATCGGCGGCGGCGAGGTTGCTGACCCCGCAGAGTGCAAGATGATTGCTGACCTTGGCGTAACTATGCTCGCGGCAGGTATCGGTAACATTCACGGTAAGTACCCCGAAAATTGGGCAGGACTTAACTTTGAGGTTCTCGGCAAGATAGGCGAGATTACTGTTGATATGCCCCTCGTTCTTCACGGCGGCACAGGTATCCCCGCTGATATGATAAAGAAGGCTATTTCTCTCGGCGTTTCCAAGATCAACGTTAACACCGAGTGCCAGCTCGCTTTCGCGGCAGCTGTTCGCGGATACGTTGAAGAGGGCAAGGACCTTCAGGGCAAGGGCTTTGACCCCAGAAAGCTTCTCGCTCCCGGAGTTGAGGCTATCAAGGCAACAGTAAGAGAAAAGATCGAGCTTTTCGGCTCTGCAAACAAGGCCTAACCACCTCAAAAGGTCAGCGCGCTATCGTTTGTGCGAACATAGCGCACGCATCCCACTCGCCTTTTATACAAAGGCTCGTTAGCCTTGGGCTACAAACAAATCAAATCGGTGTACCGTAGGGGCGAGCATTGCTCGTCTGCCACAATACCAATCAAAACCAATAAAGGGCTGAGTCAACTCAGCCCTTTTCCGAAAAAAAAGGAGAAAAAATGAACAACTTTGTTGGAGTTTTCAGAGACTCAAGACTGAGAAAAACAGTTTTAGGCGTACTTTTCGCGCTGGGCACGGTGCTTGACGTTCTGCTTCTCACAAGCAGGGTAAGCTCCACCTCGGCGTCGCTTATAAAAAGCGCGACCCTTTGGACTACGGGCGACGACTACACTCCCGCCGTGGCGTTCCTCATTGCCACAATAGGAGTTGCCTGCATTGCGGCGTACCTCTTCGGACTTCTCGTAACGCTGACCACCCGCACCACGGTTTCGCCCTGGTTCTTCTGCTCGGCGCTTGCGGGTCACCTCGCTTCGGCGGTACTCGGCGCAATATCAGACACCCTCAGCGTAATCGGAATGCTTTTCGCGGTTGTGGGCACGGTTATCGCGGCAATAGGCAGTGCGGTTTCGCTTGTCTGCCACCGTGCCGACAATCCTATATCAGAGCCTGCGGGCGCGCGCAAGAGAATCCTGCTCACCTCGGGCATTCTCAGCACCCTCGTCACCTTCGCGCTTTTCTTCACTCCTCTCTGCACAAAGACCGAGGCTGACGGAACAACCTCCTCCATAGCGCCCCTCAGCGCGGTTGGCTCGGGCGACATCGTTTCGCTCCTTGTTTTCATCGTCCTCTTTGTCGGCGCGGTTGTAAGCTTCCTTTCGCTCCTCGGCAGCTTCAAAGCTTATTCGTGGCCCGACGGCGAGTACGGCAAAAAGGTCAAGTCGGTAATAGTTCTAAACACCGCAATTTCAGCTGTCTACTTCCTTGCAGGCGTGCTTGTTTGCTCTATGTCCAACTCCAAGGGCGAGAACTACACCACACTTGCCTTCGTCCCCTTCCTCGTGTCCGCCGCCATTGCCCTGCTCCACGCCTTCGCCATTCGCGGAGCCGTAGAGTACGAACCCTTTGAGCAAGAGCGCGACGCGCGCACGGCGAGAATTGAATTCCTCATTTACGGTCTGCTTGTTTCGGCGGCAACCGTTGTGTCGATTCTCTCCGACATTATCCACATAGACTACAGCGCAAACGGTCTCGGCTCGGTCACCCTCAACGGCTACGACATTTTTATGACCTACAACAGCCTTGATTCGGGCTTCCAGCTTGTGGCGTTCTTCCTTATCGCCATACTTACCGCCGTGGTATGCATGACCGTGGCTTCGGTGGTCTCCTTTGCCTGCCGTTCACGTCTGTTCTTCAAAATAACTCTTTTCGAAATACTCATCGGCGCAATCTCCTCTCTGCTTATCGGTATGTTCGGTAAGTATTACGAGGTGGTTCAAAAGCTTAACGAGGACATTATCCGCAACCTTATCGAGGACCTTATCGGCTTTGATATCGGCAGCGTGGATCTTGTCTACAAGGTTACGGGGCAGTCCTTCTTCTACTTCCTTGTGGTCATGGCTATTGTTCTTGTGGCACTTCTCCGCAAGCCCTACTCTCGCGGAACTACCGCAGAAATGCTTGTGGCAACTCTTCCCGCCACCGAGCTTGGCGACGAGGAGGAAGCTCCGGCGCCCACCCCCACGCCTATCGTTATTGACGTTCAAGGCGGCGACGCCCCCACCGACGCGCCCAAGCGAGACAGCGACCCCTGCCCCGCCTTTACCGAGCTTGACGGCAAGGACAGCGACTTCAAGTGGCAGCTTGCCGAGAGACAGGCAAGCCTTTTCGCAAATCCCACTCTGCCATCCATAGTGCAGTTTGTGGTTGACTACGCGCGCGAATCGAGACTTCACCTTTTCTACGAGCCCGAAACCATAGCAACCTTTATCGCGGGTCTCGGCGCAACTCACCTCACCATTCTTCAGGGTATGAGCGGTACGGGTAAGACCAGCCTTCCAAAGATATTCGCCGAGGCGATTATGGGCAACTGCGACATCATCGAGGTAGAGTCCTCGTGGCGTGACAAAAACGAGCTTCTCGGCTACTACAACGAGTTCAGCCGCACCTATACCCCCAAAAAGTTCACTCAGGCACTCTACAAAGCCTGCCTTAACGAGGAGGCACTCACCTTCATCGTCCTTGACGAAATGAACCTCAGCCGAATCGAATACTACTTCTCCGACTTTCTCTCGCTTATGGAGCACGAGGCGGAGCACAGAAAAATAAAGCTTCTCGGCGTTCCGCTTGCACGCACCGAAAACGGCGTTAAGATAAGCTACGCAAAGCTTGAGGACGGTCACACAATAACCGTTCCCCAAAACGTGTGGTTCATAGGAACGGCAAACCGCGACGAAAGCACGTTCGAGATAAGCGACAAGGTCTACGACCGCGCCCATACCATGAACTTCAACAAGCGCGCCCCCAGAACCGAGATAGACAAAAACAAGCCCGAAATGCCCAAGCGCTTTATCCCCGCAAAGGAATTTTCAAAGTTGCTTGAGGATGCAAAGAGCTTCCACCCCATAATAATCGAACAGCACGAAACGGTCAGAAAGGTTGAGGAGCTTCTTCAGCCCTACAATATCTCCTTCGGCTACCGCGTTGCCGACCAGATGTCGAACTTCGTAAGCATCTACTGCGCTTGCTTCCCCGGCTCTCCCACCGCTGAGCACACCGCCCTTGAGCAGATACTCTTAAGCAAGGTTGTCAGCAAGCTTGAGTACAAGAGCGTCGAAAACAAAGAGCTTCTTGCCGCAAAATTCGCCGCCCTCGGACTTAATAAGTGCAGTGAGTTTATCCTCAAGCTTGGCGAGGACTAACCTATGCAGGAAGAAAAAACAAAGGGCTTTTATACCGCCGAGGACGACTACGCGGATATACTTAAGTTCGCCGAAAACCGCGGCGGTATGACCTACCGCGACTTTGACGCTCAGCTTCTTAAGCAGGTGAACCTCTTTGCCCTGCCCGAGTATTACGACTTCGACGCGCTTCTCTCGGTGCTCGGCAAAATGGTATCCGCCCTGCCCGCAATAAAGCGAATCTTCGCCCGACCCATATCGAGGCTGAAGGACAACAGCGTTATTCTTCCCGTGGAGTCGGTGCAGGTCATAAATAACCGCACCGTAATTCACGCATCGGCACACAGCGAGCTGTGGGAAAACGTGACCTCCGAAGGGCTTAAGCCCCGAAAGCTGATGACTCTCAACCATATCGACACATATTCGATATATGAGAATATCGCCTTCGTAAAGGCGGTCAACACTATGCTTTCCTTCGTGAGCAAGAATATGAAGCTTCTCCGCAATATGCTCTACGCCCACAGAGACATAAACGTAAATCTGCTGGAGCGCGAAAACCACCTTTCCTACTTCCTTGCCATAGGAAAGCTTCATATAGGCTACGTCAGAGACCACGACAAGAACCGCCAGACGGCTCTCAACTGCCTCGATAAGCTGATTTTTATCGACCGAACGCTCCGCGCAAGGCTGAACTGTCAGCTCTACACCCAATGCAACAAGCAGTCAAGAAAGCCTCTGACGCTGAAAAAGACCAATATTTTCCGTTCCCATAAGGACTACCGCGCTATTTATAACCTGCTTAAGTGGTTCTATGAAAGCGACACAGATACCGAGCTTGACGTCGAGCAAACAGCCGTAACGACAGACGAGCGCTACGGCGCGTATTGCGCTATGGTGTCGGTATTCGCCGCAGGGCATTTCAATTTTGAATTTCCCGAGGACGCGCTTATAGACTTCAAAAATCCGCACGCCGCGGCAACCTTTGACCGCTGGAGGCTCGATATCCGAAAAATCACATGCGGTGAGCTTTCAGCCCTTGAGTTTACAATTTCGAAGGACAGAGAATACAAAATAATCCTCCTGCCTGTAACAGACGGCAAGGAGGCAAAAAAGCTTGAAATTCTCCGCGAGCAGATAAAGGCAGACGAGTATATCGCCGCCGACCCCACCGAGAGCGATGGCGGTAAGCTCTATATAAGCCTCTACGACCTCGACTCCTTCCGCAGACTGCAACAGATATTTCTGCGCGGTATGATTGCCGCCGACGAAACACGCGACGTCTGCCCATTCTGCGGCAAGCCGATTTCAAAGAGCGATAAGGACGGCGAATACGAGTGCGAGACCTGCCGAACGGTGATAAGCGAGATGCTATGCCCCAATACCGGTAAGAGCTATACGGTTACGTCTATAAAGAATTTCGTTCCCGATGAAAACGAGAGGATAGACCCCACCCTCAAACGCGATAAACAGCTCTACGCACGCTACGCCGAAACGAGAATGTATTTCAGAAACATAACCCACATCACCGAAAACAGAGAACCAATCTGCCCCCATTGCGGTGCGGTTCATTAACGGCGGCGGTTAAAAATTTTGAATCCCCCCAAAGAGCCAAGTCGGGTGACTTGGCTCTTTTCCGTTTTTATAACGCACCGATAAATTATTGTTTGAAGGTGTGTTCGCGCCGCACCCCGACAGAAAAGTTTTGCGGAGCTTTTTCAAAAGCGACCGCCTCCCCATGCGGCGTTTTTCTTTTTGGAAATTTTCTTTTTGCGCCTTTGGCTTCAAAAAGAAAAGTGGATTTCCTCTTTGGGTGTCAAAAAATCTGTGTACAGATAAAAAGTTACAATTTACGAGGTATAAACTATTTTTTTATTTATTTCACA
>JBGVRT010000050.1:0-16075 GCA_045128735.1 Eubacteriales bacterium | reverse complement strand
GCACAGTTTTCTTAACACCCAAACAGGAAATCCACTTTTTCTTTTGAACCAAAAGGCGCAAAAGAAAAAGTTCCCAAAAAGAAAACGCCGCATGGGGAAACGGTCGCTTTTGAAAAAGCTCCGCAAAACTTTTGGCTCGGGCTGCGGTGCGAACACACCTTCAAACAATAATTTATCGGTGACGTACATAAAAAAGGAGCTGAATTTTTGATGATTCAGCTCCTTGATTTTATATTTCTCCAAGCTCCATAAGCTTACGCTTCATATCGTTTAGCGCATTAGGATAGAGCTGGGCGGTCATACCGCCGTCAACCGTTATCTCTGCGCCCGTAATATTCTTTGAAAGCTCTGTGCCGAGGAAGAAAGCCGCGGCGGCAACGTCCTCAAAATCCGAGATGTCACCGATAGGTGTCAGCGTGCCGTTAACTATTTGCTTTGAGCCCATCTCAACCCAACGCTGTGTTTTTATAGTGCCGGGAAGCACCACGTTTGACCTTATGCCGTATTTGCCTAAATCAACGGCGAATGCTTTTGACATCGAATTGATTCCGCCTTTTGACGCGCTGTATGCCGCGCGGTTTGGAATAGCTCTGTAAGACGTGTTTGAGCCTATAAATACGATTGCTCCCCCGCCATTGTCCTTCATTCTTATAGCAGCCTGACGCGCGGTTACAAAGTTACCCACAAGATTTGTCTCTAAAACCTTGCCGAACTCGTCCTTTGAAACCGTGAAGAAGTCCAAGCCCTTTGCGGGGTCATTACCAAATCCCATATTAGCGGCGTTGAGAACTACTGTCTCAATAAAATGCCCCGTGCCGTCGATATCCTTGAAAATTTCAATTATGCGCGATTCGTCAAGCATATCGAACTCATAGCCCTTTGAGAATATTCCGTAGTCCTCGGACAGCTTTTTTGCCGCCGCTTCTGCTTGGTCAGCCCAAAGCGAGGTGAAGAACACATCCCAACCCTGCTTTGCGAAATACTCTGCAATGCCGTAGCCCGTGCCCGACTGCGCCCCCGTTATAAATACCGATTTTCTCATTGCTTTTCTACTTTGTCGTAAACTCTTACGAAATCAACGATAAACGCATCGTCTTCATATTTATCAAGTATTTCGTAGGTTGCTGCTTCGACTTCTTTTCCGTCCGGACCTAAAATTCTCTTTTTCTTTCCCGACGAGCGGTAGCCCTGAACCTCGGTAGTGAGAAGAATAAATTGCGGAACGTGGGAGACGTGAGCCGAGCAACGCGCTGTCTCCTTGCCGTCGCAATAAAATACGTAGCCATCGGGTTGCCAATCCATACCGAAGTAATGCCAGCCGTCCTCCTCAATGTCGTATTTTATTCTGCCTTCTTCTGTAAACTGCTTACCGTAACCGCCGTAAATGTTGCCTGTGGTCACCTTTCCGGTGTGGAAGTGCTCCATAATATCCGACTCGATGCCGCACCATTCGGGTTCAAAGCGCGTGCCTATCGAGGGCGACTGTGTCCAGAACGCACTCCACATAGTGGAGGGGTCTTTTTGGAATTTGCAACGGCACTCGTAGTAGCCGTAGCGGTGAACAAATTTGGGTTCTTCGAGAATACCCAACTTCCATATTTCATCCTGTCCCCAGGGGTTGTCGGTGCCGTCTTTGGGAATATCAAAGGAGTTTGAGCCTGTCTGGAGCTGGGGAGATACGTAGCGTCCATTGCATTCAATTCGGTGAAGCTCTACGTGGCTGTTTCCGTCAAGAACTATGCCACCGTCGGTGTATGCGTCAAATCGCTTTCCCCAGAAATTGAGACGGAAATCCCACTTTGTTCTGTCGAGCTCTGTGCCATCAAACTCATCCGCCCAAACAAGCTTCCATTCGCCCTCGGGCAGATAACTCGGTTCGTGTCCGGCGACTTCAAATTTCTTCATTTCGGTTCTCCTTTAGAAATAAAATTCTGTTTTTGCAGGTCTGATGTCTGTCAAAGCACCCGTGTAGTGGCGGAGCGTGTGGGGCTTGTAGGGGTGCTTGAGACACTCCTCCTCGTTTATCCCAATGCCAAGTCCGGGTTTGTCGGGAATGGTTATGTAGCCGTCGGCGTATTCAAGCTTTTCGTTTGTAACGTCCTTGCGCCACTCTACGTCGCTGTACATTATCTCGAGAATTGAGAAGTTAGGACAGCAAGCCGCAAGCTGGAGCGTAGCCGCGTTTGCCACGGGTCCCGATGGATTGTGGGGCGCAAAGGGGATATAGTAAGCTTCGGCAACCGCCGCAATTTTCTTAAGCTCCATTATACCGCCTGCGTGGGAAATGTCGGGCTGAATATAGTCTGCCGCGCGCATTTCGAAAAGATCCTTGTATGACTTGAGCGTGTAAAGTCTTTCACCTGCCGATATAGCAACGGGTGACTTGTCGCGTACTGCCTTGAGTGCCTCTAAGTTGTCAGGGGGAGTAGGCTCCTCAAAGAACATAGGCGAAAACTGCTCCAGCTCTTTGGCGATTTTTATTCCCGTGGGAACGTTGAAGCGTCCGTGACCTTCGATAAGCAGGTCTACGTCCTTGCCCACAGCATCGCGCACCGCGCCAACACATTCAAGGGCGGTGTTAAGGTCCTTGTTGGATATTTCAAGATATGACTTTCCGAAGGGATCCCACTTCATTGCGGTGACTCCGCGCTGTACAGCGATTTTCGCCTTTTCACCGAACTCGGCGGGAGTTTTCGCTCCTGCAAACCAACCGTTTACGTAAATTCTTACTTTTTCGTTCACCTTGCCGCCAAGGAGCTGATAAACGGGAACCTTCAAACTCTTTCCGAGAATATCCCAAAGGGCGCACTCAACAGCCGAAAGCGCGCTCATAAGCACCGCACCGCCGCGCCAATAAGCGTCGCGGTAAATGTCGTGAAAGTGCTTTTCAATGTCAAGAGGATTCTTGCCCACAAGATACTCCTTGATGTGTTCAACCGCGCCGATAAGCGCTTTTTCTTTGTATTCGAGAGTTGCCTCGCCAACGCCGTCAATCCCCTCGTCGGTGTATACCTTTACAAACACCCAATTCGTACGGAAGCAATCGACCGTGAAACATTTTACGTCAGTAACCTTCATAGCCTTCTCCTTTTTGATTTTCTACACTTGAATTTTACCGCAATTCCGCTGTTTTTTGTAGAGAAAATCTTACTTTATTTTTTAGATATCTTACTATGACTCGTTTACAAGCTTGCCGCAGATGTGCTCGGGGGTGAGCTTGAGAATAATCGTTGCGGCAGCGTGCGCGGCTATTTCCTTTTTTATATAATCCTTATCTTGTGTAAATTTTTCGCAGAGTGGAAGGGCAATTTTTTTGACCTCTTCAATGTCGTCGATTATCTCCATCTTGCCAAAAATTATAACACTTTTTACGTTCAGCGCCCATTCGCCCTCGTTGCGGTAACCTTCGTCGTAAACGCAAAAAGACGCTTTGCAGTCCTTTTTCAGCGAATCAAGGCGATGTCCCTGCCTTCCGCAATGAAAATAAACGCAGCCGTCGTCCTCGTTGTAATAGTGATTCATAGGCGTTCCATACGGATATCCGCCGTCACCGATGACCGAAAGCACGCCGCGTGTCTCGGCTTTAAGCACTTCAATACACTCGACGCGCGATATTTCTCTCTTTTTTCTCATAAGCTCTCTGAACATATCAAACCTCCGCTTTATATTCTGACATAATTCTATCATAAAATAATGAATATTTCAAGGGCACAATCGAAAATACCAATTTATCTGAATCAAAATAAGAAAGGAACTGCGCTTTTAATGAAGCAGTTCCTTTAATGTTATTCTGTAGGTGTCTCCGTGGGAGTTTCCGTAGGTGTCTCCGTAGGTGTCTCCGTAGATGTCTCCGTGGGAGTTTCCGTAGGTGTCTCTATAGGTGTTTCCGTAGCGTTACTGTCTGTAGGCTCATCATCAACAGGTTCACTGTCGGGAGCTTTGCTTTCCGTTGCTTCGCTTTCCGCAGGCTCGGTTTCTACGGGTTCGGTTTCTACAGGCTCGGTTTCCGTAGGCTCGGTTTCCGTAGGCTCGGTCTCTGTAGGCTCGGTTTCTGTAGGTTCGGTTTCTGTAGGTTCGCTGTCAGTGGGCGTTGTGGTTTCAGGCGTAGGCGCGGTTGTTTCCGCGGGCTGTTCCTCAATTATTTCACCAATCGAGAAGCTCTCTATGACACCGTCTAAAGGCAGAGGCTCAAGACTGCCCGAGTAGTAGCCCCAAACGGGAGCAATTTTAACGAGTGCTCTTACGTCGTGTCCCTCAATTGGGGTGACCGCAAGGCTTATGTTCAAGGGACTGCTATTGCCAAATCTTCCTGCGTAGTATTTGTTTACCACGTTTTCTTCCATATCGTAGACGATAACGACGCAATATCCCTCTTCAGAGGTGCCGCTTTGTGTAACGGTAAAGTAATATGATCCAACGCCGAGAACGTACTGATTCTCGGTACCGTAAAGTGCCTGTACACTTGCATCGTCGGTTTGCACGTGCGCTTCATAGGATGCAGCCGCGATAATAGAGCCGCCGCTTCCCACGGAAGTGGAAAACCACGCCCAGGTCATAGACGCAAGGCATATCATACAAACAACTATGCTTGCTATAGATGAAAACATCAGCTTGTGAAACGATTTATCTGTAAGCTTTTTGTTGTTTTCCATAATATCCTGCTCCTTTCTTTTTAGGAGTAGCAACCAAAGCACAAGATGCGTAAGACCTACTGCTTTGATTGAATAACCGTTTGGTTTTAGAATAGGCATTTGGTATAACGCTGTCGGGTAAAATGCCTTGAAATCCCGTGCTGCGCTTTTGGGCACAGAGGCGAAATGGAAAGATCATTCGCCTGCCGTGTGTTATGCCATACAAATGCTCCTTTTTACTGACTTTACTCCTTTTTTTACATTTGTACGGTTTTGTCGAGTTTTATACTCGGTGATCAAAAAGCACAAGACTTACAAATATTATGTATGAATTATGCCCTTTGATCACCCCTCACTTGTAAGTGAGGGGCAAAAAATCAGTTTTCTGAATTGTTATTATCTGTAGGTGCGGAAGTTTCTGCGGGGGGAGTGCCTTGACCTGCAAGCTGTTGCTTGAGGGCGAGAAGCTCCTGCATCATCTTCTGTGCCTCAGCGCGCTCCGCTTCAATCTTTGCGCGTTCTGCATTCATTTCCTCAAGCTGTTCACTCTTGTACTTCTTGAAGAGCTTAATACAGTTAATGCCCTGGAAGAGAATAAGAGCGAGGAAGGGAAGAAGAATGCAAATGATATAACCGGGTGTGGTCTTAAGGAAGTTCATAAAGTGACCGAGGTTGGGCACTTTGCCTATGTACTTACCCATAACAAAAGCGTAGGGAACGATAGACTCGTCATCGCTGTCGGTGGTTGTACCGTAGGTGATAAAACCGGGAAGTCCGTCTTCGGTGGTGGTCAATTTTCTGATTTTATGGGTGATGACCTCGCCGTAGCTGTCGCTGTTCTGCGACTGGAAGGTGATAATATCGCCTGCCTCAAGCTTTTCGGGCTTGCAGCCTACAGAGAAGATAAGGTCACCCGCATCGAAGTCGGTTGCCGCCATAGAGTCGGAAAGTACTATGAATGCCTTAATACCGAAAATGCTCTTATCCTGCTTGTTTACCGTGGTGGCAGAGAGAATTGTAAAGATCATCATAAAAACAGCAAGAGCAACCATAAACCAGACGAATACGCGTCCGGCGATGTCGAGAACTTTTTTGACAGTTGAATTTTCTTTCATGTTAAACTCCGTATAATATAAAATTTATGTGGGGCTTTAGTTCGTCTGGTTATTTTGGGATTCTGTTTGTTCTGTTGTGTCGGATTCGACGGTGCTGTCGTCAGTTTCGGGAATTTCAGCTTCATCGATATCAATCGTATCGGTGCTGTCGTTAAATTCCATATTGTCATTGTTGTCAGCCTGAACTGCTTCGACGTGGAAGTCAAAGTTGCCTGCAGTGCCCATAAGCGTAATGTCCGAATTCAAAGGCATTGAAAACGAAATTTCGTAGGTGTGTATTGTGCTTTTTTCAAGTTTGAAAGGGATTACATTGCTAAGAGGCTCGAGCTTTGCGATATTTTCGCGTGTCAGATTTACCATAAGGTCATTGTAGAGTACCGTTCCCGTTTCGGGGTCGGTTATCTTTACCGTTATAGTGTTCATAAGGTTACCCTTGATGTTGGTGAAATAGAGTCTGCAATATACACTGTATGTACTTGCGTTTTCGAGTGTAAAGGTTTTTGTTACGGTTTTTCCGGGGGCGATTGCTTCATCACCGTCGGTGATTATCTGTTGTCCGCCGTTGAGAATGATGTTAACGCCACCCGTGGTAAACGTTTGCGTTGCGCTTGCGGTTGGGAGTGCCAATGCCAAGGACGTGATGCAGAGACAGATAACAAGGACGATTATTATTGCAATCTCAATGTTGAGTCTGCGTATTGTTTTATTCTGATTTACGCTTGTATTCATAATCTTGCTTCCTTTCCTTGATTATTCAGCTGACCACAAAAATTCAGCGTCAAGTTTTGCAAAGGCGTATTCGTTACCCGCGTCGGTGTTCATAACCACCTCAAGCTCGCATGTTCCGTCCTTGTCCTTGTACAGTGTGCCGATTTCTATTGCACCAAGCGCTGCTATCTCGGTAAAGGTCCCCGTTTTTGTAAATACGGGCGGAATATTCTTTGTCTCCTCGGTTCTCTTAAAGTCGTAGTATTTAATTGTTACGGTGAGCACGTCAGAAAGTTTTGCTTCGTTATCAACGTGGTCGTCCGCGGGGGTCTGGTCCGATTTGATATTCAAGGTAAAGAACAGGGTTCTGTCCTTGTTGTATTCTCCCGAAATAATGTAACCGATAGTTTCCTTTGAACCCGGAGTCCAATCCTCGGTTGCAAACTCATCCTTGTCAACGTCGATAAGACCAAAGAATTTTCCGAGAGTAATGTCCTTTGACGGCTCTGTGGTATCCTCGGGTTTGGTGGTGTCATCGGGCTTGGTAGTATCGCTCGGCTTAGTTGTATCACTTGGCTTAGACGTTTCGGGCGGTACATATGGGTCGTCGGGAAATTCGCTGTCGCCAGTAGTGGTGTCAGCGGGCGGTATGTATGGATCATCGGGCTCGTCGGTAGTGTCGTCGGGCTCGGTGGTTACGGGAGGATCAGGCTCGGTTACGGGAGGCGAGGGGGGATCTGTATCGACCGTACCTATGCCGCCTGGGTCTCTGCCTATCTGGTTATCGGTTACCTTGTCGCTGTCGGTATACAGCGGGTCAAGTGCCGCGGTGCATCGTCTGATGAGTAGAAGTATCAGGATAATGAGAATAACGAGAAGAATTACGATCAACGTCCGTCTGAATTTTGAACCGGAACGCGAGTCTTTTTTTATTTCTTCATGTCCATCCATTTGACTAACCTCCATTGGTATTTTTCTCTAAAGGTGTACTTTTATGGAATTTGCAGAGAGAAGTGTCGCTCCTACCTAAAAATTTACATAATAATATAAAAGTTCAAAGTAAGACAATTATAGCATACTATGGCGAATATGTCAACAATTTTTTAATAATTTACAAACGTCAGACGGCTTTTTTGTTGTTTTTTACAAAATAATTTTCCAATTTGAACACTTTATGTTTATTTTTTGAGTGAAAAAGCTACACCAAAGCAAAAAACAGGCTAATTTTTGACTATTTCACCTTGTTGTAGAACGTCGAAAGCCCCATTCCGCATAGCTTTGCAGCTTTGGTAGCCGATATCCTCTTATTGCGCCACATCTCGGCAACCTCATAAAAATTGTCGGGCAATTCGAAGGAGGGACGACCGAAACGCACTCCGTTTTCCCTTGCTACGGCTATACCTTGAGCCTGTCTGGAGCGTATGTTTTCACGCTCGTTTTGCGCCACAAAGGAGAGCACCTGCAGTACGATGTCTGCCAAAAAAGTGCCCATAAGGTCTTTTCCGTTGCGCGTGTCGAGTAGCGGCATATCGAGTATGGCAACGTCAACCTGTTTTTCACGGGTCAAAAAACGCCATTGCTCCTGTATCTCCTCGTAATTTCTGCCCAGACGGTCTATGCTCATTATATACAAAAGGTCGCCTTTTTTTAACTTGTCTACTAATTTTTTGTAATTTGGACGGTTAAAATCTTTGCCCGATTGCTTGTCCTTGAAAATGTGCTCGTCGTCTACTCCTATCTTGCGCATTTCCACCATTTGCCGTTCTTCGTTCTGGTCTTGTGATGAAACTCTCACGTATCCGTATATTTGCATTTTGCACCTCTTTTTGATATTGTGTGAACCATAAGGCGTATATGATTACAGTAAAAGTTTAGCAGACAAATTTGAATATTTTTGAAACAAAATTTTCTTGGATTGGGTCGAATAAGGCAAAGAATGTTGACAGTCTTGGAGTTTTGTGGTAAAATTAAAGCAGTAAATATAGGTGAGGTGAAATTTTGGTACACGACGGACACAGAGAAAGGCTTAGGGGAAAAGCCGACAGATACGGAATAGAATGTCTTGAACAGCACGAACAGCTTGAATTGTTGCTTGGATATTGCCTTAAAAGAGTCAACACAAACGAAATGGCGCACGAGCTGCTTGATAAGGCGGGCTCAATGCACGGCGTTTTTTCGCTGTCAGCTTCCGAAATAAAGAAGATAAAGGGCTTGGGTGAACACGCCTCGTTTTTCCTGAGGCTTATCGGGTTTATTATTGAGCGCCCCAAAACTCCGCCTAAAAGCAGGATAGATCTCAGCAGGATGAGCGCGTTTGCCGAATACGCCAAAATGCTTTTCGGCGGAACCGACAGAGAAGTGCTTTACGTTCTTTTGCTTGACAGAAGATTTAAGCTTATAAAGTACACAGAGGTGGCGGACGGAAGCGCGTGGCAGATAGGCGTTGATAAAACGAAAATTGCGCGTGCCGCAATAGACGATGATGCCGCGGCGGCTGTGCTTTTGCACAATCATCCTCGAGGAGAGGCTTCGCCCACAAGAGACGATTTGAATTTTACCGTGGAGATAGAGCGCACCTTCAGCGCGGTTGGAGTGCCCTTGCTTGAGCATATCGTTTATGCCGAAGGCGAGTGCTATCCCATAATGCGCAGAACCAAGGAAAGCGCGACCTTTGCCATAGAATACGACGACGTAACGGAGAAATAAAATGACTTTTGCAGAACGAAAAGCGCAGGTGAAAAGCTATTTGGGCAAGACCGTGAAAATTGGAATAGACCGCCCCGTGGGCTACGTGCACCGCAAGAAAAAATATGACCTTGTGTACCCTATAAATTACGGATATGTACCGGGCGTCCTCGGCGGTGACGGCGAGGAGCTTGACGTTTATCTGCTTGGGATAAGCGAACCCGTAGAGGAATATACCTGCAAAATAATCGGCATATCTCACCGCAAAAACGACTGTGAGGATAAGCTCGTCGGCGCCCCCGAAGGAATGAGCTTCAGCGCTGAGGAAATAGCCGAGGCAATAAGCTTTCAAGAAAAATATTACAATACCTACGTAGAGGCGCTTGAAGAATAAATGCGCGTATTTTGCAAAAATATGCGTGTGAAAATCATTGCATAAGCGTTACCCTTGTGATAAAATTATCTCATTGAAATCAGAAGGAGTGAGCAAGGTGATAAAGGTTTTTTCGGATAGCGCCGTAAGGCGGGTGGAGAATTTTTGGAACAACGTGCATTTTCATCCCACAGATGCCATTGAGGACGGCTGGGGTCAGAAAATACTTGACCAAATCGCAGAGGACGGCGCGGCGCGCACGGTGCGTATGTATACCATGTTTGAGGACATAGTGAGCCTTGACGAAAGCGGAAATCTTTGCTACGATTTCACCCTTAACGACCTGCGCCTCGACTATATGATAAGTAAGGGCTTTGACCTGCTTATATGCTATAATTTCGTGCCTTTCTGCGTTGCCGAAGCACCTGAGCTTGTAATGGCAAATGCCAAGAACAAGACGCGCTATAAGGGCAAAATGATTTGTACCTCGCCCACAAGGGAAGACGGCGTGTGGGAAGAAATATGCTATGAATATACCAAGCATATTGTTGAAAAGTATGGTTTTGAGCGTGTTTCAAGGTGGAAATTCCATTGCCTTAACGAATCGGATATAGCAAATTTCTTTATGAGCGACCTTCCCAACAGCGATGAGGCGGGAGCAATAAGGTTTGAGAGGTATATCAAGCTTTATAAGGAGTTTCAGAAAGGCATAGAGCGCGTTGATAAACGGCTGTGTTTTGGCGGACCTTCGGCGGCTATACTCTACGATAGAGGAAGCTTTGTTCAGAAGTTTACAAAGGCAATGCGTGACGGAGAGATAAGAGCCGATTTTATTTCAATTCACACCTACGGAACGACTCCAATCGCGCTAAGGTCGGGCAAAAAGCCGTTTAATGCCTGCAATACGCTTGAATTGCACAAAAAATACGTTGAGGAAATACGCAAAAATCTTCCCGATTTTTGCAACATTATAGTCGATGAGTGGGGCGCGTGTACGGCGGGATTTTTTAATGCCGAGGAATGCTCTGAGCTGATGTTTCGCGAAAGAAGCGATTTTGCCGCATATTTCGGCAAAATGATAACAGCTTATATCGATGCAGGCGTTCCCGTATCGAAAATGCTTATATGCCTTTCGGGTCAGCACGAAATGATTACAGATTTTTCGGGCTTTCGCAACTTTTTTACTCTCAATTTTATAAAAAAGCCGATTTATAACGCCTTTGTTCTCGGCACAAAGCTGGGAGATATTCTTCTTTCCCATAGCGAGGCAAGGGAAGAACTGTCGGTGCTTGCAACAAAGCGCGATGACGGCGGCGTGGCTGTTATGCTTGCGTATGCCGCTGAAAATTTTGACAAAAAGCTTGACGGTGTTACCGAGGAGCTTTGCTTTGAGGGAATAAATGGTGAGCGCACCGTTAGGGTGTGGTGCATAGACGAAAGGCATACGAACCCATACGCGCTGTCTTTGCGGGAGAATTTTGGAGAAAATCCCACGCCTGAGCAAATTGAAATTTTGCGTGAGGAGGGAATACTCAAGCCTGTCAGCGAAAGCGCAGTCAACTTTGACACAAACCCACGTGTAAGCGTGGAATTTACCGATAATGCCCTCGTGCTTGTTGAGGTGGTGTAAACTCCGAAAAAGGCTGTCATGGACAGCCTTTTCTGTTGACTTTTATGTTCATATGTGCTATAATTGTTAGCGTGTGAAAAGGAGACAGATATGAATATTCAGCTTTCAGACCATTTTACGTATAAAAGACTTATCCGCTTTGTCTTTCCGTCGGTGATTATGATGATATTCACCTCGATATACGGCGTGGTGGACGGAGTTTTTGTTTCAAATTTCGTGGGCGAAACACCCTTTGCCGCGGTTAATCTTATAATGCCGTTCTGTATGCTTCTCGGCTCGCTTGGCTTTATGGTGGGCACGGGCGGTAGCGCGCTTGTATCGAAATATCTCGGAGAGGGGAACGAAAAAAAGGCAAACAGCGTTTTTTCCTTGCTTGTTTATACCTCGGTAGCCGTTGGCACGGTGATATCGGTGCTGGGCTTTCTTTTCGTTGAGCAAGCCGCCGTGCTTATGGGCGCAGAGGGCGATATGGTCGATTATTGCGTTACCTACGGAAAGTATCTTTTTGTAGGCATTGTGCCCTTTGTTATTCAAAACGAATTTCAAAGCTTTCTTATAGTTGCCGAAAAGCCGCAGATAGGTCTCGGCGTTACCGTGGCGGCAGGATTTACCAATATAATTCTCGACGCGCTTTTCGTCGCGGGCTTAGAGTGGGGGCTTGAGGGTGCGGCACTTGCCACAGTATTAAGTCAGTTTGTGGGCGGTGTCGTTCCGCTTGTTTACTTTTGCTTTTGCAAAAATTCGCCCATAAAGCTTGGTAAAGCGGATTTTGACCTTGGGGCACTTGGTAAGACCTGCGCTAACGGCTCGTCGGAAATGATGACAAACATTTCAATGTCGTTTGTAAATATCCTCTACAATTTCCAGCTTATGAAGTTTGCCGGTGAGAGCGGAGTGGCAGCGTATGGCGTGATAATGTATACAAACTTTATTTTTATTGCCGTTTTCATCGGATTTTCTATCGGCTCAGCGCCAATAATCAGCTATCACTACGGTGCAAAAAACTACGCCGAGCTTAAAAGTCTGCGCAAAAAAAGCCTTGTGTTTATAGGCGTTTCGTCGTTGATTCTTACGGTTGTTGCCGAGTTTCTCGCCTATCCGCTTTCAAAAATTTTCGTCAGCTATAACGCCGAGCTTTTCGATATGACTGTACACGCGTTTATGATTTATTCGCTCGCCTTTCTTATGATGGGCTTTAACATTTTCGGATCGTCGTTCTTCACCGCGCTGAATAACGGACTTGTTTCGGCTGTGCTTTCGTTTCTGAGAACGCTTGTTTTTCAAGTGGTGGCGGTGCTTTTGCTTCCCGTGTTCTTCAAGCTTGACGGAGTGTGGTTCTCGATAATATTTGCCGAGCTTCTTTCGGTTGCTGTTACCGCCTTTTTCCTTGTTAAAATGAGTAGACGGTATAATTATTAGAATTAACTGCATTGAAGTTAGGATGTCGATAAATTGGTGAAATATATTTTTACATACGAAAAGGAGCTGAATTTTAGGCGAATCAGCTCCTTGTTTTTTATTCTTTTTGTTCTTGTTTTTCTGCTCTCCGCGTCCTTATTATCGCTGAAAGAACTGCAATAAACGCAAGGGTTTCGCCTATCAAACCCATATAGGATATGTTTTCCATAGTAAGATCGTAAGTTCCCATAATAACGTTGTTTGTCAACGCGAGTATGCGCGCACGCTTGATGTTCTTTTGCCAAAAGGAGTAGGTGGCTATGCAGGCGGTTATGGCAGGCAGGATGCTGAACAGGTTTTTCCACGTGACTATTGCCGATGTCAGGTTAAACAAAATAAAGATATACAGCCATATTTTGCCCGAAAAAAATTTCTTGTCGCTGTTGATAAAAACTATCTCTCTGAAAAAACAGATAACATTTATGGCAAAGGCAGAATATCCACCCAAAAGGAAATAGTGAATTGCCCATATAATATCTACGGCCATTTTTATTTTGCGCGCGGTTTTCATTTCTTTGAATTGGAAGCAGAGAAGAAAAACCGTAATGCCCACAAGACCGAATATCTGCGCCAAAATCTGAGGGGTCGTCATTTTGCCATAGCTCCTTTTTTGAGCGAATAGCTTTTGTTGTTGTAGTTTACCGTAATCACGCTGCCGTCGGAATAGGTAACCGCAAAGACACCGTCAGCTATCTGCTCGTGCTTTTCCATATACTCGAACTGAAGATAGCTCATTTCGTCCCATATGTCAAGGGTGCGCTTTACCACGTCGGTGCTTTCCGCACGCTCGCTGTCGGTGTGGCAATAAAGGTCAACCTTGCCAAGCCAATTCGAGCCGTCGTCAACAAAGTGACCGTAATAGTACATCTGCGGCTTTCCGCCGTATTCGATGACCTTGAGCATATCGTCCTTTGTATTACTGAGCAGCGCGTTGATACTTCTTGTATAGGGATTTGAAAGAATAATTCCGTGGTAAACAAGCTGCCAGAAGGGAATGTATCTGTCGCAGAACGGGTTTCTTCTAAGCGTAGGCTTTGCGTCCTCACCGACATCGTTGAGGAAGTCTAGGAATGAAACGTAAAGGGTGAAGTCGCACTCCTTAAGCGAGTGGTCGTAAGCCCCCTCACTGCCCGATGCACCGAACATTTTGTGCGCCTCGGCAAATATTTTATCGTAGTATTCACCGCATTCCTTATTGTTTACGGGGTGGTCCTTGTGGTAGCAGGCGCGTGCGGGAAGGCATGTCATAACGTCTATGTACTGCGTACCGCGGAAGCCAAGCGCTTTAACTTGGTCGTGCATTCTGTGATAGGTTTTCCAAGCGTACTCGGGGCAGATATTGTAGGTGCGTCCGCCTGCCCAACGGGTTGCCTCAACCTCAAGCTGTCCGTCCTTTTTTACGGTTATGAGATTTTCGTCATAGCAGTCGGCAATCGTGTAGTTGTCGGTTATGTTTGTGTGGTTTGTGATGATATATCCGAGCTCATCCGCACGCTTAATCGCGCGTTTGAGTGCTTCCTCGCCTCCGAACTCCTCATCTATGGGAAGAACCTGCGGCCAACGTCCGTCGTGCCCCCTTGAGTTCCAGCCCACAAGGCAGAATTCTGCCTTTTCAATGCCGCGCGCTTTGTATTCCTCCATAAGTGCGATAACGTCGTCAAAGGTGCAAGCCACGTGCATAGGCGGCTCGGTTTCGGGGGTCTGATGAATTACTTGGCAGGGAACGGGCTTCCAACCCATACGGATTCTTATATTCGGTGCTTGTGCCGCGTATTCAAGCTCGGGAGTCAGTTTTTCCCTTATGGGTCTGTATCCGTTTTTGAGCTGATACTCTCTGTAAATTTTAGCCATATCGCAGTAATCTGCTTCGTCACTTATAAGGTCGTGAACCTCGAGCTTTGCGTTCTCATAAGGCGCTTCGCCGTCAAATACAAATTTCAGCGAAAAGCTGTAAATATTGTCCTTTACCGACATAACAAAATGAACGTCGTATCTCATTCCGGTGACTATAACCGTGCGCAAGAGCTGTCTGTGTTTGAAGCCGTATACCGATGTAAAGCAATTCTTGAGAACCGATAGCTCGTCCTCGCGTGCTTTGAAGCTGCCAATGGCATATTCGCGGTTTTTGCAGCCCTTATTTCCTGCGGGAATAAGGAAAAATCCCTCGTCTCCCGCCAATATCGGAAAATCGTGCATAGGAAATTCCAAATATTCGACTTCGCTGTAGTTTATATCTGCGTCAAACTCGTATTCCTGCACGTTTTTTCAACCGTTTTAGGCGCAACGTCAAATTGCTTGACCTCGCCGTTTCTGAATTTTGCAAAAAAAATTCCCATATAAAGACTCCTTTTTCTGTCCTTATATTGATTTTACTACTTTTTTGTGATATAATCAATAAGTAAATTAAACGTAAAATATAATAAAGTAAACATCTTTTGTGGAGAACAATGAAACTTTACGCACCGAAATATTATAAAAATTTTACCTGTATTGCCGATAAATGCCGCCATAGCTGTTGCATTGGATGGGAAATTGATATCGACCCTGAAACGCTTGAAAAATACCGCGCCATCGGTGAAAAGGGAAAAAATATACTGAAAAATGTCGAACAAAGTGAAACCGCCTGCTTCAGGCTGTGTGAAGGCGAACGCTGTCCTAATCTTTGCGCCTCGGGACTGTGCGGTATAATACTTGAATTCGGAGAGGAATATCTTTGCGACATCTGCCGCGAGCATCCGCGGTTTTACAACTATACCGCCCGCGGAAAAGAGGTTGGACTCGGGATGGCGTGCGAGGAGGCTTGCAGAATAATTCTTTCGTCGGACGAATACGCCGAAAGAATTTTGATAGTCGATGACGGTGAAGAATCCGATGAATATGACTTCGACGCTGTTGAGCACCGTGAAAAAATATATTCGGTTCTTTTGGATAATTCAATCGCCTACGCAGAAAAATTGGAAAAGATAAGCAAAGCCTATGCTGTGCCGATCTCGTTTTGCGCCGACGATGAATGGCGAAAGCTTTTTTCGAAGCTTGAATATCTGAATGAGGAGAGCAGGGAGCTGTTTGCGCTCTATTCTTCGGAGCCAAGCCGAAAAAAAGAGCTTGAAAAGCCCCTTGAACGCGCCCTCGCGTATTTTATTTACAGACATTGCTCGGAGGCTTGGGATTTTGACGAGTTCCGCACTTCACTCGGATTTTGCCTGCTTTGCGAACGTCTCTTGGCATCTGTTGCGGCAAGCGGCGGATCGATTGAGGAGCTTGCGCGCATTGTTTCGGAGGAAATAGAGTATTCCGAAGAAAACACCGACAGACTTAAAGAAAAAATCAAGGAGCTGTCTCAAATTGATTTTTTATGAAATTCTATTGTGATAATTAAACAAAAAACACTTGCGAACCCCCATCGGTAAGCAAGTGTTTTTGTATAGGTTGTCAATTAAATGGAAATCATTCCCAAACTTGAGACAGCCCCTTG
>JBGVRT010000049.1:0-11177 GCA_045128735.1 Eubacteriales bacterium | reverse complement strand
TTAGCACAAACCGCCTCCTTTGCCTCCCTTGTCAAAGGGAGGGGGACCGCGGAACGCGGTGGAGGGATTCCCCGCTTCGGTTTCGGTTTGAATTTTTCAATAGAAAATATAAAGAATCATTATGTTTTATTGGTTTGTGCGTTCCGTAACTCTCTGCGAGAATCCCCCCACCACTATCGTGGTCCGCCCCCCCCTTTGACAAGGGGGGCAAAGGAACGGGGCGCACCTTCAAACACCAATTTGTCGGTCGTCCAACGCTAACGACTCGGTGTTTAGCCGAGGAGTGGGATGCGTGGCACTATGTTCGCACAAACAACGGTGCGCTGACCTATAGGGCTGTCGCGCCTTCGCGACCAAACACCAATTTATCCGCGCGTTACCAAAGCCGATAAGGATAAAGGCGGTGAGTCAACGACTCACCGCCTGCTCATTTATTAAATATCGTCGTTAATGGCGAGCTGCATAAAGTCCTCTTTGCTTATGAGAATCTTTCGCGGCTTATTGCCGTCGGGTGCGCTGACGTATCCCATCTCCTCCATCTGGTCGATGATCTTCGCCGCTCTGCCGTATCCGATCTCGAGTCTGCGCTGAAGCAATGAGGTCGAAACCTTACCGCTGTCGATTGCAAGCTCAACCGCATCCTTGAACTTGGGGTCAAGTCCGCCTTCAACGTCGCCCTCGCTTATGGGAGCTGCGGCACCGCCGCCGCTTCCCTTCTTGCCTGCCGAGCATTTTGCCGCTTCTTCGTCAATAAGTCTGACAAAGTCCTCGTTATACTTTGCGCCGCTGTTATTATCCTTAATGAAGTTTACAATCTTTTCAACCTCAAACTCGCTTACAAACGCGCCCTGAACACGCATAGGCTTTGACGAGCCGACGGGGGCAAACAGCATATCACCCTTACCGATAAGTCGCTCTGCGCCGCCGATATCGATAATGGTACGCGAGTCAACCTGCGAGGTAACCGTGCAGGCAATACGCGAGGGGATATTTGCCTTGATAAGACCCGTAATAACGTCAACCGAGGGTCTCTGCGTACCGATAATAATATGGATTCCCGCCGCGCGCGCTTTCTGTGCGAGACGGCATATTGAGGATTCCACCGCGTCTCTCGCGGTCATCATAAGGTCGGCAAGCTCGTCGATGATAATAACCATCTGAGGCATAAATTCCTTGGTGGGGTCGTCCTTTGTAACCTCATTATAGTTGAAGATATTACGCACGCCCGCATCCTCGATAAGCGCGAATCGGCGTTCCATTTCGGCAACTGCCGAGGCAAGCGCGCCTGCCGCCTTGGTGGGGTCGCTGACTATGGGACAGTAAAGGTGAGGAATATCCTTATAGGAATTGAACTCAACCTTTTTGGGGTCGATAAGGATAAGCTTAACCTCGTCGGGTCTTGCCTTATAAAGCAGGCTGACGATGATACTGTTGATACAAACCGACTTACCCATACCCGTAGCACCCGCAATAAGCAGGTGGGGCATTTTTGCGATATTGAAGTAGACCGACTTACCGCCGACGTCTGCGCCGAGGCAGGCTGTCAGCTTGCTTGATTCGTTTTCGAACTTTTCGGTCTCGATAAGCGAACGGAGATACACCGTGGTGGGATTCTCATTGGGAACCTCGATACCAACCGCGGGTTTACCCGGAATAGGCGCTTCGATACGAACGCCCGTAGTTGCAAGGTTAAGGGCGATATCGTCAACGAGATTTGCTATCTGACGGACTCGCTGACCCGCCTCGGGCTTAAGCTCGTAGCGCGTTATCGTAGGTCCGCGGGAGTATCCGATTTCCTTGATTTTTATGTTGAAGCTTCGGAGCGTATCCATAAGATTCTTTGCGTTTCGGTTAAGCTCCTCGGTGTTGTCGCCGTTCTTTACAGAGGTATCCTCGGCAAGCAGGTCAATGGGCGGGAATACGTATTCCATGGGCTCGGGCTCTACCGAGATTTCCTCGATATCGTCGTCCTCGACGCCGTCCATATCGTCGGTGTCGATATTTTCCTTCATTGCCGAGATAAGTGCCGCGTCGGGGTCAAGCTCCTCCTCGGTCTGCTCTGCGGGTGCGTCCTCTGCGTTTGCGGCAGTCGAAACAGGCTTTTGAGCCGTCTTTTTCTTGCCATCTCCGCCAAAGACCTCCTTGAGCATCTTGTTCATATCCTCCGGTGAGTCGTCCGACTTCTTTTCGCTATCCTCCGCAGGTGCGGGGGGTGCGAGAATAATAGGCTCGGCAGGCTTTTCGGGCTCGCTTTGCTGTATTATAAGCGGTGTGTCGGTCTGCGATACGTTATTGCAAACGATAACGGGGTCGGCAAGCTCTCTCGCTCTTGCCTCCTCCTCTTTTCTGCGCTCCTCCTCGAGTCTGAGTGCTTCCTCTTCCTCTCGGCGGCGTGCCTCCTCCTCGGCGCGGATACGCGCTTCTTCTTCCTTCTGTCTTGCCGCTTCTTCCTTCTTGCGAGCCGCCTCGGCACGCTTTTCTTCCTTTTCGCGGGCAAGCGCTTCCTTGTGAAGTCGGCGTTCCTCCTCGCGCATACGTATTTCTTCCTCACGCATACGCTCCTGCTCGGCGCGTCTTTCGGCGTTTTCCGCCTCGCGTCTCTCGCGGCGTATCTTCATACGGTATTTTATAAGTGTGAACACGTAGCTCGGGGTAAGACCGAGAAGGAAAATGAGGAACAGCGACGCTACAAGCAACGTAACGAGCACAGAGCCCCAAAGTCCTACGCCCGTACGCAAAAGCTCACCGAGAAAGCCGCCGATAACTCCGCCGCTGTCAAGTGTGACTCCGCTTTTATAGAACACGTCGATTTTTGTTCCGAGTCCAAAGGGTGTGCCAATGCTGACGTAGATAACGTGAATAAGCGTTGACACCGAAACAAGCGAAGCAAAGGCGTAAAAAAGCTTTGCAAGCAGGCAGTTCTTTTCAACCGCCGCGCTCCATGTCACCGAAAGGATAGCCATAAAGATTGGCACTAAGAACGCGCCAAAGCCGAAGAGTCCGCAAAGCACGTCTCTTATTCCCTTTCCGATAACTCCCACGCCGTTTTCCGAGCTTACGCCCTCAAAAACGTCGATAAGCAAAAAGCAGATTATCACGAACAGTGCAAGCACCATAAGCAGGTATGGCATTATCTGATGAATAAGCTTTTTGCTTCTCGGGCTTTCCTCAAAGACCTGCACGCGCTCCTTTTTAGCGCTTCCCGAGGTCACCTTTTTTTGAGTTTTTTTATTTTCATTTTCGGGCGAATCCTCATAGGACTTGCGCTTTACGCCCGACGTTTTTGGGTTTTGTGCTTTTGCCGAAACCGATTTTTTAGGGGCTTCAAGCCGTGGTGTTTTTTTGTTGTTTGCCATATTTTCCACCTCTGAATATCTATTTATCCTTCCCGCGGTGCGGGATTTTTTCGTCGATAAGTATACATAATATATTATATCACCCGAAGGCTGTTTTTTCAAGAGAATTTTGTAAAAAAAGGAGATTTTTAATGAGACCCACCTCAAGACTTATCCTTGCGGCGTTTGGCGCGCTTGCGGCAGGTGTAACAAACGGTCTGCTTGGTGCAGGCGGCGGCATAATTCTTATTTTTGCCCTTGCGCCCGCCCTTGGCGGACTTTACGAAAAGGGCGAGGAATTTTACAAGCGGCGAGACCTTATGGCTTCGTCGCTGTCGGTTATGATACCCGTCTCCGCCGTTTCGGCAATCAGATACGGTATGTCGGGCGCGCTTGACTACGCCTATATCCCCAAAATAATAGTTCCCGCGGTGCTCGGGGGCATTTTCGGCGGTTTTCTCTTGGGCAAGCTGAGAGAGTCGTTTATTATGAAGCTTTTTGCCTTTCTCGTCATATATTCGGGAATTGCAATGATAGTGAGGTGAGCAAGTGAACGCGGTAACGTCCTTTTTAATAGCCGTCCTTTCGGGGCTTGGCGTGGGAAGCGGAGGGCTTCTCGTTATTTACCTTACCCTTGTTGAAAAAGTACCCCAACTGACGGCACAGGGCACAAACCTTATATTTTTTATTCTCGCCTCGCTGTCATCGCTGATATTCAATCTGTCAAAACGCCGCATTCCCTTTGGCGCGGTAGCGATAATGGCTGTCCTCGGCATATGCGGTTCGCTTGTGGGAACACGTCTCGCAACTCTTTTCTCGCCCGAAATACTCAAAAAAATATTCGGATTTATGCTTGTCGGCTCGGGAATTTACTCGCTGGTAGCAAAAAAGAAATAGCCGAAGCCTACATCAACTCCCTTTCGGCTCTTATCTGCTTTGGCGTTTTTTTCAGCTCCTTGTAGAGGATTCTTCTGAGATATGACGGGTCGGAGCAGCCAACCTTTTCGGCTATACTCTCTACTGTTTCGCTCGTATTGCACAAAAGCTCGGCGGCGCGGCGGCAACGCAGAATATTTTTATATTCCATCGGCGTCTGCCCCGTCAGTCTTTTGAACTCGGCGTAAAAGCCCGACTCGCTCATTCCGCACATCCGCGCAAGCGCGGGCACGTCACAGCATTTGTCGGCGTGGCTTTCCATATACCTCACCGCCTTTGAAACGCGGCTGTTCTCAAATGCGATTTCGCGCCGTTTTAACCGCGGAGCAACGGCGGCGTAAAGAGCATAGAACTCCGCCAAAGCCGCGGCGGGGGCTTTTTCGGCGTGCGAGTAAATGCTTTCAAGCAGTCTTTCAGCTCCGTCGAAATTGAGTGTTTGGAGAGAATAGTCACCGTTTTCGGGTATATATCTGAAATTGAACGGAAGTGAATAAAATCTGCACCCTCCCTCACCGTACCACTCGGACACGTACGGAAGTCCGCGCGGAATATACAAGAGCTCGCCGCTTTGCACCTCAACTCTGCCCTCGGCAGAGGTAAGAACGGCGTGCCCCTGCTTTATCACCGCAAAGAAATTTGTTCCCGCACCGAGATATATGTGATTTATCCTTCCGTTTTCGTGGACAATCTCCTTGATGTCAAAGCTTGACAAAAACAATTCACGCGCTTGCATACGCCCTCCTTTTCTGGAGAATAGTACCTATTTTTTACAGTATAGCACATTTTCAAAATTCTGTCAATATGCTATACTGATTTTGTAAAACCAAAAGGAGAATATCTATGGAAAAGAAACAAATAGTATTCACAGAGATAAACAAAGCCGAGCTTCTTGCAAAAGATGTGGAAGAGCTTAATAGCGACAGCGTTCGCGTAAAGCTTGCCGTCAGCACAATATCGGCGGGTACGGAAAAAGCCAACATCACAGGTGACCCAAGCGTTAGAGGTCCCAACGCGCCGCGCGTGCAGTTTCCCAGAACATTGGGCTACAGCGCATCGGGCGTTGTCACCGAGACAGGCGCGGACGTAAAAAGCGTAAAGGTGGGCGACCGCGTTATCGTAAGCTGGGGCACCCACTCAAGCATAAGCACGGTCAAAGAAAAATTCATTACAAAAATCCCTTATGAAGATATCAGCTTTGAGCAAGCCGCTTACATACATATCGCCACCTTCCCCATGGCGGCAATAAGAAAATGCAAACTTGAAATGGGCGAGTCGGCAATGGTCATGGGTCTCGGTATCCTCGGACAGTTCGCCATTCGTATGCTCCGCGCGGCGGGGGCTACTCCCATAATTGCCGTTGACCCCGTAGCCAAAAGGCGCGAGGACGCAATAAGGGGCGGTGCAGACTACGCTTTTGACCCCTTTGAGGAGGGCTTTGCCGACAAGGTAAAGGCTGTGACGGGCGGCGGAGTTGCCGTTGCCATAGAGGTAACAGGTCAGGGCGCGGGGCTTGACGAAACCCTCGACTGTATGGCGCGTTACGGACGCGTGGCACTTCTCGGCTGCACCAGAAACAAGGAATTCCACATCGACTACTACAGAAAGATACACTGCCCCGGCATAACCCTTATCGGTGCGCACACCATGGCGCGCCCCAAGGAGGAGTCTCACCACGGTTGGTTCACCGAAAAGGACGATATAAACGCCATTATGAAAATGATGCACTTCGGCAGACTCACGCTTGACGACCTTACAAGCGAGGTGAATTCCCCCACCGATTGCTTCGAAGTATACACAAGACTTATAAATGACCGCGAATTTCCTCTTATTTCTCAATTCGACTGGTCAAGATTGGAGACAGAATGAGAAAGATTAAAGTTGCGCAGATAGGCATACAGCACGACCACGCAAGTGTCACTTACCGTTCAATAACACACCTTAGCGATATTTTCGAGGTGGTAGGTATTGCGGTAGAGCCCGATGAGGATTCTCGCCCCAACCCCGTCGCCGTTAATGGGATAAAAGACAAGCTCTATGAGGGACACAATCTTATGACGGTTGAAGAGATATTCAATATCCCCGACCTTGACGCCGTAATCATTGAAACAAACGAAATATCCTCGGTAAAATACGCTATTATGGCGGCGGAGCGCGGAATTGCCGTACATCTTGACAAGCCGGGCGGAATAAAGCTTGAGGATTTTGAGAGGCTTGTTGAGACGGTCAAGAAAAACAACGTCCCCTTCCACCTCGGTTATATGTACCGCTACAATCCCGCGGTGATCCAGGCGCACAAAGTTGTAAACAGCGGTGAGATCGGCGAGATTATCTCTGTCGAAGCGCAGATGAACTGCCACCACAAAGCGGAAAAGCGCCAGTGGTTAAGTTCATTCCCCGGCGGAATGATGTTCTTCCTCGGATGCCACCTTGTTGATCTGGTAATCGGATTTATGGGTATGCCCAAGGAGATAATCCCCCTTAACAGCTGCTCGGGTGTGGAAGGAGTAACCGCCGACGATCAGGGCTTTGCGATAATGAAATACGACAGTGGAAATTCCTTTGTAAAGACATACGCAACCGAGCGTTTCGGATTCTTGCGCCGACAGCTTGTCATTTCGGGAACAAGGGGAACTGTAGAAATAAATCCCCTTGAGATCTACGGTGTAAGAACTCCCCACAACAACCACAACACGAGGATAAGAATATCTTCGGAAAGAGGCGGCAACGATATAAACTCCTGGCACGACATCGGAGAATGGAAAACCATCGGACTTTTCGACCGCTACGACGCCATGATGGCATCCTTTGCCGAAATGGTAAGAGGCGAAAAGGTCAATCCCTACACCCCCGATTACGAGCTTGAAGTGTATAAACACGTTCTCAAAGCTTGCGGTTCTGAAGAAATTGTCTAAAATTATTTGAACAAAATATCAAAAACCCCTTTACAAATCGTTTTTTATGTGCTATAATAATATGAACGACATAGGCTCGGTGTTGGGATAAAGCCGAAATTCGGACTTCACCCGCCCGATGCTGTGCTTATTGCCGTAATATTTTTTGAAAGGTGAAGGAATTATGACACTTCAGGAAAAGCAAGCAATTATTGACGAGTACAAGACTCACGAAGGCGACACAGGTTCGCCCGAGGTTCAGATCGCGCTTCTCACAGCACGCATCAAGAACCTTACAGAGCATCTTAAGGCAAACCACAACGACAATCACAGCCGTCGCGGTCTCCAGAAGATGGTTGGTCACAGAAGAAACCTTCTCGGTTACCTTCAGAAGACCGATATCGAGCGTTACCGTAACATCATCGCAAGACTCGGTATCAGAAAGTAAGCAATAATTGTTTGGAGTGACGGGCGGGCGTTGTCTGCTCTTCACTCCTTACTGTTTTGTAAAAAATTTTCTCACATACGGATTAGCAGTTAAATATGCCCTGCCCGTGCAGGCTGTATTTAAGTGCTAAACCTCTGTGAGATAAAAATATTAAAAACGGAGGAACAAAAAATGTCCACAACAATCACAAGCTCCGCAATGGAGTTCAAGAACTTTAAGACTTTCAAGTACACACTTGCAGGCAGACCTCTCGTTATCGAGACAGGTAAGATGGCAGGTCTTGCAAACGGCTCTGTTCTTATTCGCTACGGTGAAACCGCAGTTCTCTGCTGTGCTACCGCTTCCGAAAAGCCCAGAGACGGTATAGACTTCCTTCCCCTCTCGGTTGACTTTGACGAGAGAATGTACGCCGCAGGAAAGATCCCCGGCGGTTACCTTAAGAGAGAGGGTAAGCCCTCCGAGAAGGCTGTTCTTACAAGCCGCGTTATCGACCGCCCCATCCGTCCCCTCTTCCCCAAGGATCTCCGCAACGACGTAGCTCTTACCCTCACAGTTATGTCGGTTGACCCCGACTGCGCTCCCGAGGTTGCGGCTATGATCGGTGCTTCCACAGCTCTCGCTATCTCCGATATTCCGTGGAACGGCCCCATCGGCGGTCTCCACATCGGTCTTATCGACGGCAAGTTCATCGTTAACCCAACCACCGACGAGCAGAAGATCTCCGACCTTCAGCTTACAGTTGCCGCTTCCAAGGAAAAGGTCGTTATGATCGAAGCAGGCGCTAACGAGGTTGACGACAAGGTTATGTACGATGCTATTATGCTCGCTCACGCTGAGATCAAGGACCTTCTTGAGTTCATCGGCGCAATCGTTGACGAGATAGGCAAGCCCAAGTTCGAGTATCCCTCTTGCGAGCTTGACCACGATATGTTCGACAAGATTTTCGACTTCTGCGAAAAGGACGTTATGAACGCTCTTGACACAGATGACAAGAATGTCCGCGACGCAAGAATGGTGCCCGTTAAGGACGCTATCCTTGAAAAGTTTGAGGAAGAATATCCCGACCTCCCCACAATGATGGAGGAGCTTGTTTACAAGATTCAGAAGAAGATAGTCCGCCGTTGGCTCCTTGTTGACAAAAAGCGTGTTGACGGACGAGCTATGAATCAGATCAGACCTCTTACAGCAGAGGTTGACCTTCTTCCCCGTGCACACGGTTCGGGTCTCTTCACCAGAGGTCAGACTCAGGTGCTTACCGTTGCAACTCTCGGTACTCTTTCCGAGGCGCAGATGCTCGACGGTATCGACAGCGAAACATCCAAGAGATATATGCACCACTACAACATGCCCGGCTTCTCCACAGGTGAGGCTAAGGCAGTAAGAAGCCCCGGACGCCGCGAGATCGGTCACGGTGCGCTTGCTGAGCGTTCGCTCGTTCCCGTTCTTCCCTCCGAGGAGGAATTCCCCTACGCTATCCGCCTTGTTTCCGACGTAGTTTCCTCTAACGGTTCTACCTCTCAGGGCTCGGTTTGCGGTTCTACTCTCGCACTTATGGCTGCGGGCGTTCCGATCAAGGCTCCCGTTGCAGGTATCTCCTGCGGTCTTATCACCGCTGAGGACGGCTCTTGGGATACAATGATCGATATTCAGGGTCTTGAGGACTTCTACGGCGATATGGACTTCAAGGTAGCAGGTACTAAGAAGGGTATCACCTCTATCCAGATGGACCTTAAGGTTGACGGTCTTACACCCGAAATCATTGCAAGAGCATTCGAGCAGACCAAGGCAGGCCGCGAGTACATTATCGACGAGGTAATTCTCAAGGCTATCCCCGCTCCCAGAGCAGAGGTTTCCAAGTACGCTCCCAAGATGACAACAATGAACATCGACCCCGACAAGATCCGTGAGGTTATCGGTAAGGGCGGTGCCGTTATTCAGAAGATCGTTGCCGACACAGGCGCAAAGATCGACATCGAGGACGACGGTACAATTCGCATCGCGGCTGTTAACGCTGAGCAGGCTGATGCGGCTCGCGCTTGCATCTCCGCTATCGTATTCGAACCTGAGGTTGGTGCGGTTTACACAGGTACGGTTACAGGCATCAAGGAGTTCGGCGCGTTCGTTGAGTACGCTCCCGGCAAGGAAGGTCTTGTTCACATCTCCAAGATAGCTCAGACAAGAATTGAGAAGGTTGAGGACGTTCTCAAGCTTGGCGACACAGTTAAGGTTAAGTATATGGGTCTTGACAAGAAGGGCCGTATGGACTTCTCTATCAAGGACGCTGAGTAATTAAAAAAGTAAATTTTCAGAAAGGAGACAGCTATGCCGGCAAAGAAGCCAAATGCAACAAGAGAGTTCAGAACACAACCCTCTCGAAGCAGTGCTAAACGCTCGGGAGTACAAACCTCCACAGCCTATCGCACAGCCAGAATCGCCCGTGCAAGACAAAAGCGTGAGCTTGAACAGCAAAAGCGTGAAAAGCTTATGTTTGCGCTGTTTATAGTGGTGATATTGGTATTGCTTCTTTTCGCTATCCTCATTTTCAAAAAGGTGCTCGGAAGCGATATGCCTGCAGATACGTCTCCCGATAACGTAAGCTACCACGAAAACGTAGGCGGCGAAGAACCGCCCGTCACCGATCCCGCTCCAGCAACAAGCGTTACGGTTGCCAAAAGCGCGGTCAATTCGGGTGCGCTTGTGCTTGTAAACAGTAGCAAGCCTTACGTCTCCTCTGACCCCGAAACAAAGAATATGAGCGAGTCGAGAACGGTGTTCGGCACAGGCTCAAACGGTAAGAATATATATTCCTACTACGTGGTTTCAACCCACGACACAGCCTGCGAGAAAACAGCGCTTGAGGCGTTCAACAGCTTTGCTGACGGTTTCTATACCGCCACAAAGAACGTTGACCTCTTCGTAAGCGGCGCGGTTGCCGAAAGCGGAATTCACGCCACAGGTCTTGCGCTCGACCTAAGGTTCTGGACGGGCGGAAACAACTATTACGCTCTAGGCGACCCTAAGTACGCAGACGATTTCGATTGGATATGCGATAACGCGTACAAGTACGGATTTACCGTAAACTCCGAGTGTGAAGGCAACTTCTGTCTCAGATACGTGGGAGTTCCCCACGCATACTATATGCACAAACACGACCTTAGCCTTGAGGATTATCTCAAGCAGGTCTGCAAGGAGACACTCGCTTTCACCACCGACGGCGGTGACAAATACGAGGTCTACTACGTACACGCCACGGGCGATATGGTAAGCGTTCCGATATATTCTGCCGACGCCGAATATGAAATTTCGGGCGACAACGCCGAGGGGCTTATAGTAACTGTTAAAATGAATTAAAAGCTAAAAGGAGCTGCCATTTTCGGAAAGCTCCTTTTTTGCGCCATAAATATGACACCGTCAAATTATTGTTTGGCGCACTATGTTCGCACCGCAGCCCGCGAGAAAAGTTTTTGCGGAGCTTTTTTCAAAAAGCGACAATCTCGCGCCCGCAGGCGCATCGGCGTTTTTCTTTTTCTTGAGCTTTTTCTTTTTGCGCCTTTTGCATCAAAAAGA
>JBGVRT010000048.1:0-17930 GCA_045128735.1 Eubacteriales bacterium | reverse complement strand
CGCGCAGAAGTTGGGAGTTCCCGTCATCGACGAGGAAGCTCTCCTTAAAATGCTTGGGCAGTAATTCCAAACACCGAGTCATTAGACTTGGGTGACAGACAAATTATTGTTTAGCGGTATGTTCGCCCCGCAGCCGTGCCTTTTCCCCCCTTGTCAAAGCGGGGGGGGCCCACGCGAGTGGTGGGGGGATTCAAAACGCAGAAACAATATGGAATCCCTCCACCGCGTTCCGCGGTCCCCCTCCCTTTGACAAGGGAGGCAAAGGAGGCGGTTTGTGCTAACACACCTTCAAACACCAATTTATCTGCCACCCAAAGCCAACGACTCGGTGTCTAGCCGAGGAGTGGGATGCGTGGCACTTTGTTCGCACAAACAACGGTGCGCTGACCTATAGGGCTGCGGCGCCTTCGCCGCCAAACACCAATTTATCAGTTTGTTTCTGCGGCATCCATACGGCAATTCCTAAAGCCCCAAATAGTCGATTATTCCGTTGTAAATCCCGTCGGCAAAAAGCTCAGGCGAATTGAGCATCAGCATAGCGTCGTTATAGTTTGTAATAAATCCAAGCTCCACAAGCACCGCGGGCATCTGCGTTTTTCGCAGAACGTAAAGGCGGTTTCTGATAAGTACACCGCGGTTTTTAAGACCCGTCTCGCGGTTCAGCCAATAGAGAATATCCTCGCCCAGGGTGGCGGCAACCGATGGAATGGCAAAGACAAGAGCCTCACTGCCCGTTGCCGCGCTTGAAGCGGCGGCGTTGGTGTGAAGACTTATGAAATAGTCTGCCCCCCACGAGTTTGCGTCGGCAACACGCAGACGAAGGCTTGTCGAGTTGGAGGTTCCTATTTGAGTGTCGGGCGTAGGGCGCGACAGCCGCACGTCAAAATTTCCGTTTGCCCTCAGTCTGTCGGCGAGCAGTATTCCGATACGGTATACAAGGTCCTGTTCGCGCAGACCGTTGCCCTCTGCTCCCGCGTTTGGGTTGTTTGGGTTGTGCCCCTGATCGATGTAGATTTTTATTGCCATAGCGATATGTCCTTTCGGTGGTTTTTGTATCATTTTATTCGGGAAGGGCTTGTCACCGTGACAAAAAGAAAGGTTTTAATATGAGTAACGTAAAAGCTTCTTCGGGTGAAGAAAAAAATAAGGTCGAAAGCCGCACTCTCTATCTTGTGGCAACGCCTATAGGCAATCTTGCCGACCTGTCTGAAAGGGCGGTCAAGGTGCTTTCCGAGGTGGATTTCATCGCCGCCGAGGATACAAGAAATTCAATGCGCTTGCTTTCCTATCTCGGAATCTCCAAGCCGATGGTTTCCTACTTTGAGCATAATAAAAAAGAGCGCGGTGAGCAGATAGTCAGCCGCATAGAGGCAGGCGAATCCTGCGCGCTTATTACCGATGCGGGTACTCCTGCCATTTCGGACCCCGGAGAGGATATCGTTGCACTTTGTGCAGAGAGAGGCGTAAATGTCAGCTCGATTCCCGGACCCTGCGCGGCTATAGTTGCGCTGACTCTTTCGGGACTTCCCACGGGCAGATTTTCCTTCGAGGGCTTTCTGTCGGCTAATAAATCCGAGCGCAGAAAACAGCTTTCAAGCCTTGCGGCAGAGCAGAGAACTATGATATTCCACGAAGCACCCCATAAACTTAAAGCAACTCTCGCCGATATGCAAGCGACATTCGGAGGTGAACGCAGAATTTCGCTCTGCCGCGAGCTTACCAAGCTTAACGAGGAAGCTCACCGTACTACGCTTGACGGCGCGGTTGCGCATTATGAAGTTAACGAGCCGAGAGGTGAATACGTACTTGTGGTTGAAGGCGCGCCCCAAAAGAGTGCAGAGGACTTCAGCGAAATGAGCATTGAGGAGCACGTTGCGAGCTACATAGCCGCGGGAATGAGCAAAAAGGACGCTATAAAAGCGGTTGCGAAGGACAGAAACGTGCCAAAAAATGAGATTTATAAAGAATTTATCTAAAAATTATCTAAAAATTGCGGAATAGACTTGATTTTTTGAGAATATTGTGATATTATAAATAAGTTATTATTTCAAACAAACGAGGTTCAGTTATGGAAAAGATGAAAGTCGGAGTTGTGGGCGCGACAGGTATGGTCGGTCAGCGTTTCCTTACACTCCTTGAAAATCACCCATATTTTGAGGTGGTGGCACTTGCCGCTTCCGCGCGTTCGGCAGGTAAAATCTATAAAGAGGCTGTAGGCGAAAGATGGAAGATGTCTGTGCCTATGCCCGAAAAGTATGCGGATATGATTGTATACGACGCGCAGAATATTGAGGAAATGAAGAAATGCAGCTTTGTTTTCTGTGCCGTTGATATGAAAAAGGATGAGATAAGAGCTCTTGAAGAAGCATACGCAAAGGCTGAAATTCCCGTTGTTTCCAATAACTCGGCTCACCGTTGGACTCCCGACGTGCCTATGGTTATTCCCGAAATCAACGACTCTCACCTTGAGGTCATCGAGGCACAGAGAAAGAGACTCGGCACAAAGCGCGGATTTATCGCCGTAAAGCCCAACTGCTCTATTCAGTCCTACGTTCCCGCTATTACACCCCTTCTTAAGTATAAGCCCTCTATCATTCTCGCTACAACCTATCAGGCGATCTCCGGCGCAGGTAAGACCTTCCGTGAGTGGCCCGAAATGATAGATAACGTTATCCCTTACATAGGCGGCGAGGAAGAGAAGAGCGAGCAGGAGCCCCTTAAGATTTGGGGTCGCGTTGAGAACGGCGAGGTCGTAAAGGCAGACGCTCCCCTTATCACAACTCAGTGCATCCGCGTTCCCGTCAGTGACGGACATACCGCGGCTGTGTTCGTAAAGTTCGAGAATAAGCCTACTAAGGAAGAGATAATCAAGGCGTGGGCTGAGTACGCAGGTAAGGCTCAGGAGCTTGAGCTTCCCAGCGCCCCCAAGCAGTTTATCACATATTTTGAGGAGGATAACCGCCCTCAGGCAAAGCTTGACCGTGATATATACGGCGGTATGGGAATTACCCTCGGCAGACTTCGCGAGGATACCGTGTTCGACTATAAGTTCGTCGGACTTTCCCATAATACCCTCCGCGGCGCGGCAGGCGGCGCGGTGCTTATCGCAGAGCTTCTTTATAAGCTTGGTTACTTTAACTAAAAAAGAATAAGGGTCGCCATTGGCGACCCAATACGCGGGCGTGGCGGAATTGGCAGACGCGCCAGACTTAGGATCTGGTGTTTTCCACGTGCAGGTTCAAGTCCTGTCGCCCGCACCATATCGAGTGTTCATAACGAAAGTGATGAACACTCGATATTTTTTTGCCTATAATTTCTTATTTTGAGCAGGATTCCTGCTCTTTTTTCTTTTGTTATGCCGTTGTTGGCAGATAGTTTACCGCTACACCTTGTCTGCTTTCAAGGGTGACCTTACGCTTTTTGTACCATTCGGGAATTTGCAGACAACCTACGAAACGGTAATGAATGACCACGCGCTGAGTTCGGTTCTTACCTGTTCCCTCGATCTGATAGACCTCGATTTTCTCAATCAGTTCACGAAGGATCACCGGGTTGAGCGTTTTCATTTCCATAAAACTCCGCACCGCCTTGACAAAGTTTTCCTTGGTTTGCCGCTTCTCCGCAAGGCTATCGAGTTTTGCACGAAAGGCAGAAATGTTTTTCTTGGTTTCTTCCATCTCTACCTCGTACTTATGGGAGAGCTTCATAAACCATTCGTCCGAAACCTTGCCGTTTACGTTGTCCTCATAAATCTTTTCATATAAGCGTTCGATCTCTTTGACTCTCGCTCTTGCCGTAGCAAGTTGAGATTCGGTAAGCTTTTGCTCGGTAGCAATATCCTTGTTGGTCTTGCTTTCAAGCATCTCGACAAACTCGTCCTCTTCTTCGTCAAGAAATTTGGCGATGGTTTGCAGTTCCGCGATCACCACCTTCTCAATCGAATCGGCGCGGATATAGTGCGTTGACGGGCAAGTGCCTCGGTTGGCTCTGTAATTGGAGCAGTTGAAGTACTGAATCGCCGTGTTAGGATGATTGACGTTGAACCATAAGGGGCTGCCGCAATCGGCACAATAAAGCAAGCCGCAAAACATATTCTTCTCGCCGTTCTCCTTTTTTGGAGCGCGGCGTTTTGTTTTTGCTACAAGCTCCTGCACCATTTCAAAGGTCTCTCGGTCAATGATCGGCTCGTGAACGTCCTTGAATATCGCCCAATTCTCCACGGGGTTATCAATTCGCGTTTTATTGCGGAAAGACTTTGAGTAGGTCTTGAAGTTGATAATATCCCCACAATACTCCTGCTGAGCTAACATCTTAGCAATCGTGGTCTTGCACCATTTGTACGGGTTCGGCTGCGTTTTCTTACCGCCGCGTCCAAGTCCCTTGCTTTGCCAATAAGCCTGCGGTACTAAGACCTTGCCTTCTTGAAGCAATCGAGCAATCGTTTCATTTCCTTTGCCCTCAATGCACCACTGAAAGATCTGCCGTACCACCTTAGCCGCTTCCTCGTCTATGATCCATCTCTTTTTGTTATCGGGAGACTTCATATATCCGTATGGCGGTGGAGATAAAGGTTCGCCCGCATTACCTCTGAGGCGGCGAGAGCTTCTTACTTTGCGACTGATGTCCTTGGCGTACATCTCGTTCATTACGTTTCGGAAGGCGCTGAAATCGTCCTCACCGTTTTCGCTGTCGATGCAATCGTTTATGGCTATGAAACGGATATTGTGCTCGGGAAAGTAGTAGTCTGTGTACTGACCTACCTCAAGGTAGTTTCGTCCGAAACGGGATGAGTCCTTAACGATAATCGTTGAGATATATCCCATCTCCATATCCTCAAGCATTTGCTGAAAACCCGGGCGGTTGAAGTTGGTTCCCGTGTATCCGTCATCCACGTAGAAGCGGGTGTTAGTGAAACCGTATTCCTTGGCATACTTGGATAAGAGCTTTTTCTGATTGGCGATAGAGTTACTTTCGCCCTCTGCGCCGTCATCACGAGAGAGACGGCAGTATAGCGCGGTAATACCGATGGGTTCGTTATTCTGTTTGGTTTTGGTCTGCATATTCCTCCTCTCCGGCAGACTTCAAAACATATTCTGCCTGTATTTTATCACTATCGAGAGAATCTTGCAAATGTGCCACAGACTTTTCGATAATTCTTGCAAACTTTTCTTGGGGCATCTTGGCATCATTGGAATCAATTGATTGAAAGCGTGGCTCAACGATATAGGTTACGTTGTTGAAGTTGTACTCCCTTGTACCTCCAAGTACATTTGACATCATTCCGCCGAGCCACGCGTATTTCTTCTTACCTCGCATCTCGGCTCTCCTTTCTCCGTAATTGCTCCAAACGACGCTTTTGAAGGAGGTTTTTAATATCCGCAACAATATCTTTCGGGAGCATATTACGGGGATAATACTGCTTGATGTCGTCCATATAGATAACTATACGCTCCCGCTGATTGGCTTTCTCCTCGCTCATAATCTCACGTATGGCATCTTCACAGAGCGCGCCTTCATCTGCAAGTTTTCTCATACGGACGGTCTGCGAGTAGGACGGTGTGAGGTCATCCATGTCGCAAATCTCATAAATAAGCTTTTGGGTGAGGTGATGAAGTTTAGAAAGCTCTACCGCAGGAGTTAGTGCGATTCTCCCCTCATCCACCATTTGAAGCAGTTCGGGAATAAGACGGGTGAGGCTGATATACCGCTGCACCTGCGTTTTGCTCTCATCGCTCTCGGCGGCAATCTTTTCTACCGAGGTCAACCTCTGCCCAAGTTGGGCAGAAGTCAGATCGGTGCGCTCGCCTTGTCGCTTGATAGCATCGAGCTTCATCTTATAGGCAAAGGCTTTCTCGGACGGAAGGATATGATCACGGTGGAGGTTGGCATCAACCATAGCAACGATGGCTTCCTCGTCGGTCATCTCGCAGACGGTGGACGGTATTTCGGTCATTCCGAGCCTTTGGTATGCTCTGAATCGGCGGTGTCCCGAGATGATCTCATAACCGCCCTCGTCGCGCGGACGGACAATAATGGGAGACAGCAGACCGCTTTTTCCTATGCTTTCACAAAGCGCGTCCATCTCCATATTGTCTTCTACCTTGTAAGGATGATCCTTAAACGGGTGTAACTCGGAAAGAGATATATTTCTGTCAGTTCCTTTGATCAATAGCTTTCACCTCCGCTCATAATCACGTTGTCAAGCTCGGTAGGCTCATTCATTACCGCGTTCTGCTGTGCATCGTACCAAGCAAACAGAATCTCAATAATCTTGTCTTTGACCTCCTTGGGCTTCATATCGGGAAAGAAGTCCGAGATCTCGTCAAAGGCGAATTTCACGCTCTGCTTCTTGGGAGCCTTTTCTTTCGGTTCGGTGGCAGTGCATTTAAAGTAGCCGCGAATATCCTCCTCACTCAACTCTTTGGTTTTACTCGCATTTTTCATTTGTTCGGTTTTGTCTGTGGTAATAGACATAGACTTGTCCATAAGCATTGCCCATACACTAAACTGCTCAAATTGGCGCAGATAGGAATAGTTCACACCTGCGATAAGCGGAACGATCCCCTCGTCCACCATCTTCAAAAGTTCGGGGATAAGGTAGGTCAAGCGGATATATCTTTGAATCTGACGTGCACTATCGTCGGTACTTTCAGCAAGTGTTTCATCGGAGCGCTTCGTGCCATCTTGGCACGAACTTCCTTGATGGCGCAGCACATCCATCTTCATCTTGTAGGCAAACGCCTTCTCCGACGGAAGGATTCTCTCGCGCTGAAGGTTGGCATCGACCATCGTGAGAACGGCTTCTTCATCGGTCAGATCACGTACGATCACGGGGATGTCGAACTTATTGAGCCTCTTACAAGCCTCATATCGTCTGTGACCGGATACGATCTCATAACCGCCTCCCGTGGTTCTCTTGCGGACAATGATAGGATTCAATACTCCATACTGACGGATGCTCTCAACAAGAGCTGCCATATCTTCATCGTCCTTAACCTTGAAGGGATGGTTCTCCATCGGGTAAATGTTGGTTAGCGCGTATGCGCAGGTGGTTTCGTTTCTGTGTCCGTTTACGTTTTCAAAAGGGTTTATCATCTTTCTTTGTCCTCATTTCTTTTAATTTTAGGTTGGGGTTTCGCTCCCGTCTCTCTCGGGAACATTTCTTGTTCTTGCTCCATCTCGATGCGGAGCTTTTCTTTTAGATTTTCGATCATTGGGAAGATCTCTTTCGCCAAATTAACATCGTGGCGAATGGCTTTGAGTTCCTTCGAGATTGCTTTACGCTTACGTGAGCATTCTTCCTTTTCGGCATTGGTAGTTGCTCTGCGGCGGCGGTTGTCGATCTTGTTACGCGCCGAAAGCAACATAGCCATTTCCGCTTCTTTATCATCAATGAACTCTTGTACTCTGTCGATAGTACCAAGGTCATTACGGTTGATAAGATTGACCGTTTCCATATAGCGCTCTAAATAGATCTGCTCTTGGCGCATGTCAGGTGAAAGCGGTTCTTGGTAGCTTTCGGTTTTCATTGGTTTGCCGCTTGTATCGATACCAAACAGTTCAAGCACGATCATAAAGATAAGCTCTACTGTGTTGTGCTGATCGTAACTCTTACGTCGCTGCCATATCTCGTAAAGCGGCGGGCGGCTCGGGTAGTACGGTGTTCGATGCTCACGCCTTGAAAGAATCCTTTTCTCAATGGCTTCGGGAGAGTAACGCTCACCGAGACTATCTATACGGACGGGGCGTTTCCATCCTTTCGCTATTACACAAGGATGCTTGTACTCCTTGCCGCGTAACAATGTGTATCCGCGCCGAGTCAATGCAAATTGCAAATGTGTAGGCAACAAACAATCCGCGATAGCATCGTCAATGTCCATCTTCAAAAGGGTTCTATGAGACGGCTTGCCTTTCTTCTCCGCCATATAGGCAACGTAAGGTGCGCGTTTCCTCTGTGGGTTCTGAATGACCGATAGCCCGTGTTCACGGCAGAGCTTGTCCGATTCGGGCGCCATTACCGTGTCGTGGTAATACGGCGGACAATGGAACTTTTCTCCGTCCTTGAAGCTCACGCTATTCAGAATAAAGTGGTTGTGCAGATGCTCGTGATCTCGGTGACTTGCGACCAAGACTTCATACTTATCGCCCCACAACCGTTTTGCAAGCTCCACTCCGAGCGCGTGGCATTGCTCGGGTGTGACCTCACCGGGCTTGAAGCTCATATAGCCGTGATAAGCTACGATACCGCCGTACTTTCCGTACCGTCGCTTGGTCTCCATCATTCGCTCATAGGCAAGCTCGGGCAGGCAGTTGATTCCGCTGATCAGATACCGCTGTTCCGTCTTGTCGGGATTTTCGGCATAATCCATCAAGCGACGGAGATTTTCTTCATTCGGATTCTCTGTCTTTTCGGGATTGGCAGCATAATCAAGCGCATCCTTGATAGAGCGATGCACCGCCCATATTGACGTTACTGCCATTACGCGCCTCCTTTGTAAAGATTGCGGATGAGATCTACGAGCTCGGCTCTCGTCTTGCCATCCGCTCCCGCACAGATGGTTTCAAGTCGCTCAATCGTCGGATACCAATCCATCGGGCGTTCTCGACTCAACTTCAAATTGACCGATTGGCGAAGATACTCGGATACCGTAATGCCGCGCTTCTCGGCGGCGCGTTCGATTTTCTCTTTGTGATCCGTTGTTGTCTTGAATCGAATCACTTCTTCTTTCTTTTTGTTTTCTATACTTTTGTCCTCCTGTGTTGTGATTTCCGAGGGTATTAGGGACACCTCCCTAAAGTGTCTTTGCGCCGAAGCAAAGATGGGCAAGCTGGCGTAGCCACGTTTGCTATGCTTGTTACAGTATAGGACAGAGCCCTATACCGTAAGGTAGCGAATCCACTTATCCCTCGTTGTTGCCGTCAACCGTACCGCAGACTATGTTGAGCCTCCTTCCGTGAAGATTTGCGGCGTGGTCTTGGCGATGTGCATAAGCACTATGTATGGAGGATTTTCGTTTTGGTATGGGTCAATTTGACCCATACCACTCTCTATTTCGCTTTGCGCCATCTTGGCACGAAGTCAAGTTTCTTGTTCAGATTGAATTATATTTGCGTTTGTAGTGCTTTCTTGTAGTACGGCTAACAGATCTTTTTTCACCTCATTCAAGTAATCGCGGACAGCTTCGATCACTTCTAACGTGCGAGGAATATACGCAGGATCGAGTCGCAACTTTGGAAATCTTGAAAGGAAATTGTTCATACTGCTAATAAACATATTGGCATTTCCGACCATACTCACATCGGCAACGCTGTCTTCGATAGGATGCCTTTCTCGTCTTCCTTTTTCTTTATCCCGCGTAGCTCGTCAATCATATCGGGAAAATCTTCCTTGTCCGCTTTCAGCAAAGCGATTACATCCTTATTTGTGGTATTGATAAAGCCACTTAAAATATCTTTCTTAATGCCGGGACAAACACTATCCGCAAGATCGAGTGCCTGCGCGTATTGCTCGGCGCGTCTTACGTGCTTCTCGCTCTTGCCGATCTCCTTGGCTATGCGCTCACTTGTTTTGAGCTTTTCCTCCAGGTGGTCATTTTGTCCACCCGGGGCAAACCTGCCGTTTTCGTCGCGTTGCTTTTCAATTTGCTTCTCGGCAGAATAGCGCTTACCAAGCAAATATGTCTTCTGCTCGTCGCTCAGATTACGTCTGCCAAGCTGATTTTCGCAGATCCAAGCTATGGCTTCGTAACGGTTGGCAAAGGTTAGCTGCGTAGTCGAGAACGGAATATTCCCATACTCACGGGCAATACGGTAGCGGTTGTGCCCGTCCACAATGATGTCGCCCCATACGGCAATCGGCATCATAATCCTGCCATCGTCAAGGATATTTTCTTCAAGTTGGTGGTATTCGTCTTTTGTCAGCGGCGGGATAACCTTTTCAAATTCGGGATCGATTTTCAACTGTTCAATCATTTCGTTCATTTTGTTTTTCTCCTTGTCTTTTGATGATCGGCTTCTAAGCAAAACAAAAAAGCCGTTACAAGACGGCACGACAAAACAGAGGTAGCGGCTACCCCAAATTTTTCGTACTCGCTATGTAACGGCTTTAAGCCAAGGTGCTTTCCTTTAGATAATATTCAGTTGTTAATTGTATAAGTATATCCCATCTTGGAAACAATAAGAATGGGAAAGTGTGCGCAGTTCGCGCTATGTAAATATGTATGTAAGAGGGCTTGTCCGAGGCTTTTTCTCTTAATTTGTCCCTTTACTTAGGATACTGTTTTTACACTCACTTTTTCGAAACAAATTTTCTCAATCCACAAATTTCTAACTTTTGCACAAAACAAGCTCACTTATTCAGTAAGTTCTGTTGACAACATTTATGCAACTTTGACACTCTCAATTTACAAAATCCTATTGAAAAAGATTGGATTTTGCTATATAATGTAGGAAATGGCAATTTATCATCTTATTGGTTGATAGAAAGAAGGCGCGATGAAAATACAGCGAACGCATTTGCTGAAACGCTTGGACACACTCTATCTTTCCTATAACACAAGCTTTGGAAATTGGAAGAATAAAGATCATTACGTTAATCTACGAGGACCGCGTGGCTCGGGTAAAACTACGCTTATCCTTGAATGGTTAAAGCAGCATAAGTATTTCTATTTTTCATTTGCAGGTATTGACGAGCCGATGGCTCTACGTTTACTTGGAGAAAGATTGCTGAAATATTTGGATGATCACAACCTCACAGCACTCCCGATGGATACGTGGGAGAATGTATTTCTTAACATCAATACTCTTTCCGAGCGCACATGTCACATCTTTGTTTTTGATGATGCCGATGAAATATTGACGGATAGCGTATTCACCGCAGCCTTTCAAAAATATTTTGAAACACAAAAGCGCAGAGCAATTTTGATGATCTTCGTTACCCGCGCGGAGAAACTTCCCGAATTTACGCCCGACTACACAAAGTGGACTTACGATGAAATACCTATCGACGTACCATACTTCTCGATTGCCAATCTGTGTAAGTGTTTCCCTAACAAGAAGGGTGATGACATTCTCGCGCTTTATGCGATTACGGGAGGAATACTCACTATTGTCGATTTGATCGATGAGAATTTGAGCACCGAGGATAATTTACGAAAGCTTCTATCCCCCGATAGCCAATACATACACTTTTGTGGTTTTGAATTTGATAGGCTCTTCCGACGATCGGAAAGCTATATGTTCATCTGCCACGCAATCGCTCTTGGAAACAATCGCATCAGCGATATCGGAAAGTTTACGGGATTTGCATATAACAAATGCGATAAGTACATTCGCGCTCTGATTGAGAACGGAATACTTACTACCGGGAAAGATGTGAACAACAAGACGATATATAAGTTTGTCAATCCCTATTATCGCATTTGGTTCAATATCGTTTATCCCAAGCAAACAGAAATAAATCTTGGCGCGGTAGACGAGCAAACAATCTCCCAAGCACTTTCCTACATAAAGACAGTTGCCGATGATGAATACGTTACGGCTTGCTACCGCCATGCATATTACCATTTCTGTAAGCGGAGATATATTGACCGTGAGAAGGTAGTTCCTACTCCGCAAACCTTTACCGCCGCAGTAATGAAAAAGGACAAATACGGACAGCCTTATAAGGATAGCGAAGCGACACTCACATTCGACCTTGTTCACAACGATGGTGAATTCACCTATACAATGCTCATTTTGAAGGATGAGCATTATCTCGGGAAAGCTGAATTTGAAGCAATCAAAGCTGTGATTGAAGATGCCTTTTGGCTTGATTTCACCTATTTCATTTGCTACAACAAAGGACGCATCTGCGAAGAAGCATACCGATTTGCAAAGTTCAATGAGTACGTAAAGTGGGAAATGATTGATAGGTTGAGGTTTTAAGGCTTTCCTTATAGACAAAGCACCTCGTGCCAAGTTGGCACGAGGTGCTTGCTTTCGCATAAAAAAGAGTTAAGTATTTTTTCTCTTTCAAATTACACAAGCCACTGGCAAAGTTGTATAGAGACCTCTTTGTAGTATGAAACAATCTCTTGGGGAATAATTTTTTTTAAGTTATTCAAATATTGGTCAATTACTTTGCTTTGATCTCTTCCATTCATTAAATTTAAGGATTTGATTTTCGAGTAACTTTCAATATACTGCATTAAGTTATTTTCTATTGAATCAGATGAGTATAATATTTTGTATTCAACTATGCGATCATCATCTTCTAAAGGTTGGTGTTTCATCAATTTTCCGTCTTTGAAAACAAATATCCGTTCCGGAGAATATGCAATATGTTTGCCACCAATTGAAACATCTTCATACACAAAATACTTATCTACCCAAACACCATCGACCAAATCAGGAATGGGAAGCGAGATTTGTGCGCTTAAAGGATGGCTATCGATTTCATCAAGAAAATCATATATTTCTTCATATGCCGTTTCAATGTTTTTTATTGTCATCACAGCCCCCTCACCAAATTACATTCTTTGTATATATTGCTCCGTGGTTCCTTGCATAAAAGTGCGCTCGCTTTATAGTATTGATATCAACAAATCTGCTTGCATCACTCGACATACAACGTCCGCTGTCACAAATAAAGAATCCCTCTATTTTGCCAGAACACGGATTTCTTGCAACGCTTGTAACAGTGATTGCATGGTCAACCGATGGAAAGATTTTCATTGATGGTTCATTCCACAAAATACTGGAATCAACGGATATAATTGTACCATGTCCGTTTTCGACAATCTTTGCTAATCCTTCGGGAGTCAATGTGGAACTTCGCTCGGTTTCAATGCCATATCTGCCTAAAACTTCCGATAACTGTGAGAAAGAAGCATTTGTTCCGCCGGAACGAGAGCACAATCCCCATTGTGTTGCATTTTTTACAATGGAGTTTTCGCTTTCCAATATGCCACCGATTTTCATAATATTCGCACACGAAACTAAAGAACATGTACCAAGTTTATTTAGATCATTGTTTCCTTGCTCAGACTTTAGCTGAGCCCCTAAAGATTGTGGATGGTCATATACGGACAACGTTTGACCATTGACATTAGCATTAGTATAAGATTGATTTGTGTGGTTCAAATCGGGAACAGATGACCTGAATGCAGTTTCTTTATTGGCGTGGTTGCCGAAAGTGAATTCGCCCGAAGCCATTTTTAATCTCACAACAAACCGCTCATATTCAGATATCTTTCGAACAAGATTTTGAAGATCAATACCAGAATTCGATAAAACATCTTCTACCTGCTTCACGCATTGTTCTATTTCCTCGATTTCCTTATTGGAACTGTTTACTTTTAACTTGGCAAATGCTGCTTTTAAATCATTACATTCAGTGGCAATATCAGATTTAAAAGAATCAGCAAATCCGTGAAAACGAGCCAGTTCCCTAAAGGATACATTAACCGATACATCCATATTTTATGAGCGTGCAACTGCTTTCAGTCGTCTTACAAGGGCTACATACTCATCGATCTTTTTAGAAAGCTGAGTGATAGTAGGTTGATCATCGGCTATAATATCGACAATCTTATCAACCATTCGTTCGCTTTCATAGATTTCTTGATCGGAGGAGTTGCTCTTTAATTTTCTTATAGCGCATTTTAATTCTTCACAATCGGCCATTGTATCTTTTTGAAATGCTTTTACATATTCCGAAAAATGGGATAACTTCTCATCATTAACGCTGATTATCAATTCATTCATTTTCACCACTCCATTTCATATTCTTTCATAACTTCTATCATCCGATAAATTCTTTCCAGCAACAAAATGGTGGGTTTTAAACATTCTCGGATATCGGCAACAGCTTGTCCCGCTTTACCCAAAAGTTGTTTTGAAACTTCGTCTTTCATGAACTGCGAGCAGCTGTTCATTCCGCTTTCCATGTTCCTACAACGCTTTTCAATATTGTCTTTAAATGTTTCCAGCGCTTCAGCAAATTCGCGAAGTTCGCTTAAACTCAATGTGGTCAAATCGTCAGACATTTTTATATCCCCCTTATGTAATGATATACGGTCTAAATTTTCTTGCTTTTTCGCCGTTGTAATAAACGGCAGTTGTATTAGCTTCAAGATCTGCAGCAAATGCCTTCAAACCCCATTCATAAGATTCCTCTTTTGGCATGGAGGTTGCTATCTTATGAATAAATGTATTGAGATCAAAGCCCTTAATTCTTCTAATATCGCTGTGGGAAGCAAATACCATTGTAGTAAACAGATTGAATTTTCCTCCCATCTGTATCAACGTATTAACATCATCACAGGCATTATAAGAATAATCGTCTTTATCTACAATCTCAACGGGTTCTTCTACCTGACACATAGAACGAATCAAATCCTCAAGAGGCACATCTAAAGCTTTTGCCATTGCTATCAGTTCTTCATCCTGCAATACTTTCTGCAAATCAACACCCATATTCTCCTTTGGAACGCTAACCGATTCTTCTGCAAATTTTACATCCTTCTTGGAAGGACTTACGTTAAATTCATCAAAAATATCGGGATATCCAAGCCAAAGAATAAATGTCTTTTGCCGCAAAACCTTTTTGGATTTGATTTGAGTGTAGAGTTCATTGATCTTTATACAAATGTCACTTGTATTATCAAGAACTTCAATGTTATTGTATTTATCAAAAGTTCCGTTATCTTGAAGATTTTGATAAACATCATCCATTTGATCCGCAAATACAAGAAGTTTGGCATCTCCTTGTGCATAGATGTTTGCCATCAATACTTCAACAAGCCCTTGCGACAATTCCAAATCTCTGCCAAGAATCAAAACATTATGGTTATATCTCGATTCCGTATTAAAGTGGAATTCTCGCTCAATGGTTACGGGTACACCCATGTGTATAGGCGTTATGCGATTACTTTGCATTGAAGATATTCTTGAGCAAAGATCTCTTATCAATATTTCCTCACGCTTCGCATCATTTATAACGTGAACCTCGCAATCAACTTGCGGAACGACAGAACGCGCTACAATAGAATTTAACACGGCGTTACGCTCTTTATCATCAATGTAAACCGCCATAAATTGATTGATGGTGAAATCTCTGTCCGATATCTGTTCCTTACACCAAAGCTCACCCGTTGTTGTTCTTTCCATTCGGTGTATCATTTCTTCCGAATAGTTGTCGTTTTGAACATCAAGGGTTAACTTCATTTCATCAAGCGAGTTCATCATCGCTATACGCTTTTTGATCTGCTTCTTGCCCGTATCACTCAATCCGTTTAGCGCAGAGAGCGTTTGATTACTGAAAATACAAGACAAACCATATTTACGGTAGTCTGTCAGCGAATTTTCAAGAAGGTTCTTATAACGAATATCTTGCTGAACCTGCTGCGTCATAATATGGAACTCGTCTATCATTAAGATTACGCGAGGCATACTTAATCTTCCGCATTTTGCACGGTACGCTTTGATGTCGTTTACACCTTCTTTCGCAAACAAATCTGCCCTATGCTCAAAAAAGGCTTTCATGTAATCAAGGAATGAGAATGTAAATTCCTCACTCCTTTCAGTAGAAAGGAAACGTATAGATGCAGGGCGGTTTGTGGCATATTGTGCAAACTCTACCTTACCGTAGTCGATCATCCAAAATTCTACATCATCGGGATGATAGTTTAACAGAATAGAGGTAATCAGCATATGCAAAAACGAAGACTTACCCGAACCGGTGCTACCGGTAATCAAAGCATGAGTCGAATTAGCATTTGCTCCAATAACGAAATCGCAAATCTCACCCTTCTTTTCGTTCCTAATCATAACGGGCAATACGATACCGTTTGTAGCATCCTTGTATGCCGTTTGTTGCGGAGAGTTGAATACGTGTGAAAATTTATTGTCTATCTTCAGACTGTCGGCATACACCTTGCGATATGTATCAATAAATGCTCTTTGAGGCTCTGTGAGCGTACACAATTCATAATTGTTATAGTGGTGTCCGTCCTCTGAGAGCATAAATCTGTCGCCCATACGGGTGATATACGTCCACTTTTCTTTCAAATAGATAGACCAATCAAAACGCGGAGCGTTGTCGTTTAGGCTAAGATAATGCGCGGCGTATTCAGACGAGATAATAATATCAATTCCACACTTATCGGAATTTTTGATAATGGTATTCAAAAGCTCCAAGGAATCTTGGCTGAAGCTTTCCGGAAAGTCGAATATAACAAGCGTTGTTTCCTCGATCGGAGTTTTGTTGCTTCGGTTATATTCTTTAACGGACGAAAACTTACCGAGCTTAGATACAGTATCATCAATATGTGCTTCAAGTTTTTTGAGAGCGTTGCGAATATCGTCCTTGGAATTGTATAAACCAATTCCGATTTCTTCGTTTTTCTCTTTTGAAGTATTCAGTACACCGAGATTGATACCACGGCTGACAGGATCGATGAAGTATGTACGCACGCTATCGGTTGGATATCCGCGTAGCTTTTTGAGAACAATACTTTGAATTTCCTCTGCCACAGCATTGCTTTTTTTACCGCCGTTGGCGTAGTATAGTCTGAAATTCTTGGTCAACGGTAATGTGTACGGAATGTAGAATTCTGCAAAGCGTTCTTTGGGAGGTTCTTTTTTATCTTCTTCATCCTCATAACCAAATATGTTTGAACGTTTTTTTAGCAAACCAAACGAGCGCCAGCCTTTTTCATCAAAGGAACGGCGGCTTTTCTCTCGCTCATCTTTGCACGGCAGTGCATCGTCATCGGTGTATTCAACTTCACCGACCGCAGAGCCAAGCTGCGGCATAGAGTGAAAGTATTTGATTACCTTTTCCAATTGATCGGTTAAAGAAACAGACTCCGCACGGATTTCCTGCGAAATACTACCAATGGTAATGCCTTTGGCAATTACTCTCTTGGCGTTGTAATTAGACCAATCCGCTTTAACGCCGCCTGTATCAAACAAAGAATTACTTACTCGTCGGTTAAAGCCAAGCACCAACTCGCTCGAAAGGAAAGACTGTCTTTCGCGTTGGAGCTTCTGCACTTTTGCGTCAAACTGCTGTTTTTGTCTTTGTTCAAGCTGTTGATGATTGCTTTTGTCTTGCTGATGAGCATTGTTTGCTGCTTGCTGCGCTTGCTGAACGTCACGATTGGAAGTCTGTACCGCAAGTTGAATGTCTCTTTGCAAATACAGTTCCGCTTCTTCTGCCATACGCATAAAGTCAAGCGTCATTTGCTTCCAATCGTAATAGCCGTTCTTTTTCCAAAGCCGATTATTAAACGCCTCTTTCGTATCCTCAATGACCATGTTATAGAAGAAGCGTATCAAATTCATATCTACGGATTGAGGACACGCTGCATATCCGGGAACATATGCTTTCGCATACTTGGGAGGCAACTGTGAAACCATTGCCGTAAGCTCTTCAAGAAAATCCTTATCGGCTTCTATTCTGTTTTGATAATCTCTTTGGATTCTTTTGATATTCTGTTGAGCCGCTTGAAAAGCACTGTCAATCTTTTGCTGATCCAACAAAAGATTCTCTTCATGCGTTTTCTCTAAAAGCTTTAGCGATAAATACGATTCATGCAACTCTTTTATTTTGTTTTCAATCAAAAGAATATCTTGCTTGATTTGATGATTCATAGTTGCCTTCCGTTTTGTTTTGATTTTTACTGAATTTTTATGTTTTCTACTTTTCCGACCACAGTATTAGCATCATTCGTTCCAGAAATTTTTCCACTTGCCTTTGCCCCACTGATAGTGGAGCTTGAGGAATTACTGTATGCATAACCAACGATTCCTCCAACATAGTTTTGACCACTGATATCTCCCGTATTTTCCGGATAGACAAGGTTCAATGTGACATTATTATATGAAGTTGCACAATACACATATCCCGCAATTCCACCGACATAATCCCCCGTGCCTTTGATTGC
>JBGVRT010000047.1:0-4627 GCA_045128735.1 Eubacteriales bacterium | reverse complement strand
GCCTGCGCCTGCGTGCTTGGCTATTTTGTCAAACACTCCGAGTCCTGTGAGCAGGACTGCGACGAAAATCAGCGTTATCGAGGTTAGCGTTCCCGCGTCGTCGGGGGACAGGTCAAGCCACGAGGTATAAACTTTTTTGAGTACCTCGCCGGCTGTGCATATCGCGCCGCCCACGCAGAACGCCCACGCGCAGTTTTTTGCCGTGGGCGATTTCGGCGCGCGCGCCTCGGTGTATTTTTTGTATGTTTTCTTGTCCATTTGTTTCTCCTTTCGGTAGCTCACAGATAAATTATTGTTTGGCGGTATGTTCGCACCGCACCCCGACAGAAAAGTTTTTGGGCGACTTTTTTCAAAAAGTCGCGAGTTTTGCGCCCGCAGGCGCATCGGCGTTTTTCTTTTCTTGAGCTTTTCTTTTTGCGCCTTTTGCATCAAAAAGAAAAGCGGGGTTACGATTTATGCCTTATAAAACGTTTGTAAAACAAAGCAAAATAATTAGTTTATACCGCGTAAAATGTTACTTTTATTTGTGCATAGATTTTTTAACACCTAAACAGGAAGTCCACTTTTTCTTTTGAACCAAAAGGCGCAAAAGAAAAAGTTCCCAAAAAGAAAACGCCGCAGGGGGAGGCGGTCGCTTTTTTAAAAAAGCTCCGCAAAAACATTTATCGCTTGGTACGGTGCGAACAAAGTGCGCGCAAACAATATTTATCGGCGTGTTCGCACCGCACCCGTTCCCCTGCGACCCGTTCTCTGCGCTTACAGCGAGGGCTGAGACTCGCGGTAGGTCTGCTTTGCCTCGGTTATTTTCTTTTCCTCTGCCTTGGGTGTGGGGTAATAACCCTTGCTGTGCATAATATTGAAGATCTGCTCCTGAATGCCGTGCTCCTCCTCAAGGATACCGTGGAAGCTGCTTGCCACCTCGGGGGTAGCGCTTTCAAGGAGGGCGGTATTATAAGACGAAGTTATATGCTTCTGCGTGCAGAGCAGGTCGGTGAGTATTTCTTTTTCTCCAAAAATCTTCTCGTTCATAATATCTCCTATTTCAAATCGGCGAAAAGCATATCGTAGTGCTTTTTGTGGGTCTGCGCCGCCTGCTCGAAGCAGTTTTTCATTTCTGCGTCCTCGGTAAGCGAAGCGTAAAATTTATATTTCGCAACGAGATTTTCCTCGTCGGTGAGCCTGTCCTTGATAATTCCAAGCTCCTTTTCGGTTATCTGTGCCATATCTGACTCCTTTTACAAATAAACTCTCATTCTCTCGGCGGTGTCCTCCTCAAAGGCGATAAGCTTTTTCGCAAGCTCCTCGGCTTTGCCGTAGTTGCCGCCGTCGTTAAGCCGCTTTTGAAGGTCGGTTATTCCCATAACACAGCCCTCTATTATCATTTGGGCGATGTGTGAGGAGGTCTTGTCTATGACTGTGTTCATCGTCACGCCCATTTTCGCCATAAGCCGCGAGAACATTTTTTCCTCTTCGGGCTCTTCGCCCATTTCGTCAAGCGATTTTCTCGCGTCGGCGGCAAACTCCTCGTAGCGCGCAAGCTCAAGCGACAGCTCGCTTTTCAGCTCCTCGTCGGTAACTCGGTGGAGCAGGTTGACTATCGCCTCCGCGCCCATTTTCGCGTTTCTGTATACGTCGCAGAACAGCGATGCCTCCGCGCTTTTTTCAATAACGGTGTTTTTTGACATTCTTTCACCTCCCGTCCTTTTTATTTTTTCGCTTTTTTAACGAATTATAAGGGAATTTTCTTGACAGATAAAGAAAAAAATGTTATAATTCAAATGTATTTATTGTGCAATTTTATTGTTTTGGAGAGAAAAATGAAAGTAAACGTAAGAATAAAAAAATTGGTTGAAAACGCCGTGGTGCCCACCTACGGCACCGACTTTTCGGCAGGCGCAGACCTCTATTGCGCCTCGGCTGAGCCTGTAACGGTTGAGCCGCACAAGACGGTTCTCGTGCATACGGGCATTGCTATGGAGATTCCCGAGGGGCTTGTTGGGCTTGTGTTTGCCCGCAGCGGACTGGCTTCCAAGCGTTCGCTTGCACCCGCCAACAAGGTGGGAGTTATCGACTCGGATTACAGAGGCGAGATTATGGTGGCACTTCACAACCACTCGGACGCTCCGCAGACCGTGGAGGCGGGTGAGCGCGTGGCGCAGATCGCATTCGTGCCCTACGTTGCGGCGGCTTTTGAGCTTGCCGACGAGCTTGACGACACCGTCCGCGGTGCAGGGGGCTTCGGCTCTACGGGAACGAAATAATTTGATTTATATTAAAGGAGAAAATATATGAAAAAATTTTTAGCACTTTTCCTTGCAATGCTGACGCTTCTTTCCTGCGCGGCTTGCGGAGGACCCGCAGACACAACGGTTGGCGACGACACGGTTGATCCCGTTACCGATGCGCCCGAGGTGATTGACCCCGAGACAGACGCGCCCGAGACAGACGCGCCCGAAACGAATGCGCCCGAAACTACCGACGAGTTCGATACACCTACGGAAATTGAGCCCGACGACAAGAGGGAGTACATTTTCAACTACACCTTCGACAACGTGACCGATATGAATGCCCAGACCCCAGAGGGCTTTTCACTTACTTACCACAACAATCTTCCCTACGAGCTTGTTGCGGGCGAAAACGGTTACATAAAGAACGTCAAGGACGACGGTTACGTGTTTATTGAGGACAAAAATTTCGTCCTCAACGGAAAGAGCTTCATTTTCGAGTCCGAAATGACCTTTACCTCTTTCCCCGTAGAGCGCGAGAGCAACAAGGGAAAGGGAAGTTATCCTCTTTCGGTGCTTTCCTGGATAAGAAAGAACAATACGGGCGCAAGCTACGACTTTGCTTTCAAGCTTGACGGTGACGGATATATCTATACCTCAAGCACCACCCAGCACACGGGCGTAAAGCTTGAGCTTGGCAAAAAGTACGTAATCGGTGCGTACTATACCGCAGACGGACAGATAAAGCTTCTTGTAAACGGCAAGATGGTTGCCACCAAGAGCTTCGATCTCAAGGACACGCTTACCGAGTCCACTCTGAGACTTATGGACGGCTCAAGAGCGCATTTCGGCGTTGAGATACACAGCGCCTGCGCTTACTATTCCGATATGTCGCAGTTCCTTCCGGATGCTACACGCTCACTTTCGGAGGTTACGAGCGACGTCTCAAGCGGTGTTTGGTTTGAGGCGTACACCGACAAGGACGCGCTTTCCTACGCGGTTGGCGAGGAGGTAAAGCTTGAGGTTTACCTTATGGCAAGCGGCGAGGTGGTTTCTATGCCTTACTTCTACTACGAGGTAGAGGGCGAGGACGGCAAGCAAAAGACCTCGGGCTACGCAGACGGTTCTAAGGGTCACTTCACCGTGACCACAAAGATGAGCAAGCCGGGTCACGCGCTTGTTACCGTTTATATGTGCGACCAGAACAAGAACAAGGTCAATACTAAAATCGTATTCCGCGGCGGCGCACTTGTAGCCGCTGAGCAGATTCTTCCCGGTGCGCCTGCTCCGGGGGACCTTGAAAAGTATTGGGATAAGGTAGTTGACGAGTGCTACTCGGGCGATATCAACCTTGTTCGCTTTGAGGAGGTTTCTACCTCTAAGTATAACTACGACACAAACAAATATAAGGCTTACCTCTTTGAGATAGGCTACGGCAATAATGAGATATCCACAGGTTACCTTACCTATCCCATAGGCAAGACCGACCTTAACATTCGTATTCTTTTCAGAGGCTATAGCGCAACCAGAGTTGCCGAACCCAAGTTCGACGAGCAGTACGTTACCGTTGAAATGGCACCTCACGGCTTCAGAATGGACGACCCCAATCCCAAGTATCCCGCCTCCAATTACGGCTTTGACCCTGTTGAAAACCAGAATCCCGACACCGTTTACTTCCACGGAATGATGACGAGAAACGTTCTCGGTGCGCGACTTCTTAAGGCGTTTGCAGGCGGTGAGGAATTTGGTAAGATATACCTTAACGGCAAGAAGATCGAGCCTCTCGGCGTATGGCAGAAGGGTGATTACTTCCTTGCGTCGGGCGGTAGCCAGGGCGGATTCCAGGCAATTTCCGTAGGCGCGCTTGATAAGGACGTTACCGCCATAAATATGTCGCTTCCTTGGTTCTGCGACATTGGCGGACAGAACATAGGCAGATTCCCCGGTAACCTTAAGCCTGCGTTTACAAACGCGCTTATGTACTACGATTGCTGCTCCTTTGCAACTCTCGTGGATAAGGACGTAAACGTAACTATTTCGGCAGGTCTTGGAGACCGTACCTGCCCTGCAACGGGTATTGTAGCTGTTTATAACTCGCTCGACTGCAATAAGTCGATTACTGTATGCCAGAATATGGACCACTCCTATACTCCCCCCGTATACGTTTCCTACAGACTCAGAAATCATTGACAAATCAAAGGAGCTGTTTCCTTAGTGAAACAGCTCCTTTCTTGCTTTTTATACCGATAAATTATTGTTTAGCGCACTATGTTCGCACCGCAGCCCGCGAGAAAAGTTTTTGCGGAGCTTTTTTCAAAAAGCGACAATCTCGCGCCCGCAGGCGCATCGGCGTTTTTCTTTTTCTTGAGCTTTTTCTTTTTGCGCCTTTTGCATCAAAAAGA
>JBGVRT010000046.1:0-34427 GCA_045128735.1 Eubacteriales bacterium | reverse complement strand
GACGGACGAATCGGCGGTGCTTTTTCCGTCATTCGTCACAAAAATTCTTCGCATAGGGTCAACTATACGCGCGAATTTTTGTTTAGACTGACGAAAAAACTCCCTCGCCGCTCGCCTCGCGTGAGTTTTTAGAGGTGACCTATAGGAAAACAAAAAAACATCACAGCAAAAATTGCTGAACACATACTTTACGTTGGAGGAATGATATGTTTACCAAGGCAATTCCCGTATGGGGAAGTTACGTAGGTTTTACCGAAAAATTGAACCGCCACCTGATATTCCGTGAAACTGCGGAGTCGCTTAAGGGCGCGGTCTTGAATATTTCCGCCGCGGATTTCTACCGTCTCAAGGTGAACGGAGAATTTGTCGGATTCGGTCCAGCGCGTACCGCGAAAGGCTATGCAAGGGTCGATTCATACGATCTTTCGGGAGTGAAAGAAGCGAACGGCAAAACGAACGAAATAATTATAGAGGTAGCGGGATATTGTTGCAAAAGTATGTCCACCGTTTTTCAGAATTCCTTTCTCTGCGCAGAGCTTACAGAGAACGGAGAAGTGACGAAATATACGGGCAGGGATTTTGAGTGCTTTGAAAACGCACGCCGAGTCCGCAAGGCAGAACGATATTCGGTACAGAGGCATTTTGGAGAGCTCTACGACGCCCCCGTGGCCACGCAATTCTCCGCAAATTATACCGTGGAAACGGCAGCGGCAGACGTGGACGTAAGCTTTATTCCCCGCCGTGTTCCCTTTGCATCTTGCAAGGTCACCGACATTCGCAGGTATCTCTCGCGCGGCAAATTCAGCGAGACGGCTGACGGACGCGTAGAGTCGGGTGAGTTCGGTACGGGAAAAAAGCAAAACGCGTACAGCTTTGCACCCGAAAAAGAGCTTGATTACGGTGTATTTCCCGAGTCCGAAGTCATGGATAAGCCCTATCGCTACGTAGGTGGCGCGGAAAAGACAAGAACCGCGGGCGAAGGCACACTTCCCGTCACTCTTTCCGCAGGTGAGTGGCTGACGGTAGACTTTGATATGATAATGTGCGGATTTATCCGTTTTTGCGCCGAAGCTATTGAGGATTGCGACCTTGTTATAGCCTTCAGCGAGCTGTGCGAAAACGAGTGCTTTACCTTCCGCAACGTAAATATGCAGGGAGTTATGGAGTACAAATTCCTTGCAGGCAACTCGGTAAATGAGGAGAGCTTTGAGCCCTACTCCTTCCGCCACGTATCGTTCTTTGTAAAAAGCGGCTCGCTTACCCTGACGTCTGTGGGCTACCGTAGCTTTGAGCGAAATATGGATGAAGCTATTGCAAGAAAATTCAAGAAGCCAGCACACAACGAAATTTACAACGCGGCTCTGCGGACGTTTGCGCATAACGCAGTAGACCTTTTCACCGACTGTCCTTCGCGTGAGCGTGCGGGTTGGCTTTGCGATTCGTTTTTCATGGGTCGCGCCGAGTTCTTTCTTTACGGGAAAACGCCCATTGAGGATGCCTTTTTGGAAAACTACGCGCTTTATGAGGGCGACGGAAGCTACCCCTCGGGGGCGTTGCCTATGTGTTACCCGAGCACTCCAGCAGAGAAAAACAAGTTTATTCCCCAATGGAACATATGGTATGTGCTTGAGGTATGCGAATATCTTAACGAGCGCCGTCCTGATATTGACAAGGAGTTCTTCAGACCGTCGGTTATGGGCGTAATTGAATTTCTTTCGCATTATGAGAACGAGGATGGGTTGCTTGAAAATCTCCCCTCGTGGAATTTCGTCGAATGGTCGTCCGCAAACACATGGACACGAGACGTAAATTATCCCACCAACTTCCTTTACGCGGCTATGCTGTCAGAGGCGGCGAAAACCTTTTCACTTCCCGAGCTTTTGAAAAAATCCGAGCTTGTCCGCAAAAAGGCAGCCGAGCTTTCGTTTAACGGCGAGGTATTCGTTGATCACGCCATAAGAAATGCCGACGGAACACACACCAATCAAAAGCATATTTCCGAGGCGTGCCAATACTACGCGATACTTTACGGTGGTATAGATATTAACGCGCCAAAATATGAAAAGCTCAAGGAATACGTGATAAACGATTTCGGCAATTTTGACCCCAAAGAAAACCAATTCTGCCCCAAAAACGCATTTATCGGACTTTATCTCAGAATGAACGTACTGATGAATATGAAGGACAGCGCACTTTTGGCGAAAAATCTTGAGACTTTTTGTCTGCATATGAGCCGTATTACGGGCACGTTATGGGAATACAAGAACGGCGGCGGAAGCCTTGACCACGGATTCGCCTCCTACGTAGCCCTTACCATACCGCTTGCAGATTCCTTACCGAACTAATACAAAAACTCCCTCTGCAGAAACAACGATCAATTCCACCGTGTTCGACCATACGAAAGCGGTAACTGATCAGTGATTCCCAGAGGGAGTTTTCGTTTAATTCGTCAAATTACGTAAAAATCATATTGCGGCAAGCCCTTTGGCAGCCTCTGTTCCAATAATATCCATAGCGGCGTTATTATAGTGTCCGCTTGCCTCGGGATTTATGTACTCACTTTTCATACTCAACTCGGTACAAACTCTTGTAAGCATCACAAAGTCGCTGTCCTCCGCCGCGGCACGCTCCTGAGCGCTCATTATTGTCTCGTCGCATCTTTTCTTGTTGTCATAGTTACCGCCCTTGTGCCATTGTGAGTTACAATAAAAATATCCCACCTTGATAATTCCGAATTTCTCTATTCCAACCTCGCGCTTCAAGGTGTTTTTCAAGCGAGTAAGTCTTTCGAGATACTCCTCCTCGGTGCTTTCTATAATGGCATCGGATTCGCCCTGAAGCCAGACAAAGTATATATGCTCAACCTCGCCCAAAGACTTTGCTTTTGCGATTCCGCGCATCATTTTGTAATGCGCGGTGCGGTAGCGATAGGTTCCCTTTTGCCAATCCTCCACAGTTGTGTCGCCGCGGCAGGCTGAAATAGCTACCACCTGCCTGCCAGTCGCCTTTACGTATTCGCGGCAAAACGGAGGAATTAGCGAACCGCAACCGTGAGATGCTCCAAGAAGATACTTATTTCCGCCCAAATCCTCGCCCACGGGAAGCTTCAAGGGAACAAGCTCGTTTTCGTTAAGGCGATATTCAAGAGCACCATCAACCGCATCGTTTACAGACGGCATTTCGCCCGTCTGCCCCTGCATATTGCTCTGTCCGCCAAAAATAATAACATCCATAATCGATCTCCTTTTTTCGTTTCCGCAATATCAATTTATCCCAAGGTGATTGGCTACAATATCCGCCGCTATTTCCACAAGCTCTCCGCAGGGGCGTTTTTTATAAAACTCGGGGCTTCGCTCGGTGGGCTTTGGAGTGCTTGATGGAATTCCTCCAAGCAGTTCACGGCAAATTATACTGCCGTTTTCAGCCTTGAACTCTCCTGCCAATTTCTGTATTTTCGCGTAAAGCTCTTTTTTTGCCTCGTTATCTGTAGGCGAGGTGTAGCCCTCAAGTGCGTCAAGCACCATAAACATACCGCTCACCGCACCGCAGACCTCTCTCATTCTGCCCATACCGCCGCCAAAGCCCGACGAAAGCTTGAGCGAGGTTTCAAATCCGATTCCCGTCACGTCGGAAAACGCGCCGAAAACCGCCTGCGCGCAGTTGTAGCCTTCTTCAAATAATGTCTTTGCCTTTTTTCCGTATTTTCCCATTTTTGAACCTCCAATATTTTTCAAATTAATTTTAACATTTTTATGAGAGATTGTCAATAACAACGCAAAAAAAGGAAGCCTTTTGATGCTTCCTTTTAATATCGCTTAGGGTTATCGGTCTCTCCCAATAAATAATCAATGCTTGTGTTATAAAATTTAGCAAGCTTAATCAAAATAGCTGTGGGAATATCATTTTCACCTGTTTCGTATTTCGAATATCCCGTTTGAGACATTCCGAGCTTTTTTGCAAGCTGGGTTTGGTTAAGGTCTCTGTCCTCACGCAAATCACGAATACGCGGATACAAAATAACACCTCCAAAACAAAATAATGAATAACGATAACATTTTGCAAATTTTTCGGAACTCATTTCAATACCCCAACCCTCGCCTCGGCTTCGAGGCAGGTTGCGCCGTTTTCGTCTACGGTGCGGAAAAGGTAAGTGTTCTCGTCTTTCATTGCGCGGTAAACCGACAAAGTATGCCCCATTGCCGCCTCGTGCACAAAGGAGAGCGTAAGCGACTCAAGGTGACAATTTTTCGGATCGGGTAAAAAGTCACAAATCATATCGGGATAGCGCGTATTGTTCATATGCATATTATAGTCGCAATCGCTGAAAAATATCTTGCGATCGCCAACCTTTTCAAGCTCCAAGTCCTTTGGGAAAGCCACGCGGCTCGGCGCGTCAAGCTCCAAGGGCAGCTCGTGCTCAAATCCGAAATCGTAGCTCGATATTTTCACGGGCTTACGCTCGTTTACGTCAACGAGTGCCCAAAGCGAAAGCGCCTCGGCGGCAACCTCGTCACCGTCGTAAAGTCTGAAGCTTCTCAGCGTGCTGAATGCCCGCCCCTCGCTTGTCCAGGTGTCCACCTTTATATCCCTGTACGACCCTATAGGCTTATAAAATTTCATTGTAAGCCTCGAAAGAATAAAGCCAAGCCCCACATCGTCGCGCACCTTGTCAAGCGGCTGTCCTACGGCTATCATATGGAGATTTGAGGTCTCCTCAAAGTAGGTCAGCACCGCGGTAGGGCGCACGTTGCGATTGCAGTCGGTATCGTGCCAGGTGGTTCTGTATTTTTCGCTATGTATCATATTTCACCTCAAAAAAATAGGAGCTGTAAACAACTCCTATTTTATATAAAATTTGCCGTAAAGTCAATAGGAAACAGAAAATTTACATTTGAGCCACTGTGACACCGTCGTTTCCGCTTACGGGCGTTGATGTGTCGAGACCGAAGCTAACGGCTATTGCCGAGTTAACGATGCTCATCACGTCGTCGTCAAGATGTCCCATTTTTTCCTTAAGACGCTTTTTGTCAAGGGTACGCACCTGTTCAAGAAGCACCACCGAATCCTTTGACAGTCCCGCTTTCTCGGCGAATATATCTATATGAGTAGGCAAATGAGTCTTGCTCATTCTTGATGTAATCGCCGCCGCAATGACCGTCGGGCTGTATCTGTTTCCTATGTCGTTCTGAATTATAAGCACGGGTCTCAGTCCGCCCTGCTCCGAGCCGACTACGGGACTTAAGTCCGCGTAATAGATATCTCCTCGTTTCACACTCATAAATTTCTCTCTTTCTTTCTCCGTGAGCATTTACTTCTGTACACATATTCTTGCCACGGTTTCCGAGAACTTATACACGGAGGGCAAATTATTTCCCCATTAACAGAATATTTATTTGGAGGCGGTTTGGTGCGTGAAAACGAATAAGGAGCTGACCGAGGTCAGCTCCTTTATAATTTTTTCTCATCCGACGCTTGTGGGTCTCGGATTCGTATCACATACTGCTATCAGAACAAAATGAGTATCCAACAGAGTCAGCAACTGTTCCCAATCAAGCTTTGCGAGAACGTACTGATCATTCGTGGAACATTCGATTCCCAACTGTTTGATATGTTTCTCAAGCTCGGACATATTGTTCTTCTTAAATTCTTCCATAAATTCGTCCATATTTTTCTTGTATTGGTCTCTCAGTTCCTCGTTTGTTATTTTCTGAATTTCTCCGTCTACCGTTGTGATTGTTTCATACGTGTCAGGGTGCTCCTTTGCGTAATAGTCATGTTCATACCAAAGCCAATAGTTTTTGTTATATTCATCCGACAGTCTTGGGACAGCAACGTATGCATCGAATGCCTCAATTCCAACCCACACCTTACTGTCCGCACCTTTTTCCTCCCATTCAGATAAGGCAACCTTGCTTACAATAATTTTGTTGCCAACAAAAGCACTTTCTATTTTTCCGCTTATCTCATAATCAGACTCGGTGATATTTACACCGTAGTCATATATCGTTTTGGGGGTCTCGGGCTCACTTTCACATCCGGATAATATAACAATCGCTGCAAATACCAACAGTAACACCAATAAAAATTTTTTCATAATATCCTCCGCATAGAATAGAAAATTTTATCCAGTCATTATACAGGCAAATGACACGGTTAAATAATCACCGTTATTCCTTGGTGTAAAATCGGGCATATAGGCAACAATATAAAACGGTGTGGTTTGGGCAACTTCAAACTCAACGATTTCAACATTGTTGTAAGCATCTGAATTCCAAGCAACTAATTCATCTGTATTATAATTATACACCGCAAAATTGACATTATCGACTAATCCTGTGCTCGGAACTTCTGTTGCACCTAATTTGCTAAAGGTCATAACCAATCTAACTTTCTTTCCCGAAAGAGCAGTAAATTCACCGCAAGGGTCTATATCGGGAATATTGGTTGTATAGCTACCAACAGGAAACTGTTCGGTCGTGTAAAGATTAGAAAGTGCTATTTCCATAGACTTTTTTGCATTAACCAAGCCTGCACCACTTTTTTCTCTAAGAAATATATTATTAACTATCGCTGTATCACTATTGCTGTCGTATACATATTCGTGACTTGCCCCGGCAATAATAATAGCTTTGGTTGCTGTGTGATTAATTCTAAAAAAAGGTTTAGCCTGATGTAATTGGGCAACAATACCTGTAACTAACGGTGCGGAAAAACTTGTTCCAATTAAATTATCCACATAAGACGATGACAATGGAACTTCTATACCAGTTCCAGGGGCTACAACATCCGGCTTATTAGCAAGATTTTCGTCTTCTATGTATGAAGAAGATAGATTAACCTCAAAATTGTTATAATATCTATCATTCAAATCTTGCCAAGTTCCATCTCCTTTTCTATATCTCTTGGTATGGAGATTACCGACTGTAATCGCATTATATGCCATAGCAGGAGAGGTAACAGAACCAAATTCATTTCCGGCAGAAACTACAAAGGTTATTCCTGACGTTTCAATATAATCATCTATTTTCCCATCAAATCCGGCATAATAATCTGAGCTAAGAAACTCAGATCCGCCACTATAATTTATAACCGAAACGCCCAAATCAATTAGATCATCAACTGCTTGTAAAACATCACCAATTGTGTCTATGCCAATTTGATATGCCGTAGCCAAAGGAACAACTCCCTCGTATGTACAACCATCTACAGTATATTCTTGCCCTACAATCAATGAAGTTACACAGGTAGCGTGGTCGGGAGCCTCTGGATCAGTATTTGTCTCTGTGCTATTATTAACATTTCCCAAATATTTAAGTCTCCCACCACTTATCGAACTAAGTTGCGGAGCATTAGAATCAAATTTTCCATTCGCAGCCTCAATTATCCCTATTTTCACCCCTGTTCCTTTATATCCATTTCCAGAATTATATTGAGAGCTTTTTGTTCCGAAAGTCGAGTCAACACCAATTTGTGTCTGCTCCTCTGGAATTGAAGATACTGTTTGTACATCGTTATAGAATGGCACTATGAGTTCTACATCCGCACACTTCGCATATTTTTCTATTTCTTCATCTGTTGCATACAAAATAAACGACGAAGTATATTTGCCTTGATATACAATATCTTCCTCATTCTCTATGTTATCTTCCAAGAAGCTTTCATTTGAAGCAATATACAAATCCTTGGTAGCAGACCTTTTCGCCATAATATAGTTGTCATAGTCCTCTGACAAAGCAAGGTCAACGGCCGACATTCTTTCGCCTGTCAGTTCAAATTGTGCCTGTGTGCTATACGCCGCAGTTTCTCCCAACTCAGCGACAACGAGAGCCGTAACTGCGGGAACAATTTCAGCCTCGTACCGCGCCTGGTTTTCGTATACGTCCACACTGTATTTATAATTTTTCAACAGGTACTTTGAAACGGTCTCCTTTGGAATATTTACACGGTCTATATAAATCAACCTTTTTCCATTTTCATATATAGGAGACTCGTATACTTCATCGTCAATTTTCTCCTGCCACGGCACACTTTCCTCTAACGCTGAAACACTTTGGGGAAAAATCATCATATTAACTAACATTATTACGGCTAAAACTATCGAAAATAAATTCTTTTTCTTCATAACGTTCTCCTCTCTAAAACCTCATTGATTTACGTGCTTACTTACAATTTTTCTTCACTTTGTCCTCCTTTCACATCTATTATAACATACAAAACACCAAAAATTGGCGTATCTTAGAAATGTTCAAAAAATATTAACCCATTATTTTCCTCTTTTAGCCTTTTTGACCAACCAAGACAAAAACAAAGGCTGAATCTTGATAATTCAGCCCTGCTTTTTATTTATTCATAATATACTCATCAATGGCGGCGGCGGCGGTTTTGCCTGCGCCCATTGCGAGTATTACGGTTGCCGCGCCCGTGACGGCGTCACCGCCTGCGTATATTCCCTCTCTTGAGGTGAGTCCTTTTTCGTCGGCAATAATACCGCCCCATCTTTCGGTCTCAAGTCCTTTTGTGGTTGACTTGATAAGCGGATTGGGAGAGGTGCCTATTGCCATAATTACCGAGTCTGCCTCAATCTCGAACTTGCTTCCCTCAACCGCTACGGGACGTGCGCGCCCCGACTCGTCGGGTTCGGAAAGCTCCATTCTCTGACACACTATGCCGCTGACCCAGCCGTCTGCTCCCTTTATTTCCACGGGGTTAGTAAGGAGCTTGAAGATTATTCCCTCTTCCTTTGCGTGCTCAACCTCCTCGTGTCTTGCGGGGAGCTCGGATTCGGTTCTTCTGTAGACGATAGTCACCTCAGCACCAAGACGCTTTGCGCAGCGCGCCGCGTCCATTGCCACGTTACCGCCGCCAACTACAACCACGTTCTTTCCGTGCTGAATAGGTGTTGCGCTGTCGGGCTTATATGCTTTCATAAGATTTACTCTCGTCAAGAACTCGTTTGCCGAGTAAACACCGTTAAGGTTTTCGCCCTTTATATTCATAAACTTGGGCAGACCTGCGCCCGAACCGATGAACACCGACTCAAAGCCGTACTCGTCCATGAGCGCATCAACCGAGATGGTTTTACCTATAATTACGTTTGTCTCAATCTTTACGCCAAGCTCTTTAAGGGTTTCGATTTCCTTTTTCACGATTTTCTTTGGAAGTCTGAACTCGGGAATACCGTAAACAAGCACGCCGCCTGCGGTATGGAGCGCCTCAAAGACAGTTACCTCATATCCCTTTTTGGCAAGGTCGCCCGCGCAGGCAAGACCGCTGGGACCCGAGCCGACAACCGCCACCTTATGACCGTTACTTTCGGGAGCGACAGCCTTTTGGTTGCAGTTAGCGTTATGATAGTCGGCAACGAATCTTTCAAGGCGTCCGATAGCCACGGGCTCGCCCTTGATACCGCGCACGCACTTTTGCTCGCACTGGCTTTCCTGCGGGCAGACGCGTCCGCAAACTGCGGGGAGTGAGCTTGATTTTGCGATTATCTTATATGCTTCCTCAAACTCGCCCTCTGCCACCTTGGCGATAAACTCGGGTATGTAAATTTTAACGGGACAACCACCCACGCAGGGCTTGTTTTTGCAGTTAAGGCATCTTTTTGCCTCGTCCACCGCCTGCTCGGGGGTATATCCGAGGGCAACCTCGAGAAAGTTTTTATTTCTTACGTCGGGTGCCTGCGAGGGCATCTCGTTTTTCTTAAGCGACATATTAGCCATTGTTCTTCTCCTTTGCAAACAGGTTGCAGGTCTCCTCGTGGGCGTGACGCTCAAAGGGCTTGTACATTGCGCTTCTTGCCATTGCCTCGTCGAAGTCTATTTCGTGTCCGTCAAACTCGGGACCGTCCACGCAGGCAAATTTGGTCTTTCCGCCAACGGTAAGGCGGCATCCGCCGCACATTCCCGTTCCGTCTATCATAATGGGGTTCATACTTGCCACTGTGGGAATTTCAAACTCCTTTGTCAGCTTGCAGACGAATTTCATCATAACAAGCGGACCTATTGTGATAACGCGGTCGTACTTTTCGCCGCTTTCAATAAGCTTGCGGAGCGCATCGGTAACAAGACCCTTTTCTCCTGCGCTTCCGTCGTCCGACATAAGCACAAGCTTTGTGGAATTCTGTCTGAACTCGTCCTCAAGAATAACAAGGTCTTTATTTCTGAAACCGACTATGGAGTGCACCTCACAGCCCATTTCGTGAAGCTTTTTTGCCACGGGATATGCTATGGCACAGCCCACACCGCCGCCGACAACCGCTACTTTTTTAAGTCCTTCGGTCTCGGTTGCTCTGCCAAGGGGGCCCGCAAAGTCCTCGATGAACTCGCCCTCCTCCTTGCGGTTAAGCTTTTCTGTGGTGGCACCGACTATCTGATATATAACCGTTACCGTTCCCTTTTCTCTGTCGTAATCTGCAACGGTAAGCGGTATACGCTCGCCCTCACTGTCAACGCGGAGAATAATAAACTGTCCCGGCTCTGCAGACTTTGCAACGAGGGGGGCTTCTATCTCCATAAGCGTTACTGTGGGGTTGAGTATTTTTTTCTTTACTATTTTGTACATTCTTTTACCCTTCTTCCAAAGCGGAATTTTATAAACAATTACACATAATATATTATATTATAAAATCGCTTTATTGTCAAGGAATTTTATTTTTACAGATTGTATAAATCTTTTGCAAAATCCTCTTGAAGTTAGTGCAGTTTTATGGTATACTTAATACGTACATATTTTTTCGGAGGAAACTTATGATAAAAGTTTTACACTGTGCCGACTTGCATCTTGACAGCCCTTTCTCGGGGCTTGACCCAATACAAAGCGAAGCGCGCCGCGAAGAACAGCGCGAGCTTTTGCGCACGCTTATTTGCTACATACGAAATCAGCGCATAGACCTTGTGCTTATTGCAGGTGACCTGTTTGACAACGGATTTACCAACTCGGCTACCGTTAAGTATGCCGCGGGACTCCTTGGCAATCTCCCCTGCCCCGTGGTAATTGCCCCCGGCAACCACGACCCATACGTTCAAGGCGGAATATATTCGGGCGGATTTTCCAAAAACGTTCACATCTTTGACAGCCAGAAACTTTCGTCCTTTGATTTTCCCGACCTGGGCGTGAGCGTTTGGGGATATGCCTTTACGTCGCCCTCATACGACGAGCATCCACTTGCATGCAAATACACGGTGAACGAAAGCAGAGTAAACCTGCTTTGCGCACATGCCGATATTATTCAATCGCTTTCAAAATACGCGCCTATCTCGCCCCGCGAGCTTGACGATTCGCCCTTTGACTACGCCGCGCTCGGTCACGTCCACAACGCGCCCGACGTAGGAAATTACAACGGCACCATTGCCGCCTACTGCGGATGTGCTGAGGGCAGAAGCTTTGACGAGCTTGATTTCGGAGGAGCAATACTGCTTGAAATCGACGGCAAAAAAATCACACACCAAAAGGTTCAGCTTGCAAAGCGCAGGTATATGATAGAAACCGTAGACGTTACGGGTGTTGAGCGCGACGAGGAGACAATAGAAAAAATCCGTCAGCGCATTGCGCTTAAAAATTACAAGGACGACACCTCGCTGAGAGTTATTCTTGTCGGTGAGGTATCCTCGGAATACGCCCCCGTCGTACAGAGAATAAAGGACGGTATTGAGGGGCTTTACTCGCTTGACGTGAAGGACGAGACCGTCCCCACCCTCGACGAGTCGCTTCTCGCTCAGGACGTAAGCGTTCGCGGTGAGTTCTACCGCACACTTATCAAAACTGTCCGCGAGGGCACGGAGGAGGAGCGCAAGGCGGCTGTGCTTGCCCTTCGTCTCGGACTCTCCGCCCTTGACGACAGACCCACAATTCTTTGATGCGAAAGGATCTGCTATGAGAATAGATAAAATAACAATAGGCGAATTCGGTGCTTTGAAAAACAAGATTTTTTCGCTCAAGGACGGCATAAACGTCTTTGAGGGCAGAAACGAATCGGGCAAAAGCACGGTGGTAGCCTTTATAAGATTTATGCTTTACGGAATGCCCAAAAGGACGGCTTCCGCAGAGATCACCGACCGCGAAAGAGGCCTTTCGTGGGATACGCTTACCGCGTCGGGAAGCATGGAGATAACCCTCCCCGACGGACAGTACAGAATCGAAAGAAAATATCAGATAAAGGACAGCGCCTCGCGCGACGCCATTGACGAGTGCAAAATCATTGATTTGCAAACGGGCAGCGAGGTGTTTGAGGGCGAGCTTCCCGGTAAGCTTTTCCTCGGCATTCCCGCAGACGTTTACGACAGTACATCCTGCGTCCGTCAGCTTGAATGCACCAACGTGGACGGCAACTCGGTTCGCTCGTCCATTGAAAACCTTTTGCTTTCGGCTGACGAAAAAATCGACACAAAAAAGGCGCAGAGCAAGCTTGACGCTTTCAGGAAGCTTCTCCTGCACAAGAACGCCAAGGGCGGCAGGCTGTACGAGCTTGAAAACGAAAAGGCTGAGCTTGAGGACAAACTTGCCAAGGCTAAGCAGGATGCTGACGTTATAATCGCTAAGGAAAACGCGGCGCACTCGCTTTCGGAAATTGAAAGCCAATCGGCAAAGGGTGAGCGCGATAAGGAGCACGAAATAAAGGTCTTTGAAACCTGCACGGTTCTTAAGCGCTTCAACGAGCTTCACGCAGAGGAAGAAAAAATTTACGGGCTTCAGTCAGACCTCAAGGAGCTTACGGATTCCCGCGGATTTTTCGGTGAGCTTCCCGACAGACCTCTGCTTGAGGAGCTTGACGGTTCGGAGCGTTCGCTTGCCTCCGCATCAAACAAGCTTTCACTTGCCAACGGAGAGCTTGCAAACGCAGAGGCTTCGCCCTGCGGAGACAGAATTCTTGCGGCAATTCACGAAAAAATAGTTGAAAGCGGAAAAAAAGCTACGCTTACAGAGCGTATCGTCAAGCTTATAAAGAAACGCAAGGGCGCAATTGCCGCATCGGTAATATTTTATATTCTCGGTGGTATCCTTCTGCTTATCGGCGCGCTCGGATTTGCGTTGCCGCTTATCCCAAACTTTGAATTGGCGCTTCTCATTATCGCGGCTTTCAGCTTTATTCCCTCGGAATTACAGCTTTACACTCTTATCGGAATTACCGTAATTGGCGCGGTGCTTCTCATTCTTGGAATCACGAGAAGCGCGGCAGCTTCAAGATTAACCAAGGAGCGAATTGCACTCTTTGCCGACTACGGACTTATCACCAAGACCGCTACGCCCGAGGAATTTGAGACTCACGCCGACGAGTGCGCCAAGAACCACGAGCTTTGCCGCACGCACGACACGGCTTACGCGACGGCTTCGGGAAAGCTTGACACCGCAAAGGCAGAATACAACTCGGCACTTGAAAACGCCCTCAGACTTCTTGACTCCATAGACACAGGACACGAGGACGACAGCGCGGCAAGCATTACCGCACTGCTTCACGCGCGGAGAGCCGAGCTTGCCGAGGTTTGCAACGAAAAGGAACGTCTTGAGCTTGAGCTTAAAGCAAAGCAAAACACGGCACATTCCATAAAATGCGAGCTTGACAGCTTCAATGAAAACGAGCTTCGCGGCACGCTTCCCCCCTCCACCGACATTGACAAAATTGTTGAGACCACCGATATAAACGACCTGCGGAGAAAATTTGAGTTCTACAAAAACCAATATGCGGCGGCTATGCAAAAGCGCATTGGCATTGAAAAGGAGCTTATCGCCCTTACCTCCACCGCAGAAAATCCCGCAAAGCTTGACACCAAGCTTGATGCGGTACGCCGCGAGCTTGAAACAAGCAGACTCAACTACAACGCCATCGTTATGGCAATTAACGCCATTGACACGGCTTCGGACAACATCAGAAAGAACGTTACCCCCACAATTCGCAAGCGTGCGGGCGAGCTTATGGGCATGCTTACCGTAGGCAAATACAGCGAGCTTGGACTTTCGCCCGACCTTGAGATAAGCGTTACCGTAGACGGTGTAACGAGAAGTATTGAGGCGCTGAGCCGAGGCACGCGCGATGCGGCATACATATCGCTCCGTATGGCTCTCGTCGAGCTTATCTGCGGTGAAAATCCGCCTCCGTTCACCTTTGACGAGGGATTCTCTCTTCTTGACGACGTGAGAACCAAAAATATGCTCACTATGCTTTACGCGTACACACGCAACGGCGGACAGTGTCTTCTGTTCACCTGCCACAAGCGCGAAACCGAAATTCTTCGCGGTGTTGGCGACTTCAATCACGTTATACTTTAACATAAATGGCTGATTCCAAAGAATCAGCCATTTATTCGTATCATTAAATTTATTTGTTATACCTATTCATTTAGGCGTTTTCGCATAACGATTTCAGACAACAAATTTCGTCAAACCTATTGAAATTCGCGAAAAAATGTGATACAATGAGGCGTACAAAAAAGAATAAACACAATTCATCGAAATTTTCGTTGTCGGGTGCGCCGCGTGGCGGCGCGTTCGGGGATAAGGAAATCGCAGTGTGAATCTGCGGCAACAGCCATTACCGTAACTCCCTTTCGGGTCAAGTCGGAATGCTTATCGGATTGTGCCCGGTAAAAGTCTCTTGGGCAAGTGGGGAGACAAAGGATAACGGATACGGCAGGGTATTCGCTTCGTCTTTTGCACCCACGGAGGGTGCTTTTATTTTATCCTTTTTGTAAAAAAAGAAAGGATTTACGACTATGAAAAAATTATTTACACCAATTTTATTGATTCTCGCTCTTGTAATCTGCCTTTCGGCGTGCGGAAAGACGGTTGACGTCGGCGCGCTTTGGGAGGATGCGATTTATCTTGAGGACACCGCCCTCGGCGAGGGAGAAAAGACCGTTACTGTTGAGGTAAAGGTTGAGGACCACTCTGTAACCTTTACCATAAAAACCGACAAAGCCATACTCGGCGAGGCGCTTATGGAGCACTCGCTTCTTGAGGGCGACGAAGGTCCCTACGGGCTTTACGTAAAAAAAGTCAACGGAATTACCGCTGATTACGACGTTGACCAGAGCTATTGGGGCTTCTACAAAAACGGCGAATACATGATGACGGGCATTGACATGACCGAATTTGCCGACGGCGAGCATTACGAGCTTGTTTACACAAAATAAAAATGAGCTCAAAAGCCTCTAAAATTCGTGAAATATGCGTGTTTGCTATGCTTGGCACGCTTATGTTCACCTCAAAGGTTATAATGGACCTTTTACCAAACATTCACCTGCTCGGAATGCTTACGATCGTCTACACGGTCACTTTCAGAAAAAAGGCTTTGATTCCAATATACGTTTTTGTTTTTCTAACGGGGCTATACGGCGGATTTTCGGCTTGGTGGATTCCCTATCTGTACATATGGACGGTTCTTTGGGGTGTGACTATGCTGCTGCCCCCCAATATGCCAAAAAAGGTAGCGTGCGTGGTATATCCTGCCATTTGCGCTTTGCACGGATTTGCATACGGCATACTCTACGCCCCTGCGCAGGCGCTTTTGTTCGGCTTTGACCTTACACAAACCTTAGCTTGGATAGCTTCCGGGTTGGCTTTTGACGCAATTCACGGAGTCAGCAACATATTTACGGGAATGTTGGTAATTCCGCTATCAAATCTATTAAAAAAATTAGTAAGGAGCTGACTCAATTCAGCTCCTTACCTCTTTTTATATCGTGTCTTATAATTCCTATTACCGTTGACGAGACTGTAAACACCTCGTTAGCTATTCCCGCCATTGAGCCTACCGATATGGAGTAGGTCAGCATACACGCCGAAATAGGCAGTGCAAGCAAGCGAGAGACCCGCGGCTTTTGCTGCCAAAAGCTGATAACCGACAAAAACGATGCGGTAGCGGGCAGGACGCTGAACCAGCCGCCCCAGGTAAACCACACCGAAATGCAAGCGCAAGCAAAGAACACAAGCAAGAACGGTCGGCGGTCTATTCCCTTTTTATCAATAGCAAGAAAGGTACTTTCGCGCGCGATACCTATAGTCGTTACCGCCGCACCCGAATAGTTGCCCATAAGTCCGTAGTGGAGTGTCCACACTACGTCGGATACAAGTTTTATTATAAGTAACCTATTGCGCTTCTTCTGCTGATACACAGCCATATTAAGCGCAACGCCTATAAACCCGAGAACTTCGGAAATAAATTTCAACATTTGCTTTGCACCTGCCTGATTTCAAGATAAAAGCAGACGGCTTACCGTCTGCTTTTATTCTGAGAAAGGGCGGAAATCAGTCAGCGTATACGCTTACCTGCTTCTTATCCTTTGTCTTCTGCTCGAACTTAACTCTGCCGTCGATAAGAGCGAAGAGTGTATCATCCTTACCGATACCTACGTTGTTACCGGGATGAATGGATGTTCCTCTCTGTCTTACGATGATGTTGCCGGCAATAACTGCCTGTCCGTCAGCCTTCTTTACGCCAAGACGCTTAGACTCGCTATCACGGCCGTTCTTTGTAGAACCAACACCCTTTTTATGAGCAAAAAACTGCAAACTGAGCTTCAACATTTTAAGCTTACCTCCATTTAATGTAATTGGTTGCTCCACGCGGAGCGGGTCAAATCCAAGATAGAAATTACTCGGCGTACTCTTTATCAACAACGTCAACCTCAAGATATTTGTAGTATTCCTCCAACATATCATTGAGCTGATAGAAATATGCCATAAAGAGTCCCGAAACCGCATAGCGCTTGCATTCATCCTCCTCAAACTCGGGCAAAGCCGCTTTCGAGGTCACCTTGATTTTTGTAAGCTCGTCGTTGATGTCGTAATCAACGTCGGATGCGTACGCCACCTCAATGGTATTGACTATAAGCATTGTCATTGCGGAAAGTGCGGCACAAAGCACGTCGTCGCCATTTTCATTATAGCACGCATGGCCCTGCTCTTCGAAGCCGTAAAAGCTTCCGCCGCTTCTGTAAAAAATGATTTTAGTCATTTTTCAGCCGATCAGCCCTCGATAGCCGCGATCTGAACCTTAGTGTAAGGCTGTCTGTGTCCGATCTTCTTCTTTTCGTTCTTCTTAGACTTGTACTTCATCACATAAATCTTCTTAGCCTTGCCGTTTTTAAGAACGTTTGCTGTTACCTTTGCGGCAGTACCGAACTCAAGCTTTTCGCCATCGGAAATTGCCTTTACGTCAAAGGTTACTGTGTCACCCTCGTTAGCGTCGAGCTTCTCAACAAAAATGATGTCGCCCTCGTTAACCTTGTACTGCTTTCCGCCGGTTTCAATAATTGCGAACATGGAAAGCACCTCTCTTTCATTTTTAGACTCGCTAATGCAGGCGGCGCGTGAACGCACTTAAAAAAGCCTACTTTATGCGGCAATATATTATAGCATATTAAAACACCAATGTCAATAGTTTTTCTAAAAATTGACGAAAATTATTTTTTCTTCAAAATTATCAGTATTTTTTCGTCGGAATAGCACTCCTCATAGCCGTTTTTTGAATAAAATTCGATTATTTCCACGTTCTCAGAGGCATATCGCATATCGAACGCCACGTATTCCACGTCGGTTTTATATATTCCCTTTTCCTTATGGTACTTAACCTCGTATATCTCGTCCCTCTCGGCTATATGGGGCAACAGGAAGGTAGTACAAGCCACCGAGGCATTATCGGGAACAACCTCCTCAAGCAGGCTGTCAAGCTGTTTATAGTGCTCGGCGTTATTGAAATATCTGCTTCTGTAATATCCGTAATTTCCGCAAACAAGCATTGCGAAAAGCAACACCGAAGCCACCGCCGCAAGCGGAAGCATAAGCTTTCGCGGCTTTTCCCCCATATCCGACACATTAAGCACAACGGCATAGAACAGAAATGCGGTTATACCGAAGCTGTACTGAAATCTTATATTTGGCTGATAAACGTACATTGTGATAATATTCATCAACAGCGGAACAGCCAGAATATAACGCGGTATTTTTTTAGTAACGAATGGGATAAACGCCAATGGCGCAAGCAATTGGAACAAATATATTATTTTAGAGCTGTCGCCGTCCTTTGAAACGAAAAGCTGTGTCAGCAAATAACCCGGGTTAAAGAGCACGGTTTTGATTACGCCAAGCATTCCGTCGTCGGGATTATAGATAAGATTTTCGTATCTGCCCACCATTATTCCGTTTCCGAACGCGGTCATCATTGCGGAAACCGCCGTGAAATACGCCACCGCGCCGAGGGCAAGGAAAATGGCGATTTTCTTTTTCTTTTTAAGAAAGAAAATATATACGGCAAAAATAAGAACATAGATAAACGCATCCTCTTTCACCGCCAGCGTAAGAACGGCAAAAACCGCCATAGGGACATACTTCTCTTTCTCAAAAAAGCAGAAGCACCACAAAAGAAGCGGCAAAAGGAAGCAATTTTCGTGCAGGTCGTAAAAGGTTCCCGTAGCTATTGCGGGGTAAAAGGCATAAACTACGCCGAGAAACGCTATATCTCTGTCTGAAATTCCTTTATTCTTTGCCAAAATACAAAGAGGTATCACACCCGAGTAAAGTATAAGCGCCTGAAGCACCTGCAGGGTCACGGGCGAAGGAAACAGCGCGTAAAACGGAAGCATCAGATAATATATGGGCGAGAAGTGGACGGCAAAATGCGAAAGAAGTCCGTCACGCTCGCAGGTGGTTACAGGCAAACCGCCCTCGCACATATTGTGGAACATATTGCACCATATACCGAAATCGAAATTAGGCGCGGAGTACGAAAGGTATCTGTAAACTCCGATAGAGGCGACTATAAAGCAGGTCATTGCCGTAAGGGCGCCCACTACGGTCCACCTCAGCTTTCTGTCAAAGCTTTCGGGCAAAAGGTCAAGTGCTCCCGCGTTTACGGTGTAGTTGAGTATCAGCGCAAAAATTATAACGAGCGCGGCGTAGAGCCTATTTCCGAGCTTATCGTCGCCAAACGCCACAAGCGCAAGAGAAAGGAGAAACGCCGATAGCAGCATAGTCCACTCTACCGCCTTGAAGCGGTCAAGGAACATCTCGGCAAGGGCAAGCACCGCCGAAAGGATCACTATGCCGCCGACGAACAGCAAAACCAAAGAAGCAGACAGATTTTCCTGAATAAACGATATGTCCGAATAATCTCCTCCGCCAATCAAAAGTGCAAAGAAGCTCACGAGGAGAAAGGCGGTGAAGATAATTTTCACCGCCGCGCCCTCTGTCATTATTTTTCTGAGTTTTGCGGAAAGCTCCTTTTGGTTTTTCATTGCAATTTTATTTTATCTTTCTGCATTCAAGATAGTATCTCTTATCTGCCGAATGTCCCATTGAGAAGGTCTTTCTCGGAAGTGCGCCGTCGCAGATTACAGTCTTGAACAGCTGATTTTTCTCCATTCCGTCAAAGATAAAGCCTATTGCGTTTTCGTTCTTTGCGAGAGCCTCGGTTGCATCAACGTCGTGGATATAGTCCACGCTCGCGCCCTCGTGAGACGAGATATATTCGTCAATAAAGCTCTGGAGCGTGCCAACCGTAAGCTGTGCCGTGGGGTGCTTGAACACGATGCTTCCCGCTCCGCCTGCGTGGACATAGTCCACGGTCTGGGGCTTTTCTGCACCGTCGAGGTTTTCGGCATACTCACCCAAAGCGGCAAGAACAGCCGCAGGCGAAACACCGAACATTACGCGGTAGATAGGCTCGAATTTAAGCGCATCGTCGTGAAGGTTTACTATCTCGGCAAGGGCGTATCTTGCGGGGTGCGAAAGTGCAGCCTCGCCAAGCTTTGCCTTAACCTCCTCGTAAGCCGCCTTTGCCGATGCAAGCGAGTGGTTTCCATCGCCCACAGCAAAAAGCAGGGGCGCATAATCACCGCCGTACTTCTTCTGCATCTCCTCGGGAGAGGCGAGCTTTTCAAGAGCGGCGTTTATCTTCGTCTTACCAAAGCCGTTCACAAACCAACCCTTTATCGCGCCGCCGCCGAGCATAAGCTCAAAATCGTAAGCTTTTTCGTAGCCAGCGCAGGCGTTTTTCTGAGGCTCGATAACCGTTTTATCGGGGTCGTCGATAAGTATCATAACGTGGGGAAGCTCGATGGGCGCGCCTCGTCTGACCGCAACTCTCGGGGGAATTCGGTCAAGCACGGTTCCCTCTGTTGCTCTTACAAGGGCGGTCGAACCCTTATTGTAGTCGTAGCATTCGAGGTCTATCATTCCCACAAGTCCGCGGCGTACCGCGCCGTCTGATTGGGTGCGCTCTACGTATATCATGCTGTCCTTGTGCTCGCAAAGGACGTTTTTAAGATATTCATTCATCGTATTGTTTATTTCGGGCACTCTCTTTTCGGTCTCCGAGAGATACACCTCGGGCAAAATAAGCTCAAGGGTAGAGGGTGCACCGCCCACCTTTTCCTTGGCGTTTTCCCAATACTCGGGCTCGCTTGTATGCTGGTCGCAGGCTATAACAGCCCACTTTGAGCCGTCAACCTTTTTGAAATCAGGCAACATTATGTCGGCAGAATAAAAGCAGTTTTTCATTTACAAAAATTTCCTCTCTTGATTATCAACTTATATTGTATCACATTTTTTCATTTAATTCAATAGGTATAGCGTTTTTGTTTTATTTCGTCAAAAAAACTATCTAAGAAAGCAAAAAATTTGCGGTTTTGTTGAAAATGCCCTTTGTTTTTTTCGGAGATTTTTGGTATAATTTATATGTGGAATACTATTTCCAAATTTTGAAAGGCAGGCAAAAAAATGACAATCCAAGATCTCAGAAGGTCAGAACACGTCGTTTATGCATCAAACGGAATCTGTTTTATTGAGGACGTTAAAAAGCTATCTTTTATCAAAGGTGAGCCCGAAAAGACCTACTACATTTTAAGACCGCTTAACGACAAAAATTCTACCATTTACATTCCCGAGGACAACGAGCTTTTACTTGGAAAAATCAGAAAAATTATAACCAAGGACGAGATCGATGCCATTATCCGTGAAGTAAAAACAACCGAAATTGTGTGGATAGAAGACAGAAAGCAACGAAGCGCGCACTACCGCGAGCTCTTGTCTGCTCCCCACCCTGCCGTTTTGCTACCGCTTATGAAGTCTATTGCCACGAAAAAAACCGAGCTAACCGAGCTTGGGAAAAAGCTCGCCGCAGTTGACAGGGATACGTACGAAATCTCACTTCGGTTTGTAAAGGACGAGTTTGCATTCGCGCTCAACCGCAAAGAGCCCGACGTTATCGAATATATAACCCGTGCGCTGGGTGAAATAGCCGAAATGGTCTGAAACCGCATATTGCAAAAAAGGCGCTGAGTCAAAAGCTTTTAATTAAGCGATAACTCAGCCCCTTTTTTATTTATCCGAGCTCAACTGTCTTTGCAATTGTTCCTCTGTTTTCAATCATCACGTCGTCGCCGCAGTCGATGTCAAGAAGGTAGAGCTTTTCAATCTCGCCCTCGTTTATCATCATAGGAACGGGTCTGCCCGTGAGGTTCTCGTGGTTGATATGCTCAAGCACGAGGGTCTTTATCTTGGTGTCGGGGAGAATGCGAATGGTCTCGATGTCGCCAAGCTCGTCGCGGCGTCCGATATTTTCAATGCGAACGTGACCGATATCCATTCTGCTGTCAATGAAGATAAACGCAAACTGATATTTCTCGGACTTCTGATAAATGGGAAGTCTGGGAGCGGCAGATGCAAAAATATTCTTGATGCTGATATGGTCCATAATTCCGCGTGTCGTCTCCTTATAGTGATAGAACGTAAGGCTGACGGGGTTCTGATAGTAAGTACCGAACACGTTGGAAATCGAAATGCGCTCAACACGCGAGTGAGTGGAAAGAAGTCTTACTGCGCGGAGAGAGTTCTCACCGAAAACACCGTCAATTTCTATGTCGGTAATCGGTCCGGGGAGTCCGTCGTCAGCGTTCAGTGCCACCATATCGTCGTAGGCTGTTCCCTGAATATTGTGTATATAACCGAAATGACATCCGCCGTCAACGTGTACACCATCCATATTTACGGGCACGGGGTTACCATAGTTGAAGTCAAAACGAATATTCTCAACCGTGAAGTGGTCGGTGTATCCGAACTCAACACAGTACATAACGGGGTCCTTGTAGGTTATGTTGCGAACCGAAATGAACGAAACGCCGTAGAAACGCATAATGCGTCCGTTGTAGCGGTTGCTGTAATAGGGCACGCCCTTGCCTCTCGGGTCGTCCTCTGCGTAGGGCGCGGGAATTTTCTGCGTGAGTTGATGAGGGCAGTACCTTGTGTGGGGGTGCTGCTCCTGGTTGTTGTAGTCCCAGATACCGCCTTCAACCGAGATGTGGTGGTCGCCCGCCTTTTCGTTGATAAGCATGTAGCAGTTGCTTCCGGGCAAAAGCTTGATAACCGTCATTTCGGGCAGAACAAGACTCTGACCGCTGTGAATAACGAGCGTCTTGCCTATTGCGTAGTTTTTCTCGGGCGCAGGAAGAACAACGGCAGAAATACCGCTGTCAAGCATCTCCTGTATAGCGGGCGCGTCGTCGTGAATTCCGTCTCCGTAAAGAGTGTACATAAAAACTCCTCCGTTTTCATAATTTTACAGCCTAAGTATAACACATAAAAATTTTTAAGTCAAGAGCTTTTCCGAACTTCCCACCCAAATTCTCCGATAAGTAGACAAGCCGCAGAAAAATGCAATATTTTGGTGCGGTTTTGGCAAACTTCACACGCAAATTCCCCATAAAAAACGGGAGCCCGAAGGCTCCCGTGGGGGTTAGTTAATCAATGATCCCGAAAGAAGATATTTGATGACATCAACAATCTGTTCATAGGTAATCATTCCCTTTCCAACTGCAACCTTAAGGTAAACGGACGGAGAAGAATTGTATGCATCTTCAGAAATATAATCACTGAAATCATCATATGTGTACAAACCATACTCTTCAATATCAGCCATCATTTTTTCCTCAATATATTTCAAATCTTCGTCGTACTCAAAGTAATTTACAAGACCTGTAATATCACCTGGAATATTAGGAGTATTGAGGAAACCGTTAGCAAAGCTGTTCATATGGAAGTATGTAACAGGGCAGAATATTCTTGTAACCTCGTTTGCAACAAACGCCTTTGTAAGAGCTACGCTTTCACCTGCCGTTCCGTCATCGTTAAGTGCATAAAACTTATGACCTATGTAGTCTTGATAATTTTCATTGCTAATATAGACATACTTCATCAAGGTCATATCAAAAAAACCGTGTGATGAAACAAGCTTTACAGTTTTTCCGTTAGAAAATTCAAGATTCAAAACTTCATATTCATTTGTTTCTGTCTCATTCGCGTGTGTATTAAAAATCAAAGGCATAGCCTCATATTGACCACTTATATGGTTAAATATAAGAACCATATCGCCAACCTTCAAATTTTCGACAGCCGTTTGCGTTCCATTCGCCAATGTGATAAGCGTTCCCTCTGCAAGACAAGAATCGCCTCCACTACTACTACTAAGCTTTGTCAAAGTGCCGTCGCTTGTAAAGCTACTATAGTTGTACTGTTCATCTTTGCTGTAAGGAATAGACCACGTATGGCTAAACTTAAGTGTTTCACCGCCGTTATTGTCGGTAAACTCATACGAAATAGCAATAGAACGGCTTGTAGTTCCCGTACTTACAAAACCACTGCTTGACGAAATTGTAAAGTAAAGCTTGCCGTCTTTTCCAGCTACAGGCATACCGTAAGTGCCACTGCTACTATGTATTACAGCAGTATTTGTAAGCTTCAATGTGAAATCATTGTTAGACTGTGTGTATTCCCAATAGTTATTTGTTCCATTTTGCTTACCCGTATTGGCAAACGTGATAGAAGAAAGTGCAAATTCTTTATACTCGGAATCAGCTACACTCCAATATTTAATGGTAATACCGTCAAGAACAGGTGCGGCGGCACTCCAGTCACCACCGTATTTATTTGCTACACCAAAACCTACACCATAAGAAGGCGTACCAACAAGCGAAGGAGATTCCTTGCTCGTCTCAGTGCCCGTTACCTTATAGGTTGCGGTATATTCCTTACCGTTAACAGTTGCTGTCAAAGTATAGGTCGTACCGCCTGCGACAACCGCTACGGGAGAAGTGGGCTTAGCGTTCCCGTCAACCTTGAAATCGGTTACTGTTACACCGTTTACATTCATAGAAAGCTTACTGAAATCAAGTGCATAGCCCGAAAGCTTATCAAGGTCAACGTTAAGCTCGTATACCCAACCGTCTGTACCGTAGGACTTACCTGTAGTAAGACCGTCAGCCGTATCGGAATAACTTACCGTAATTATGTCGCTTTGTTCATTGGGGTTATATGCGCTCTCTGTCTTGAAGCTATCTGACGTTCCGTTTGTGTTCTTGTAGGAGTAAACATAGGTTTTTCCGTTCAATATCGAAACTTCGGCATAATCATAGGGAACGGTATCCTTATCGATTCTGTTATCAGTTATAGTAGTCGCATTTACCGCCGATGTCAACGACTCAGGCATATACGCAAATCCGAGGTTGAGAGACTCGTTAGTACCGTCACCGTCAATATCGTGGAGATATTCTGTCTTTGCAAGAACAGTAGAAATAATGCTCTGACCCGCGCTTGGAACATACTGCTTATCGTTTTCGTCAACCCAAGCGTTTTGAACGAGCGTACCTTCAATGGTTACAGGTGCTGCATTACCATCAGAATTGCAAATAAACAAGGTACTAAAGCCCATAAGGGTCTTGCTACTGTCATATGTAGAAGCGGTGGGCTTTTGAACAAGGGTAATGTCTCTAAGAGTAACGCTATTTGCCGCTCCGACAAGGAGAGAAGCAACCGCGCCAAGCTCGATGCGAGAGTTATCAATTACAACGTTACCGCCCGAAACGTTTACAGCGGCACGACCGCCAGAAATTCGGGAGTTGAGAATTTGGCTGTTTCCACTTGCCATTACACCACTCTTAACGTTAAAATATCTTGTTTTATCGGTGGTTTCACTTCTGTTTCCCGATTCGGTCATATTGCTCTTATAAAGAACAGCATAATCGAAATTGGGGCAAATAATTTGAACGTTGTCAAGCGTACCGTTATTCAAGGTTACGAACGAGTAACCCATATCAAGCGCGGCAGAGTCACTACCACAGGTCATTGTAAAGCCGTTACCATACAATGTGTAACCGCCCGAAACCTCAAGCGAGCCAAATCCGCAATCGTTGAGAAGAACGACGTTGTTTGCTGTTGCACTTGTTGCCGTGGTTGCGTTAACCGCGTCAACAACTTCAAGGTAAAGTTCGGTGGGGATACAGTAATCATTATCGGTTACCGTAACTTTTACAACACCTGTACCACTGAACTGAATTGCGTTATTGGAGTAAGTTCCGCTTGCGCCTGTTCCGTCAACCGCTTCTACAGTTACGGAAATAGTACCAACAGTTAAACCGTCCTTAGCCTTAAAGAGCTTATCAAGAGCAACCGTACCGCTGTTACCTACACGGTGCAAGAAATCGCCGTTATTCATTACGACGTCAAACTTAACTTCGGGCTGACGCTCAGTGATAGTAACATTTATCGTTGTAGGTGTACAGAAATAGTAGTCGGTAATAGTAATCGTTGCCGCACCTATACCGCTGAACGTAAGAGTTCCCTGCGTCCAATCAGTTGTATTCGCACTATAAACGGCACCTGCGGTGCTATTCTCTCCTACGGGAGATATGGTTACCTGAACCTTGTCACCCTTAATTGAAAGCTTTACATCATCAATAGACGCCGCCTTAAAGAGGTCACCAATCTCTACAGTGGATTCTGTTGTATAGCTTTCTTCTGCAACACTTTCAAACTTCTCAACCGAATCTGCTACTTCTCTATCGAGGATTGTGATGCCCTCAAATGCGTAGTCTTCGCCGTTATACACGGGGATATGCTTTACGCCCCAGCCGTAGCCTGTGAAAAGCTGATTGAAGGGGAGGTAATAGTGCTGTTTATCCTCTTTGAGAACTGTTCCGCCGTTAACTGTCTCTGTGCCCGCTTTGTCGTGCGTCCAAGTTTCACCGTTAACAAAATGGTAGCAGGTTGCGTTTTCCGTAGCCGCATCACCATTTACAACCACATAATTATATCTTCCGCTTGAGGGAACAGTAAATGCTTCTTCATCTTCTTCAAGAGGTGTAATGGTTGTACCATTTACAGCTTTAACCTCTGTCAAACGGCTGAACTGGTGGTCGTGAGTGTAGGACGCGAGGCTGTTTGCAACAAGCTCGCAGTAATAGTAGTCGTTCCAATCGCCAAAGTGAACCGTGCAGTTCTCTGCGTGGAACTTATCTGTCTCGGGAACGGTATAACCGTTTGCATCGGTTGTCATATTCTTATTTGTACCGACCATCATACCCGAATAGCGATACCAATAATACTGATAGTTACCGCAAACGTCGTTATAAACGTCAATCTGCGCCGCAACGTGGCAGTTAGTCATATAAACGTGACCCGCGCCGCGGAACATTCCCACAAGACCGCCGCAGGCAACGTCCCAAGAGCCCCAAAGTGCGGAAATCTTATTTGTATTGTCTATGGTGATATTTGTAAAGGTAAGCTTATAGCTGTCGGGGTCGCTTGTATTACCGCCGATACCTACAATACCGCCGTTACCCGTGTTATAAACGCGGGGGTTACAGTTGGTTATTGCGATATTTTCGAAGGTGGAATTTGCGGCATACGCGGCAATTACGCCCGTGGGGGTAAACTCACCGTCAGAGGAGAAATTATCAACTGTAAGGTTCTTTACCGTACCGCCGTAAACATAGCCGAAGAGACCCATTGCGGCATTCCAATAATTGCCGCTATAGTTACCCTTTAACTGCCAAGTGTTCTGATAAATATTACCAATTGTATGACCGTTACCATCAAAGATACCCTTGAACGAGCCGCCGTAGGTGTACCAAGCAGTCGAGCCATCTTCCGCAAGAAGGCTGACTCTGCTACGCGCATAGTCGGGGTCTTCTTCTTGATAAACGAACTCGGGCGCGTCATCAAGGTCAACAGTTGCAATTGGATTGCCTACCTTATGATAACCTATGGGGTAGAAAAGAATACCTTTATTAGCATTTTCTTCACCGCCGAGGTTGATATCGGCAACGAGTTTATAGTGCTTTTCACCGTAATTTTCGTTATCCTTGGAAATACACTCATTCTTGGAAATACACTCATTGAAATATGCAAGCTGGTCGGCGTTTGCGATTATGTAGGGGGCTTCTTCTGTACCTTTACCGTCTGCAAAAGCGGTTGCGACCGTGCCGTTCCAAGCATTCTCGTTATCAGCGACCATTGCCACCTCGGAGAAGGTTGCAAGGTAGACTACTACTCTACCCGTTGCGGGGTCATAGTAGAATTCATTATGGTTGCTAAGGTCTGCCTCGCGCTCAACGAAGGTCATTGCGTTAGGCTGACCGTTCTCCATATGGGTGAGCTTAAGGTTACCGCCGTTCATTCCCTTAGGAGCTACTTCGCCCAAATCAACGGGAATGGGCTTATCGTTATCAGACGCAACGCCGTCGATATGCACGTCAAAGGACTTTGCGGTCTCGCCCTCGCCTACTACCACCTTTTCATCGGTTCCGGGAAGGTCGGTTACAGTAAGAGTAAGGTTCTTTGCGCCGTCCTCAAGCTTTGTTCCTGCGGGAACCTTTGCGGACGCGTTTGTGCCGTTAAGCTCGACGTCGTTCTTTGCCTGTCCGTTTTCATTCTCAACGGGAGCTGTTACGCCCTCATTCACTGGCTTTTCGGGGAAAGTTGCGTCTGTGTCATAGTCCTTACCAAACGCATCGTTCTCGCTTGCAAGCTGTGCAGCTATAAGCTGAACGGTGAAGCTGTCACCTACCGATTCCTTCATATATTCATTGCCTGCACTCTCGCGCATCTTAAGCGCGATTGCGATGATTATCTCGTCATCCTTCTCCATTGTTCCCGCTGTGGGAAGAAGTCCTTTTATGACGTCCGAAAGGGCGCCGACGGGAGTCAGCGCGCTGAGTGCTTCCCTACCGCCTATGGGCGCGACGGGATTTTCAACATAGTAAACGTCGATAACGTCAGCAAGCTTGCCTACTGCGCCAAGGGCGTAAAGGTTCATCATATACTTGAACGCAAGATTGCCCTCGTTTACTATCTTGACGTATCTGACCTCGGTATAACCGGGCTCCCATTTATCATAGTCAAAGATAGCCTTATCCTCTTCAACCTCAGTCCAATTACTCGAAAGGTCCTTATTCCAGTACATTTCGATATCGAGGTTACCCGATTGGATAATGTTGTTCATACTGCTCTCCGTATCGGTGAACCACGCATATGTAGTACCGATAAGCATTGAGAAGCAAAGCACAAGTGAAATTATGCTATGAAACAACGCTCTGCGTGAATTTTTCATTTCTTTATCTCCTTTTTATTTCGTCCGCGAAACTCACGGCAACCAAAGGACACAGCACATGGCTGTGTCCTTTGGTTGCCGCCCACTCCGAGGAGTGGGCGGGGTATGGCTATTTATTTTGTGGCATTTATAATTACTGCATTTCCTTCGCCGAATGTTTCGCCGAATGTGTACTTAACGGTATTAACGTCATAGTATTCATCTGCGTTATCGGGGTTGGAAAGGCGAAGTGCTACCGTAAAGGTTGCGCCTGCCAGGTCCACCTTATCCTCGGACTCGTCTGCCATATATTCAACAGAACGTCCTACTCCACATACAAATTCCTCTACCAAACCTACAATCATACTGTAAGTCCAGGGATTTTCAGTTACGGAACCAAGAAGAGGAATCCACTCATTGGTCGGAACCTCGGGATTTACAAATCCGTTCCAACCCCAATCGCCGTAGTTTCCACCAAGAACGATTGTGCCTTCAGGAAGAACGTCAACACCATCACCCAGGTCCATCATTACATAATAGTCGCAAATCCAATCCTTATAGGTACAACTATCAATGTTTTCACTGTTATGAGGTGCCTTAAAGAGGAAAGTTGCCTCAAGTACTTCATCATTTGCAGGTTTCATAAGTTTTCCCGTAGACCAATCAGCTACATCATCTGTTTCCGTAAGGTCAGCTATCGGGAAATCACCATCTGGAACAACTACTACAGGTGTTTCAGGATATACAACTGTGAAGGGGCTAAAGTTTGTTATTTCAAATATAACATAACCTGTGCTGGGGTTATAAAAGGCATTTGTAACCAATTCATCTTTGTGATAAAGTTTAACATCGGAAGATGAACCGAGTCCCTCGCCAACATACAGCTGAACGGTAACAGGCTCAGTGTTATCCTCCTTAATGCCGTCGAGAGAAATTTCATAGCTCTTTGCCAAATTGCCGTCCTCTACAGTTACATTACCATCAACAGCTGCAAGTCTTTCAACCGCAAGAGTAACAAATTCCGCATCAGCGGCCAAAGCATCAGCCTTTACATTTACCGAAGCAAGAGTAACACCTTTGCTATCTGTTGCCTTAACATCATATACGGCATTGGCATCAGAAGGATCAACGCTTATAGAAGCGGATGCGTGCTGGGGAATAGCATCCTTAGCAGGCTCATCATAATCCTTTCCAAAAGCATCCTCTTCAGCATTAAGCTGTGTTGCATTAACCGCAATATCAATGCAAATCGACTTACCCTGATACTCGTTACCAGCCTCCTCCTGCATATGTACAGCGATAGCAAAATAATCGGTATCGTTTGTGTTCTCGAGTTTTCCGTTAGGTGCAGCAAGAATAACATTGCTTGTTCCTACAAAAAGTGAGCTGATAGTGGGAGCTGTTGCATTTGCATCCCAAGCTACAATGCGCTCTGCATCTGTAGGAGCCTCGTCAAAATTGACGACAGCCACCTCAAGAACATCCGCAAGATTTACAGCATCAGTTGCATCTTCATCGGTTACGTTAAGAACGATGTTGTACTTGAGTGCAAGGTTTCCGAGGTTTCTAACAGCAAGATATGCTACATGAGTTGCACCGGGTTCCCAAAGTGTAGCATTTGTTTTGTTGGCTGTTGTGCCCTCGCTAAAGATATCGCCGCTTCCGCCTGCGATAGATGTGTAGGTACCATTAACTTCCTTGTCCATCAGAAGATCCACATCGAGTGTACCTGCAACAATTCGGTTATTGCTACTGGTCTCTGTGTCTGTGAACCAAGCGAAGGTGGTTCCTGTGAGCATTGCAAAGCAAAGCATAAGTGCCATTACGCTTGTGAGCAGTGCTCTCTTGGTTGTCTTTGTGTTAGACATTTTTTCTTTCTCCTTATGAAAATTATTTTTTGCCGTTTGGCAATCAAAAGATACAAGCGCAGTTCGCCACACGAGAAGCAGACAAGCCGCTTCTCGGGGCTGACTAACTCGAGAAAATACAATTTCTTGTATCCTTGGATTGCAAAACGGAATTTTTCTCTAAAAGTACACTTTTATGGAAAGTTATTTTAAGCCGATTTATTGCCATTTTTTAGGTGAAAAAGCGGCTTTTTTGGTTATTTTCTAACACAAAACAAATTTCTCCAAAAGTGTACTTTTATAGAAAATACACAAAATTTTATGCATTTTGTTGAAAAATCAACATCTGTTTTTGGGCATAATCGCCTCAAGGTATAGATATATATACATGATAATTATATCACAGTGTTCATTATTTTGCAATAGTTTTTTGGAAATATTTTATGCTTTTTTATTTTTTCGCTGTGGACAACTCTCAAACCGCACCTACAACCATAAGAAAACGCCGTTTTTCCAAGAGAACAGCGCGTTTGACAAATTGTTTGAGGACACCGAAAAATTATTGTTTGAAGCACTATGTTAGCACAAACCGCCTCCTTTGCCTCCCTTGTCAAAGGGAGGCTATTCCAGAAAAGTTTTTTGCGGAGTGGCGAGAATTGGGGTTTGCGAAGCAAATTTGCGGTGTTTAGCCGCAAAACCAATTCTTGCACCTAATAGCGGAGCTATTAGCATTTTCACAAAAAAGCGACCCGTTCTCCACCGTCTCCTCACGCCTCTCCCGCCCACTCGATTGGGCATAATAACCAAAAACTCCGTGGCAGTTGGGTTTGGGGCAAAAAAAGTTATGCACATAGGTTATCCACAGGCTGTGGAAAACTTTTTTGGGTCATTTTGAGACGTTTTCAAAAATGTCCAAGAATGGCTCTGACAAAGCTTGACGCGGCGTGACTTACATGCAAAAAACAGCAAAAAATGTCGCTTTTTGGCGCAAAAAAACGCCCCCCAAAATTCGCTTCCAGTTTTTTCAAGGCAAAAAATGGATAAAAATTTTGTAGGAATGCACAAATAAAAAAAGACCAAAAAAGAGTAAAAAAATTCAAATTTCAGGAGTATAAAAATGGAAAACAAGACCAAAAAGGCAGAGGATATCTCCCACCGTTCACGCAAGCCCGCGGTGTCCGACTCGGTAATCAAGCGGCTTCCCCGATACTTCAGATACCTTCGCATACTTATGAGAAACGGAATCTCCCGAATCAGCTCGAGCGAGCTTTCCAAAATGATGAACGTCACCGCGTCGCAGATAAGGCAGGACCTTAACTGCTTCGGCGGCTTCGGTCAGCAGGGCTACGGCTACAACGTGGAGTATCTTTACGCAAAAATCTGCGACCTGCTTGGCGTCGGTGCAGGACTTAACTCGGTCATCATCGGCGCGGGAAACCTCGGACGCGCCATAGTTCGCAGTAATATGTTCGAAAAAAGGGGCATCGAAATAATCGGAATGTTCGACGTCAACCCCCTGTTGGTCAACCAGAAAATCGAGCACGTGACGGTCTACGACCTTGAAACCATCGAGGAATTCTGCTCGCTTCACAAGGTGGATTTCGCCGTCCTTACCCTCCCCAAGCAGTACGCGCAGGAGGTCGCCTCAAGGCTTATGAGCCTTGGAATCAAGGGCTTTTGGAACTTTACGGGTCAGGAGCTTGAGTTGTCTGACGACGCCATAATCGAAAACGTCCACCTGGGCGACTCGCTTATGACGCTCTGCTACCGCGTCTACGACGCAGAATGCAACGAGGGAGAATAATTATGAAAATATATTTTGAATACGGCAGAAAGGTACTGTCCCTGCCCTCTATTCCCCAAAGGCTTTTGCTCAGGGCGGGCAAAACCGAGCTTCGCTTGCTCATTACGCTGTCCGAGCGCCCCGAAATCGCCGAAAATTACGAGGAGCACGCCGACGCACTCGCGGCTGAATTCAAGGTGACAAGACTTGCCCTTGACAGCGCGCTGGGCTTCTGGATAGGCGCGGGCACTCTCTCAAGAGAAAAAACGAACGACCCCGCAGAGGAGCGCGGCAGTATCGCCCACATTATCGAAACCTCCACACCCGTCACCCCCGAAATTCCCAAGCGCACACGCGTTACCGAGCTTCCCCAATACACGGGCGACGAGTTCTCCCGCGTGCTTGAACGCAGAAGCGAGCTTTCGGGACTTATAGAAGAAGCGCAGGGCGTTCTCGGCAAGGTGTTCAACGTCACCGAAACCCAGTGCCTCGTCAGCATTTCCGAGGGTCTGGGGCTTGACGAGGAATACATACTCAATCTCCTTGCCTACTGCAAGCAGATTGGAAAAGCAAATATGCGCTACGTGGAAAAAACCGCAATTTCGCTCTACGACAAGGGCATTCAGTCCGCCGCCGCACTTGAGGAATACTTCCGTCAGCTTGACAAGGCGGCTTCCGCAGAGAGCAAGATACGCAAAATATTCGGTATGGGCGAGCGCGCCTTCACCACAAAGGAAAATTCATTCGTAGACGCTTGGGTAAACAAGTACGGCTTCGATTTCGAAATGATTAAACTCGCCTACGAGGAAACGGTCAACAACACCTCAAAGCCCTCTATGAGCTACGCCAACAAGGTGCTTGAAACCTGGTACTCCGAGGGTCTCAAGACCCCCGCCGACATTGCGGCGGCTAAGGAAAAAAGAAAAGGCACGCCCACGGGCGCACAAGCTGCAAGCTTTGACGTTGACGACTTCTTCAACGCCGCCATAAGCCGTGGCTTTGACAGCGACGGCAACAAGAAGGGAGACTGAGTATGGGATACAACAGAAACAATCTCAAGAGAATAAAGGAAGAATATCAGACTAAGTATCTCATCGCCGAGCGCGAGGCTGAGCTCTGCCGCAAGCAGGTTCACGCCAAGCTCCCCGAAGTGGCTGAAATAGACCGCAAGCTCTCACGCGTGGGCGTTGAGCTTATGGGCATTGCCCTTGCGGGCGGCGCGGACGTTGAGGAAAAACTGGCAAAAAAACGCCGCGAAACCGACGAGCTTAACGAAAAACGCGCGGCTCTTCTCGTCGCGGGCGGCTATCCCGCCGACTACACCGACGTGAAATACGAGTGCGAAAAGTGCGCCGACTCGGGCTACGTGGGCATAAAAATGTGCGACTGTATGCGAAACGCCCTGATAATGGCAGGCTTTGAAAGCTCGGGCATCGCGCGGCTTCTCGACAAGCAGACCTTTGAGAATTTCTCGCTTGAATACTACCGCCAAAGCCCCGAGAGCTACAGAATGATGGAGCGAATCTTCGAGTTCGCCAAGAATTACGCCGAGACCTTTGAGCCCGGAAAGGCTGAAAGCATAGCAATGTTCGGTGGCACGGGTCTTGGAAAGACCCACCTTTCAAGCGCCATTGCAAAGCGCGTTATAGAGAAAGGAAACGACGTTTTCTACGTGACGGCGGTGAATATGGTCTCGGATTTCGAGGCTGAGCAGTTCAACTCGTCACAGGTTGAAAAGGGCGAGCTGACCGACAGATATTTCGATTGCGACCTGCTTATAATCGACGATTTGGGCACAGAGCTTTCAAATCAGTTTACAGTCTCCTGCCTCTATAACCTGCTTAACGTCCGCATAAACCGCGGCGCGGCGACACTCATCAGCACCAACCTGACACAGCAGGATCTGTTCAAGAAATACAACGACCGCATCACAAGCCGAATAATCGGCGAGTTCCGCATCCTCCCCTTCACAGGTACGGACATCAGAATGCAAAAAATCAGAAAATAACTCCCTGCGCCCCAATCTCCTCGGCAAATGCCGAGGAGTTTTCTTTGTGGTAACTCGCTGATAAATTATTGTTTGGCGGCGAAGGCGCCGCAGCCCTGTAGGTCAGCGCATCGTTGTTTGTGCGGACATAATGCCACGCAACCCACTCCTCGGCTAAACACCGAGTCGTTGGCTTTGGGTGACCGATAAATTATTGTTTAGCGGTGTGTTAGCACTGCAGCCCGCGAGAAAAGTTTTTGCGGAGCTTTTTTCAAAAAGCGACAATCTCGCGCCCGCAGGCGCATCGGCGTTTTTCTTTTGGGAACTTTTCTTTTGCGCCTTTTGGTTCAAAAAGAAAAGTGGATTTCCCATTCAGGTGTTAAAAAATCTGTACACAAATAAAAGTAACAATTTGCGTGGTGTAAACTAATTGTTTTTCTTATTTTACAGCCGTTT
>JBGVRT010000045.1:0-3515 GCA_045128735.1 Eubacteriales bacterium | reverse complement strand
TTTCTTTTTGATGCAAAAGGCGCAAAAAGAAAAAGCTCAAGAAAAAGAAAAACGCCGATGCGCCTGCGGGCGCGAGATTGTCGCTTTTTGAAAAAAGCTCCGCAAAAACTTTTCTCGCGGGCTGCGGTGCGAACACACCTTCAAACCCTAATTTATCGGCATCAAAATAAGAAAGGAGCTGTTTCCTTGGCGAAGCAGCTCCTTGATTGTATCAGTTAATATTTGCGTAAGCCATTTCCATCATTTTCGTCAGCTTAACGGCATCGTCTATGCCAATTCCGCTTTGAATTTCGTTTTTGATGAATTGGCGGAGAGGGTGAAGTCCCACGGGCGGAACCTCGACGTCCACAAGCCTGCCTTCGGTGGCGGGGGTTGCCATTTTCAAAATGTTCTTTCCGCTTTCGGCATAAAGTCTGCCGTTTTCGCCGCCGATTTCAAGCGAGGCGGGATAATAGCGGGAAACAAAGCTTGTTTCGTTAACCGCGATTGCGCCGTCATCAAAGGTCATTACCGTGACCGCATTGTCCTCTACTCCGTCTGTATTTTTCTCGGTTTTATAGGAATAAGTGAATGCCGACGATGCGGTTTTGGGCATACCCAAAAACCACTCGGTCAGGTACATTCCGTGTGCGCCAAGGTCTATCATCGCGCCGCCCCCGCACTGCTTTTTGCTGTAGAAGTGCGGCGGAAGAAAGGTAAGACTTCCGTTATGGCAGTTGCGGAAGCGAAGGTAGTTGACCTTGCCGATTTCGCCGTTGCACACAAGCTCCTTGGCTTTTACAAATGCTCCAATTCGCTTTTGTACGAAGGATATTACGAAATTTACGCCGTTCTTCTCAACTGCTTTTTTGACCTCAAGGCATTCCGCCTCGGTCAAAGCAAGTATTTTTTCAGTGAAAATATGTTTTTTTGCATTGGCTATTTTCACTATATGCTCGGCGTGAAGGTCGGTGGAGGAGGTGACGATAACGCCCTCGGCATCGCTTTCAAGCAGCTCGTCAAGATTTTCAAACTCGTTAAGTCCGAATTTTTCACTAAAAGCTCGGCGAAGCTCAGCGTTTTCTTCGTAAACCCCGATTACTTCGGCGTTTTCCTCCAACGCAATTTTAACGTAATCGGCGGCGTGGACGTGCCACGCGCCGCAAACAGCCAATTTCATTTAGCTTACCTCCTTCAATCAGTCGAAGTAAACTGCCTTTCCTGTCTTGGAGGACTCGTAAATAGCTTCGAGAATTTCGGAAACTACAAGCGCCTGCTCGGGAGTGACGACGGGGTCGGTGTCCTCAATGATGCATTTTATCCAGTTAGCTGCCTCAACGTCGGGGGCAGATGCCTTTGATCCCGAATAGAAGGCAACACCGCCTGCAGAGGTATCAACCTTTGTGTTAACGGGTCTGTCAAGCTCAACCTTGTTTATCTTAAGCTCGCTTCCGAGTATGGAAAGACCTGCCTTTGTGCCGCAAAGACGGCAGCTTCCCGCGTCAGCCGCGCCCTCAACGTTGAGCGCCCAGCTTGTCTCAAGCATAATCGTTGCGCCGTTCTTCATTCTGATAAATGCGCAAGCCGCTTCCTCAAGCGTGTTATCGCTTACGCCGTTGTCGCCCCAGATATTACCTGCCTCAGGATGCTCGATCTTCTTGTGCGTCTTACCGATAACCACCTCGGGCTCGTAGTTGTTCATAAGGTAGAGCGTCATATCAAGCGAGTGGGTTGCGATGTCGATAACGGGACCTCCGCCCTGCTCCTCCTCGTTGAGGAACACGCCCCAGTTGGGAGTTCCGCGGCGGCGGAGCGCGTAGCTGTTGGCGTAGTAAATTTCGCCCATTGCGCCCGAATCTATGTACTTCTTAGCGTAGATTGTTTCAGCCTTCTGACGGTTTTGATAACCTATTGTAAGCTTCTTGCCCGTAGCCTTTGCCGCCTCGACCATTGCGCGCGCCTCTGCTGCTGTCTTTGCCATAGGCTTTTCGCACATAACGTGCTTGCCTGCGTAGAGCGAGTCGATGGTAATAAACGAGTGCTCCTTGTTGGGGGTGAGGACGTGAACCACCTCGATGCTTTCGTCCTTGAGAAGCTCCTTGTAATCTGTGTATACCTTTGCGTCGGGCGTACCGTACGTTTTGGCCGCCTTGATAGCCTTCTCCTCAATAATATCGCAAAAAGCCACCATTCTTACGTTGGGAAGCTTTGCAAGCGCGGGCATATGCTTTCCGTTTGCAATTCCTCCGCAGCCTATGATACCTATGTTTACAATTCTTTCCATAACTTTTTCCTCCGAAAAATTTATTTTTGTAATTTTATTGTAGCATTTTTGAGAAATATATGCTATAATAAGTTTGTCTAAAAATATAAAAAATTTGCTGTGGTGGATTATGGAAAAATACAGAATAGAGAAAGAAAACGAAAGATTTAAGCGCAGAGATATGGAGTTTATAGTGTTTCCCGTAAAAAGCAACTGTGTAGGAACTCACTCGCATATTCACGAGGCTATTGAAATTTTGTATATTACTGAGGGAAGCTTTGAGATTTCCTGTGACAATAAAACGGTACGCGCCGAAGTTGGAGACCTGTTGCTTTTTCGCTCGAACAGTATACACAGGACCGTAGCGGGAGACAGCGAGAAAAACAGCTATTTGGTGCTTAAGATTTCCCCAAGACTGATTATAAAATTTTTGCCAAATAACCGCTCTGCGGACAGCCTTTTGTGGCTTTCTGTAAACCACGATGCCGCGAAATTTCATTGGAGGGCAGATGAAATTGAGGGCAGTGAGATAGGAGAGGGCTTTTCAAAGCTGGTAAAGGGGTATTCAAGCGAGGACGAAAACGCCGAATTTGCTATGAGAATAGCTGCGGCTACCGTAATTCTCGGGCTGCTCAGACATAACGACGGACAATCGGACACAAGGAATACCGCAGTAGCGGAGCTTGTTTACAAAGCGATTGTGTATATAAACGAAAATTACGCCGAGGACGTAAGCGCCGAGGCGCTGAGCGAGCGTCTCGGAATAAGCTACAGCTATTTTTCCCGAAGCTTCAAGCGGATTGCGGGTAAGAGCTTCAGAGAGTACCTGAATAACACGCGGATAAATCACGGCGAGGAGCTTTTGCTCAACACGAATAAGTCGGTGACCGAGATTGCCTCGCTTTGCGGCTTTGCGAACCTTTCGTATTTTATTGCAAGATATAGGGAATATAAAGGCGTCTCGCCGCTTGCGGCGAGGAAGGGGACGGCTGAGACACGCTTCATTCTCGGTCGCTGAATACGCCCTCGTTAGCTTTGGGTGACCGATAAATTGATGTTTATAGGTGTGTTCGCACCGCAGCCCGAGCCAAAAGTTTTTGGGCGACTTTTTTCACAAAGTCGCGAGTCTCGCGCGCGCAGGCGCATCGGCGTTTTCTTTTTGTGTGCTTTTTATTTTTCGCCGTTTGGTTGAAAAGAAAAAGCGGCGTTAAGGTTTTTGCCTTATAAAACGGCTGTTAAATAACAAAAAAAATTAGTTTAAACCACGCCAAAT
>JBGVRT010000044.1:0-7205 GCA_045128735.1 Eubacteriales bacterium | reverse complement strand
TTTCTTTTTGATGCAAAAGGCGCAAAAAGAAAAAGCTCAAGAAAAAGAAAAACGCCGATGCGCCTGCGGGCGCGAGACTCGCGACTTTTTGAAAAAAGTCGCCCAAAAACTTTTGGCTCGGGCTGCGGTGCGAACACACCTGTAAACAATAATTTACCGCTATGTTTGTTATTGCCTGCAAACCGACGTTTATCTTCTTTACTGCTTTTGGAATTCCCAAAAATTACCTTTTTTGCCCCAAATTTGAGGCTTTTTGCGAAAAAAGAGCAGAAAATTGAAACAAAAATTCAAAAAACTCTTGACAAATCGGGGGCTTTGCGTGTATAATAATGGGTGTCATTGTGTAAAAGCGTAAAAAGGCTGTAAAGCAACACGCTTCCGATAAACATCAAGGAGGTGCATATAATGCTCAGAACTTACCAACCCAAAAAGCGTCAGAGAAAAAAGGAGCACGGCTTCAGAAAGAGAATGAGAACTGCAGACGGCAGAAACGTTCTTAAGAGAAGACGCGCAAAGGGCAGAAAGAGACTGACCTATTAATTTAAGCCTACGGCTTATTTGGTTAAAACCGCCGATGACTCTGACAAATTTCCCCCTCGGAAGTTTCTCTGGCATCGCGGTTTTTTCTCGCGTTTATACCGGTCCACTATCGTAAAAAGAATACTCCGTATTCAAAAAAACTAACAATTACAAAAAACACGGAAGAGTTGTATAGCAATGAAAGAGATAGCCATTAAGGAGCATCACCTTTACAACAAGGTGTTCACAAGGGGAGAGCGTTTCGTTGGCAGGTATATTACGGTGCACATCCTCACCGACTATGCCGCCAAAAAAAGAATGCTTGCACACCCCAAACGGTTGTACACTAACAGAATAGGTATCTCGGTTACCAAAAAGCTTGGAGGTGCGGTACAAAGAAACCGCGCAAAGCGCATTATCCGCGCAGGTCTCCGCGCCCTTTGTAAGACCGAAACCCTTAAGACGGGAAAGCTTATCGTTATTTCCGCGCGCCCCGATATTCTGGGCAGAAGCTCGGAGGATATCCGTGCAGAGCTTGAGCGCGGTATGAAAAAGCTCAATATGACGGTAGCACCCGAAAACACACAGCCGTGAAATATATTTGTATCTGGCTTATCCGCTTTTACAGAAGGTTCTTGTCGCCCTTGAAAGGAAACCCGACGTGTAGGTTTACGCCTTCATGTTCAGCCTATGCCCTTGAGGCATTTCAGAAACGTGGCTTTTTTGTGGGCTTCGGCTTGACGGTGTGGAGGATACTTCGGTGCAATCCCTTTGTGCCCGGAGGCTACGATCCCGTACCCGAGAGAAGGAGACGCAGGGTAGACGGTGTTGACTTGACCCCGAAAAACATTGACGAAAAATTAAACAGAGAGGAAAATCGCGCCGACGACGACGCGAGCATTTAAGAAATGTTAGATGCTATTTACAGAGCAATAGGTGGATTTTTGGGTATGCTTGACTCAGCTATGGGAAGCTACGTCATCGCCCTGTTTATCTTTGCTATCCTCATCGAGCTTCTGATGCTTCCTTTCGGAATCAAACAGCAGAAAAACTCGATCAAGCAGGCTATGCTTCGACCCAAGGAAATGGCTATCCGCAAAAAGTACGCGGGAAGAAACGATCAGCCTACCCAACAGAAGATCTCGCAGGAGATCCAGGAGCTTTATCAGAAGGAGGGCTTCAACCCCATGTCGGGCTGCCTTCAGCTTCTTATACAGTTCCCCATAATCATCATCCTTTATAACATAGTTATCAACCCTCTTGCCTACGTGGTAGGTATGAGCACAGAGGCTATCGCAGGTCTTACTCAGTTTGTTACGGCAACTGTAGAGGCAGGCGGACTTGGCGAGAGTATCGCCGCAAATTCAAGAGGCACAATAGAGCTTATCAATATTATCTCCGAGCGCGGAATTGCCGCGTTTGAGGGGCTTAAGAGCTTTGCGTTTACCGACGTAGCTATGGGCGGTGAGGCTATCTACACCGAGCTTGTAACGGCTATTGAAGCGGGACTTCCCGACTTCCATTTCCTCGGTCTTAACCTTGCGCTTGTTCCTCAGGTAGGTCAGATAAGCTGGCTGTGGCTCATTCCCGTTATCACATTCGGCGTTTACTTCGGAAGTATGAAGCTCAACAGAAAGCTTACATTCCAGCCTCAGATGGCGGCAAACGACCAACAGCAGGGCTGCTCCAACAACATTATGGACTTTACAATGCCCTTGATGAGCGTTTGGATCACCTTTATCGTGCCCGGCGCTATCGGCGTTTATTGGATCTTCAAGAGCCTGCTCTCCACGCTTAAGCAGTTCGTTCTCAGCAAAGTTATGCCTCTGCCCAAGTTTACAGAGGAGGACTACAAGGCGGCTGAAAAGGAAATGAAGGCGAGAGCCAAGGGTGAGAGACGTACCTACGTCAATACCACAGGCGTAAAGCCCCGTTCGCTCCACCACATCGACGACGATGACGAGGAAACTCCCGCACCTGCCGCAAAGCCTCAGAAGAAGTCCGAGACTCCCACAGAGGGAATGGCATCACTTGTTGACTCGGCACCTGTCAAGAAGGACGACAAGGGTGAAAACGGCACGCACGAGGATGATAAGAAAGACGAAAGCAACGACTAATTTATAATTATTTGGAGAATTTGTTGTGAAAAAAGAAATTGAAATATCTGCAAAAACTCTCGAGCTTGCCCTCGCAAAGGCGGCAGAGGAGCTTGGTGCTCCCTCGGTAGAAGCTCTTGAGTATACCGTTGTTGAAAAGGATAAGAAGGGCTTTCTCGGTCTTGGCGCGCGTGACGCGAAGATCGTTGCAAGCTACACCAAGGGCGGTGTTGAGATCGCTGTTGATTTCATCAAGACGCTTCTTGACGATATGAACGTTGAGGCAAGCATCACACTCGTTGACGTTGACAATGCAGACAAGCAGATCAACATCGACGGCAAGGATGCGGGAATGCTCATCGGTCACCACGGCGAGACGATGGATTCGCTTCAGTACCTTGCAAACCTCGCGGCTAACCAGAAGAAGGAAGGCGAAAAGAGAGAGTTTGTAAAGCTTGTAATTGACATTGAGGGCTACCGCGCAAAGCGCGAGGAGACACTTCGCGCACTTGCACGCAGAATGGCTGACAAGGTAATCAAGTACAAGAAGAGCGTAATGCTTGAGCCTATGAACCCCTACGAGAGAAGAATCATTCACTCGGAGGTTCAGAACATCAAGGGCGTTTCGACCAACTCCATAGGATCTGAGAACAACCGTAAGGTAGTAATCTTCCTTGAGGATAAGTAATTGAAGAAGGCTGTGCACAGCACAGCCTTTTTTGCGCAAAAATCTCTTATTTTCCAGCAACTCCGCTGCTTCTTGCCGCGTTCATTACAGCCGACGCAACGGCGGAAGCCACGTTTTTATCAAGCGCCGAGGGGATTATATTCTCCTCCGAAAGCTCGCTGTCGGGTATATAGCTTGCCAGCGCGTAGGACGCCGCCACCTTCATTTCGTCGTTTATGGCACTTGCTCTGCAATCGAGCGCACCGCGGAAAATTCCGGGGAAGGCAAGCACGTTATTTATCTGGTTGGGGAAGTCCGAGCGTCCTGTTCCCACAATTCTTGCCCCTGCCGCCTTTGCCTTATCGGGCATAATCTCGGGTGTGGGGTTTGCCATTGGGAATACGATAGAGTCACTCGCCATCGACTTTATCATTTCTTCGCTTACGATATTGGGGGCGGAAACTCCGATGAACACGTCCGCACCGCGCATAGCGTCCTCAAGCTTACCGTGAAGCATCTCGGCGTTCGTAAGCTTTGCGATATCGGCGTGAGCCTCATTCAAGCCATCCATATCTCGGGCGATAATGCCGAAGCGGTCAACCATAGTGATATTTTTCACGCCTACGTCAAGCAGGTGACGGCAGATAGCAATTCCCGCCGAGCCTGCGCCATTGATGACCACCTTTACCTGCTCAGCCTTTTTGCCAACTACCTTAAGGGCGTTTATGAGTGCCGCCGCGACAACGATAGCCGTTCCGTGCTGGTCGTCGTGGAACACGGGAATATCGCAGACCTCTTTGAGTCTGCGTTCAATCTCAAAGCATCTGGGCGCGCTGATATCCTCAAGGTTTATACCGCCAAAGCTGCCCGAAATAAGCTCTACCGTGCGGACTATCTCGTCAACGTCCTTGCTCTTTATGCAGATGGGGAATGCGTCAACGTCGGCAAACGCCTTGAAAAGCGCGCATTTTCCCTCCATTACGGGCATTCCCGCCTCGGGACCGATGTCGCCAAGACCGAGCACAGCCGTTCCGTCGGTGATGACCGCCACGAGATTTGAGCGGCGGGTCAACTCGTAGGACTTGTTCACGTCCTTGTTTATCTCCAGGCAGGGCTCGGCAACGCCGGGAGTGTACGCCAACGACAGATCCTCTCTGCTGTTTATGGGGCAACGGGTGACAACCTCTATTTTTCCCTTCCATTCATAGTGCTTTTTCAGCGATTCTTTTCTTATATCCATATCATTTGCCTTTCGTTTTGTGTTTAATCAATCTTTACAAGCAGCTTTCTCCATACACATCACGTGTGCGCAAGCGAGCAGCAACGGAGCGTATATACTGCTGTGCTTTTTGTAGTCGATAGCCTTAGCCATTTCGTCCACCGCCGAAACAAGCTCGTCGGAAGGCTCAAAGCCTGGGCAGAGCACCGCCGTTATCGCGCCCTCGGCAACCTCCCTCACGGGATAAAACGCGCGGTTATCCTTTCGCTCGCTCTGAGCGGGATTGATGTATCTGAAGCCGCAAAAAGTGCCCATATCTCTCGGCTCGACCTCGTTCCATTTGTGAAAGCGGTAATTTATATCCTCTGCCCGCTCGGGTTTGCAAAATTCTCTGCTGTTAAACAGCGCCTTTTTCGCGCCGTACTCGGCGTTTTTGCGCATAATTTCAAGCGCTTTCCCTCGCCTGTTTTCGTCGGTGTCGTATCGGTAGACCGTCATCAGCGAGCATTGCATTTGCAATGAGCAGTAACAGCGCATAGTTTCGGGCTTGTGCGAAAGTGAATCTTGAAGCGCGCAGTCAACGTATTTAAGATACTCCTCTTTATACAAAGCCTCACCCGTAACGTAGTATGCGGCAAGGTAGAACATAGGAAGCCGCAGGCTCTCGTGAGCCCCCACGCCGCCCCACATTTTGCCGACCAAGCCGACGCCGCCGTCGGCGCGGGTCATATGATAGCCGTTTTCGGGAACGACCTCTCTTATGCACTTGTCAGCCACCGCCCTAAGCACGCGTCTTATCTCGCTTTTCTGTTCCCCGTCGCACAAGGGGGAATCGTAGAGTCTGAGCGCACCGTATATCCAATGGGTATACTGGTCTCTGGAGCTTTCTATATAGTGGCTTTTCCCGTCAAAAGGCGACACGCTCCGCGCTATAAAGCCGCGGTTCTTTTCGTCTGCGGCGCAACGGAGAAGTCCTCGCAGGATAGAGTCGGTGTAAGTCTTTATCCGCCCGTCGCCTGTCAGCTCATACGCCGTCACAAGGGCATCGAGAGCGGTTCCGCCGTTGAGTGATGAATCCTCCATTCCCGTACCCCAACCGCAGGGGTTGGGCACCGAGGCATTTATCTCCTCCACCGAGGGAAGATGGTGCCACGCATTATTTTCATCATCTATCACGAAGTCATAAAAAAGCTCGGTCTCGGGACAAAAAAATCTGCCAAACACCGTTTCCCAAGCCAAACCGTATACCGAACGCATAAAAGCCACCTCATTTCAAGTACAAGTATATCACAAATCCCGTTTTTTTTCAATACAAATATTTCGCATCTCGGCTATTTTCCAAAAAATTTCAGAAATTTTTCGAAAAGACTTGAAAAATCAGGCAAAAAAAGGTATTATATAGATAGTAAAATATTTTACCGAAAGGAATTGAAAATTATGAAACTCAGTGTTCTTGCTAATCTTTACGGAAAAAAATCACTCGACGAGACACTCTCGATCCTCTCGGGTCTTGGCGTTCACACCGTTGAGATAGGTGCGGGCGGATACCCCGGAAAGGCTCATTGCAACCCCGAGGAGCTTCTTGCCGACAGCAAAAAGTTTGACGAGTTCGTTGCCACCTTTAAGAAGTACGACGTTGAGATCTGCGCTCTTGCGGCTCACGGCAACGCCCTTCACCCCGACAAGGCTATCGCGGCTCAGTTTGACAAGGATTTCAGAAACGCAGTTCTCCTTGCGGAGAAGCTCGGCGTTGACACGGTCATTACATTCTCGGGCTGCCCCGGTGACTCCGAAAATTCCAAGTACCCCAACTGGGTAACCTGCCCCTGGCCCGAGGACTTCCTCGCTATCCTTGATTGGCAGTGGAACGAGAAGCTTATACCCTATTGGAAGGAAGCAGGCGCGTTCGCAAAGGCTCACAAGGTTGACCACATCGCTTTCGAGATGCACCCCGGCTTCTGTGTTTACAACCCCGAAACTCTGCTTAAGCTCCGCGCGGCAGTAGGCGACGTTATCGGCGCAAACTTCGACCCCTCCCACCTTATCTGGCAGGGGATGGACCCCGTTGCGGCTATTCGCGAGCTTGAGGGCGCAATCTACCACGTGCACGCAAAGGATACCAAGATCGACAAGTACAACACCGCAAAGAACGGCGTGCTTGACACCAAGCACTACGGCGACGAGATCCACCGCTCTTGGGTGTTCAGAACAGTTGGCTACGGTAACAACGAGACCTATTGGCGCGATCTTGTTTCCAATCTTCGCCTCGTTGGCTACGACAGAGTTCTTTCTATCGAGCACGAGGATAGCCTTATGAGCATCGACGAAGGACTCACCAAGGCGGTAAACTTCCTTAACGGCATTATCATAAACGAGCCCAAGCCCGGCACAATGGCGTGGGCATAAGCAGGATATAATTTGCTGAACTAAGGAGCTGTTTCACTAAGGAAACAGCTCCTTTCTTAATTTTGATACCGATAAATTGGTGTTTGGCGGTGTGTTCGCACCGCAGCCCGAGCCAAAAGTTTTTGGGCGACTTTTTTCAAAAAGTCGCGAGTCTCGCGCCCGCAGGCGCATCGGCGTTTTTCTTTTTCTTGAGTGTAAAGAATTAGGGGTTTGCGTAGCAAATTCGCGGTGTTTAACCGCGAAACCAATTCTTTATCCAAATGGCGAAGCCATTTGCATTTCATTTTTGCGCCTTTTG
>JBGVRT010000043.1:0-5610 GCA_045128735.1 Eubacteriales bacterium | reverse complement strand
CTAAACACTAATTTATCGGTCACCCAAAGCTAACGAGGTCGTGTTTAGCGACCGAGTGGGGTGCGACGGATATGTTCGCACAAATCACAGATACGGGCGCGCTATGCCTGCGCGTGCTCACGCGCCAAACAATAATTTATCGAATCAATTTCAAAACAAACCCGCTCGAACCTTTTGTTTTAGCGGCGCACTATAATATGAAACTACACCAAAATTTTAACAAAATGTAAACTCTATTGCGCTACTATTGCAATTTTAGACGCAATGGTGTATACTTGTATACAAGAATACAAGAACACATTTTTCCCGAAAGGAATCTAAAGATATGCTTGAAATTTCCAAGAAAACAAATCTGCTGGAGCAGAAATCCTACAGATATCAGCTTCAGGATGTAGCAGAGCCCAACCTTTACCGCGACGTTTACTCCTACGAGGACGTTCCGCGCGTGCCCTTCAACCACCGCCGCGTGCCTATGGGTATGCCCGAAGAGGTGTGGATAACCGACACCACTATGCGCGACGGACAGCAGTCTGTAGAGCCCTACACGGTGGAACAGATAGTTGAGCTTTTCAAGCTTTTGTCGCGTCTCAGCGGACCTAACGGAATCATCAGACAGACCGAATTTTTCATATACAGCAAAAAGGACAGGGAAGCTATTGAAAAATGCCAGGACCTCGGCTTGAAATTCCCCGAGATAACCACTTGGATAAGAGCCAGCAAGGATGACTTCAAGCTTGCAAAATCCATGGGTATCAAGGAAACGGGAATTTTGGTTTCTTCTTCCGACTATCACATTTTCAAGAAGCTCAAGATGACCCGCCGCGAGGCGATGAATCTCTATCTTGAGACGGTAGCCGAGGCTTTTGAGGCGGGAATCCGCCCCCGTTGCCATCTTGAGGATATTACGCGTGCCGACTTCTACGGCTTTGTTGTACCCTTTGTAAACGAGCTTCAGAAAATGTCAGAGGATGCGGGCATTCCCGTAAAAATACGCGCCTGCGACACTATGGGATATGGCGTTCCTTATACCGAGGTTGCGCTCCCCCGAAGTGTGCCGGGTATTATCTACGGTCTCCAGCACTACTCCGACGTGCCCAGCGAAATGCTTGAGTGGCATGGTCACAACGATTTCTATAAGGCGGTTGCCAATGCTTCTACCGCTTGGCTTTACGGTGCAAGCGCGGTCAATTGCTCACTTCTCGGCATAGGCGAACGCACGGGTAACATCCCCCTTGAGGCAATGGTGTTTGAATATGCATCGCTTCGCGGTACGTTTGACGGAATGGATCCCACCGCTATTACCGACATCGCCAACTACTTCAAGCGCGAAATAGGCTACGATATACCGCCCATGACACCCTTTGTGGGCAGAAGTTTTAACGTGACACGCGCGGGAATTCACGCCGACGGACTCCTTAAGGACGAGGAGATATACAACATTTTCGACACAAAGAAGATACTTAACCGCCCTGCGGGAGTAATGATAACAAAAACCTCGGGTCTTGCGGGCATCGCGTACTGGATAAACGAAAGCTACGGACTTTCGGGCGACAAGGCTATCGACAAGCGCGATCCGCTTGTGCTTGCGCTTAAGTCGTGGATTGACGAGGAGTACGAAAACGGCAGACAGACGATGCTGTCCGACGGTGAGGTTGCCGACAAGATAAAGGAGCTTACAAGGAATTCGGATTTCCCGACAATATTGGAGTGAGGTAGAGAAATGGAAAAAAGTATTTCCATGGCCGATATAGTTTTTGAAAAAATAGAGGACGCCATCTTAAGCGGCGAGTTTGCGCGGGGTGACGTTATCTCTGAGCTCAAGCTGTGCAAGCTGCTTGACGTCAGCCGAACGCCTGTGCGCGAGGCGCTTACAAGGCTAAGGCAGGAAGGACTTGTCGAGGAAAGCGGCAAGGGCGCGGTGGTTGTAGGCGTAAGCGAGGACGACTTGTTTGACATCTACGAGGTGAGAATGAGAATAGAAGGACTTGCGGCGGCAAGATGCGCTGAGGTCATAAGCGGCGAGCACTTGAAGGCTCTTAACGAGACACTTGAGCTTCAGGAGTTCTACACCGCGAGAAATCAGCCCGAGAGCATAAAAAAGCTTGACAGCGAATTTCACAAGCAGATATATTCCTACTGCGGAAGCCGAACGCTTGAGACACTTTTGTGTGAGCTTCACAGAAAGGTAAAAAGATACAGAAAAAGCTCGGTGTCCAACCCCGAAAGAGCACTCGAGGCGGTCAAGGAGCACAGAGAGATATACAACGCAATCGCTGCACACGACGGAGTGCTTGCCGAGTCGCTGACCGCAAGGCATATCAAAAACGCGCGCAACAGCATAATGAAAGTATGTAATTAGGAGAGAATTATGGGACTTACAATAGCACAGAAAATAATCAAATCCCACCTGCTTGAGGGCGAAATGGTGGCAGGGAGCGAAATTGCGCTTCGCATAGATCAGACTCTTACGCAGGACGCAACGGGCACAATGGCGTATCTTGAATTCGAGGCAATCGGAATTCCGCGTGTACGCACAAAGCTTTCGGTGGCTTATATTGACCACAACACGCTCCAATCGGGCTTTGAGAACGCCGACGACCACAGATATATTCAGTCGGTGGCTAAGAAGTACGGTATTCGCTTCTCACGCCCCGGAAACGGAATTTGCCATCAGGTGCACCTTGAACGTTTCGGCGTGCCGGGAATGACCCTTATTGGCTCCGACAGCCATACCCCAACGGGCGGCGGCATCGGTATGCTTGCTATGGGTGCGGGCGGTCTTGACGTTGCCGTGGCAATGGGCGGCGGCGCGTACTATATCACAATGCCCAAGATGATAAAGGTAAACCTTACGGGTAAGCTTTCTCCTTGGGTCAGCGCAAAGGACGTCAGCCTTGAGCTTCTCCGCATACTCAGTGTAAAGGGCGGCGTGGGCTATATCGTTGAGTGGGGCGGAGAGGGTATAAAGACCCTCAGCGTTCCCGAGCGTGCAACTATTACCAATATGGGTACCGAAATCGGCGCGACTACCTCAATTTTCCCCTCTGACGAGATAACCAAAGCTTTCCTTGAGGCGCAGGGCAGAGGCGGCGACTTTGTTGCACTTGAAAGCGACCCCGACGCGGTCTACGACAGAATTATCGATATTGACCTTTCTTCGCTCAAGCCTCTTTTGGCTTGCCCCCACAGCCCCGACAACATAAAGAGTGCCGAGGAGCTTTCAGGTATCAAGGTGAATCAGGTTTGTATCGGTTCCTGTACAAATTCCTCGCTCCGCGATATGCTTCGCGTGGCGTCTATACTTAAGGGCAGGAAGATTGACGACTCGGTCAGCCTTTCAATCTCACCAGGCTCACGACAGGTTCTTACAATGCTTTCCGAGTGCGGCGCACTTTCCGATATGATAGACGCGGGTGCGAGAATTCTCGAGTGCGCGTGCGGTCCTTGCATAGGAATGGGCTTTTCGCCCAACTCGGCAGGCGTGTCTTTGAGAACATTTAACCGCAACTTCGAGGGCAGAAGCGGTACTCGTGACGCGCAGGTCTATCTTGTTTCTCCCGAGGTGGCGGCGGCTTCGGCGCTCACAGGCTATATAACCGACCCGAGAACTCTTGGAGAGTACCCCGAGATAGAGATGCCCGAGAAATTTAAGGTCAACGACAGTGCGGTGCTTATGCCTGCAAGCGAGGATGAGGCAAATGACGTTGAGGTGCTCAGAGGTCCCAATATAAAGCCTTTCCCCGATTCGAATCCCGTTACAGATGTGATTTCGGCTAACCTTACGCTTAAGGTTGGTGACAATATTACCACCGACCACATTATGCCTGCGGGTGCGAAAATTCTTCCTTACCGTTCAAATATTCCTTACCTTTCAAAGTTCTGCTTTGAGGTCTGCGACGAAAGCTTTTCGGAGCGTGCAAGGGAGGCAGGCTCAACCATAATCGTGGGCGGAAGCAACTACGGACAGGGCTCATCACGTGAGCACGCGGCTCTCGTTCCGCTTTACCTCGGCGTTCGCGCGGTGGTGGCAAAGAGCTTTGCGCGTATTCACGCGGCAAACCTTATCAATGCGGGAATTATGCCGCTTACATTCGTTAATCCCGACGACTACGGTAAGCTTAATCAGAACGACACTCTTGAGCTTGTAGATGTTTTTGACGGAATGGATAGCGGCAAAATAAAGCTTGTAAACAAGACTACGGGCGAGGCGTTTGAGCTTGCCTGCAGTTTCACAGAGCGTCAGAAAGCAATTCTTAAGGCGGGCGGACTTCTGCCCTATACGAGAGGAGATAAGTAATGGAAGCATATATCAAAAACGCCTGCGAGCAGTTTGAAAAGCTGCTCCGCGAACAGCTTGCAAGAAGCGAAAAAATGAAGCAGGCGGCACCTGCTACCGATTTTGCAAACGCAAAAAAAATCGTCGTCGGTATAGTCGACGGCGACGGAATCGGTCCTATTATTATGAAAGAAGCCGTCAAGGTTGCAGAGAAACTGCTTGCCGATGAAATTTCTTCGGGCAAAATAGAAATACGCAAGGTTTACGGACTTACCATAGAGAACAGATTGGCTAAAAATCAGGCTGTGCCTACAGAGGTGCTTGCCGCGCTTAAGGAATGTGACGTTATCCTTAAAGGTCCTACTACCACGCCAAAGGGCGGCACTATGGAGAGCGCAAACGTAACTCTCCGACGCGAGCTCGACCTTTACGCCAACGTTCGCCCCGTCTCTGTTCCCGAGCTTGGAATAGATTGGACCTTCTACCGCGAAAATACCGAGGGCGAATACGTGCTCGGCAGCCGCGGAATTGAGCTTCCCGACACGCTGACGATGGACTTCAAGGTTACTACGGTTCCGGGTACGGAGCGAATTGCCCGCGCGGCGTTCGAGTACGCCAAGAACAACGGAAAGACCAATATGGCTATCGTTACAAAGGCGAATATTATGAAAAAGACCGACGGAAGCTTCTCGGCAATATGCAACGAGATTGCCAAGGAGTACCCCACGGTAACGGCAGAGGATTGGTATATCGACATTATGGCGGCAAATCTTGTTAACCCCGATATCCGTTCAAAATTCCAGGTGTTCGTACTGCCAAACCTTTACGGTGATATTATTACCGACGAGGCGGCGCAGATACAGGGCGGAGTTGGAACTGCGGGAAGCGCAAACGTGGGCGACAGATACGCAATGTTCGAGGCTATTCACGGCTCTGCGCCGAGAATGATAGAGGAGGGAATAGGCGAGTACGCAAACCCCTCAAGTATAATAAAGGCGCTTGAAATGCTCCTTCGCCATATCGGAATGTCTGATAAGGCAGATAAGCTTTCTGCGGCGGTAAATGCCGCAAGCGCAAAGGTAAACGTCACGGGCAACCGCGACGGCGCAACCTGCGCCGAGCTTGGCGATGCGGTAGTTGCACAGTTGTAAAATTCAAGGGGCTGGGTCATTAGCTTAGCCCCTTTACGCACTGATAAATTATTGTTTGGCGCGTGAGCACGCGCAGGCATAGCGCGCCCGTATCTGTGATTTGTGCGAACATATCCGTCGCACCCCACTCGGTCGCTAAACACGACCTCGTTAGCTTTGGGTGACCGATAAATTAGTGTTTAG
>JBGVRT010000042.1:0-1743 GCA_045128735.1 Eubacteriales bacterium | reverse complement strand
AGACAGCCGCGGCGAGGGCACGGTGCTCGGCGTGGGCGCAAAGCTCTTCACGGTAGCGGGTCCCGTAATTCTCTACGGCATAACCGCAGGCGCCATCTACGGCGTAATCTATTGGGCTTTTACAATATAAAAAACGAGCTTGGGATTTTCTCCCAAGCTCAAATAATTTATCCGTCATTACAAATTTATCATAAGCAACGCGACGAAGGAAAGCAAAATTCCGACGATACAGCGCGCGTTGATTTTCTCCTTGAAAAACACCGACGACATAAAAAGCGAAACCAAAACCGCCGCGCCGTTGCTCAAAGGATAGAGCCGCGCCGCGTCAAGATATTTTGCCGCCTCGGTTTTGAAGAACGAATTGGCGAACAGACACACCGCCATAATCAAAACGTACATCCATATAGGCTTGATAACCTCAAGCGGAGCGCGAAGCGAGAAACCGCGCCTTTTGTCGGCTTTTCTGAAAAACAAGCAGGCGAAAAAGAGAACTATTCCCGCAAAGCAGTATGTGTAAAAGTTAAATGCCGCTATGCTTCCCTCGGGACGCATTTTTACGAAAAGCTTTTGCGAAAAATCCGCGAATCCGTTGGAGATACCGCAAATAAACAGCATTATAAGCTGAGCGGGCTTCAATTTTCCCTTGACCGACACGTTGTAGGTGCACATTATGTATACGGCAATGAGAAGTATAAACAGCGCGATTATCTGTCTTACGGAAATAGATTCGTTAAGAAAAATGCGGCAAAGAGTAAGCGGAACGACCACACCAATAAGCAAAAAGACCTCGACCATCATATAAGCTCCGCTTCGCACCGAGAGCAGCCAGCTCACCACAAACGCAGCCGAAGCAACACCCGAAAGCAGAGCGCTCCAGAAAAGCGGCGCATCCCACGAAAGCGACTGAATATCACCTTGCAAAAGAATAAGAAAAAACCCGATTATAACGCATAAGCCCATACGCAAATCGTTCATCACCATAGAATCCGAGCTCAAGACGATAGTACCGCTCGTTTTCTTTCCGCAATACCCCTTAGTACCGCCTGCAATCAAAGCCAATATCAAGAACAAATAACCCATATCACCGTCTCCTTTTTATTGCGCTGTAAAAAATCGGTCACCTATAAAATACACCGCGCAGTCAATTTCTTGGCGGTTGCCAAGGCAACGGGTTAATTATATCACCGCGCCGATAAAATGTCAAGAACCTTTGCGCGTAAATATGCGCATTACAATCAAAACTCCTTTGGGCGCGATTTGTGCGAACACACCGCTAAACACCAATTTATCGGCAAGCTGCCGAGCCAAACCAAAAACTTCTTCCAGGAAAGTTTTTGCGGAGCGGCGAGAATTGGGGTTTGCGAAGCAAATTTGCGGTGTTTAGCCGCAAAACCAATTCTTGCACCTAATAGCGGAGCTATTAGCATTTTCTAAAAAAGTGGCACGCATCCCCGTCTACCCCGCCTCCCCCGAAAGGAGAAACAAATGGACAAGAAAACCTACAAAAAATACACCGAGGCGCGCGCGCCGAAATCGCCCACGGCAAAAAACTGCGCGTGGGCGTTCTGCGTGGGCGGCGCGATATGCACAGCCGGCGAGGTGCTCAAAAAAGTTTATACCTCGTGGCTTGACCTGTCCCCCGACGACGCGGGAACGCTAACCTCGATAACGCTGATTTTCGTCGCAGTCCTGCTCACAGGACTCGGAGTGTTTGACAAAATAGCCAAGCACGCAGGCGCAGGC
>JBGVRT010000041.1:0-4324 GCA_045128735.1 Eubacteriales bacterium | reverse complement strand
TGGACGCATAAAGCCTTGCGTTGCAAGTCTCGGGATTTCATCCCCACCCGCGCTTTGCGCGGATGCGCCATTGACGGCTTCGCAAAAATGTCCTTGCAAGCAAACATTTTTGCTTCATGGTATAATGAAATGAACACTTCTTCGAAAGGAGGCTGACGATGAAGAACATTCGGTATATGATCCACACACTCTCTGCGAAAGCAATTATGAGCTTTTCAAGAGAAAACGAGGACGGATCGTATTCTTTTCAACTGTCTCAAAATGAGACGGATAAGTGCAAGCTGAACAGAAACTACTTGCTTCAAGACGATAAGCCCATCTGCTTTCAAGCAATGTGTATATTGAAAGGAAACGGATATAAATACGGAAAACCTTTTCAAGACGATGAGGCGCTTTTGGATATTCTCGTCTACGTTGATTTCAGCGGTATCTTTGATAGATATAGCCAACAAAAGAAGTATACCGACCGACAGAAAAAGGCGGAATCGATGTTCCGCCCCGAAGGAATATATTTGGATTTTGGTAAGGGTGCTCACCGTTATCTTGCTTTTGAGCGCTCGGGCAGTATGAGTCGCGCCGCGAAGATATCTTTTGTACGCGAGGATTTCTACGAACCGCTTCGCCACAGAATGATGCTCGATATGAATATCGGCAAGTGTCAGCTCTCCAAGCTTTATGCCTATAACGGTCTGATGTTCACAAGCGGACATCGGTATGAGGATATGAGCATTTGGGACGGTAAGCGCGTTGTAGTCGTAGATAATCCAAAGTCGCTTGTTTATGAAGCAAATATCGTAACTGTTAAAGACGATGGAAGCGATAACAGTATGCGAAAATATACCCGTGTTGAGGACGTTGCGGATATTGAGGTCTTGGAGTTTGACGGCGAGGGACTTATCTCCCCATCACTTGCAGATAAGATCGACACCGATTATTGCGGTCAGCATATTCATTCATCTTTCCAAATCCGTATGCCGTATATTAAAGGCGTGGTTCATGAGGTGGATTTCAAATCTATGCTCTCCGAGCTTGGTATTCCGTATATCATCGACCTTTGGGGCAACAAGCACAAGGTACGCGACGTTGATCTAATTCTCACAAAGAGTATGTTCAAGGGTTACGGATGGATGACAGCGAACGGACTAACCTTTGACGAATATCTTGCCCGTTGCCGTAAGTATCGCCACGCACTCTACATTTCGGGCGTCAATCAGACAGACAAGCAGGAATACACCGAGCTGAACTATCAGTTCTTGAATACCGTTTCAATGAAAGCCGAGGAGTTCCGTCCTCTTGACTTGCCCGATGGGTGGAATGTCTCTCCCGAAACGGATAGCCGCCATTGGATCACCAAGGCGACCGAAACACAGTATTACGATTACGTTGCAAATAACCATTACAGAGTACAGTATTTCATCGACGCGCTCGACAGCTTTGAAAGCTCGGACGAGCAAAAGCAACTTGCGCGGATACTGCAAAAGAACCACCTTTTCGTAAACGAACCGATCTATACCGCCGAGCTTGACGGCAAGGCAAAGAAGGTGCTTGAAAAGTATGCCCTCGGCAGACTTGTTATTTCGGGAGATAACCGCTACCTGTCGGGAGATCTAATGCGCTTTATTCAATCTCTCGTCAAAACGGTATCTGAGGTTGACAATAAGTATATGGGCGTGGTTGCCCGTATAGGACAAGAGTGCTCCTCGCAAGCGGTGGCATACGCGCCGGGAGCCGCCTACCCCGAGGGAGATAAATACACACTTTTGCGAAATCCACACATAGCGCGTAACGAAGAAGCGGTAGTCTCACCGATTGAGCAGATCGGTTATCTCCGCAACAAATACCTTTCTCATTTGAACTACGTTGTAATGGTTGACTCTCGAACTCTCATTCCCGAACGCTTGGGCGGTGCGGATTTTGATGGAGATATGGTCAAGACCATTGCCGATCCCTTGCTGAATGAGTGTGTTACCCGAAATTACAAGGAGAACGATTTCGATCCGTTCAGCCATCAGAGCAATATCCCTCTTTTGAAGATACCCTCCGCAGAGCCGATCATCCGCGATGCAAACGATTGGCAAGCGCGTTTTGAGGCGGTCAAGAGTACCTTTTCCTCTCGCATTGGACAGATCTGTAACGCAGCCTTTGACCGAAGCATCATTGCATACGACGAAAACTCCACCGCCGCCGAGCGCAACCGTTGCCGCGAGGAGACCGAAACCTTGGCTATTCTCGTCGGTCTTGAAATCGACTCCGCTAAAAGCGGTATCAAGCCCGATCTGACCGAATATCTGACGAAAAAGACGATTGGACGCAGCATCTTCCTCAAATACAAGAACTTGATGAACGAGGGAGACGAGCGCGAGTGGTACGAAAAGACATTGAAGCAAAAGCTTGATGCCTATCACGACAGTGTGAATTGGGATGAGGTCAGCTCCAACGTAGAACGTCTGCCATATCTTGCCCGTCTGCTTGAGCAGAACACACCGAAGATCAAGCCAACGCCTGCCTCGGATAAAGAACTTTTCACCTTTGCCGAGAAGGACGGATGGAAGGATGCCATTCCCAAAGAGGATATGGACTATATACGCGATCTGATTGCCGACTACGAAGAAATCCTCAAACGCGCTCGGCTTCTCAATATTGAGCGAAAGACGATGACACACCGTAACGATATAGAGCGCATTCTGTACGCTCGTGGGCAGGAAAACACCTTTACCACCGACGAACTTTACAATCTGTTCGCTCATTACGATATGGATACGATTGCAAAGTTCCGAGAGGACTTGACGGTGTCCGAGTGGCATTTGATGACCGAGGAAGAACGAGAGATCTTCTTGTTTGCCCATCTGCCCCTTGATACACCGAGAGAGTATTTCGACCTCTTTGCAGACTTCCGACACGGCGGCTATCGAGTGCTTGGAGATATTATCTGTGACCTTGACGATGCATATCAGTATGAGGAAACAAGAAAACATATCTTTGAGCGTAAGGGTGACAATTTCTATCGCTCGTTGATGATCAATTCGGAAAAGCTTTCGGGTATGGATTATGATTTCAAGACGCATATTGCGAGAGGCTGCCGAACCGCCATCAATCACGAATTTGATCCTGACAAGGCTTTACTATGCGCTATCGCGCTTGGAAATCGCAAGTTTGCCTTTGAGGTTCTGCCCGATATGATCGAAAAATATGCCAAGGAGGTGCCGTTATGCTGAATGAATGGACGGAGTTTCTGCAATATACAAGACCCGTGACGTACACGGCGACGGGAAAGCGCGACAATTCCTATCTCGGGCGGTTCACCTATACCACCTTGATCGACTTTGAAGGTATGGCGCGGATATTGACCATCATTGCACGCGGGTATCTCTTTCACGATGCAGATGGCAATATTCTTGACGGAAAGCCAAAGGAAAGAATCGACCTTGCCCGTCGCGCTCTCCTTGCGTGGTGCAGTATTCCCGACAGCAAAAAAGCCACCCCTAAAGAGGAGTGGCAATACAAAACGGACTTTCGGGAGTATAGCGGAGAGTTTCCCGCGCTTGTGGATGAGAACGGCGGCGGATGGTTCTACCGTCACGTTCACGGAATTATTGGTTTCGTGAGAGATAATCCCACGCTTATAAGCAAGACCGCGCAGAACAACTGTGAAGCGCTTGCAAACGGCTTTGACAAGGAATGGCGCAACAAGGTCAAGCAGTTTCAAACACCAATTTTCTCTCGCTCCACCAAGGGCGCGTGGGTACTCCGCTTTGACGATATTCTTGCCGACGCTTTGGAGCTTGGCGCACTTCGGAAGGATGAAATATCCCTCTCTCCCGAGGATATACAATCAGTTGCCGCGCTTACATCCAAGGATGTTCCAAACGAGGTCATTCATACCCTCATAGCCTACTACCGCGCCAACAAACCCGAGGACTCCGATTGGGTAGTCCTGCCCGTTGCAAGCTTCGATGCCTATTTCGGCAGTACAAATTTCAGCCATAAGTGGCTTGTGAAAATACCCGATACAATTATGACGCGCGAAAAGCAGAGCTTTGGCGTGTGTAGGTATAAGGAGAATATATAACGTCGATTGCCTTAAACAACGACGCTTTTGAATTTACGCCAACAGTGTCATCACCCAAACAGATAATGGTACATATGCAATAGGAAGAAAGATTGCAGGAAGCATATTATCATAATCTTATTTGCCGTAAACTGCTATTTTCTTTCTTTTATGCTCGCTTTGATTATGAAGATTATCAATAATTTTTCTTTTTTCACTTGGGATTTCTTTACCGCAAAGAAACGCATCAAGCTCGGCGTAAGTCACACCCATTTC
>JBGVRT010000040.1:0-11548 GCA_045128735.1 Eubacteriales bacterium | reverse complement strand
GCAAATTCGCGGTGTTTAACCGCGAAACCAATTCTTTATCCAAATGGCGAAGCCATTTGCATTTCATTTTTGCGCCTTTTGCATCAAAAAGAAAAAGCGGGGTTACGGTTTGCGCTTTATAAAACGGTTGTGAAATAAATGAAAAAATAGTTTATACCTCGTAAATTGTAACTTTTTATCTGTACACAGATTTTTTGACACCCAAAGAGGAAATCCACTTTTCTTTTTGAAGCCAAAGGCGCAAAAAGAAAAGTTCCCAAAAGAAAAACGCCGCATGGGGAGGCGGTCGCGTTTGAAAAAGCTCCGCAAAACTTTTCTGTCGGGGCACGGTGCAAACACACCGCCAAACACCAATTTACCCCCAAAAAACGACAAAAGGCTGAGCCAACGGCTCAGCCTTTTGCATCTTGGCGCGATACGCGCCGCGTTGTTAATTCTGTTTTCTCACGCTGGTATACTCGTCGTAATAGCGATAATACGGACAATTCTGATTCCTGCCCGTGGCGTAGCGCTCGCGGTCGTCCTGGTCAAGGTTGACCTTGCAATAATACGCGTCGAGATACTCGTCGTAGTCGTAAAATTCACAGCTTTCGCAGGTTCCCGACCCCTTATTGGGCGGGATATACTGCTTTTTCGGCTTGCCCACGGAGTTCATAAGCTTTCGGCTTAATTACTCGAATACCGCCATTACCGCGCCGTTGTAAGTATCTGCGATATAGGTCTTTACAGACTCTGTAAGGAGCGCGTTTACAAGCGCCTGTGTCTTTGCGCTGTTCTCCTCGCCCTCTCTTACGGCGATGATGTTAGCGTAGAGCTGCGCCGCGTCGCCCGAAGCGTCCTCGGTTGCGAGAGCGTTCTCGATCTTAAGACCTGCGGCAAGCGCGTAGTTTCCGTTAACTACCGCAAGCGAGTTAGCCTCGTTTGCAAGTACCGCGGGAACTGTGTCAGCCTGAACGTGAATAACGTTGTAGCCCTTGTTGTCAGCGATGTCGAGAATGGTTACGCCCTTCTCAACGGTAGAGCCCTCTGCAAGGGTGATAAGACCTTCCTGCTGAAGAAGGAAAAGTGCTCTCGTCTCGTTGCTGTCGTCTGCAGGAACGATAATTGTTGTGCCTGCGGGAACATTCTCAAGCGAGTCGATTCCGTTGCCGTAGAGTCCGAAGGGCTCGTAGTGAACAGCCACTGCCGAAACTATCTTCGTGCCGTTGCTCTTGTTGAAGGAATCGAGGTAGGGCTTGTGCTGGAAGTAGTTAGCATCCAGGTCACCCTCGTCGAGCGATGTGTTGGGGAGGATGTAGTCGTCGAAGATTCTTACTTCAAGGGTGTAGCCCTGCTCTGCAAGAACGCCCTTAACCTGCTCAAGAATCTCTGCGTGGGGGGTGGAGCTTGCGCCAACTACGATGGTGTTGTCGTCTGTCTTGTTTCCGCAAGCCGCGAAAGCGAAGAGCGACACAACAAGGAGGAGTGCAAGCACAAGTGATGTGAGTTTTTTCATAATGTTTCTCCTTTGAAAAATTTATTTGTTTATTCTCTTATCGGTCTTGTGAGCTATTCTCATTCCGACCGTTTGAATAATCTGAACGATAATGACTATCAGTATGCAAGCCACCCAGATGATATCGGGGTTGGTGCGCTGATGTCCGTAGAGTATGGCGATACCGCCGAGTCCTCCTGCGGCTATGGTCGCCGCCATTGCCGAGTAGCCGAGAATGGTGACGGTGGAAATTACCGCGCCGATTATAAGCGAGGGCTTTGCCTCGGGGATAAGCACCTTGGTGATTATCTTAAAGGTAGGAGTTCCCATTGCCTGCGCCGCCTCGATAACACCCGCGCCCACCTCTTTTATTGAGGACTCCACCATTCGCGCTATGTAAGGCGTCGCGGCGATAACAAGCATAACTATCATTGCACCGTTGCCCGTCGTTTTGCCGACGATAAGCTTTGCCACGGGAAGCAGGGCGACAAGCAGGATAATAAAGGGTATCGAACGGAAAATATTTACGATAAATCCAAGCGTGCTGTTAAACCACTTAACAGGCTTGATTCCGCCGTCGTCGGTAACGCTGAGCAAAATTCCCAAGGGAAGCCCGAAAAGGTAAGAGAAGGCGGTGGAAACAAGAGTCATATAAACAGTTTCCCATACCGCAAGGGTGATGTTGCCGTTTTCCCACAGCTTCATAAACATTTCGGAAAACATATTTACACCTCCTTCGTGTACTTGACCTGCTTGAGGTCAAGGCATGCGGTTACTCGCTCAAGGGCTCTGTCGCCCTCGGGTATCTGAATAAGCATCTGCCCCACGGCAGTTCCGCCCACGTCCTTGGTGTCGGCGAACAGAATATTTATCGGCACGCCCGACTCAAGTATGAGATTTGCGATGACAGGCTCGGTTGACTCCTTGCCGTCAAATACAATGCGTATCTTTGTTCCCTCTGTGATGTTGTCGGCGCTTCGCTCACCGGGGAGTATCAGCTCGCGTGCAATGTCCGATTTTGGATTGGTGAATACGTCGCTGACTTTGCCCACCTCGGCAATTTTGCTCTTGTCGATAACCGCCACGCGGTCGCAAATGCTGTCAATGACCTTCATTTCGTGAGTGATGACTATAATCGTAACGCCCATCTGCTTGTTTATCTGCTTAAGAAGGTCAAGAATCTGCTTGGTGGTGTTGGGGTCAAGCGCGCTCGTAGCCTCGTCGCAAAGCAGGTAACGGGGGTTTGTGGCGAGCGCGCGGGCAATTGCCACGCGTTGCTTCTGTCCGCCCGAAAGCTGAGAGGGATAGGACTTTATCCTGTCGGAGAGTCCTACAAGCTCGATAAGCTCGGCGGCACGCTTTTTCGCCTCCTGCTTCGGCACACCCGCAATCTCAAGCGGGTAGCAGACGTTGCCAATAACGTTGCGCTGTTCAAGAAGGTTAAAGCCCTGAAATATCATTCCAATTGAGCGGCGCATTAAGAGAAGCTCCTTTTGCGGAAGCTTTAAGAGGTCGTTTCCGTCAACGATAACCGCGCCCGAGGTGGGGCGTTCAAGCAGGTTGATACAGCGAACGAGAGTGGATTTTCCCGCGCCCGAAAGACCGATAATGCCGAATATTTCGCCGTCCTCTATGGTAAGGTTGATGCCGTCCAGAGCAACGATTTTGCCCGCCGCGCTGTCAAAGACCTTGCCCATATCTTTAATTTCGATCATATGCCTTACGTCCTTTCTTACTGACTAAAAAAACAAGGCAGGAAACCCGAATGTTTCCTACCCAAAACGCAAATTTTAATTTACTCGGATATGATACAAGACGGGATTTTTCTGTTCACGCGACACATCATCATATCCATCATCATAACGAATCCTGCCATATTCCCGTCTCCTTTCGAAAAGTTTACAAATGCATTTTATCACAATTTCCCTGCGTTGTCAATAGTTTTTTCAATATTTTTGAAAGCGATCGGCAAATTGGTGTTTGCGCGTGAGCACGCGCAGGCATAGCGCGCCCGTATTCATTGTTTGTGCGAACATAGTGCCACGCATCTCACTCCTCGGCTAAACACCGAGTCGTTAGCGTTGGACGGCCGATAAATTGGTGTTTGGCGGTGTGTTCGCACAAACAACGGTGCGCTGACCTATAGGGCTGCGGCGCCTTCGCCGCCAAACAATAATTTATCTGACAAATAATTTCTGCCGTAAGGCAGGGCTATACGGCTGTATCTCTGTATTCTTTGGGTGAAATTCCCGTTTCCTTTTTGAAAAAATGACTGAATGCGTAGATGCTGTCAAAGCCCAGAGTTTCGGCAATCTCGCCGATTGAGAGATATTTCGAGCTAAGCATTTCTCGCGCCCGCCGCACCGTCAGCGAGCTTTTGTACTCCATCGGCGACATTCCCACCTCGGCAGCAAAGAGCCTGCGGAGCTGTGACTCGCTGAGAAAGCATAGCTCGGCAAGCTGTGAGCTTTTCACCTTTGCCGTAAAATTCTGCCTCAAATAGGCAAGTGCAGGGGCGATTTTGGAGCTTTCACCGCAGGAAGTCCGCCCACTCAAGGCGTTTGCGATGCGCGAAAACATCAAAAGCATATACGAGTATATCCCAAGCCCATCCTCGGGCGGTAGGGCAATCAGTTGCGCGAAAAGCTCGGAAATCGGCGGAAACGCCGAATCCCTCAAGACTGTCGGCAGGGTCGAAAGGACCGCATCCTCTCGACTTTCGGCGTCGAATATTTCGAATTCCGCCTGCATTGCTTCTGTGCCGTCAAATCTATCGTAGCAATAGGACGCGCCCTTCGGAATGTAGAGCAGGTCGCCCGTACCGACAACACATTCGCCGCCGTCAAATCGGTAATGAAATCCACCGCTCAGAATGTAAACCAAGCAATTTTTCGCGCGGTGCTTCATATTGTTTTTGGTTAATCTCGGCAGATACCTGAACACTGTGTCCACCTTGACGTCAAGACGGCAGGACTTTATCTCGGAAAAATTTATCAGCTTCATCGCGACTCTCCTTTTTTTAATAAGCAAAGTATACCACAAAAAGCACGCACTGTCAAGAAAATGCGCGTTTTTCGCAAAAACTCGCGCTTATTTTACATTGAAAATCCCGACACGCGGTGGTAAAATGTTTCAAAAGGAGTTGATACTGTGATTTTTTGGATCTTTCTTGTTCTCGCGGTTGGCGCAAACTCGGTAAAGGGCTATTGCTCAAAAAGGCTCAGCGGACTTACCGACGGTATCGCGGACAATCTTGTGTTAAACCTCGTCAGATGTCTCGGATGCGTTATTATCGGCGGCGCGGTGATGTTAGCAACGCGGCGGAGCTTTGTGCTGTCGGGTTCGGAGCTTTTGTGCTGTGCCGTATCGGGAATTTCAATGACCGCCTTTCAGCTTTCGTGGATCATGTCTCTGAAAAAGGGCGCGTATATGATGGTCAGCGCCTTTTCTTCGGCAAGCTTCGCGTTGCCCTGCCTGTGGGGCTTTGCGTTGCTCGGTGAGCCAGTTTCGCCCTTAAGACTTACAGCTATTGCCATAATCTGCGCGGCGATATATTTTCTCTGCCTTTACAATAACAAGACCCAAACCCGCCTTTCTGTGGCGGCTTTCGCCTTTCTTCTTGCTGTGTCGGTCAGCCAGGGCTTCAATCAGATTTTTCAAAAGCAATTTACCCTCGCCGAGGGAAGCTCGACCATAACCGCCTACACCTTTTACACCTTTGTTTTCGCGAGTGTGCTGACGGTAATTTTGTTGCCGTTTTTCAAGTCCGAGACACCGCGCGCCCAAATCTGCAAAAAATTCCTTGCCAAAAGAGCTCTTTTGTTAATTTGCCTGTCAACCGCCGGAATTTTTGCGGCAAGCTTTTTGCAGGCTTCAGCGGCTAAGGGCATCGACGCCTCGGTAATGTACCCCGTACTCAACGGGCTTTCGGTCTGCTCGGGCACGCTGATGTCTGTATTCATCTTTGGCGAAAAGCCGAAAAAGGAAAGCGTTATCGGCATAATTCTCGTGCTGACCGCGCTTTTGATGAACACATTGGGAAAGTGATATCAGGTATAAAAAATGAGCTGTCTTAGCGAACAGCTCCTTTTTTCTTATTACAGCAAACCTCTTGCGCGGCAGGATTTGCAGAGCGGATGAACGAGGATATTATTGGCAAAGCCCTCCGCAATCGTGCGCGCAGGCTCGCCGTCGAGTATTTCCTCAAGGCTCTGCGTGTGCAGGTTGCCAAGCCCGATAACGCCGTCGGCGTCAAGACAGCAGGGCAACACCCGTCCATCGCAGAGCACCGCGATATGGTCCTTCATAGCGTAACAGAAGCCGTAGGCGTTTCCCTCGGTTTCTCCGCCCAAGTCGGGCCAATCGAAGCGTTTGCCGTACTCAAGATAAACGCGGTCTCCGATTTTCTGACCCTTGCGGTTTTCGCTCCACCCGTCGGGAAAATATCTCTTGAGTCGGTCAAGTATTCCCCCGTTATACGAGTTTCTGGGCGACGAAAGCGAGCCACCGTCAAGATTCCACAATCTCAGAACCGAGATGACTCCCGCCGCGCCAAGCGCCGCCGCCGAAGCAAAGCAGCTATCGAGATAGGCGTCCATATCAACGCCGCCGTTAGCCTCGAAGGAGTGGAGCGAAACGCTTATTTTATATAGCTTTTCCGCCCTTGAAAGAAGCAACGGAAGCTGTTTTTCAAGCAGCGTGCCGTTGGTGGTGATGCTGACCTTTAGCCCCTCGCCCGAGGCTATATCTATAAGCTCTCCGAGCTGTGGGTGAAGAAGCGGCTCACCCATAACGTGCAGATAAATGTGGTCGGTAAAGGGCACTGTTTTGCGCGCGAAAAGGGCGAAATCCTCGACAGAAATGAATTTTGCGGGACGGCTTGTACCGTGGCAAAATTCGCAATTCAGATTGCAAACCGTTGTAATTTCTGTATAAATTTTGGCAAATCTTTTCGCGGGCTTCGGCATAGCGACTCCTTAAAAATTTATTTGCTGTCGGTAAGACCCAACAGCTTTCGCATTTGTTTCACCTGCAAAAGCGGTATCGCCACCGCAATGCAGATTGCAAGGTCGGGCAGAAGGAATCCGCCGTTATAGACGATAGAATAAACCACCTTGCCCATACCCTCGGGTGCCCACTGACCCCAGATAAACACGCCCGTGACGAAGTGGCAGACAAAGCGCACTACGGTCACAGCGACCATTCCCGCATACGCTCCGAATTTGGTCTTTCTTGCGAAAACGCCCGAAAGTCCGAGCACCGAGAAAGGCACGACGTAGTCGAAAAGTGCGCAAATCACAACAACAAACGCGGTCTGGCAGTAGATGAAAACGTCGCCCTGCATTACAGCCTGCAAAAGCTGTGTCAGCGAGTAGACAAAGGCTGTTCCAAGACCGATTTTTGGTCCGTACTTGATGCCGATGAACATAATCGGCAGCATACTTGCAAGCGTGACAGAGCCGCCCATGGGCATTTTCCAGAGCACGACCCAGCTGAGGGCGAAGGCGAGAGCTACCATAACGGCGCACTCGACCATAGTTAAGATTTTTTTGCTTCTCATAGCGAAGCCTCCTTGAATTAAATTAACCGCACGGAAATCCGTGCGGTAACTAATTCTGAGTAAACAAAATCTTCCTACGACGGCATTATCCGTATCAGGTTAAGGGTTCGGAAAGGTTCCATCTCAGCCGACTGCGTCAGCACCCCTGATTTCTATGCGGTTTGGCACATTATACCACATTTTTTTGTGTTTGTCAATAGGTATACAGAAAGTTGGGGGAGACGTGTGAGACGAAGAGACGGAGAGGCGTGGGGCTGTCTTAAGTTTGGGAATGATTTTCATTTAATTGACAACCTATACAAAAACACTAGCTTACCGATGGGGGTTCGCAAGTGTTTTTTGTTTAATTATCACAATAGAATTTCATAAAAATCAATTTGAGACAGCCCCTTTTCGCACCGACAAATTATTGTTTGAAGGTGTGTTCGCACCGCACCCCGTTCCTTTGCCCCCCTTGTCAAAGGGGGGGCGGACCACGATAGTGGTAGGGGGATTCAATAATTTGAAATGTCCTTCGATGCATATATTTATTGGTTTTATATGTCGTGAATCCCTCCACCGCGTTCCGCGGTCCCCCTCCCTTTGACAAGGGAGGCAAAGGAGACGGTTTGTGCTAACATAGTGCTTCAAACACTAATTTATCGGTCACCCAAAGCCAACGACTCGGTGTTTAGCCGAGGAGTGGGTTGCGTGGCACTATGTTTGTACAAACCATGGTGCGCTGACCTTTTGCCTGCGCGTGCTCACGCGCAAACAATAATTTATCGGCAGGTCGCTCAATCCCTCAAAAATTTGAGCCACTTTTTTTACAATACCCATTGCAAAATTCGTCCGACGGTGGTATACTGTTACAGAAAAGACATAAATTGCACTTTTGCATTGGAGGACACATGGGAATTTCCGACGGAATCCGTCTGTATTCTGCGCTCCCGAGGTTTGAGGACGCCCGCACCTGGGCTGAAATCGACCTCGGTGCTCTGCGCCACAATTATAAATACTTAAAAGCTCTCGTCACAGAGCGCGCGGCGGCTTTTAGCAATTGCCCTCAGCCCATCTGCGTGGTCAAAGCCGACGCCTACGGTCACGGTGCCTGCGGCTGTGTTCCCGTATTTCTTGAAGAAGGGTGTCGTTTTTTTGCGGTTTCCTCTATTGAGGAGGGAGTCGAGGTTCGCAACATTTGTCGCAACAGAGGCATAAAAACCAACGTGCTGATTCTCGGAGTCACCCTGCCGAGCCTTGTACGCAAGCTTGCCGAATACGACCTCATCACCGCCCTGCCCTCCCCCGAATACGCCGAACGCCTTTCGGCGGCGGCTGTCGCGGCAGGCGTCCGGATCCGATGCCACGTGAAGCTCGACACGGGAATGAACCGCCTCGGCTTCCCCGCATTTGGCAAAGACACCGACGAAACCGCAACCTCAATAAAGAACTGCACCAAGAAAAAAGGGCTTAAAATCGAGGGTATTTTCACCCATTTTGCCGAAGCCGACGACGGCGACGGAGAAATCCCCGACGGCAAAACCGCCCTTCAAGCAGAACGCTTCTCGGGCGTCATTAAAAAGCTTGAGTCTGAGGGCGTCAAAATCCCGTTCAAGCACGTCTGCAACAGCGCAGCGGCGCTCCGCTTTCCACAGCTCGCCTATGACGGCGTAAGACTTGGCATTGCCCTCTACGGCACCGCGCCAAGCGAGGAATTCTCCCTGCCCGAGCTTCGCCCCGTAATGAGCTTCAAGACGAAAATCTCGCACATTCACAAGCTCCGCGTAGGCGAGGCAGTCAGCTACGGCGGCAAATTCACCGCCGACAGCGAGCGCACCTTAGGCACTCTCCCCGTAGGCTACGCCGACGGATTTCTCCGTTCTTACGGCGGCGCGGGGGTACTTGTGCGCTCCGAAAACGGCAGCTTCAACGCCCCAATTGTTGGCAGAATTTGTATGGACCAATGTATGATAGACCTGACCGACAGCCTTGACACCCTGCCACGCGTCGGCGATGAGGTCACGCTTTTCGGCGACAGCCCCGAACGGCTCGCCGCGCTCTCCGAGAGAGCGAACACCATTCCCTACGAGATACTCTGCGCGGTCAGCGCGCGAGTCATCCGCATCTACAAGGAGGACGGCTATGTATTATGAGAACAAGACCATAGAGATAAGCGTCTGCGACCATACCGAGGGCAAGCATCACCTGCAATGCCCCTTGCACCTTCACTACCACGTGGAAATAGTGTATATGAAGGAGGGTCGCTCAACGGCGGTCATCGACGGGCGTGAATACGACCTGCCCGCCGACTCGCTTCTCGCGATATTCCCCAACCGCCCACACACCTATATATCAACCGAAGTTGAAAAATATATGATAGCCATCGTCTCGCCCAATATTCTTCCCGAGGTGGTACAGCTTTTCGACAGCTACGAGCCAATCACACCGGTACTTGAGAACGTTTCAAATCACCCCGACCTGCTTCACACCATTGAGCTTCTCAACTCGGTCTCGGGCAACAGCAACAGCGTCGGAAAGCGTAACAGCGTCATCAGACGCGGCTACGTGTCGGCTCTCATCGGGCTTATCTTCAAATACCTTCCCACCCAAAAAACCAACGTGGAGGTGTCGCGGGCAATGCGCTCGGTCATCGACTATTGCGTTCGAAATTACAACAAGGAACTGACCTTGGCGGTGCTCGCCGAGGAGCTTCATATGAGCAAATATTACATCTCCCACCTTTTCGGCAAGGAATTTAATATGAAATTCAACGACTATATCAACTCGCTCCGAGTTTCGGCGGCGTGCAGACTTCTCTGCGACACCACAAAAAGCGTTACCGAAATCAGCGAGGAGGTGGGCTTTTCCACCGCGCGCACCTTTAACCGCGCGTTCAGTAAGCAGTACAAGCTGTCGCCCACCGAATACAGACTTTCAAGCAGGAGACAGAGTTAAATATGCGCTTTGAGGTCATTTACAAAGAGGAAACCGTCTCCACCAACGCCGACCTTAAGGAGCTTGCCAAAAAAGGCGCACCCATAGGCACAGCGGTTGTTGCCGAAAGGCAAAGCGGAGGCAGAGGGCGGCTTGGAAGAAGCTTCAGCTCGGAGCGCGGAGGGCTTTATATGAGCCTGCTTTTGCCGCTTGACGACACCGAGAGCGTGGGGCTTATGACCACCTTTGCGGCAGTAGCCACAGCGCGGGCAATCGAAAGACTTGCCGACGTTGACGTAAAAATAAAATGGGTCAACGACCTGCTGGTTGGGTCGAAAAAAATTTGCGGAATACTCGCCGAGGGCGTGATGCGCCCCGAGGGAAATTGCGCGGTGCTTGGCATCGGCGTAAACCTTACGGGCAAGCTTTCCGACGAACTTAAGGAAATTGCCGCCACGGTTTTCGATGCCTGCGGACAAGCACTTGAACCGAAGGCTCTCGCAGGTGAAATTTTTGCCGAATTTTCGGATTTTTCAGCGCACAAATGTGGCGCACACCTTGATGAATACCGCCACAGATGCATAACTTTGGGTAAGAATATAACAGTTATCCCCCACTCAGCCCCCACTTACAATGCAAAAGCGTTAAAAATTACCGAAAGCGGCGGATTGCTTGTAAAACGTGACGACAACGGCGAAGAAACCGAGCTCTGCAGCGGCGAGGTGTCGGTTCGCCCAACGGAGGAAATATGAAATATAAAGACCTCTGCTACGCCGCCCTCGGGGCGGCGGTAATATGCGTGCTTTCGCCCATCTCGATACCGATCGGAGCAGTTCCGATAACACTTTCGCTTCTTGCGGTTCTTTTAATTTCGGGCATTCTACCTACTAAGCTTGCCCTGCCCGCCGTTGCTTGCTATATCGCGCTCGGCGCGGTCGGAGTTCCGGTTTTCGCGGGATTTATGGGCGGTGCACAGGTTTTGGCAGGACCTACAGGCGGATTTATAATAGGATACCTTCCCGCAACACTTTTAGTTCCACTCGGAAGCAAAAGCAAGATAAAAACCGCATTTTTTATGGGATTGTCCGCCATTTTGTGCTACATCGTCGGCTCGGCTTGGCTTTCAGCCTCCACCGACGCAAATTTTGTGACAACTCTCGGAACGACCTTTATCACCTGCGCCACCCCCGACGCGCTGAAAATAACCGCCGCCGTCCTGCTCTCCCACGCCATAAATGATAGGCTGACAAAAACCTGTGACCAATCACGAAGCAGAGGGATTCGGTGAGTGGGTTGAATATGTCACGCGCCGATAAATTATTGTTTGCGCGTGAGCACGCGCAGGCAAAAGGTCAGCGCACCATGGTTTGTACAAACATAATGCCACGCAACCCACTCCTCGGCTAAACACCGAGTCGTTGGCTTTGGGTGACAGATAAATTGGTGTTTAACGCACTAAGTTAGCACAAACCGCCTCCTTTGCCTCCCTTGTCAAAGGGAGGGGGACCGCGGAACGCGGTGGAGGGATTCCCCGCTTCGGTTTCGGTTTGAATTTTTCAATAGAAAATATAAAGAATCATTATGTTTTATTGGTTTGTGCG
>JBGVRT010000039.1:0-17929 GCA_045128735.1 Eubacteriales bacterium | reverse complement strand
AGGTGGAATTCCAACCATTGTGTGAATGCCAATTACCAGCTTGACCTATCTGCTTGATTTCCACACCAAGTCTTTCCTCAACTGTTGTGTTTCGATAGTAAATAGCGTCAAATAAGGTGTCGTTGGTTGTCTTTTCAACGTCCATCTCGTTTTTCCATATTACATCGTCATCACGAACGAAAAATGTAACCGACTCGCCCTTAAAATCAAGGTCTGTAGGCACGGTATCCTTGACAGTATCACGTTCGCTATCGTATGAAGCGGTTATGTTGGTTGTATCCTCGAAACCGTTATTTTTTGAATTACATGCGGCAAAGCTAATAAATAACATAAGCAGTGCCAATATTGAGCACACAATTTTTATTGATTTCATAACAGCCTCCCGTAAGTTATTTTATTATAACCGATGCTTCGCCCCAATGCTCTTCCTTATTAGCAGGAAGGACGACAATAAATTCGTTTTCTTCGTTATCGTTTTCCTGAGAAATTATTTCACCGGTTTCAAAATCACTTTCTGACGATATTTCTGTTGAGATGTCGTCCTTTGTATCCTCTAAATTACTATTTTCATTGCAAGACATCATAGAAACCGCAGTAATGATAACAAAACAGGCAAACAATGCAATTAAAATTTTCTTTTTCATAACGATCATTCCTCTAAGTTTATATTTTATCAGCTCTGCATTTCGTCAAAATAGTCAATAAGCGCAAACACATTGTCGTATATCTTTTTGTATGAACCCGCAAGCTCGGTATAGATATTCATTTTGTTGTCGTAGATTCCCTTGTTTGAGCCTACGTTTGACAGGTCGCTCTCACCCTTGTAGTATACTGTAAGAGAAGGAGCAAGCCCTGGACCGTCAATAATATTTCCGTTTTGAATGTTTTTGTAGGCACTTGGTGCAGCCCCCGCAATGTCAAACGCTACGTAAAGATTTCCAACTTCGTCTCTATATACCGTCTGGTCGTTGTCACGGAATCTGTACCATGTCCAACCTACGCAAGATTTAGATTCGATAAGAAGCAGAGTATAGTTTTCAAAGTGAATAGCTCTGTCAGTCTGAGTATCAACGTTCCAGCCCGCATTGCTCTGATTTCCAAGAGCGTAACCGTTCATATCAACCGCATCACTACCCTTGGCAAAGAATTCTGTAACCACAAAGGGTCGTCCGCTGTATTTGTAAATACTCTCAATCGTATCTGCAGGAGGCTCCATACCGCCGTAGAGGTTGACTGAGATAATATCAAGATGTCTACCAGCTGCGCGGAGATATCCTTCGCTGGTCTCGTTTTCGTTGTGAATTCGAGTACCCAAATACATATAGTCGCCACATCCAACCTTGTTAAGTGCGTCGGTCACTACGGCAAAGTAAGTATCAAAAATAAACGCTTTGAATTCCTCGGAGAGTTCGGGAGTAATATCGTTTACAGAGGGATTGGGGTTGCCTGTTGCTCGCTTGAGCCATGTCCAAGCCGCCGCATATGAGAATGCGTTTATCGGTTCTGTATAGTCTACGGTTAGATAGCGATAGAGCATATCTGTGTTTGCGGGAAGCTCGTTATCCGAGTAGAAACCGAGAACTCTGTCGCTTCCCTTATAGGGTGCAACAACTTCGGCATAGTGTCTCTCACAGAAACTTGCAAAGTCAGGATCAAAGACATTCATTGTATTGTTGTGGGCAAATCTGTCAGTACCGCCCGCCACAGCGCCCAAACCAAGCTCGTTTAACATGTAGTAAGCTATACCGCCCGTGCTTACCGCCGTGATCAACTTGTTTTCTTCAAAAAATCCAATGTCACCGCCCCAATAGGTGTTGATTCCTGTTGACAAAAGCTCTTCCGTGATGGCTTTATATGCGTTTTCTTCCGAACCGTATTTAGCAATCGTTGCCGCCTTTTGGTTGTCGGTAGAACCAATCTGAAGTGTGTTGACACCCGAGGCGAAGAATGGATTGCCGATAGGGTCGATTATGTAGAATCTGCCGTCTACCTGTTCCGCGTGGAAGTAGCCCGTAGCATTACCCTTAATGCCCGAATTTGTTATACCGCCGTACATGTCATACTCACAAACAAGTCCGCCCTTGAATCCGACAAGCGAATCAAGTGTACGTGCGTATTTTACCGCCGAAGTACGGTTTGTGGGCGCACTTGAGTTTTGCATGGTCTTTACAGTGTGCGAACCGCTTGGCTTGCTTACGTCAACAGTTTCAAGGTCGTGAGGCTCGTATGTATTGGTGTAAGCCTCTACACGTCCTGTCTTGAACCACTCGTCAACAAGCTTTTCGGCATAGCCCCAGGGCTCATAGCCCTCGTTGTTCATCTTGCTGAGGTCGATTTCGTGGTTAAAGTTGCTGGGATAAACCGTCAGCTTGGGGGTTCCCGTAGCCGACTCTTTTGATGCAAAGCGCATCTGTCCGCTGTCACCGTCATGCTCAATATTTGTTATCTTAAAAGCCACCGTGCCGTCCTTGGCGTGTGCGAGAACATATTCGGTAACGTCAATGGCGTTATATTGCTTAGCCGCGTATCTTACTTCGCCTATATATTCAAGCTCCTTGGCGAGTGTGGGGGCATTATTTCCGGTAAGCTCGCTTTCTTTCCAGTTGGTATCAACTCCGCAGATGTCGGCAAGTATTCCGCCCTCTGCAATCTCCTCCTCGCTCATTTTTGAACGATGTGTATTTACATAAAACTCAAAATATATTCTGTTCGAAGCAAGAAGTTTTTTGAGGGCTTTTTCGGAAAACTCAAATTTTACGTAAATCTCCCTTGTATAAGGAGTAGCACCGCCTGAGTTTTTCAACTCAAGCACCTGACTGTCGCCAAAATTCTCATTGTTTCCGCAACGCACAAAGGTGTCATCGGATGGATAAGCTGTATATTCTGCGAAGCTTTTACCTATGGAAAGAGTAGGATAACCGTCCTTTTCATCACCCGAGTAGATGAGAATAATAGGCTCGCCGTACTTGCGTATACCATCCTTTTTTACAAATGGGCGTACTACAATTTCGATGTTGCCCTTATCGGCGGGAATTCCGTCTATTGGAACAGCCGCAAGGTATTTTGTGCCCAATTCTGATGCAGAAATACCTTTTCCGCTTGCCAGAATCGAGTCATAGACCTCCGTGGACTTTACATCCCTTTCTTCTACCTTCGCCTTCCCGTTTTCACCCCAAAGAAGAGTGACATTAAAGCCCGTGTTGTTATAGGTTGTAATATTCTCGATATTTATTGAGGAAATAAGGCGAAGATCAAAGCTACCATTCTCAGCTTTTGTAGTCTGATAAGCCAGATAATCGGCCGCTTCCTCCTTGGAGAGTCCTATACGGTAAGAGCTGTCGGAATAGACCGAAATGTTACTGAAATATACCGAATACTGGTATCTTGTATCAAAAAACCTCACCCTTGACATTATCATATTGGTAGGCGCACCAATCTTATATGTCAAAAGATTTTGTCCATTTACAAACACCTCGCACATACCGCTGGAGGGGCTTATGAGGAAGCGAACCTTAAACCATTCCCCCAAAGGAAGCTTTGCTTCGGTCTTGGTGTCCGCAGTATATCCTGTGCAGAGATAACCGTCAGAATTGATTCTTATAGAACGGTAGCTTATACTTGAACTTCCTTCATTTTGCGTCATCCAGGTCATAAATGACATAGGTGCCTCATTAGGATTTTGTCCCGCGCTGTTTACTCCCGAGGGGAATTTCTCAAAGAACATATCCGCCTCAATGGAAAAAGTGTCGTAATCGTCGATTATGTTTCCTGTATCGTTGATATAATAAACTCCGTTGTTGTCGGTTATACCAAGTGCTTTTTTGCTGTACACCTCTCCAAGAGTTACGTTTTTGCCCTCAATGGTGTATTGAGGATTTCCCATATTGTCGTTAATACTTGACATTTTGTTGAAATCAAGCTCCCAAAGGAAATCAGGCGCCGGCTCTTTTTCAATATCAACAGCAAAAGACGATAAGCTCAAAAGACATACCATAACTATCACCACACTTATAGTCATAATCGACTTAGCAAGTTTATTATTCATACAAAAATCCTCCTTTTGGATTGGTATTTTCAAGCACCTTACCACTTAACGTTGACAAGGTGCTATAAATTTCGTTGTTGTCTTGCTCAAACTCATATATTGTGAATTTCCTGTTGTTACTGCAACTATGTATATACAATTTATATATATTGACAGGCAACTCTTTTTCAAAGAATTTTCCGTCTTTTCCTATCGCTCCGCAAACTTTAGGTATTTGCATATAAGACATTAAATCGCCTCCAAAATGTTTTGTACTTATAATTTATTATAGCACAAAAATTGTCAAAAGTCAATAGTCAAAAGACTATATAATTAAAGTATAGATGAGGCTTATCTAAATCTATACAAAAGAGTAGCTACTTTTGGAAAGTGAAAATTTATGAAACTTTTAGATGTGTTAAGAGAAAGGAACATAAATTTTATATAGTTTGTACTCTTTATCCTAACATATCGCTATTATTCAACAGCAACAAGATATATGCCGTCAAAAGTAGAGGTAGCTACTTTTACGTATACCTTTTCTCCAACTATCTAAACAAACGTAACAATAGTAAATACATATAAATTTAATTCAGCTTATTCCACTTCCACAACGTAGAGGTCGGGATTATAGTCAATGAAATAAGAGTTACTTACATTCCACACTTCACCCTTGGTAACAACGTCCTTACTGGAACAAGTGTCGAAGGAAGCGTACCACTTGTTGTCACTTCTCATCATCAATGCATTGTGTTCAGGATAAACGCTCGCATCATCGATAACAAATCCTATAAGTCCGTACAGCCCCGGAAAATTACCGCCGGAAATTCCGCCGATGTACTCTGCGTAGCGGTTAGAATAATCCGTACCCGCCCAGCCGGAGTTTCTGTTATAGGCATAGCCTATATTGTCCTTATCCGTAACCTTTTTATTGGCTACATCAACCACAGCATTTATACCGCCGTTGGCATCAAGAAGATTTGTTTTTGTGCAGATAAGATTTTCAACATCATCATACGATACCTCTTCTTCGGTTAACTCATTAGCCGCCACCATTGCATCCTCTCGTGCCTTAAGCTCGGATTCAAAACAGTTATAAGGTGCCATCTGAAGGTAGTTCTGTTTCGAGTTGGGAGTATAATCATCACTAATAAATTCAACCTGTTGCTCAAGCTTGATTCCCTTCGAGGTGATAAGGTATCTCTGAACGTGATTCATAATGTTTTCATCGGGAGTGTTGCATCGGTTCATAACGGTATCTTGTATCCATTCAAACTGTGAACCGATGTAAGTGCCGGCTTTTGAGGTGTCTATTTCAACACCGTCAAGGTAGAACTCTATGTTTTTAATATGTTCGTCACCGTGGAACCCTCCAACATAATCGACGGCACCTTTTTCTGCCATGGCAAGAGATATTTCTCCACCCGAAAGGATCTGAAACATTGGCTCACTGTAAGTAAAATCAGAAAGCTTTTTTACAACGTAAGCGTTAGTAATACGGTATAATGATCTGTTTAACTGAACAGATGTCGCAACAGAGAAGCTCGCATTAGGATCAACTCCGGATTTTTGATAAGGAATATCATACCTAATGTAATATCCTTCAAATTCATCGCTTTCCTTGCTTTCATAACTACTCTCCATATACAAGGTGATGTCGCCGTACTCATTGGTTCCTTTGGGTGCTGAAACCACAACGTCAATCGCGTTTTCTCTTACGAGCAACGGTGCGTCACCTATGGTTCCGCAGAAATTCATAGAGTTGATTCTGACGAAATCTCCGCCACTCTTCTTAACAAGCTTGAAGGTGTAGTCGCCCTTAACGAGATCCTCGGCAAGAACAAACGTGTGGTGACCAAATGGAACCTCGACATTCTCCTTTGTGAGAACTCCGTTCACATACACATCGAACAGGCTGGCTGTCGCCACCTCGCCAAACGAGTTAGCAAGATCTATGCTTACCTGACCCTCGCAACTCGCGCCAAAGGCAAATTCCGCGTTAAGTCCATTAAGCTCAAGTGAGCCGTCATTTGTGTAGCTTACATACTCGGTGGTAGAGAAGTTTGCGTTTATGTTATCGCCACGGGGCTTTACCTTGATAAAGTCGGTAGAACAGATCCAATTATTCATATTAAGCTCAGTAAAATCAACGTCAAGCAGTACCTTGGAGGAATAGCTCTTGGTGCTGTTTACAATTGTAAACGGAGTTATTTCAAGCTTTACTGCCTGAGCCAGCTCCCTTTGAGGTATGCCTGTTACAGCACCCAAAAGGAAATATCTGTATCCGTAATCCTCTGGATAAACTGTGTTCGTCGTTGTACCTAAATCCTCAATTATAGATGAATATGCCGTATTTGTCAGAATACTCTTTTCTTCGACCGAAAGTAACGTACCGTCAGCGTCGTAAGCCTTTATATCAAAGCCTGCGCTGCCGTAATACAGCATATCAATACCGGCTATGATACGAATATCGCCATCAGAGGTAGACACCTGCGTACCTATAAACTCAATGTTCGCGCTTTCGTTTACAATATATGTCTTTAAGCACTTAAGTTCAAGCTTTCCAACGAAATTTTCAGGCATATATACGGTTCTCGCGGTGGTTTTCACCGCGTCAATTCTGTAATTGCGAGGTGTTTGGTTCTGCAAGCTATGGGCAATAACAATACTGCTGCCCTCCTTGTAATACGGGATAGCACCGTCAACTCGGTAGCTGATCTGCCCCGAATCGGCATCGTATATTACTGCTATGTTCTGCCAGTCCTCAGCCGAAAGCATCAACAAAGCTCCATCTTTGTCAAGAAGATATCCGTATGGAGTAAAAAGATATCCTTCAGGCGTGATCTGAATAAGATTTTCAGCAATTTGCTGACCACTAGCGTCATTTTTAAGGAGTTGAATCAGCTTGATGTTAGGTGAATCATCTGAAGCTACCTGCGAAGGAACGAATCGCACCTCGGTCTCAAACACGCTGACGTGATCCTCAAGATAACCCGTTAAAGGAATATCCGTCATAACCGAGGCGGTGCTCGGCGTTTCATAATTTATACTGTAATATTTATAGCCCTCATCGTCAGTCTGGATGTTAGCCTCGGTCAAAGCCCCCATCGCCATACCGTTTTGAGGCGGATTTTCACTGATCGTGGTAGAAACAACGTTAGGGTCTACTGTTATAAGATTACCACTTTTCTGTGCAAGCTCGCTCTTAAGATCACGATGAATATAAAGCTCGGATACTTCTGTTCCCGAAGCCACCTCAAAGGCAACGAGCTCCTTACCGCCAACCGCTGTGCCTGTATTGGCAATAACCCTGCCAACAACCGCACCATCCATAAAGAATGTAGGCTGGTTGTCCGCCTTCCAGAAGGTAGCTGTAATGTCAGTGAATTTTCCGTTTCCTATTGGAGTTATCTTTCCGTCAGATAACCCTCCACCACCTACAACAATGCTTTTTGCATCTCCGTTGGTACGCACTCTTATGATTCCGTTGGTAGTTCCGTCATCACATACTGCTCTCACAAGATAACTTTCCTCTGTGGAAGTTTTAGCCTTGATTTCAATGTTATAGCCATCAGAATCAGAACCGTTGGTTTTAAGGAAATTTTGAAACGCTCCGTTCATATCCACCCAACCGAACGTCGCTCCCTTGGGAACATAAAGCACTCCGTTTCTGATTTCAACATTCTCGTTTTCCGCGTGAGTCCAATAGAATTGCGGACCGAGTTCTTCTATGCTCTTGTAGTCCGAGAAGTCGATCATAACTTCGTCGGTCCATTCATACTCCTCAACAGAGAAAGGATTTTCAACAAGCTCCACTTTAAAGGTGTCGAGCCCCACAGAAATGGTCGCGTCGCTGAACTGAAGAATACAGACTCTCTGATCAGGCGCGTTCTTAAGGGCAACAATCTCATCGGTTACTACCCCCACAATATTCACCGCCTTGAGTTGGCACGGAATACTTCCGCATGAATAGTAAGCCACCTCGCCGTTTACACGGTAGGAAATAAGCGGTGTGTCTCCGGTTTCGTCAATTATTGTCTCAAGGGTGATCCAGTCCGTACCCTTTATGGAATATTTAGTTCCGTTTTTATCGCTAAGGTAACAATTGACAGTACCCTTGGTGAAATAAATATTTCCCGAGGAGTCTGCCATCAAGGTGTTAAGCACCTTTTGCGTACCGTCAGCCGCCTGACGCTTGACAGAGAGCAGTGAAGCACTTCCCGTCGTCAGGCTAAAGTCTTTGAGCGTAATCTGAGATGAGAACACCTTACCGCCAACGTTGGGAGTATATACGTCAAGATAAGTCTCGCTATCCGCCGCGAACTTAACATAAGTGTTGTCACTTTCCGTTTTGTAAGTCACAGTTCCACCGGGCACGGCAGTAGAGCCTCTCCACCAGTTTTCAAAGTAAACCACTCCCTCTTCGCCGCCCGCGCTGTTCTGGGTGGCCTTTACCATATTCTCAACGGGAGAAATTACATAGCCAAGGTCAATCTCGGCAACCGTACCCTTGAGATCGTTTTTGCCAACAGCATTTGCCGCGGGATAAACACCCTTGTAAATTTTAAGGTTGTCTATTGCTCCGTTGCTGTAGGTCTCGCTTCTGTTATCAAAGAATGCCAACGAGTTAACACCGGAATCAGCCACCCCGGGGGTAAGCTTAACGCTTCCGCTTGCTGTCTTGTCCGAATTAAGACTACCTGTGATGAAATTTCCGTCAGCATCATACTGCAGGTAGTAAAGAATTCCCGTGGATTCGTCCACATACTGCTTAAGGGTGTCGCTGTTCTTTAACCATTTAATATTTTCAGCATTGCTGTCGGGGACTGTGGGGGCGGAGGTCAGCGCTTCCCTTGTATACGCCGCATCATTGATAAATGTCACCTTCGACGAGGATGAAGCGGCAAACTCCTGACGTGTGACGTTGTTGGATGAGCCCACGTACACACCGTCAACCCACAGAGACATACCGTAACAGAGCCCCGATGCTCCCGCACTGCCGGTCCAATCGTCATACAGCCCCATATTGGTGCCGTTTCTGTCCACGGTTATCGAAAGCGCAATATGAGTCCATTCTCCCGATTCGTAGGTTGCCATTTGGGTATTTGGCACTATGGTTCTATTAATTGTTGCGAAAGAACCGAATCTAATAGTGCCGTCCGTTGTAACGAACAAGAGAATATTATTATTTACGCCGTCAGCCATGCGAAGCAAGCTGAAGTCCTTGTGTGTGCTGGTAACGCGTGCGTCAAATTCTATCGTCCAGTTTCCGTTCTGTAATACCTGATAGCGGTCCTTGATCAAAAAGCGTCCCGGATGAGTCATATCAAGATAAGTGTTTTCACTCTCACCGTTACTCTCTGTTCCCACGGATATCTCATCCTTGGAGTTGTAGCCGTACGTAACGGTATCTGTTGCCGTAAGTGAGCTTGTCACAAGATCGCCTATTGAGCCCTCAAAGCTGTTTTCGTAATAGGGCGTTCTGCCGTCAGCCACCTGGGCGTCCTTTACGTAAAGATTGTCAATATCAATAACGAAAGGCGTGCGGAAAGTTTCGGAGTATCCCACGTGTCCGAACACGAAGTAGGGATGATGATTGATGTCGGATATCTCTCTTGTGGAAATTATGCCGTCGTAGCTGACAGCACCTGTGGAGTGAGAGCCTAACCCTATAATATCCAAACGCTTATTGCTGCCGTCAACACACGACCTTGCCTCAACCACAGCCGCACCGTTAACGAAAATGCTAAACGTTTGAGTCGCACTGTAATATACAACCTTGATATTGGTGAAGTCTGCGCTTCCCTTTTCAAGAGTTACGACCTTTTGGTCATCGGCAATAAATATCTCTAAATATTTATCGGCAACGGTTTCGTCCGCAACCACCTTTGCTTTAAGAAAGGTAAAGTTGTGACCGCTGTTACCCAAGCATCTCGCGTAAAGCAGATTCATAACGTGGTCATCGCTTATAAGGGTGGTGTCGGTAACCCCCTGCCAACGGATATCAAACTCGAATGAAACAGCATTACCAAGAATATATGACTTACCGTCCTTTGACATATAAAAGTTGGAAAGGACGTCTCCGCCGGTCTTGTCGGCGGGATAAGTCAATCTTACGTAATTACTCTTTCCGGTCTCACCAACTCTGACCTTGGCAGGGGTGCTTGACTCATGCGCAAAGCCGAAAGGACTGCCCAAGGCATTTCCTGGAAGTCCGGAATTATCGTTCGAGGTGTCAACCGCAACATTATCAAATATGTATCTGTGATAGTAGTCGTACTCTTCGTCCGGCACAATGCCGTCCAGCGTGTTTGTAGGGAAAGCCAGCGCTGTTATAGGCACAACCAGTGCAAGCATTAGAACAAACATAATGACCCCCAATAATTTTTTGTTGTTTTTCACTGTCATAATCATTCCTTTCCGCCACGCTTCAAGGCACAAAAGTGCCGATATCTACACCGTGGCAAGCAACCTTTTTTCATTTCAACAGGCTACCAATAAACTTTGGAAAAAATTTTGTTTTCCTACTTGCATTATAGCACAAACAATGATATAATAATAGTATCGAGATTGCATTTTTTTGTAAAATTATATCAAATTAGAGGTGCATGTAATTATGGAAATAATCCACCATGTCGGAGAAGAATATTTTAAGTCTCCAAAACGGTTTGTAAGAGCCTTTTCTGACCAAACCTTCCCTATATGGCTTCACGATCATAGTTTCTATGAAATAATTATTGTCACTAAAGGAAAAGGCACACACAGAATATCAAATTCATCATTCACTGCCGTTCGCGGAGATGTTTTCGTAATTCCGCCTACGATCCCCCACTCATTTCACAGCATCAAAAACTTAGAAATCCAAAATATATTACTAAAAACAAGCTTTGTTCGAGAAAGGCAACACAAATCCAAAAATGTCCCCGGATATTTTCAGTTAATGGAAATTGAGCCATTTTTACGTCAAAACTATGATCAATCTATGTTTCTGCATCTCAATACAATTCAGTTAGCAGAATTGCAACAAGATATAAAATTCATTGAGGAAACACATCCGTTATATCACACCGATAATATGGAATTACAATATCTATCTGCCTGGAAAATTATCTATTATCTGTCTTACTTGCTTTATAAACAAATACATAAAAGCTCAAATGACACTAGCAAAAAAAAATATGAAACTCAGATTTTGAATACTCTTGAATACATTCACCAAAATTTTTCAAATAAAATGTCAATTGATGAATTGGCTAATCGTGTTTTCCTTTCAAGAGCCACATTCTTGCGTCACTTTCAAGGTATATGCGGATGCACGCCAATACAATATATAAACGCTTATCGGAGCGAAAAAGCAATGGAAATGTTGGAGCTTTCAAAATTGTCAAAAACAGAAATTGCGCACCTTTGCGGATTCTACGATCAGTCTCATATGGAAAAATGTATTAAATCCGGTCATTCCGCAAACATAAAGTAACATTGTCAGAACGCAGTCGCAAAAGTAAGGGAGGGATTTCAATGAAACTTGACAGAACGCTTATAGACAAAGACGGTGCGCCGAGTGAGGAAGAAGCTAGAGAGTTTTTTCTGAAACACGACTACACTGTTCACAAATCCTCTTTTGACCCGATGAACGCAAGTGATGAAGATTTGAGGCTATACAAAAAAGCCAAGGATTTTTTCAGGGAGAGCTGGCTTGTACAGCTCAAGGAAATGGGCGGCAAGGGCTCTATGAAAAACTTCACCAAAAACTATCCGCTTCGCGTTCTCGGCGACGCGAATGAAAACTTGATTTCGGGAACTGTAATGGAAATTTTGTCTGATAATGACCTGACCGAAAAGATATTGGACTCGTTCTTTTCCGCTATGGAAGAACCTCTCACTGCAGGCTTGTCCTCCATTACCACCATACATATGTTTTTTATTCCGAAGAATTTTGCCCCCTCAATGGGTGTCATTTTGTTGACTCCGGGAAGGTTGTAAATATTATTACCCTCTTCGTGGTGTGAATTTGGCACCTGACCCCACAGCCAGAAATCGTCTCTTATGCTCATTTTTATCTCCTATTGCGTTTTTATAGTGCCGTAAAAGCCTTATTCCGGCTTTTTCTCAAGCTTAAGCGGGAAATCTCCCAAGTGCTCCATCTTAAAGCCGTTTTTCTTGTATTCCTCGTAATCAAATGCTTCAAGCTCGTCAATGGCAAGCTTGTGGAACTCGTAGAAGTTCTTCCACCATTCGTAGCCGCTTCCGAGAGAAGCACCGAGATAGGCGTCGGCAATATCGCATCCCATTGCGGGTGCAACGTAAAAAGCTCCCATAGCGAGAACGTTTACGCCGTTACCCGTAATAGCGCGAAGTGCGGCAGGAACGCTCTCCACCACGCCCGCGTGAACGTGAGGGCACTTTGAAGCCGCAATATGTATTCCCATACCCGTTCCGCAGAAAAGCAATGCACGCTCAAAATTGCCCTCGCTTATCTGCGCGCCTACACGAAGTCCTACGCGGTGGAACATATTCTCTGTATCGTCGGGATCACTGTCGGCGGTAACGCCAAGGTCGGTTATTTTCCATCCCTTTTCCTTAAGGTGAGCTACAACCGCTTCTTTAAGAGGATATCCCGCAAAATCTGCGCCTACTACCAAATATTTGTCTTTTACTGTTTTCATAATTTTCTCTCCTTTAATCTTCAAATGAAATATGATGTACGCCGCTTGAAAGCTCTCGGCTTTCTCCGAACAGCTTAAGCTTCGCGCTTGTTCCAAAGGGAACGTCGACCGTTATATACAGATGCTCGAATTCTCTGCGCCAGCAGACGTAAATGTTTCCGTATACCGTTTCCACTCTTCCTTCCGCGTAGTGCAGGCCCTTTGGAAATACGGGGGCTATCTCAAAATGCTCAAAGCCGTTTTCGCTTGGCTTGATTCCAAGCAGATACGCGTAAAGCCAATAGTCAACCGCGCCGTACATAGGATGGTTGTGTGAGTTCATATTGGAGCCTCTCTTTTGCTCAAAGCGCTCCCATACGGTTGTGGCACCGTGCTGTATCATGTAGCCCCAAGAGGGATACTCCTCACGGCAGAGAAGCTTCCACGCCGCGTCCTCATAGCCGAATTTGGCAAGCATATCAAGCAAATATTTTGTGGTCAGATTTCCCGTGGTCAAGCGATATCCAACATTTTCGACAGCCTCAAGCATACGCCTTGCCGCCTTTTGCTCACACTCTTTTGGCAGAATACCAAGCCACAAAGCAAACGCCTGAGCGCCCTGCGAGCCAGAGCCTACGCAACCGCTCTCACGCTTAAACCATTTTTTAAGAAATGCCTCGCGTACCTTTTCGGAACAGTGGATGTGGTATGACTGCTCTTCTTTTTTGCCAAGCAATCCGGCGAAACGGGCAAGCAGAAGGTAATTATAGTAATGATATCCCGTCGACATAAGGTATGGATCGGTAACAGCCGATCTTACTCCGTCAAAGCCGCCTACGCAAAAGTCCTCCGGTGACGCCCAATCTCCGTATTTCGAATATTCGACTATCCCCTCGGCGTTTACAAGGGAAGCGAGGCACTCGTTCCATTTTTTGTAGGATTCGTAGTGTTTGCTGACTGTAGACGCATCTCCGTAGTGCAAAAGATTTTCAAGCCCCATAACAAGATACGAGGAGCAAACGGGGTCTGCGGGTCTGCCGCCCCAAACGTACGGTGCCGTACAGGTTATAGCTCCGCTTTCCTTATCCTGCTCGTCAAAGATATCGTCCGATATTTTCTTAAACAGTCTGTTAATGTTAAAGTTGTAGGGCGTTTCCTCAAATCTGACCGTTGCATCGTTCATCCAGCCCAGACGCTCACCGCGCTGCGGGCAGTCGGTGGCAAGATGGTGAAGGTTGCTCGATTCGGTTCGGACTATATTTTCGTGCAACTGATTTACAAGTGCGCTTCCACACCTGAAAAAGGAGCTGTTTTTTATATCGTTGAAGAAGACGATTGCCGTAAGAGTATCCGCATCGGGATATTTACCCAGGCCACTTATCTTTGCGTAACGGAATCCGTGATAGCAGAAGCGGGGTATCCACTCGCGGATATTCGTTTTGCCTGCGATATATGTATCTGTAGCACGCACTCCTCTGAGCGTTTCCTTTCCGAGGTCTCCCTCAAAAAGCTCTTCGTCATACTCAATGACTATTTTGGTTCCAACCTTGATATTATCAGGAATTTTGAGACATCCCACACCGGCTATATTTTCACCGAAATCGAGAATGTACGAATCCTCACCCTGCCTATATATATTTTTCGCCGCAATGCGCCTTTGCTCGGTTACGGGCTGATGAGTCTGAGGCATAAGCACGCCCAGATCCTCGCCTCCAACACACACAGCGGAAGAAAGCCTCTCTCCGGTATATTCGGAAGTATCCCATCCCTTTAAAGCAGCTTCGGCATCGTAGGTCTCTCCGTGGAAAAGATGACAGTAAGTTACCGCACCGTAGCCCGCAAGCCAGCGTTCGTCGGTAGGAATTATCTCGACTCTGTCGGCATAAACCAGCTCAAGCTCGGCTATAAAGCTAATCTTTCCGAAAAAGTCGGGAACGCCCCTCTCGTTTCTCGGAAGCTTGCCAAAAAATCCGTTTACGTAACGCCACCCATTTCCCACTGTAGCGCATATTCGATTTTTTCCTTTTGAGAGAAACTCGGTAACGTCGGTAACGGTATAGTAACACCTTTTATCATACGCCGATACGGCGGGATTAAGAAATGACTTTTCAACATCCTCCCCGTTTACGGTAACATACTGATATCCGATGCCCGAGGCGTACAGCGTTGCCCTCAAAGGCTTTTCATCAAGTATAAAGCTATGAAAAAAAGATTGCGCCGCATCATCGCGTTCATCTTTTGCGGTTATGTGTTTGGCTATCCACTTTCTTGGAGACAAGTAGCAAAAGTCTACACTCTTCGGCTGACTTTTAACTCCTCTGTTATCAGTAGCCGTTACTGTCACCGTGTAGCGTTCGCCCGACAAAAGCGGTGCGCCACCGTACGTCGCACTTTGCTTTTTGGTATATATCTCGCCGCTTTCCCACACAACACCGCGTGCGTATGACACCATCACGCGGTAGGAGCGCTGCACACCGCCGTCGCCGTCACTCTGCGCCGTCCAGGAGAATATCGGGCGCTCCGAATCGGTAAGCACAAGCGCCCTCGCGTCGTGGTCTACCGAAATACGTTCAATATTAAGGTACATAATTACCCCCTATTATCGTTTATCGTTCTATAACCTAATTTTACCAAAAAGAACGGCACAAATCAATACGCAAATCCGCCCTAAATTTGCAAATTTTCGTCCTTACCTTGACATTTCCGCACCTGTTGTGGTATAATTTTTTGTGAACGAAGGGGGTGCGGATATGTCTGATAAATCGCGTCATATTTTTGCCGAGTCTACGCTTAACGTGTACGTAGCCGAATATATCTGCGGTGACGGCTGGTGGCTTGACGAGGCTGGCAACAACTGGTGGAGCAGAAAGGATCTCTTTCCCCACAACGCCGTATATCTCACCCAAAAAGGGCGCTTTGATCTCAAAATCGGTGACAGGTGGTATCACGTTCCCCCACATCGGGTGGTTTTCATACCCGCAGGCAGCAGACTCGAATTTGCCTTTGACGGTGAGGGACCGCTTGAAAAATATTTCGCTCATTTTGACCTTGTCTATAATATGGGCTCGCTTGCCAACTGCTTCCTCATTCCGGGGCTTTTTGCGCCTATCGACGAGGCACGAATCAAGGTGCTTTTCGACGAGCTTATAAAGGAGCTTAAAAACACTGCATCGCCCACCTCGGCAATACGCGCAAACGCCGCAATGATGGGTATTGTTGCCGAGCTTATCACTCAATCGGGCGCAGAGCCCACCCACATTCAAGGTGCTCTGCCAATGGATATGCTTGAAACGGTAAGACGAATGGAAAGGTGCTATTGCGGACAGCTTTCGGTTACCGAGCTTGCAAGCAAGGCAGGCTACAGCGTAACCTATTTCAGCAAAAAATTCAAGAGCTGCTTTGGCTGTACCCCCACCGACTACGTAAACAACCTGCGTATCGAGCGCGCCAAGGCTCTGCTTAAGACGGGCGAGCTTTCGATTTCGCAGATTGCCTCAGAGCTTGGATTTTGTGAGACCAGCCACTTCAGCAACTTTTTCAAATCCAAAACAGGACTAAGCCCTGCCTATTACCGCCATCTTAACTTAAATGCCTAAAATAAGGAGCCGAGCTCATATGAGCCCGGCTCCCTCTGATTATATCTCAACACAGAATTCGCCAACGGGAAGCTTATATTCCCTGCCGCCGAAAATAAGCGTACCGCCCTTGCGGTTGCTTACAACCGTGCAGGTCTTGGCATCAGCCCTTACCCACACCTCGCCGCCGTCCGGCAAGGGTACTCTGCCGTCAATCGACTTGTAAACGCCAAGCCTCGGCTCAACCGCATAGGTGGCGTAGCCCACCGACGTGGGGTATACGCCGAGGCAGTATCTGCCAAGCAGATAGATAGGTCCGCCGCCCCACGCGTGGCAAAGCGAGCGTCCGTACCTCATACCGTAGCTTGAATAATGCTCCGCTCCCTCCTGCTCGGGAATATACTCCTCCCAGATAGAGGTGGCGCCAAGCTTAACCATACCGCCCCAATAGGACTCAATCTTTTTCTGCATATGCTTAAGCCTACCCCTCCTGCAAAGCGCGCAGAGCTCAAAGAATTCGAAATAGGGCGTGGTTATTGCAGTAACCTCGTCGTTTTCAAGCACCGAGCGCATTATTCTGCGAGCGCGCTTTTCCGAAACGAAATCATACATAAGCGCAAAAATGTGAGCGTGTCTTGTCACGTTCTCCTTGCCCGAGGTAAAGCAGTCCACAAATGCGCCTCTGTCCTCGCGCCAGTAGTCGCGCATAATGTTGCGCTTAAGCCTGTCTGCCGCCTTTAAGAATTTATCTCCGTCCTCGCCAATACATCCTGCGTGAAAGACCTCTGCACCTGCTCTTGCGGCGGCGATCGACTGATTAAGTCCCTTTCCGCCGGGGAAAAGCTCAAGACTGTATGCCGTTGCTGTTTCTCCGATAGTGACAATATGATTCATTGAATACACAAAATCAATATTGCAGGAACCGAAATTCAATATTTTCATTAACATCCTCCATCCGAATTTTTTGTTTAGTCTACTATCCAATTATATAATAGCATTTTTTAGTTGCTTGTACAAGTACCGTGCTTTGTTAAAAACAGACCTATATAAATATCAAAAGTGATTATTGCCATTGTTGGCTTTGTTTAGGAAGCGTTTTTGGCGGAGACGCAATAAATGTCGTCTGTTTTTGACAAAAAGCCGACTTGTTCCATACAAGTCGGCTTCAGTTATAGTTTTTGTGTTTTGAGTATTTTATCTTGCATCAAAGAAGTTTATAAGGGTGTATTTTTGGGTGTTAAGCTCTTTCTTATAATCGGAGAGGGCTGTATATTCATCGCTTTCTGATTTGTCAAATCTCGACACGCAAGAACGCGGAGCTTGTGGGAAAGCTTTAACAAGCTTTTCTTTTAAAGCTCTTCAATCGCAACAATTCCGCAAACAATTCCCTTTTAGTGTTTACAAACGCATAAAATTACGCTATAATAAAGTTCCAATATGGAGACTTCCATTTTGGCTTCCATTTTGCTCTATTTGAGAAGTGGAAAGTTCCAGTAAAGTTCCATAAATTTGGAGATTTTGAGCCTAAAATGCGGCTTGAGGAGAGAAAAAAGACAGGCGGTGTTGTTTAGACACCGTCTGTCGTATTGCGCCCTGCTATGTTCGCACAAGCCTTGGTGCGTAAGGGGCGAAGCCTCTTGCCAGCACCGGCAGGTGCTTACGCCTTGAAGTATCTGTTAAGAAGT
>JBGVRT010000038.1:0-2989 GCA_045128735.1 Eubacteriales bacterium | reverse complement strand
TTACACCACGCAAATTGTTACTTTTATTTGTGTACAGATTTTTTAACACCTGAATGGGAAATCCACTTTTCTTTTTGAACCAAAAGGCGCAAAAAGAAAAGTTCCCAAAAGAAAAACGCCGCAGGGGAGACGGTCGCTTTTTGAAAAAAGCTCCGCAAAAACTTTTCTCGCGGGGTGCGGTGCGAACATAGTGCGTTAAACACCAATTTATCGACGTTATATCCGCCGCAAAAAAGAGCTGATTCTTAACTAATCAGCTCCCTTTTTCTATATTCTCTCAAGTATCTCTGCCGCGTTGGTGTCGGGCTTTACTTTTTCCATTACCTCGCTGACAGTTCCCTGCTCATCAATTATAAATGTTGTGCGCACAACGCCCATTCCCACCTTACCGCACATTTTCTTTTCGCGCCACACGCCGTACGCCTCAATAGCCTTGCGATCGGGGTCTGACAGCAAAACAAAGGGCAGTCCGTATTTCTCGGCAAACTTTACGTGGGACGTGACGCTGTCCTTGCTTACTCCAACCACAACAACGCCGCGCTTCTCAAACTCGGCGTAAGCCGCAGCAAAGCCGCACGCCTGACGGGTGCAGCCGGGGGTATTGTCCTTGGGGTAGAAATACAAAACGACTTTCTTTCCAAGAAAATCCGAAAGTGACACCTCTCTCCCGTCCTTATCGCAGAGTGTAAAATCGGGAGCTTTCATTCCTGCTGTAATCATAATTACTCCTTTATTGTATACTCAAGCATTTCGTAATGAAGCTTTGTACACACGTCAATATTCGCGGGCAGTAACGCCATAGCTATAAAAAGCTCGTCGCCTGTGCTGTCGTCTTTCAAGGTGGCGTATTCGCCCTCTATTTTAATAACTGTATAATCTCTCGGTTCCATAATCACTTGCAAAAATGCTCGATATAGTTGTCAATCGACTTCTTGATTATCCTTACAGCCTCGTCGCGGTCGCTCACCTCGTCCACCGCGGTGGTCTTGTTCTCAAGGTTCTTGTAAACCGAGAAGAAGTGGCGCATCTCGTCGAAAACGTGGACGGGAAGCTGGTCGATGTTGGTGTATATGTTGTAGTTGGGGTCGCTGAAGGGTATGGCGATTATCTTCTCGTCGTTCTTGCCGTTGTCAATCATTGAGATAACGCCGATGGGATAAGCGCGGACAAGCGACATCGGCTCAATCGGCTCGGAGCAAAGCAGAAGCACGTCAAGCGGGTCGTTGTCGTCACCAAAGGTGCGCGGAATAAATCCGTAGTTTGCGGGGTAGTGGGTCGAGGTGTAGAGTATTCGGTCGAGAATTATGAGTCCCGTCTCCTTGTCAAGCTCGTATTTTTTCTTACTGCCCTTTGAAATCTCCACAACGCAGATGAAATCCTCGGCGTTTATTCTCTTGGGCGATATGTCGTGCCAGATGTTTGACATGTTTTTCACTTCCTTTCATTATGAGAATAATATTCTACCACATTTCAACTCTTTTGTCAAGTGGGAAAAGAACGTCAACAGCGCCCCCATTTGCCGCAGGTCACTTGGAAATTTACTGAATTTGTGGAAAATTCGGGCAATTATGCCCCAAAAATGGAGAAAAAAGTCTATTTATCCCCTAAAATGATACTTAAGTGGTGAATTATCCCTATTATTCCACATCTTGCGCGTTGCGCAGTCGGTGGATTTATGGTAAAATGGGCAAGTAAAGCCTGAATTGACCAAAGACGGCTAAAACCAAAGAAAGGAAATAAAAAATGAAAAAAACAGCAAAAGTAACCACAGCCGCATTGTGCGCTCTTATGTTGGCAAGTCCGCTTGCCCTTGCGCCAAAGGCGGAATCGCCTCTTACATATCAGTCAAGTGGGGAAATTTCAGCAGCAAGCACCGCCAATCTTGAATACGGTGGGAATATTTATCTCGATTTAAGTGAAAAAGCCCTCGCAGGGGTGAGAGTGCTCCTTGACGGAAGCGATATAATATCGGGTCAAGGGCGAATCATTAACTCGGTTACATACGTACCCTTAAGAGCGTTTTGCGATGCGCTGGGCGGCGCAAACGTAAGCTGGGATCACGGAACGCGCACGGCTAAGGTCACCAAAGGAAACGTGACGGTCTACGCAAAGCAGGGCGCACTCTATTTGCAGGCAAACAACAGATACTTTTACACCGTCGAGCCTATCGCAAACGTAGACGGAACGCTGTTCGTTCCCGTCAGACCCCTTGCAAAAGCCTTTGGGCTGTCACTAACGTGGGATAATTCACTTCGCGCGGTTCTGCTCGAAACGGGTGGCAAAGTTCCCGTGTCGGGTTCAGCTTTTTATAAATCGGACGAGGTGCTGTGGCTTGCGCGGATAATCCACGCCGAGGCATCAGGCGAGCCTTTTAACGGCAAAATAGCCGTGGGAAACGTGGTGCTCAACCGCGTGGCGAGTCCCCAGTACCCCAACACCATCTACGGCGTAATTTTTGACCGCAAGCACGGCACGCAGTTCTCTCCCGTGTCCTTCGGCACTATATACAACACTCCCTCCGCCGAGAGTGTAATTGCGGCAAAGATATGCCTTGAAGGCTACACGCTCTCAGAGAAAGCCTTGTTCTTTATGAACCCTCGGCTTGCCACCACCTCCTGGATAGCGCAGAACCGCCCCTTTCTTTTCAGAATCGGCAATCACTATTTCTACGCGTAAAAAGAGGGGCTGAGTCACTAACTCAGCCCCTTTGCGCACCGATAAATTGGTGTTTGGCGGTGTGTTCGCACCGCACCCCGACAGAAAAGTTTTGCGGAGCTTTTGGGGAAGCGACCGCCTCCCCATGCGGCGTTTTTCTTTTGGGAACTTTTTTTGCGCCTTTGGCTTCAAAAAGAAAAGTGGATTTCCTCTTTGGGTGTCAAAAAATCTGTGTACAGATAAAAAGTTACAATTTACGAGGTATAAACTATTTTTTTATTTATTTCACAACCGTTTTATAAAGCGCAAACCGTAACCCCGCTTTTTCTTTTTG
>JBGVRT010000037.1:0-29223 GCA_045128735.1 Eubacteriales bacterium | reverse complement strand
AAATAAGAAAAACAATTAGTTTACACCACGCAAATTGTTACTTTTATTTGTGTACAGATTTTTTAACACCTGAATGGGAAATCCACTTTTCTTTTTGAACCAAAAGGCGCAAAAAGAAAAGTTCCCAAAAGAAAAACGCCGATGCGCCTGCGGGCGCGAAATTGTCGCTTTTTGAAAAAAGCTCCGCAAAAACTTTTCTGTCGGGTGCGGTGCGAACACAATGCGCCAAACACCAATTTATCGGTTAGCTGCCAACCCAAACCCAAAACTTTCTCGCGGAGTGCAGTGCGAACATACCGTTTCATTTGTGTTGACAAACCGCGATTTAAGTGTTATAATATAATGAGGTATTTTGTGGAATCTTAAAATCAGGGAAGGGCAATGCCTTCGTTGAGAGCTGTGAAGCAGTCCTCCTCCTTTATCTCAAGCCTGACGCCGTCGATATGTATAAACCTTACGCCGCCCGCCGAATAGCTCGACAGCCTTCGGTCAAGGGCATCGTCGGAATGGGCGCTCACAAGTATGTCGCGCGGCTCGTAGCCCGTGATTATCAGCGTGTGATAAAAACGTCCGTCGCGTGAGAGCTGTACCACGTCGCCTATCTGGGTCTGCGCCGCGCGTACCTCTCTGCCGTAAGGACCTTGCCTTAAGGTGGTGTCGGGATAGTCGCCTGCGCCTACGAGATATTCATAAAGAAATTCCACTCCCGTCCACGAGGGCGCGCGGTTGGCGTCGCTTTCGTAGTACCATCCGAACAGCTCGCTGTAGTCCATAACGCAAGAGCCTGCAAGTATCGACTGGGAAACGAAGTTGGTGCAGTTACCGCCTATGCCCGTGTAGTCGGTGAAAAGCGGATTGCGCGAGAGTGCCCAATTTCTGGCGTATTCTACCGCGTGCTCGCGGTTGTAGCGTTTGGTTATTATCATTTTTACCCTCCGATTTATGTTTTTACTAAAATATTATGTACGGAGTGGCAAAAAGTTTCTGTTTCAGCTGTAATATTCGGCGGCAAAGGCGATAGCTCTTTTTATCACCCTGAACGCCGTTCGGCGCGACACGTCAAGCATCTCACCGCAAAATTCCACGCTGTGACCGCGTATGTAGTGCTGAAAAAGCATATTTTGCTCGCGGCAGACGGGCAGGGAGCGCACGAAGCTCTCTATTTCGTGCATCTTCGCGCGCAGAATTATGCCGTCGCACAGGGGGATTTCGGTGTCCGAGTAGTCTTTTGCGTACTCGTCGGCGTAAAGCATTTCCTTGTATGTGAGATAGCTTTCAAGATATTTTTTTACCTTTTCTTGCTTTTCTTCAATTATAGACATCATTCTCCTTTCGAACACGTGTTCTATATTTTGGCTAAAAATTAACCTTGGCAGATTTTTCCGCCAAGCACTTCGATAAGATATTGGATATCGGGATAGCCGAAAGCTTCGGCAAGCTCGCTTATGCTGAAACAGCTTACGCAGTCTTTGCAGTAGGTCTCGCCCGATATAATAAAGTATTCCTCGCCGTCGTAGATTCCGATTCCGCAAGAGGAGCAAATCAGCTTTCTGCGACCTCGCCCCGGGATATAACCGTCGTAATTGGGGCAGTTGTTGCTGCAAAATTGCAACAGACATTCTTTGCACATAAAAATCCTTTCTTTTAGCAAAATTTAAGAAAATTAACGTAGCGAAATTTCCGAAAATAGAACGAATGTTCTAATTCTTTTATATTATACACCCAAAAAAGCCATTTGTCAAGACCAAAAACAGAAAAATTTTCCGAGGTGCAAAATGACCGCAATCAGCATAAACGATATTTCATTTTCCTTTGGCGTAAAGCCGATATTAAAAAACATTTCCTTTTCGCTTGAAGAAGGAGACAAGCTGGGAATAATAGGCGTGAACGGCTGTGGTAAGTCCACGCTTTTCGGCGTTATTCTCGGTGAGCTTGAGCCTGACAGCGGAAACGTATATATTTCAAAGGACAAGACTGTGGGAGTTCTCACGCAGGACGGCGCCTTTGAGATAAACGAGAGCTGCGGAAACAGCGCCCTTGAGCAGATGTACGCCGCTTTTCCCGAGCTTCTCGCCCTTGAAAAAAGGCTTGTTGAGCTTGAGGGTGAGCTTGAGCGCACCGAGCACGACAAGGAGCCCGAGCGCCACTCCCGCCTTGCCGCCGAATATACCGAGGCGAATAATCGTTTCATATCGGGTGGCGGTCTTGAATTCAGGGGGCGCGCGGCTTCGATACTGATGAAGCTCGGATATTCCGAGGAGGCAATGCGCCTTGATATATCAAAGCTCAGCGGAGGACAGAGAACACGTCTCGCCCTTGCAAAGCAGCTTTGCCGTGAGCCCGATATTCTGCTTCTTGACGAGCCTACGAACCACCTTGACGTGGAGACGCTTTTCTGGCTTGAGGGCTTCCTCGCATCCTACAAAAAATGCGTGATGATAATCTCCCACGACCGATATTTCCTTGACCGCGTGACCAACAAGACTCTCGCCATAGAGTATTGCAACGGCAAGCTTTACAACGGCGCCTACACCGCCACCCTTGAACAGAGGAAAATCGACCGCGAGCTTGCCTTAAAGCACTACCGCGACCAACAGAAGGAGATAGCCAGACAGGAGGCTTACATCGCCCAACAGCGTCAATGGAACAGAGAGCGAAATATTATAGCCGCCGAGAGCAGGCAAAAGATGCTTGACAAAATGGAAAGGCTGGAAAAGCCAAAGGACGAGCCAAAGTCGATAAAAATCAAATTCGGTGAGGCAATTTCAAGCGGTAACGAGGTGGTCAGAGCAAAGGACCTTGCTATGTCTTTCGGAAGCCGTCCGATTTTTGACAAAATAAACTTCCTTATTAAAAAGGACGAGCGCGTGTTCGTGGTAGGACCGAACGGATGCGGAAAATCCACCCTTTTGTCGGTGCTTCTTTCGCGCCTTGCGCCCACGGGGGGATATTCCGAATTCGGCTACAACGTAAAGGTGGGCTACTACGACCAGGAAAACCAAAATCTCACCCCCGCAAATACCGTGCTTGACGAGCTTTGGAACACCTATCCAAATATGAATGAGTCGGATATAAGAAGCGTGCTTGCGGCGTTCAGATTTTACTATGAGGACACCGAAAAAACCGTGTCGGTGTTAAGCGGAGGCGAGCGCGCAAGGCTTACTCTTGCAAAGCTTATGCTTTCAAAGATAAATCTCCTCGTGCTTGATGAGCCCACGAACCACCTTGATATTCCGTCAAGAGAGGCGCTTGAGGAGGCTATACTCAATTTTGAGGGAACGGTGATAGCCGTCTCCCACGACCGATATTTCACCGACCGACTTGCCACGAGAATAATCGAGATAATCCCTGCCGAGCAGGGCGGAGGAACGCTTGACTATAAGGCAGTTCACGCGGGCAAGGGCTACAGCGAATTTCTTGAATTCAAGGAAGGACGTCTGCCCACCGCGGCGGCAGGAGTTGCCGAGGCTCCCAAAATGAGCGCCAATAAGGAGCAGTACCTTAAGAACAAGCAGGACGCGGCGGCGGCGCGCAAGGAGCAGGCAAGAATAAAGCGCCTTAAAGAGGAAGCCGAGCGCCTTGAAGCGCGTATTGAGGAAATTGACGCCGAGCTTTACGGCGAAGCGGCAACCGACTACAAAAAGGCGGCTGAGCTTGAAGAGGAAAAGAACGCGGCGGAAGAAAGACTGCTTGAAATTTACGAGGATGTCGGACTTTAATAGAGGTTTAATAGAGGTGACCAAAAAATCTATTGCAAATTTGACTTAAATGTGCTATACTAAAAAAAGAACGACCCGAAAGGACTTTTATATGAAGATTATTTTGAGAAGCTTACTGCTTCTGCTTGCGGTGATGACACTGCTTTGCTCTTGCGTGCCCCCGCTATCTACCGACGAAACCACAGATACAAGCGATATCGCGGCGGTACTGCCAACCCCCTCGGAGTATGGGGTTGTGGGTATCGATGAATCACAGCTTATAGGCGGAGTTAACTGCAAAAACGCACTGCTGACAAGGGTTACAGGGCTTGAAGCTGTGGCGGCGCGAGGCTCGGGGGCGCGTATGTATCCTGCCTCGATGACAAAGATAATGACCTTTATCGCGGCTTACGAAAACGCGGCTTCGCTCGAGGATAAGACGGCTATCACCAAGGAGATGAAAAACAAGTATGCCGACGCCTCACGCGTGGGTATAGATGTGGGCGACATACTGACTACCGAACAGCTCCTTTACGCGCTTCTTCTCGAGTCGGACACCGACGCGGCGATTGCCCTTGCCGAGTACGTGGCAGGGAGCGAGGAGGATTTTGTCAAGCTGATGAACGCAAAGTGCGAGGAGCTTGGGCTTGCCGATACGCATTTTGTAAACGTGACGGGACTTCACGACCCCGAGCACTATTCAAGTGCCGCGGATATGACCTCCATATTCGCCTACGCCCTTGAAAACGAGCTTTTCAAAAAGATTATCACCACGGAAAGCTACGTCACCTATCTTGAATACTTCCACGAGGGTCAGCTCAAGGAATACAGAATGACTTTCCAGAATACAACAATATCCCCCGTAAAGGGCAGATTTGCTAAAAACGGCGTGTCGCTCGGGTTCACAGGCGGCAGTATAATCGGCGGTAAGACGGGCTACACCGACGAGGCGAAGTACTGTCTCGCGCTTCTTGCAGAGTTTGAGGGCGAGGAGTATATCCTTATTACCGCGGGAGCGGCTACCCAATGGGACAGCGCATCCGACAGCCTGTACATATGCCAGAATTATCTGAAGTGAGGATAGATTATGATAAAAATTTCCGACAGCTTTAAGACCGACGACAAAAAGCTCGACGCGCTTTACCGTGGCGCGCGGAGCGTTCTTCTTGACGCGGTGAAGCCGTTTGGCGATTACAAGCTTGCCGTCAGAAGCTCGGAGGACGAGAGAGTAAACGCGGCAAGCGAGATAATGTGTGCCGAAACTCTTGCACGCTACGATATCGAAACGGCTATCGAATGCGTTAAGGCGTTTATTATGACGGCACGCGAGGACGGCAGAATAGCGGGCGAAATAGTGAAAAAGCAGGAGGACATCTTCTGCGACTTTTCGCGTCTTGCGGGCTTTTGCATTGCCGAGGAGGCTCTCTCAATCTTCTATATGGCAAAAAAGAAGGAGCTTACCTACCTTGACAGACTCTACGACGCGCTCAAGCGCTTTGACGCGTATATATGGAGCACTCACGATTGCAACGGCAACGGGCTTGTTGAGCTCTTTTCGGAGAAGGAGCTTGCCGACGGAGTAAATCCCGCGCGCTATGCGCCCATAGTGTCAAGCGATAACGGAAGGATCAGCGAAATATCGCCTTTCCCCGTGGAGACCGCGCTTATGGCATCCTTCGTCTACCGTCTTAAGGCGACCCTTGCACAGATTGCAGGGCTGCTTGAGAACGGCGAAGCCGAAAAGTACACCGAGGAAGCCGACGCCCTTTTTGCCTCTGTGAAAAAGAATTTCTGGATAAGCGAGGCAGGGGTTTGTTACGACCGCGACTACCGAGGCAGTATGATACCCTATGTGGGTATTGAAAACCTTGATATGATGTATTACGGCGCATTTGACAGTGAGATGGCGGAGGAGTTTGTCAAGCGCCACGTAATGAACCCCGACGAGTTTTTCACAAGACTTCCGCTTCCCGATATCCCCGCCGACCTTGGGGGCACAGTGCGCGGCGTGACATACCGCAAAATGATTCGTGCCCTTGAAAGATACGGCTTTTATAACGAGCTTGCACAGCTTTCAAAGCTTGTCCTTGACGGACTTTCGGAGCAGAACGCCTTTACCGAGTATTACGACCCCGGCACCTGTGAGCCTATAAAAAAGCAGATATGCGCCGACTGTTCGCCCACGGCGGCGGCGGTAATCGAGCTTGTGGCGCGTTCCTTTGGCGTTAGCGTTGATTTTGAGGACGTGATTTGGGGCGCCAAGGGGCACAAGGGTGAAAACACCTCGGAATACAGCTTCCGTTGGGGCGGAGACACCTATTCGGTTTACTCCGAAAGCGAGACCACCTCGGGCTTTATCAACGGAAAACTGCTTTTCACCGTGACAAACGGTGTGAGAGTGGCTACCGACTGGTTTGGCGACCTGCCGAGAGTCACCAATATCACCTCCGAAACGCTTGATTGCGTCTTTGTTTACCGCGACCACACCTACAGCTTTACGCTTGAGCCAAATCAGTTCTGGAAACCGTAAACAAAATGTAAAAAAATAGTACACCGTGTTGACTGCGTTGATGTAAGGGTGTATAATTAACGAATTGATATTTAATGAATTGATATTTAACGGGTTAATTGTGCACCCTTTTTTACGCAAAAAGACGTTGCAGAGGAAATTTCTGATTGAGAGGTAATTTGATTTGAAAAGATGGTTTAAGTATATCAAGCCCTACCTGCCTTATTTCATTATAGGCCCGATTTGTATGATAATCGAGGTTATAGGCGAGGTGTTGATGCCGAGACTTTTGTCTTATATAATTGACTTCGGTATCGAGGGAAGTGCCGCGGAGGGGACGGAAATTCCCGATTTCGTCCTTGCGCTTTACGACGCGCTTGGCTCAAATGCGGGCTTTATCCTTGCGATTATGGCGGGAATGATAATCACCGCGTTGCTTATGATGCTTGGCGGTATCGGCGGCGCGTATTTTGGAGCAAAGGCATCGGTCAATTTTGCCACCGACCTCAGAGAGGACCTCTACGGCAAGATACAAAGCTTTTCCTTTGCCAACATTGACAGGTTCAGTACAGGCTCGCTTGTAACCAGACTTACAAACGATGTAACACAGCTTCAGAACTTCTGCAATATGATGCTCAGAATGTTCTTCCGCGCGCCCGGTATGATGATAGGTGCGCTTATTATGGCGATAACCGTAAATCCCTCGCTTTCCACCGTTCTTGCGGTGTCTATCCCTGTGCTTGTTACTTCGATTGCAATAATTATCAGCCGCGGATTTCCGAGGTTTTCAAAAATGCAGACCAAAATCGATGCACTTAACTCAACCGTGGGTGAAAACCTTACAAACGCTCGCGTGGTGAAGTCCTTTGTAAGAGAGGACCACGAGCGCGCCAAGTTCGGCAGAGCCAACAAGGACCTTAAGGACACTGCAGGCTCGGCTATGAAAAATATGATATTTATGCAACCCGTCATGACTCTCGTTATGAACGCCACGGTTATCGCCGTATTCTGGTTCGGCGGAAATCAGCTTGTTTTTGGCACTATGACTACGGGCGAGCTTGCGGCTTTCGTTACTTACATCACGCAGATCCTTTCGTCCTTGATGATGGTTTCATTCCTTTTCGTAATGTTCTCACGCGCTATGGCTTCGGGCAAGCGTATAGGCGAGGTGCTTGACGAGAAGATCGACATTTCCGACCCCGAAAAGCCCTCTGACGTAAAGGTCGAGAGGGGCGAAATCGAGTTTAAGAACGTAAGCTTCAGATACTACAAGCACAGCGACGAGCCCGTGCTTGACGATATCAATCTTAAGATAAACGCAGGCGAGACAATAGGCATAATCGGCTCTACCGGTTGCGGCAAGACCACACTCGTGTCGATGATAGCGAGACTTTACGACACCGACTGCGGCGAGGTGCTGGTTGACGGCGTGAACGTCCGCGACTACTCGCTTTACAACCTGCGCGAGGGCGTGGGAATGGTGCTCCAGAAAAACACGCTTTTCTCGGGAAGCATACGCGACAATCTCCGTTGGGGAGACGATGACGCTACCGAGGAGGAGATACGCGCGGCGGCGGCTTCGGCGCAGGCCGACGGCTTCGTTACCGAATTTACAAAGGGCTACGAAACCGACCTCGGGCAGGGCGGAAGCAACGTTTCGGGCGGACAGAAGCAGAGACTTTGCATTGCCCGCGCACTTCTCAAAAAACCCAAAATAATTATCCTCGACGACTCCACAAGCGCGGTTGACACCGCCACCGAGGCGAAGATAAGAGAGACCTTCAGAACGGGTCTTAAGGACTCTACAAAGATAATCATAGCACAGCGCATAGGCTCTGTTAAGGACGCCGACAGAATCGTGGTTATGAACGACGGCAGAATAACCGGCGTGGGCACACACGAGGAACTGCTTGCAAATAACGCCGAGTACGGCGAAATCTACTACTCGCAGGTAGATAAAGAGGAAGGAAAGGAGGAGAAGTAATGGCGGCAAGAACACTTGAGGAGCTTCAGAAGCAATACGGCTCACACAAGAGCAAGGAGCAGAAGGGCGGTATGCCCCCTATGGGACCGAGGCGCGGACCGGGCGGTCCGGGTATGAGAGCCCACGGCAAGCCCAAAGACACTAAGAAAACGGTAAAGAGACTGCTTTCCTATCTCGCCCCCTACCGCTTCAGACTTTTCGTCGTGCTGTTGTGTATGCTCTTTTCAACAGCCTCGTCACTTGTGGGCGGTTACGTTCTCCGTCCCGTTATAAACTCGCTTGTAGAGTCGGGTAAAAGTCCTGCCGAGAGACTTGCGTATCTCGCGGGTATACTCGTTGTTATTGCTTGCGTGTACCTTTGCGGAGTTGCGGCGGCGTATCTGCAGGGAAGAATAATGCTTTCTGTGTCGCTTGGCGCAACCGAAACCCTGAGAAATCAGCTTTTTGACAAGGTGCAAAATCTTCCTGTAAGAGTCTTTGACGGAGACGCAAACGGCGAGATAATGAGCCGATTTACAAACGACGTTGACAACATTGATATGATGCTCAATAACACCGTGGTCAGCCTTATATCGGGCACGATAACGCTGACGGGTACGGTGTGTATGATGATTTACACAAACGTGTGGCTCACGCTTATTACCGCTTGCTTTATGCCAATATTTATTTTCGGCGGAGCGGCTATAGGCAAGGCGTCAAGAAAATATTATACGGGTCAGCAGGCGGCGCTGGGCGCGATAAACGGCTATATCGAGGAGTCGGTATCGGGTCAGAAGGTGGTTAAGGTCTTTAACCACGAGGGCATTTGCGTTGATGAGTTCTCAAAGCTTAACTCGGATATGAGAGTAAAGCAGTTCAAGGCGCAGTATTTCGGCGGTATAATGGGTCCTGTGCTTGGCAATATAAGCCAGATAAGCTACTCGATAACCGCAGGCGTGGGCGGTCTGCTCTGCATTTTCGGCGGCTTTGACGTGGGCGGACTTTCGGTGTTCGTCAACTACTCGCGCCAATTCTCAATGCCCATAAATATGATTTCTCAGCAGATGGCGACAATATTCTCGGCTCTCGCAGGCGCGGAGCGCGTGTTTGAGGTGATGGACAGAACTCCCGAGCCCTCGGACGAGGAGGGAATATACGACGGAAGCGGAATCAAGGGCGACGTTGTGCTTCGCGACGTGACCTTTGGTTACGACCCCGATAAGGTAATTCTTAAAAACATTTCGCTTTACGCCCACCCCGGTCAGAAGATTGCCTTTGTCGGCTCTACGGGCGCGGGTAAGACTACAATAACAAACCTGCTTAACCGCTTCTACGACATAAATTCGGGCGAGATAACCATTGACGGCATTGATATTAAGGACTATAAGATTTCAGAGCTTCGCAAGAATATCGCAATGGTATTGCAGGATACCCACCTTTTCACGGGAACGGTAAAGGAAAATATCCGTTACGGCAGACTTGACGCTACCGACGAGGAGGTCGTAGCGGCGGCAAAGACAGCCTCGGCGCATAGCTTTATTATGAGGCTTGAGAATGGCTACGACACAATGCTTGAGGGCGACGGAGCAAATCTTTCGCAGGGTCAGCGACAGCTTCTCAATATAGCACGCGCGGCACTTTCCAAAGCTCCCATATTGGTGCTTGACGAGGCGACAAGCTCGGTAGATACAAGGACCGAACGCCACATAGAGCACGGAATGGATAGGCTGATGAAGGACAGAACCACCTTCGTTATAGCCCATAGACTTTCCACGGTGCGAAACGCCAACGCCATAATGGTGCTTGAAAAGGGCGAGATAATCGAGCGCGGCGACCATGCCGACCTTCTCGCGCAAAAGGGAAGATACTACGAGCTTTACACGGGAAAAAAGGAATTGGATTAAATAGAGGTGACCAAAAAGGGCTGTCTCAAATTGATTTTTTATGAAATTCTATTGTGATAATTAAACAAAAAACACTTGCGAACCCTCATCGGTAAGCAAGTGTTTTTGTATAGGTTGTCAATTAAATAGAAATCATTCCCAAACTTGAGACAGCCCCTTTGCGTACTGATAAATTATTGTTTGAAGGTGTGTTCGCACCGCACCCCGAGCCAAAAGTTTTTGCGGAGCTTTTTTCAAAAAGCGACAATCTTGCGCCCGCAGGCGCATCGGCGTTTTCTTTGTGAGCTTTCTTTCGCGCCTTTTGGTTCAAAAGAAAGCGGAGTTACGGTTTACGCCTTATAAAACGGTTATGAAATAAATAAAAAAATAGTTTATACCTCGTAAATTGTAACTTTTTATCTGTACATAGATTTTTTAATACCCAAACAGGAAATCCACTTTTTCTTTTGAACCAAAAGGCGCAAAAGAAAAAGTTCCCAAAAAGAAAACGCCGCATGGGGAAACGGTCGCTTTTTGAAAAAAGCTCCGCAAAAACTTTTCTCGCGTGGTACAGTGCGCACACACCGCCAAACACCAATTTATCTGCTCAATATTTTTACACACAAAAGGAGCTGATTACGAATCAGCTCCTTTTGTGTATTATAATCTTTACTGCACCATTACCTTCTGTTTTCTTACCACAAACTGCGCGTAGAGGAAAGCGATAGCCGTAAGCGTAAATGCTATTATAGCAAGCACCTGCTGTGCGTAAAGCTCAATTCCGAACAGGTTGAACATTCCCGTTCCGTCCTCGCCCTGTATTGCGCTGACGATAGCTCCCGAGCCAAGCGAAGCGAAGAATCCCATTACACCCGACAGGCAGTTCTTAATTGAGGTTGCCTGCACGAAGTGGTCTTTGTCAACGTAGCTGTAAACCGCGTTAAGCAGATTCTGGCTGGTAGCGGCAACACTTACGTTATAAAGTATCTGATACCCCAATATCATCCACCAGGTTTCGGGAGAAATAAATATAATAAATATGTATCCGCAAGCCTTAATAACAAGACCGAGAGTTATGCCCGTAACAAACGAGGTCTTATCCGAGAATCGTCCAATCGGCTTTGACGCAAGAAACCGAACGCCGTTTGATATAATGGTGAATACGGTTATCATACCTACCGACATTGCAAGCTCCTTAAGCTTGAAGGTGCCTACAAATCCCGTGATAACGTAAATTGCCATCTTATAAAGGCAATCAAGCACCATCAAGGACACAAACGACTTGTTTTTCAGAAGATTACCCACAACGCGTCTTATAGGCTCAATTTCAGTCACGTGGCTGTGGTCGTCTTCCTTCTTCATTATCAACAGACAAATTGCATCGAGAACTATTGCTACCACGATTGTTATCGCAATAAGAATAAATCCGCCGTCGGTAATCTGCGCAGTGCCATTTTCGGTATACACGGTGTACTTATTGTCTATAAGCTGTCCCATCGTAAAGGTAAACACCATTCCGCAGATAAGCGACAGCATTTCCTTTGTTGCCGAGAATGTTGCGCGCTTGGTGGGGTGAACGAAGGAGTTCCCCCATTTATATATCATTGACGTAACCAGATAGTAACCGCAATACGCCATAACTATACACACAATGGCGATTATTCCCTTATATTCCTTGGGAATAAAGGTGAAAAACGGAATCATATACAGAGCAACGTAAAAGAGTCTGCCTATAATGTGAATAATGGTAGAAAAGGTCTTGACGTTGCGTATTCTCTGCACAAACATCATAGTAAAAAGCTGGAAACAAAAGGCAACCGAGGCGATAGACGAAACGATACCTATCATCGAGTCGGGCATTCCTATTGCCGTAAGAAGGCTGGAAAGATACGCGTCGGCTACAAGCAGCGTAACAAAGTACTCAAAGGTACACTCCATTTTATAGGCAAATCTTGATTTCTTATATTCTTTTGAATCATAGATGCCGTGTTCGTTATTCATTACATTACCTCCGCAAAAATGAAAGCCGTATTCAACGACTTTCATTGTAACACATTATTTTCCTTTTTTCAAGTGGGTTTTGAGATTTTCTTTCGTTTATTTTTTTACGACTCTGATTTGCCCGATTCCGTAATGCAAAAACGCCTTTACGCACTCGGTTGAAATCACCTCTCCGCTGACCGCCACAGGTACTGCTGGGGGGCAGGAGACGGTAGGCGCGGCACAGATTCTTCCCTCCGCAAAGCTAACCTCAACCATCTCAGAGGGGGTGAAAACCGCCTCTCTTATGCTCATTGCCCTCTCGCAAACTGGAGCTTTAACATATCCGCGTTCAATGCATCTTTTGCCCTTAAGCTCGCCAATGGCACGCGAAAGGCGCTTCATATCTCCCTCGCTGTTATACGGAGTCAGCATAAGCACGGTGTAATCACCGTCACAAAATTCGGGTTCAATAAGACGCGCTCTGAAAAACTCGGCAAGCTCACCGCCCTCATATCCCGAGGCAGGAGCGTTTATCACAAGCTTGTAAGGCTCGTCGCCCTCGGTCACTATGCCCGAAAGTGTAAGCACCTTGCGGGCGTGGTTTATATATTCCGCAGTTTCCTTCCACTTCTTGCGGTCACCCTCGGACAGCTCTCTGTTGCACAAATCAAGCGACAAAAGCGTGAGATATGACGGACTTGTAGAGGCGTAAAGCGACAGCGCGGCTCTTGCGTGCGCGCAGAAGCGTTCGGCTTTTTTCGCTACATGCAGATACGCGCCACCTGTAAGCACGGGCAGGGTCTTATGCGCCGAGTCGGCACACATCGACGCTCCAAGGGCAAGGGGGTGTCTGTTTTCTTCAAGAAAAGCAAGATAGGCGCCGTGGGCGTTGTCAACCAAAAGAGGCACTCCGCAGGCATCGCAGACCTCGGCAATTCCCTTTATATCGGCAATATTTCCGAGATAGTCGGGCGAGGTTATATAAACTCCGTCAGGCTTTCGCGGACAGCTTTTTATCGCCTTTACCACCTCGTCGGGGCTTACCTTGCACCTGCAGATATGCCCTTCCGAAGAATATATCCATTTCACGTCGGCGTCAAGCATTGCCGCGCCGTAGACAAACGCCTTATGCACGTTGCGAGCCGCCACAAAAAGCGGACGCTCGCCTTTTGGTCTTTCCTCTGCCGCAAGTGTAAGCATTGCCTTTATGGCAAGAGTCGAGCCCTCGGTAGAGTAGTAGCTATGTGCGCTTCCGAAAAGAGACGAGGCGTTATTCTCGCTCTCGGCGATTATTCCGTCGGCGGCGTAAAGCTCGTCCGCGCCCTTTATTTCGGTAATGTCAAGATGCTCAAAGCCGAGAAGGCTTTTGCCCTTATGACCCGGCATATGAAAACGCGAAATATTCTTTTTTTCGTAATCAGCCAAAAAGTCGGCTATGGGAGTTTTCATCACTCGTCAGCCTCTGCGACCTGCATCATAACCGCGCACTCAATGCGCTTTTTGAAGAGCTCACAGCCGTATTTATATATTCCGCCAATGCTTCCTGTAGCGTGGTAAGCGTTTGCCGCGCAACCGCCCGAGCAGTAAAGCTTTGCCCAACAGTCACGGCACTCCTCGCGTGCGTAGGCGTTGCAGGAGCGGAACTCGTCCTGACAATCCTTATTCTTAACGCCGTCCCAGATGTTACCAAGGCTGTATTTGGGGTCTCCCACAAATTGGTGGCAGGGGAAAAGCTCGCCCCAAGGGGTGACAGCCATATACTCCGTACCCGAGCCGCAACCCGTAATTCTCTTATAGATACAAGGACCGTTTTTAAGGTCGATCATATAGTGATAGAATGTAAAGGGTCTGCCCTCGCGCTTGCGCTTTATCATTTCCTTCGCGAGTATCTCGTACTGCTCGAAGAGCTTTGGAAGGTCCTCGTCAGTAAGTGCACAGGGGTCGTCGGGGGCGCAGACCACGGGCTCCATACTCAGCTCGGTAAAGCCAAGGTCAGCCATATGGAAAATATCCTCGGTAAAGTCCACGTTATTGTGAGTGAACGTACCTCTCATATAGTAATTCTTGCCGCCGCGAGACTCAACAAGACGCTTGAATTTGGGAATGATCTTATCGTAGCTTCCGTTGCCCGCGTAGTCCTTACGGAAAAGGTCGTGAACCTCTTTGCGTCCGTCAAGGCTCAGTACCACGTTGCTCATTTCTTTATTGAGGAAGTCGATAACCTCGTCGTCAATAAGCAGACCGTTAGTGGTAAGGGTGAAGCGGAAATTCTTGTTGTACTGCTTCTCAACGCTTCTTGCGTAAGCCACAAGCTGTTTTACCACGTCCCAATTCATAAGCGGCTCACCGCCGAAGAAGTCAACCTCAAGGTTACGGCGCGTGCCCGAGTTGGCGATAAGGAAGTCAAACGCCTGCTTACCCACCTCAAAGCTCATTACCGCGCGGTCGCCCTGATACTTGCCCTGACTTGCGAAGCAGTACGAGCAATTAAGGTTACAGGTGTGGGCAACGTGAAGGCAGAGTGCCTTTATTACGTTGCTGTTATTCTTATAGTTATAGGCAAGCTTTTCGTACTTGTCCTCGGAAAAGAGCTTTCCGTTTTCCTCAAGCGCCTTTACGTCACCGATGCAAAGAAGAATATCCTCTCTTGTCACGTCGGGCATATGTCCGTATTTTCCAAGCATAGCCGAAACGATTTCTTCCTCGGTGGCGCTTTTGTACATTTCTATTATATCGTAAGCCACCTCGTCAACGGCGTGAACCGAGCCGCTGCAGGTGTCCATAACTATGTTGTATCCGTTTAATTTATACTGATGTACCATATTTTCTCCTATACGTTTACTTATTAAGCAGAAAAGAGGGCTGAGTCTTAAGATTCAGCCCCTTTGCATTACGACCTCAATCAGCCGTTGTTCTTGTTCTCGCACTCCTGATTTGCAACGCCGCAGGAAGTCTTGCAAGCAGACTGGCAGGAAGTCTGGCACTCGCCGCATCCGCCGTTCTTAACTGTGTTGTTGAGATCCTTTGTTTCGATAGTCTTAATTCTGTTCATAATAAAACCTCCGTATTTGATTAGGGTTTGACTAACCTTTTTTATCTACATAATTGTATCACAACTATTGCAAATTGTCAATAGGTATAAGAAACTATTTTTTCGCAAAGCCCTCGATTGCCGCCAAATCGTCCTTTGAAAGCTCTGCCTCAAGGGTATTGTCGGCAAAGGTGTAAAGACAAAGCGTGCCGTATGCCTCGTCCTCATAGATATCGAAGCCCTCTTTTTCATAGGCTACGTCGCCGAGATAGTAGAAATCGGCGTAGACCGCAAGGGTAAGCTCATCCACGGGGATATTGTCAAACACAAGTCGGCGGTAGCTGTACCTGCCCACGTGCTTCCTGCCGCTGACCTCGGTGGGCTTTACCCTCGTAAGCTCAACCGATTCCCTGCCGTTGCCGAAATTGTCATCGGAATTGTCGGGTGTGACGTCACGGGCAAGCACCACCGAAACGTCGTACCAATCGCGTGTGCTGTCGGGATATTCGTCCTCGCCAAGCTCCGAAAAGTCATCGGCATAGTCGCTCTTAAGCGCCTTAAGGGTGCTGTCGTTGTATCTTACAAGTATCTGAAGCTGCTCTGCTTCGGGGATAAACACCGTGTCACAGACCGCGAAATATCCGTAGCTTCGCTCGCTCCTTGTTATGGTATTCTGCTCTTGGGTTATCAGCTTCAGCTCGCCGCCCTCATAAAGCTCGACAAGCCTTTCGTTTGGAGTCAGCGTCATCAGCTCATCGGGGGGAGTCGAGGTGATAAATCTCCACAGGAATACTCCAACCACAAGCAGTATCAACGTAACGAGTATAAGTCTGAAAAACCACTTTATAACCGAAAAAATATAGCCTTTTCCGAACATTTTTAGCTCCTTTCGGAATTTATTTTGCCACTACCGCACTGCCAAGTCTGCGAGTCTGTCCGCCTACGGCTCTGTTTTGGACGAACGCCGATATTACGCCCTCGCACTCCTCCCTGCTCTCCACAGAGAAAATAAAGTGCTGACCTGTGATGCGGTTCTTTGCAAGCAGGTCACCCTTGTCTGACATAGAGGTAGGTAAGCTGTTATAGACCACCGAACGGTGCTCCCACTCGCGAAGGACGGGGAATTTTACGCCCTTTCGGTCGCACAGCATCGCTCTGCCGCTTTCACATTTTTCACAACCGCCAAGCTCCTTGCCAACGCACTTCTCAAGCAACATCAAGGGGAGTCTGCCGTAGACAGTTACAAGCTTTGCGCCGCCCAGGTCTCTCGCCTGCGCCAGCGACAGCTCGGGCGAAGCCACAAAGCACTCGAAGCCAAGCCCCTCAAGTCTTGCCGCGCTTTGGCTGTTGGTGACGTTAAAACGGATATCGCCGAAAAGCTTGAATCCGAATTTTTTTGCAAGCTCCACGTGACCTATATTACCCACAAGGGCGTACCTTGCGCCAAGCTTTTTCGCTTCTTCAAGCATTTTTTCCACCCTTTGGAGGTCACGGTCAAATATTACGGGTGGCAACGCCACGCCCTTTGTCTCTCCCGCGTATTTGTGAAGCGGAAGGAAGATAATATCAAAAAATTCTTTTGCCGCGCTCGGTATCTGCTCTGCCGAATAGAACTGCGCGGTACGCATTTTCACAGGTGATTTTTGGGGCACAGAAAGCTCGGCTCCCTCATTTTTTACGACCTTTTTCTGACCGACAGCCTCAAAATGCTCTATAGCCTCTCGGCGAATACGGTTAAGCAAAGAAACAGGTATCATAAGCCCCTCGTCAAGCTTAAGCGAAAATGAGGTTGCTTCGTACGCCGTAGCACCCAGCTTTGTAAGCTGTTTTTTTACGGAATCGAAGCCAAGGGGAGCGTTCAACGCTTCCTCCGCAACGACATCCGACTCGTATCTGACGCATTTTTCGCCCGATGAAACGGTAAGCACGCAGGGCTTTCCGCGAAGTATCTCCGCCTCAATCGCCACGCCTACCTTTTTACTGAGCCCCTCAAAGGGAACAAGCTCGCGTGAGCTTTTCTTGTCGTCCTCCGAGCGCACGCCAAGCATTGACTTATTTATTCTGCCCGTAAAATATCCGTCGGTAAAGCCGCCGCGGGAGAATATTGCCGCAAGCTCCGCCATTTCTTCTTTTGATGCCGCCCTCTTTTCGTCGAGCAGACGGCGGTAAATACGCGCCACGTCTCTGACGTACTCGGGAGATTTCATTCTTCCCTCTATTTTAAGCGACGAAACGCCGCACTCTATAAGCGCAGGGATATGGGGCGCAAGCGAGCTGTCCTTAAGCGAAAGCGGATAGCCGCCAGAATAAGGCAATCTGCAGGGCTGAGCGCACTCGCCTCGGTTGCCGCTTCTTCCGCCTATCATAGACGAGAAAAGGCACTGCCCCGAATGGCAAACGCAAAGCGCGCCGTGAACGAACACCTCAATCTCAAGGCTTGTGTTTTCGGTGAAATATTTTATGTCCTCATATGACGCCTCGCGCGCCATTACCATACGCGAAAATCCTGCCGCTTCAAGCTCGCGAGCCGCCGCAAGATTGTGCCCCGACATCTGTGTGCTTGCGTGAAGCTCGCATTTTGGAAAAAGCTTTTTTATCTCACACGCACCGCCCATATCTGCGACAATAAGTGCGTCAGCCCCTGCCGCAATAGCAGTTTCTGCCGCACTTAAAAAGGCATTCATTTCTCTGTCATAGCAAAGAGTATTTTGTGTAACGTAGACCTTTACGCCGTGAGCGTGAGCGGTGTTTACCGCCACACGCATCTCCTCGGCATTAAAGTTCTTCGCGTTTTTTCTCGCATTGAAATCGACGCCGCCGAAATAAACCGCATCGGCACCGCCCTCGATAGCCGCCTCAAGCGCGGACATATCCCCCGCGGGGCAAAGCAATTCGGGAAGCTTATACATTATCAAAGGTTATAAGGTCGAACATGGAGCGAACTCTCTTGTGCGCCTTCTGCTTTTCTTTTTCAACGTTGGTCTTTTCAGAGGGCTTATCCTCGGTCAACTCGCTATCGATAGTAAGCTGATTTTCGTCAAGGTTACCGCGGCGAAGAGGCTTCATATCAAGCTCAAAGGCGTCAACGATATTGTCGGCAATCTCTGCCACGGGGCGCTTTGCAGGCTCCTCTGCCTTTTCCTCGGCAGCTTCCTCGGTTATCTCCTCTACCACCTCTGCGGTTTCCTCGGCTGCTTCTTCAACAACCTCCTCAACCATCATATTGATATCATCTGCCAACTCGGGCTCACCGTCAGCCTCCTTTGCAACAATCTCGGCGCTGATAACGGGCTGTCCGTCAATGGTATCCTCTGCGATTATCTCAACGGTAACTGTCTCGTCGCCGTCCTCGACAAGATTTTCTACTATCTCCTCAACGCAGTCCTCAAGGTCATCACCAAGGTCGTCAACCTCCTCGGTAAGCTCCTCTATTTTCTCGCTGAGCTTTTCAAACGCCTCGCAAAGCTTGTCGTATTCCTCAGCCTTTGCCGTGCATTCGGCTGTCTTAGCCTCGCACTCAGCCTCCTTGGACTCAAGCGCGGTATTCTTCTCTGCAAGTGCTGCCTCAAGCTCTGCTACCTTGGACTCAAGCTCGGCAACCGCGCCCTTAAGCTCTGCCGCCTCGCCTGCGTTCTTCTTTGCTTCATCAAGCTCAGCCGCAGTAGCGTTTGCCGCTGCCGCCGCCTCGTCAACCTGTGTCTTGAGTATTCTGATCTGGTCGTTTGCGATGTCGATTCCGCTCTTCATCGTGCGTGCCTGATCCTCTGTATATGTAAGCTGCATTGTAAGCTTTTCGTTTTCGCCCTTAAGCTCCTCAACCTCGGCGAGCATTGCGGGAATATCGATTCCTCTGCGCTCCTCCTCCATACGGTTTACCGTCTCCTGAAGTTTGTTGCGCTCCGCGCAGTAGTCAAGCGCGCAAAGAAGCGCCGCCTCGATTTTCGGACAACGGTTTTCGGTTTTAAGGAATATTTCTCTCATACGGCGGTCAAGGACTCCCACCATAGCTTCAACTACTTCGGGTTCCTCCTCGGTAACAATATTCATTTGAATGTCTGCAATAGTTATTGTGTGCTTATACTTCATTTAGGCATCCTCCGATTTTATTTTTACGCACTAAAGAAAAAATTTCAAAAAATGCGTGTTTGTCACAAAATATGCTTGAAAAATTGTTGCAAAAGTAGTATAATATTCTATACTGATTATATTATAATACATTTGAGCGAAAAATAAAAGGGCTTTTTCAAAAAAAAATAAAAAATTTAACATATATTTCAAACTTTTTGCTTACAACAGCATCAAAAAGTCGAAAAAAGTCTTAGGAGACAGAAAAATGACTGAACTTATCTGCAGATTATTTATAAAGGACGCCGACCTTGGCGACCCACACGCGAGAGAAAGATACGGCACCCTCGCAGGCGCGGTGGGCATAGTGCTCAACTTCCTGCTCTGCGCCTTCAAGATAGCGGCAAGCCTGATTTCGGGCTCGGTGGCTATGATTGCCGACGCACTCAACAACCTTTCAGACGCGGGCGGTCAGGTGATTTCCATAATAAGCTTCAAGCTTTCCGCAAAGCCCGCCGACCGCGAGCACCCCTACGGGCACGCAAGATTCGAGTACATCGCCTCGCTTGCGGTATCTTTCCTCATCGTTTACATCGGCATCGAACTACTCACCACCTCTATAAAGCGCATAATCACACCCACCGAAACAAAATTCGAGCTTGTGGCGGTAATTATTCTCGCGGTGTCGGTACTTGCAAAGCTCTGGCTTTTCGTGTTCAACCGCAAAATAGGCAACAAGATAAATTCAAGCGTGATGAAAGCCACCGCCCTTGACAGCCTCTCGGACGCGGGCGCAACGCTTGCCGTGCTTATTTCCACGCTGATACTCAGATTTTTCGAAGTGGACGTGGACGCCTATATGGGCATTGCCGTGTCGCTTCTCATTTTCGTTGCAGGTATAAAAGTGCTTAACGAGGCAAAAAATTTCATTATAGGAATGGCGCCCGACGCCGAAACCGTCGAAACGATAAAAAACACGGTGCTTTCATACGACGAGGTTATCGGAATACACGACCTTATGGTGCACAGCTACGGCGCCGGTACTACCATTGCCTCACTCCACGCCGAGGTTGACGGTTCGGCTGATATCTTCGTAACCCACGACGTCATCGACAACATAGAAAAACAGCTCCACACCGAGCACGGAATAGTCTGCACCATTCATATGGACCCCATCGTCACCGACGACGAAACGGTAAACGCTATGAGGACGATGACCGCAAAAATCGTCAAGGAGACAGACGAAAGCTGGGATATTCACGACTTCAGAATGGTTACGGGCGCGACTCACACCAATCTGATTTTCGACGTTGTAATTCCATTTGAATGCAAGCTTGACAACGCAGAAATAATTGCGCTTATTGAAGAAAACATCAAAAAGAATCTGGGCGACAGCTATTTCGTCGTCCTCACTATAGACAAAGGATAAGGAGGGGTGATATGGGAAAAACTCTGGGATTGGACCTTGGAAGCGCATACACAAAATTTTGCGTACACGACGAAAAAGACGCAAGAATGACTCCCTCGGTGATAACAGTTGACAAAAAAAGCGACCGCGTTATCGCCTCGGGTAACGAGGCAAAGGCGATGATTGGCAGAGCCCCCTCGTCTCTTGAGGTCATCAGACCCATAAAAAACGGACTTGTTGACGACGTGGACGCCGCTGCGCTTCTGCTCACCGACCTTCTGGAAATAACCGAGTCCTCGTCGGTATTCGGGCGCACGGCAATCGTGGCAACGATTCCATTTGGAGTGGACAAGGAAACGAGAACCCTCTCAAGCGTAATACAGGACACGGGTATCTCCACCTATGAATTCGTTTACACCCCCATTGCCATCGCATTCGGAACAGGTATGCCCGTGGATATTCCCACGGGAAGAATGATAGTTGACATCGGCGCAGGTCACAGCGACGCCGCCATAATCAGCCACGGCGACGTGGTGCTTTCAAGCATAATAAACACGGCGGGAAACACTATGACCGAGGCGATAAGAAATTACATCATTGAGAATCACGGCATAGAGGTCGGCGAGCTGACCGCCGAGGCGGTAAAGCTTAAGGTGGCAACCCTCGACCCGCGCGCGCCCCTTAAGAGCGTAAAAATTTTCGGCAAGGTACGCGCTGACAAGAACCCCAAATTTGAAAACAAAATAACCGCGGGGGCGGTGATAACCTCGAAGGAGCTTATCCCCGTGCTTACTCCCTGCGCCGACAGGATAATAGAAAACATAGTGTACGCCCTTAAGAGTATGCCTACGGAGATTGCCGCGGACGTAACCAATTTCGGCATTCTGCTCAGCGGCGGCGGCGCGGCGCTTAACGGCTTCCCCGCCTACGTAGAGAAGACTCTTCGCATAAAGGCAAACGTCTCTAAAACCCCTCAAGCCGACGCGGTGCGCGGACTTCTGGAAATAATAAACGGCGGAAGGTCATACGCCAAGTACACACACTAAGTAAGAGAAAACAAGCATACATATGGCAACTCACAAGGAGGCTTTGTATGCTTTTTTCCTCAATAGAATTTATTTTTCTTTTTCTGCCCGTCTCGCTGATTCTTTGCTACACCGCACCCAAAAGGCTGAAAAACCCCGCGCTTTTTGCCGTCAGCCTTGTGTTTTACGGTTGGGGCGAACCGAAATATCTTCTGCTTATGCTTTTGACAATATCCGCCGATTTTCTTTTCGGCATAGCAATATCCAAAAGCAAGCGGCGCAAAAGGCTTTGGCTGTGGACGGCGGTGATTTCAAATCTCGGAGTTCTCGCAATATTCAAATACCTTTCGCCGACGCTTGGCGCGTTTGGAATCGACTTCAAGAGCATCGCGCTCCCCGTGGGAATATCCTTCTACACCTTTCAGTCGCTTTCCTACGTTATCGACGTTTACCGAGGCGAGGAGCCTTTGAAAAACCCTGTTGACTTCGGCACTTACGTGACTATGTTTCCACAGCTTGTGGCAGGACCTATAGTGAAGTACGGAGACGTAAAAGCACAGCTTAAGGAAAGGCGCGTAAGCCTTGACAGATGCGCTCAGGGAATACTGCGATTTGTCTGCGGACTTGGGAAAAAGCTGATATTCGCAAACACCGCGGGCGAGATGTGGGAATACTTCTCTGCCCTTTCTCCCTACCGTCTGAGCACGCTTGGAGCGTGGGTGGGCATTGCTTTTTTTGCCTTTCAGATATATTTTGATTTTTCGGGCTACTCGGATATGGCGGTGGGGCTTGGGCATTTGCTCGGCTTCGACTTTCCCGAAAATTTCTACTACCCATACACCGCCAAAAGCTTTCGCGACTTCTGGCGCAGGTGGCATATCTCGCTGACCTCGTGGTTCAGGGAATATCTCTATATTCCCCTTGGCGGCAACCGCCGCGGAGAGTGGCGCACGCTTGTAAATATGCTTGCCGTGTGGGCTTTTACCGGCATATGGCACGGTGCGGCGCTGAATTTTCTCTTTTGGGGGCTTTACTGCTTCGCTGTCCTTGCTTTGGAACGGCTTTTCCTCGGCAGGCTTCTTGAGAAGCTTCCCTCTCCCCTCACGCGCCTTTATTCGCTTGCGGTGATTCTTGTAGGATGGGTTTTCTTCGCTTCAAACAGTCTCGGGGAAGCGGCGGCGTACCTTGGCAGAATGTTCAGCCTTACGCCTATTGCGGGAAACGAGCCTTACCACGTCACGAGAAACATTCCGCTTCTCATTCTGCTTGCTCTCGGGTCTACGCCAATACCGCGCGAGGCTTACAAACGGCTTATTCGGCAGAAAACCGCGAAAAATCTGCTCCCCTTTTTCAGCCTGTTTTTGTTTATTCTCTGCGTCGCAAATCTTGTGGGCGCATCGTATAATCCTTTTCTATATTTCAGATTTTAGAGGTAAAAATGGAACAAAAAAGATTTACAAAAAACGACTCGGCGTTTATTTGCGCTAACTGCGGCAAGGAAGTCAAGCCTCTCGGCTACAGCTCGCGCAACCACTGCCCCTTTTGCCTTTGGTCGCTTCACCTTGACGTAAACCCGGGCGACAGAGCCTCGGAATGCGGCGGCAAAATGGAGCCTGTGCGCGTAGAGACCGACCCCAAAAAGGGCTACGTTATAATTCACAAATGCACGAAATGCGGTGAGATACGCCGCAACCGCGCGGCGCACGAGGCATCAGTACAGCCCGACAGCCTCAAGCTTATCATAAAGCTGACCGCAGGCGGATTTTAGAGAACGGAGAAGTGCGGTGTTTTTCTAAAAACGGCGCAAATGAAAAGTGGAATCGCAAGCGATTCTACAAAAGAAACGCCGATGCGTCCGCGGGCGCGAGATTGTCGCTTTTTGAAAAAAGCTTCGCAAAAACTTTTCTCGCAAGGTGCTGTGCTGACACACCTTCAAAGCCCAATTTATCCTCTCCCACCATTCTCCCCTCACCTAAAATTCACTAAAATACTGTATAATATTGCCGTTGTTCATAAATAATCTATATTTATATGATAAAATAATTATTTGACAAGTGAAAATTTCAGAAAGGAAATCTCTGTAATGATAAAGATAGACCATCTGGTTAAAAATTACGGTAGCTTTTGCGCGGTAGACGACATCAGCTTTGAAATTGGTCAGGGCGAAATAGTCGGACTTCTCGGTCCCAACGGCGCAGGTAAGAGCACCACGATGAATATCCTTACCGGATACCTCTCCTCCACCTTCGGAAGCGTTGAGATAAACGGCTTGAATATTCTTGACAACCCTCTCGAGGCGAAAAAGCTTATCGGATATCTTCCCGAACAGCCTCCCCTCTACCCCGATATGACGGTAGAGGAATATCTCAATTTCACCTACGACCTCAAGGGCTGTACCCTCAACCGCGAGAAGCACATTGAGGAAATTTGCGACATCGTAAAGATAAAGGACGTTTTCAAGCGCCTTATCGGCAACCTTTCAAAGGGCTACCGTCAGCGCGTGGGAATTGCGCAGGCACTTGTGGGAAATCCCGAGGTCATAATCTTTGACGAGCCTACCGTAGGTCTTGACCCCAAGCAGATAATCGAGATAAGAAACCTTATAAGAACTCTCGGCAAAAAGCACACCGTCATTCTCTCCACCCATATTCTTCAAGAGGTTCAGGCGGTTTGCGACAGAATTATAATCATAAACAAGGGCAAGCTTGTTGCAGACGAGCTTACGGGCAACATTACACGCGCGGTACAGAGCAACCGCCGCTTCAACGCAAAAATCTGCGGTCCCGCACGCGATATCCTCGCCACCCTTAAGGACAAGCCCGGCATTGCCCACATCGAACAGCTTGCAGAGCGCGACGGCGACGCAACCACCTTTATGATTGAAAGCGCGGTAGGTGTTGACATTCGCAAGACTCTGTTCTACACCCTCGCCGAAAAGAATTGGCCTCTCGTGGGTCTTGAGGCTCTTGGTATGAACCTTGAGGACATCTTCATCACCATAGTTGACACCACCGACGGCGGCAGACGCGAGCGCGCAAAGCGCGGCAAGGGCGGAAGAGGCTCTATTGAGTCGGAATTTGCTAAGTCGGTTATAGAAAAAACGGCATCGTCAAAAAGTGATGCCGCGGGAAATGAAAGCGAGGGCGAATAATGTTTGCTATCTATAAAAAAGAAATGCGTTCCTATTTCATCAACCCCATAGGATACGTTTATTTGGGCATATTCCTTGCCCTCTCGGCACTTGTCTGCTGCTACACAACGCTTCAGTCAAGCAGCTACGAGACCTCAACATATTTCTACTGTATGATCTTTGCCTTCGTCATTCTCATTCCTCTGCTTACAATGCGTTCCTTCGCTGAGGAAAGAAAAATGAAGACCGAACAGATGCTGCTCACCGCCCCCGTCACCATTACGGGTATGGTTATGGGCAAGTACCTCGCCGCGTTTACTATGTTCCTCGGCGCTGTGCTTATTTCCTGCATCAACTTTATTCCTCTTTATGCCATCGCCGGCGAGGAGCGCGCTGCTGTCGCTGAGACGGCTAACCCCGTCATCGGTCCGCAGAGCGCAGAGATAGTCGGAAGCATTATCGGAATAATTCTTCTTGGCGCGGCATTCATCGCTATCGGAATTTTCATATCCTCACTCACCGAAAATCAGCTTTCGGCGGCTGTCTCCACCATAGGAATTATTTTGCTTATGGTCATTCTCAGCCTTGTAAATCAGATTGGAAGTGACGAGGAAGGCACAAGGCTTATCAGCAATTACGCAATCAGATTCGTTATAGATTGGGTATCGGTATTAAGCCGCTTCTCCAATTTCGGATACGGACTTTTCGATTTCTCCGCACTTGTGTACTACCTGTCGCTTGCCTTCGTCTTTATCTTCCTTACGGTAAGAATTTACGAAAAAAGACGCTGGGGCTGATACCGATAAATATTATCTGATTTTAAGAAAAAGAAATCTCCATAGGAGGAAAAAGATTTGAACAAAGGAAGCCTTTTTGGTAGCCGACGCTTCAAATACGGAAGTATGTCGGCGGTAATTACGGTGCTTGTCATCGCCGCCGTAATAATTTTCAACGTGATATTCTCGGCTCTTGCCGCAAAATATACATGGTATATAGACCTTACGCGCGAGGGCATCTACACCCTCTCGGACAACTGCATCGACCTGCTTGACGAGACCTTTACGCGCATCGCCGACGAGCGCAAGGCGGCAGGCGAAGAGCCTCTCAAGGTCAAGATAAGATTCTGCGACCTTGAGGACAACATTATGGAAAACACCTCTCAGCGCTACGTGCTTATGACGGCTAAGGAGCTTGCCGAGGAATTTCCCGACGTAGTTGAGATCGAGTACATCAACATCTGGGAAAACCCCACCGCGGTTGAAAAGTACAAGACCTCGGTGCTCACCTCCATACTCTCCACACACGTTATTATCGAAAGCGGAACCGAGTACCGCGCATACGAGATAAACAAATTCTATCTCACCAACTCGGGCACTACAACCCCTTGGGCGTACTTCGGCGAAAAGCGTTTTGCCTCGGGTATTCTTGCGGTAACTCAGGCAGAGTCGCCCGTTGCGGCTGTGCTTACGGGTCACGGAGAGATATTTACCGATACTGCCCTGCTTGAAACTCTCGATATGGCAGGATACCGGGTTATAACGGTATCCGACTTTGCAAACGACGAGCTTCCCGACAATTGCCGACTTCTCGTTTGCTACAACCCCACTTCTGATTTTATTGACTCCGACGGAATCGCCGACATTTCCGAAATATCGGTGCTTGACGATTTCCTCGCCGACAACAACCACTCGCTTATGGTGTTTATGAATCCCACCTCGCCCAAGCTTCCCGTTCTTGAGGGATATCTTGAGCTTTGGGGAATCTCATTTATGCGCGAGCAGACCGACGTAAACAAGTACAACTCCTACACCGTCAAGGACTCCTCCAACGCTCTCACGGGCGACGGGCTGACCTTTATCGGTGAGTATGAGCAGCTCGGTCTCGGCGGCTCTATCACCTCCGACCTTCGTTCAAGCTCCGTGCCCAGAAAGGTCATCTTCAAAAACGCTATGCCCATTACCTTTGCAGAAGAATTTGAGGTCATTCACGCGAACGAAAACGGCACGCCACTCGCTTACGGCTACAAGGATCTCGGCAGTGGCTTCAGCCGCGAGGCATACTTTCTCTTCAACGCCTCAGAGGGTGCTGTGGCTATGGCTGACGGCAGAGAGGCTCTTACCTCCACCGCCAACTCAAAGCTCGGACTTATGACTATCTCGCGTCAGCAGAGATACGTTCAGGAGGACAAGATAGGACTTTCGGTTGCCGACCTCTCCTCCTACGTGTTCGCCTGCGGCTCTACCGAAGCTGTCTCCAAGGCGCTTCTTGAGTCCAACACCTACGGCAACAGCGAGCTTCTTATGAAGGTATTTTACGAGATGGGCAAGGAGAACATTCCCGCGTCGCTCTCCATTACTCCCTTCTCCGACACCACCATCGACACGCTTACAATTGACCGCGCCAACGCTTACACAATAGTGCTCACGGTCATTCCCGCGGCTATCGTGTTCGGCATAGGAATATACGTTATCATCAGGAGAAAATACTTATGAGCGTAAAAACTAAAACCCTTGCAGGAACACAAAAAAAGGCGGTCATTCTTATCGCTGCACTCATAGTCCTGCTTGCACTGCTGTTGGTGTTCGTCAATTACCTCACAGGTATCGACACGTTCTCCGACCTTGACGGCACCAAATATCGCATCAAGCGAAGCGGCGACGTATACGCGCTTTTCCACTCGAACGGCTATATGCTTGATACCACCGTGGAAAACGAGAAGCTCTACTACGTAACAGAGCTTGGCACGCTGGTCTCGGTCAGCGACAAGGGCGAAGCAAGCATTTTCGCGGTTGTCGATACAAACGACGGCGAGGACCTTTCGGCGTTCAACAACCTTATGATTTATAAAAAAATCGACAACAATCAGGTTCAGTCGATAAAAATAACCAACCGCGCTGAGGACAACGCGGGCAGCTACACCTTTGAGCGCGACAAAAGCGGCGAAATGAGAATAAAGGGGCACGAAAACACTGCCTTTGACGCCGAAGCATACGCCTATCTTGCAAGCGTGTGCGGAAATACCACCACAATGCGCAAGATTTCAGCTGAGGCACTCGAAAAGTACGGCTATGACGAGTACGGACTCGACGCACCTCAATCTACGATGACAATAACCACAACCGCGGGAGTCAGCCACACCCTCGACATTGGAAAAGAAATCGTCTCAGGCAACGGCTACTACGTCCGCCTTGCAGGCAGAGACGCGGTTTATATTATGAACTCCTACGTTGGCAGATATATTCTCAAGCCTATTGAGTTCTACGTCTCCCCCATTCTCAACTACGCCCTTACCGAAAAGAACTATATGTTCGTCTACAACCTCAAGGTGACAGAATTCGACTACGCCGAGGACGGAACACCCACGGCAAATCTTGTAACCGCGCTTTCATATTGGGATTACGCAGAGCGCGAAAACACCGAATTTCAGACTCAGGCGTACTATATGACCGACGAATCGCTTGACAGCTACGCCCCCTCCTCCGACGCTGTTTACGAAGTTATGGGCGGATTCCTTGAAATGGAGTACGTAGGCGTAAAGAAGCTGGGTGCGGACAGCAAGGCGCGCGCCGCTTACGGTCTTGACAAGCCCGCAAAGGCTCTCTACTACGAGTGCGAGCGCACCGACCAGAACAAGATCTACTACCTCAAGCACTACCTCTATTTCAGCGACCTCACCGAAAACGGAACCTATTACGTCCTCTCAGACGTGTATCTTTCGGATAAAAAAGACGGCAACTACGGCAAGCTCGACAGCTTCGATTATATCGTTGAAATCGACCGCACACAGCTCGATTGGCTCTTGTGGGATACTCTCGATTGGATTGAGCGCGACTACTTCCAGATAAATATCGGAATAATCGAGTCGATGAGCTTTACCCTGCCCGACGGCGCGGAATACCGTTTTGAGATTGATCAGATAGACGAAAACAACGTCAAGGCTTACGCCATAAAGAACGGTAGCCGCACACAGATCGACACGAGAAACTTCCAGACTCTTTACCTCAATATGCTTGGCGGCAAGCTGTTCGGCTCGGCAAACGTCACTCCCGAACGTGCTGGGGAGATAACCTCTGACCCCAACAGATTCAGACTCAGCTGGAGTTTCAAGACCTCCACAGGACTTGAGCGCACCCATAGCTACTATCTGCTTGAAGGCAATAAGGACTATATCACCATAAACGGCGACGGCGGCTTCTACGTGCTTTCGTCAGTGATTAAAAAGCTGGCAGAGGACGCAGTAAGCGTATATAACGGCATAAAAATCACCGCCGACTCACCATATACAAATATAGATAAGTAATTTTGACCGTTAATAGTTATTTTAATGAGCTGAATTCATAACGAATTCAGCTCATTTTGCTGTGAAAATAATTCACAGATAAATTGGTGTTTGGCGCGTGAGCACGCGCAGGCATAGCGCGCCCGTATCTGTGATTTGTGCGAACATATCCGTCGCAACCCACTCGGTCGCTAAACACGACCTCGTTAGCTTTGGGTGACCGATAAATTGATGTTTAGCGGCGAAGGT
>JBGVRT010000036.1:0-21726 GCA_045128735.1 Eubacteriales bacterium | reverse complement strand
ACTTCTTAACAGATACTTCAAGGCGTAAGCACCTGCCGGTGCTGGCAAGAGGCTTCGCCCCTTACGCACCAAGGCTTGTGCGAACATAGCAGGGCGCAATACGACAGACGGTGTCTAAACAACACCGCCTGTCTTTTTTCTGTCCTCAAGCCGCATTTTAGGCTCAAAATAGCCTCAATTTGCGGAACTTTTATGGAACTTTCCATACTCTAAAATGAGCCAAATGGAAGTCAAAATGGAAGTCTAATTGGAAACTTTCCATTGTAGCTTTATTATATCAAAAAAGCCCATTCTTGCGAATAGGCTTTTTTCGTTGTTTGCGGAATTGTTGCGGACGCAATCAAAAGTGCCCGTTTTTGAATGGCAATACTTTTTTATCCTATAGCCTTTCGCCAAGAATTATGCACGCAAAAACGACGCTCATGATAGGGCTCATGATAGGCCAGAGGTAATTGACGATAAACGTCTGCGAGGCAGACATTTTCGCCGTTCCCGAATATAGGAAAACGTAGTAGAAAAACGTGCCGGGTGACGAGATAAGCAAAATTGTGACGTGATCCTTAAGGCTATATGACCTAAGAAGCTTTATTTTGCCCGTAACGATATTTACGGCAAGCAAGGCAAGCGCGGCAAAAAGCGCGCTGTACATAAGCACCGGATAGCTGCTTAAGGTATTAAGCAAAAATCGTGAAACTGTTGCGATGGACGACCGGAAAAGTATGGATATCCCCGCGTAAACGTATGCCTTTTTTATCTCTTTATAACGATCTCCGCATCGGGTTGGCAAATGATCTTGGGGTCACTAAATCCGTCAAGCGTGACTCTCTCAAGCTCCACCCTTTTCATGTTTTTGCCGTCAAGAAACGCCATATTCTCAAAGCCGACTCTCGGGGTGACCGTACAATTCTTCATATAAAAGCTCAGCGGCTCGTTTTCGGGGCATTGGGGCCCTATGGGAATAGAAACGCCCTCAATTATACAGTTTTCAAAGCGAATATCGTTAAGCGAGCGGTTGCAACACCATATATGTCCAAAGGGCAGGCGCATAACAGAATTGGGATTTATGAAATGCGAGTCGCGTATCAATATGTTGCCGGGCGTTTTTCTTATTCTTGCTCTGTTGTCGCAATAGTAAAGGAAAACGTTGTGACAGCTATGTCGGCACGCCTCGGTGGTGTCGGCGCGGCTTGCCTTTTCCTCGGGCGAAAGAGAGCCGCGGAAGCCGTATGTGGCAGGGGCAACGCTCTTGCAATTTTCAACAAGCATATCTGTTGCGCCAAAGCGGAAGACACTGCACGCGCTTTCAAAATAGCAATTTCTCACGGTAACACCGATATTGTCAAAGCCCGCAATACAGTCGTCGCCCGTCTTGAAAACAGAATCCTCAACCAGAATATCGTCGCAGGTACGGACGTCAAAGCCGTCGTGTCCCGCAAGGACGGTAATATTTCGCGCGGATATGCCCTTGCTGTTTTGAATTGCGTGCGCCCAGTTTGCGCTGTCACGGATCGTGTAGCCCTCAAGCCTTACGTTTTCACAGAACCACATATTGATGGCGTGAGGACCTCTGTAACTCTCCTCACCAACAGGGTCAAAGCAGTTGCGGCCGTCAATTACCGAGCCCTCGTCGCCAACGATGGCGATATTCTTCGCCTTGATTGCGCGGATGATGGCGTTATTCCATCTGCTGTAGGGACGAGCCGAGCGTCCATTGCCCTCGGGAAGCGCGGTCTCCACCACGCTATCTATCTCCTCCGCGGAGATAGGCTCGATCTTATCGTTCAGGTATCCGCAGTAGTCATCGGGGTCAATGCTTCCCACAAGGGTCGCGTTTTTAAGCAGATGGAGGGTTATATTTGAGCGAAGTCTTATGCATCCCGTCAAAAAGCTTCCCTCGGGAATTACAACCTCGCCGCCCCCCGCAAGGAACGCCGCATCGATCGCCGCCTGTATACTTGCGGTCTGAAGCTCCGACGATTCCGAAATAGCACCAAAATCCTTTATGTTGTAAATTTCTGTCATAGCCGTTTTCTCCTGTAAACTTATATTTTTCTTCCCAAAATCGCCTCAAGTCCGCTTACGATATGCATATCCCACCATTTCCATGAGTGGTCGCCCTCGGAGGTCTTGTAGATATGTGAGATGCCAAGCGAGTCAAGGTGTTCGTGGAATTTATCGTTCGCTTCGGAAAACACGTCCTCCGAACCGCACCAGATATTTTCAATTATACGCCTCTGCATCAAAAAAGTCAATACGTACAAAAATAATTCGAACAAAAATAATTCGAAAATAATTCGAAGACTGCGCCGCCGCACCGAATATCGAAAAGAGCATCGCGTCAAATTGCAGACCGAACTAACACAGGAGATAAAAATGAAGCTTTACGCACCCGAGTACTATAAGAATTTTGTTTGCATAGCCGATAAATACAGCCATAGCTGTTGCGTTGGATGAGAGACAGATATAGATGAGGAAACCGCGGATAGCCTTGCTCTCGGAAACGGGGCAGAACGTGCTAAGAAGATAGTTGAAGAATACAAACCGCTTTTTGCGACAAAGGAAGAATATCTCGCGTACGTTGACGCCTTGAACTCAAGCGGTGACAGAATAGTTTATAATGACGACGGAACGGCAAACGTAAAGACGAACTAAAATACTCTTTTTCTATTTATCAAAGGTTCTGAGATTTGGAAGGCTTATTGATGCGCTTTCAAATGGGTCAAGAACGCCCATATCGTCCTCAACTACAAAGTTTTCAATTCCCATGCTCTTGGCGGTTTTGAATATTTCATTCCAGTGGAGATTCCCCGTGCCTACCGGAGCTGACGCGTGGGTTATTTTCTCAAGTGTAGGGTCTTGAGAGGCGGTAATAACGTAATCCTTGCAATGGATATATCTTGCCCTGCCCCTGAACATTTCAAGCGAACGGCTGGGCTCTGTACCCGCGGCGGTAAGCCAGAAAACGTCGGGCTGAAACATTACGTACTCGGGGTCGGTTTCATTAAGCAGGATATCTATACCGCGCGTACCGCCAAAATCTATAAACTCGAAAGCGTGGAAATGATACATAAAGTCAAAACCTTTAGCTCGGAGCATTTTGCCGCAATTGTTTAGGTGTTTGGCAAACGAGCGATATCCGTCTACCGTCCTTCGGTCTTCTTTATTTATCGAGTCGGTACGCAAAACGCAGGTTTCAAGCGCTTCGGCATCACGTGATATCTGCTCGATATTTTCGGGAATTTTGTAGACGGTGCATATAGCCGAGTCGGCTTTAAGCCCCTTGGTTTTAAGTAGCTTGGCAAGTTCTGCTGCGGTTGTGAAGGCGGGCGGTGTTATCTGCACGTTTTCGTATCCCATTTCGGCAACGCGTGAAAGGGTTCTGTCAAGCGCCTCGGGAGTTTTCATAAACTCTCGCAAAGTGTACATTTGAAGTGAATACTGTGTCATTTTTGCTCCTTTATTTCAAAGATAATTCGGCATTTTCGGTATAGCCCTGCTTAAAAGGCTCAGGACGCTTTGCTGTAGTAGTCATGGCATAGGTCTTTCCGCTTTCACTACTGTCTATAATTCCAAGCGCAGCTTCAAGCACGTGACGGCAAAGCTCACCCGAGCATCTGGGTTCCCTTCCAGCCATTACGGCGTACATAGCCTCAGCCGCACCGTAGCCTCGGCGGTTTCCGCCGTCAATTCCGAAGGTGGAATTTATTATACTTTCCTCCCCGCGTTTGTTTACTATACGGATTGTTTTATCATACAGATTAGGGTCTCCGAGGTCAATATATCCGTCGGAACAATAGATGTAAAAATGATTCTGCGGCGCACTTTCGGAAAGCATAGTGATATTTCCCATAACTCCGTTTTCGAATATCAAGCTACCCGTAGAAACATTCGTGCTTTCCACTGTCATCGGCTGACCGTATAGTGGGCAATTGGGATTTTGATAAACCCGATCGGGGTTACGGATTGAGCTGTAACCCGTTACACTTTTAATTGAACCAAGCAAGAAAACAAGGACGGTAAGATAGTACGCGCCCATATCAAAAAGGATTCCTCCGTTTTTACAAAACGCAAAGCGCTTTTCTTCCCCCGTATAGTTTCTCTCGTGATGGTAAGAGCGCGATAGGAAAGCTTGCGCCATTACGGGCTCGCCCAACATTCCGCTATCTATAATCTTTCTTGCCATCTGCACTCCGCTTCCGAAATAGGTGTCAGGTGCGCCTCCAAAAAATAGATTTTTCTGTTTTGCAAGCTCACAAAGCTCGTTGACCTCGTCAAGCGTTGCGCATATCATTTTTTCGGTATACACAGACTTACCCGCAAGAAGTGCTTCCTTCGCTACCTTATAGTGAGCGGTAGGATAGGTAGTATTTATAACAAGCTCTACGGTCGGGTCGGAATATATCTCCTCATTGGTCATCTTTTTAATACCGAACTCGCTTGCGCGACTTTCAGCCCTTGATTCAATTATATCAGAGCAGCCTACAAGGTCTATGACGTCAAGTGCCTTAAGATTGGTAAGATAGGTTTTGCTTATCATTCCGCAGCCTATGAGCGCAGTTTTAACTTTTTTGAATTCCATATTACTCTCCTTTCTATTCTACGCGTCCATTTTATCACCTTTACTTAATCATGTAAATAAAACAAACTGCAAAAAGCTGGACTTTTCTCCAAAAGTATGATATAATAAGTCAGAGGTGATTCATATGCTTAAGCATTTAACTTTTCAAGAATTAGCACAAATTTCCTTTTTAGCCGACGAAATAGAATGTCGCCGCCAAATATGGCGAGAAGGCAGTGAATGGGTGGGATATGAAACCAATCCCCGACACTCTGACGGCTTGCTGCTGTTTTGCTCTGACATAGTGGGCGAGCTGTACGTCGACGGAGAAAAGCTTTTCTCCGCAAGCCGCGGAGATGCGGTATACATTCCACACAGCAGTCTTTACAAGATCAAATTTAAAAATGGGGGAACAAGCACAGATCTTTACACGGTAAACTTTAAGCTGACAGACGTCAACGGAACCGAGCTGAGAATGGCTGAGGGGATAACGTTGCTCCCCACCGCCGCTTCACACTCATGCAGAGACGCCGCCTCACGGCTTGCCGACGCACTCCTGCTTTCGGGTAGCAAACTGAAAAAGCAGGCGCTATTTATGTGTTTACTTGACGCTTTTACTTTCGGATTTGAAAAGCACTCCAAAAGCTATTACACGGTAAGAAAAGGCGTTGCCCTGCTTCAGGAGGAATGGAACAAAAACGAAAAAATGAGCCGATACGCACAGGTGTGCGGTATCAGCGAAAGCGGCTTTTACACCTATTTTAAAAAATGGGCGGGCTGTTCCCCAACAGATTACCGTAACAAAATCCGAATCAACGCCGCGAAATCCATGCTTGAAAACTCTAATCTTCAGATCTCGGAAATTGCGTTCAACACGGGCTTTGACGACCCTTATTATTTCAGCAGACTTTTTAAAAAACTGGTAGGGGTATCGCCCAGGGCTTTCCGAAACAGCTGAATAATATTTCTAAAACAATAACCAAAAAGTAAGATATCTAAAAAAACAATAAGATTTTAACTACTGAATAGCTATGTTTTATGGTAGAATTAAATTACAGGACATCTCTAAAAGGAGGGGTACTATGAAAATTTACGACACAAAGGATTTTGGAGCAACAGGTGACGGCGTTACACTTAACACTGCCGCTATTCAAAAAGCCATTGACACTTGTACAGAAAACGGCGGCGGTAGAGTAAAAAGCTGCGTAACAGGCAAGAAAAAAAGCATTGAAAACCTAGTGTTTTCAATGCTTTTTTGGTCGGATTGTTCATACCTGATCTACTCAAAGGCAAAGAGCCGAGGCTAACGAAACATATTCCAAAAGTTCCGAAAATGCTTGTGTTTACAAGGAATTTTGTAACACGAAAGGAATATGATTATGGAAAAGTACATCACTAAAAATGGCATCAACTACGAGCTTCGCGGCGAACAATACTACCCGATGCTTGAAATCTCAGAGCAAACCAACTATGAAATCGGCAAATACGGACACCTTCACCTTGACTTTATCAAGAAGCATCGCAAAGGGACATATACCACTCTGCTGACCGAAGGTCGCTTGAACGAACACCTCCACAATATCGACGAGCAGGCTCACGAACAGATTGACTTACATATCGCGCAGATGGCAAAGCAAATGGATATAACTGAAGAACTCAAAGCCTCCGATCCAATGCGTTGGGTGCAAATGATGAATAACATCAAAGCAAGTGCCGAGGAAATCGTTCTGAAGGGGGTAGTCTACAAATGAAGTCAATCATCAACGAATTGTGGCACGGGAACATCATACCGCAAGAGGATAGCCGAACCAACTCCAAGGAAATGAAAGAGCTTCTCGGCTATATGTCAAGGCATCACAAGGACTTGGAGAAAAGCTTCTCTGACGAGCAAAAAGAGGTGTTCGAAAAATTCCACGACTGTTGGAGCGAGTATATGAGTTTAGCAGAAACGGCTATATTTGAATACGCTTCCTTGATGAGCGAGCTTTGCGAGTTGATTTAAGTTGTTGCCTTGATACCGAAGCTCGGCGTTTAACTCTCGAATATCGGAGTTGACAACCACTTTACCGTCCATGCACATATCCAAAATAAACTGCCTCATCGATGGGGAAGTTGCCTCATACATTTTCCTTTGCAGAGCAATTTTTTCTTCGGACGTGAGACGAATCGTAAGTGTTTCTGTTTGTGTTCTGCTCAATAAAGTTCTCCTTTCTGAATGCGTTTTTGTAAAGTGGGTTCGGGCTTCTGCCCGCTTCTGTCCCGGCGTGAGCGCAGGGACAGTGCGAGGAGGGCGCCGCCAAATGGCGGTGGACGTCCTGGCGCTATGCTTGCCCCAGACGCAAGCGTCGGGAAAGACAGAGAAATATTATAATTGCCGTGTTCGGCAAAATATCCACAAAATATATTTGCGTTATGACTTGATATTTTGCCGATAATGTGGTACAATAATATTGTAAAAACTTGAAGGAGGAAATCCTATGAACTATATCTCCGTAATTGATGCGGCAAAAAAATGGAATATCTCCGAACGTAGTGTTCGTAATTACTGTGCTGAGGGGCGAGTATCGGGTGCGGTACTTGTCGGCAAAACATGGATGATACCCGATGGGGCGGAGAAGCCTGTTCGCAAAATTCGCAGTGACGCATCTCCCGAAACCTTGCTTGATATATTGCAGAGGGAAAAGAAAGCTTTGCTGCCGGGCGGCATCTATCACAAGGTGCAAATTGAGCTTACCTATAACTCAAACCACATAGAAGGAAGCCGACTGACACACGACCAGACGAGATACATTTTTGAGACCAATACCATCGGCGTTACAAGCGATAACCTGAACGTGGACGATATCGTTGAGACCTCAAACCATTTCCGTTGCATTGACCTTGTTATCGAAAACGCTGCGAGCATTCTGACTGAAGGATTTATCAAAGAGCTGCACCGTGTTCTTAAGAACGGCACTTCCGATAGCCGTCAGTCCTGGTTTGCGGTGGGGGATTACAAAAAGCTGCCCAACGAGGTTGGCGGTAAAGATACCACGCTTCCCGAAGATGTTGCCGTTGAAATGAAATCGTTACTTTCAAGTTACAACGCGGAAAAAGAAAAGACGCTTGAGGAGATTTTGGATTTCCATTACCGTTTTGAACGTATCCATCCTTTCCAGGACGGAAACGGGCGCGTTGGCAGACTGATCCTTTTTAAGGAATGTCTGCGCAACAATATTGTTCCGTTTATAATAGATGAGGAACTGAAGATGTTCTACTACCGTGGACTTTCGGAGTGGACACTTGAGCGCGGATATCTGACCGATACCTGTCTTGCCGCACAGGATAAGTTTAAGAGGTATCTTGACTATTTTAAGATTCCGTATTGATTTCGTAAAGAGATCGCTTAGGCGGTCTCTTTTTGCTACGCTACAACTCGGTAATTGAAGTCTTTTATTGTCTTTCTTCTGTTGTAAAGTATGGTTAACATCATCTTGTTAGTGTTACCATTTTTGAGACCACCTGGCTACAAAATCAGCTTATATACGTTTGACGCATAATCGCCTGCATTGGTATGACGGTGATGTTTTTCAATCAGACCTTTCTCCACAAGTACCTTCAAAGCTTTATCTACCGTTTCCTCTTTCTTGATTCCGCAACCCTTGGCAATATCCTTTCTTGATGGAAACGCAACATTGCCATTTCGGTTCAAACGACGGCAGATAAAACAATAGACTGCAATATCTCGCGGCTTTAGTTCGTGGTCAAAGATGCTATTACTGACGATAAAGAAGTTTTTTCTCTTGTCTGCCATATGTTTACTCCTTTTTCCTTGTGTATTTGTCATTATAACACAATTATATTGTATTGTCAACAGTTTTCTATAATATTTTTGGAGAATTGACTTGACAAATACAAAATAATATGGTAAAATAGGTGCGTAATACAATTTGGAGGTATATCCACATGAGCTTTGTTGGTGAACAAATAAAGAAGTACCGTAATATTAAAGGTATGACTCAGCAGGATATTGCTGATGCTCTCGGCGAGAGCTCGGGCAGAGTTATTTATAACTGGGAGAAGGGAATAGGTCGCCCTGATTGCGATAAATTGGCAAAGCTTTGCGACCTGCTTGGTGTATCCGCAGATGAGCTAATTGGATGCAAATCCATGGCACAGCGCCCTACGGCTATCGAATGGAATACATTACAAAAATACCGCGCCCTTGATGAGCACGGTAAAGAGGTTGTTGATTATTTGATCGATAGCGAATATAAGCGTGTGGCAACCATGGCGAGAAAGCCAAAGGCACGCATGCTGAAGGTTGACTTTTACAATTATCCCGCATCTGCCGGCACAGGTAACTTCCTCGAAAATGAAGTTCCTGAACAGATATTGGTTACGGAAAGCCGAGAGGCAGAGGAAGCCGATTACGTTATTCCTGTTTCCGGCGACAGCATGGAGCCTACCTATCACGACGCTGACAAGGTGTTCGTTGAAAAATGTAACTCTGTCAATATCGGTGAGGTTGGTATCTTTGTTGTTAACGGTGATGTCTACATCAAGGAACTTGGTAACAAGTGCTTGATCTCGCATAATGAGAAGTATAAGCCTATTCGCATCGGTGAGAACGATAGCGTTTACTGCTGCGGTAGGGTTATTGATATTGTTGAAGCATAATTGTTATTGGAGAAAAAATGCAGAACACTAATGAACTAAACAATTTAGAGCTGTTGTTTGAGACTGCAGGCTTTAGTGATTACTATCGAAAAGATACAGTGGAATTTTATAGTGCTTATTTTGATAATGCATCAGACATGAACGATTTCTTCTCCGCCGTTTTTGGTAATGAGGAAAAGCTAAACTATGCCCCAAGAAGAATGATGAATAGAGTGAGGTATTTAGTATCACTTGCCAACAATATTGAAAACATCAGTAGCGAGTCCGATGCTATAAGAATTGTTTTTCTGCAAGCGTGTATAGAAGGATTGCATAAATTAAGCAAATCAAATGCCAAGCACAATCAGTTTTTCCTTAATAATTGCAACGAAGAAGATAGCCAGTACATCATAAAACATTTTGATATTTTCGATATTGCACCTTGTTTGGAAAACGGAGGACTTGATGGCGATGCTTCGGAGAACTACGATAACAATATGTCTTTAGTGCTGTTTGCCGAAATATTGAAGGAAACAAGAAACATCGTTTTGCACGAAGGCGATTTCTGGTCTGTTCAGCTATTTAACTCTGAAGAAAATTGTGGTTTGCTGTCATCTATACAAACAAATAAAAAATATATTAAGGACGAGATTCTAAATATACATTTGCAATATTGTGATGAGGAAACAAGAAAATATTTTGAAAAAAACGACACGTTAGTTAAGCTTCTAAATTCCAATGGTGAACTTCTGTATTCTTTTGATACTACATTAGACTATCAAAAATTCATTGCAATTTTTGTTAGGGCTTGTATTAACTTTATCACAAACTATATTCGCAATAATTAAGCAATAATGGAGAAAGGAGTTGGGGTGATGCGAGGCGTAATCTATGCGCGATATTCCTCGGACAATCAACGCGAGGAGTCCATTGAAGGTCAGATTCGCGAGAACACGGCGTATGCCAAGAAGAACGGCATTGATATTGTCGGAACGTATATTGACAGGGCGTATTCTGCAAAGACCGACAACCGCCCGGAATTCCAACGGATGATTAAAGACAGTGCGAAAAAGAATTTTGATGTTGTTATCGTGTGGAAGCTCGACCGATTCTCCCGTAACCGTTACGACTCGGCAAGATACAAGGCGATGCTACGCAAGAACGATGTTCGTGTTGTTTCTGCGACAGAGTCTATTTCCGAAGGGGCGGAGGGTATTATTCTTGAATCGGTACTTGAAGGCATGGCGGAATATTATTCTGCCGATCTTGCCGAAAAGGTTACAAGAGGTATGACAGAGAACGCACTCAAATGCCGTTTCAACGGCGGTCAAATTCCTCTTGGTTACAAGATAGACGATGAACAGCACTATCAGGTCGATCCAGAAAAAGCTCCGCTTGTTGTTGAAGTGTTCCGAAGATATGCGGGTGGCGAGTCGATTGCCGATATTATCGAAGATCTGAATGCCCGCGGGATACGTACTGTCAAGGGCAACCGATTCAATAAAAACTCACTCCACAGAATGTTTCAAAACCGAAGATACATCGGCGAGTACAGCTACAAGGACGTTGTCGTTCCGGATGCGATTCCCGCTATTGTTTCAAGGGAAGTGTTTGACAGAGTTGCTATGCGGATGATGCAAAACAAGCACGCAACGGGCAAGGCAAAAGCTCCAGAGAGATATTTACTGACAACCAAGCTGTTCTGCGGAACGTGCAATTCGATGTTTGTTGGAGATAGTGCTAACAAGCCCAATGGCGTGATATACCGTTATTATAACTGTGCGAGTGCGAAACGGCACGGGTGTAATCGCAAAGCAATTCGTAAGGAATGGATTGAGGACAAGGTGATTGAGCAGATATCCTGTTGGCTGAACAACGACAAGCTTATCAACGACATGGCAGACGATGTAATGGCATTACTGAACGAGGGCAACGAAATGATTCCTGCGCTTGAAGCCCAACTTAAAGAGGTTCGTTCCTCTATCGATAACATTATGAAGGCTATCGAGAAGGGCGTTATAACTCGTTCGACTAAATCTCGTTTGGAAGAATTAGAAGCGGAAGAGGAAAACTTGGTACAGAGTATCAAAGCAGAGGAAGCCAAGTTACCAAAGATTAGAAAGGACTTCATTCTGTTCACGCTGCATAAGTTCCGCAATCTCGATCTCCGATTTGAGAAAAACAAGGAGCGTTTGATTGACGGACTGGTCAAAGCGATATTTGTTTATGACGATTACATTAAAATTTTCCTAACCTTTGACGATACGCCAATAACGCTCCCAGCCTCTGAAGAATTTGAAAATATGGCAAATAGTTCGGACATCGGGTCGTCCGTTTCACCAAAAAAAGAACACGCCACGCGGCGTGTTCTTTTTTGCCGATTTCTAAAGGAAAGCGAACCGCCACGGCGATTTCCGTGACTGTTTCATAATTGAATCAAGCGAGTGCCGAGAAAGCAGTAATAATCAACAGCACAGCGGCGGGAATTGCGCTGCCGCCGACGAGCTGGGGCATGGTATGCTGTTTCGTTTGAACGCTTGAAATATACACGGGCAAAACCAACGCCGCACCGATAATTGCGGGAATATACAGCCCGAAATACAAGAGCATTATCACAGGTCCGACGATTCCGCAGGCGTGACCGCTTGATTTCAGCTTGAACACCTTGTTAAGCAAAAGCATTCCAATGCCGCAAAGCAGATACTCAAGGCATATGAGCTTAAGCTCGGCAGGTGCGGGAAAAACGAACGCCGTGAGCGTTCCGAGCAGATAACCGACGAACGAGAATATCATTGCAAGACTGCGTTGACCCTCTCTGCCTCTGTCCTTATATTTCTTGAAATATCTCTGTAAGGGATAGGCGAGTGTGGGCAAAGCACTTAGAAAAAACAGTGCTCCAATCAAATGCCATATGCTTCCGAAATAGCTTGTGTGGAAAATATAAACTGTAATCAGCAAAGCCGCCGCAAAAATCGGCGGCACTGTTATTTTTCGAATAATTTTGAAAATCCTTTCCACGGTAAATGCGTCACGCTCCCTTGTGGTTTATAAACAAGAAAATTATACTGCTTGAAGTCTTAAATATCAAGGATGGAATTGTAAATTTTTGTAGCCGCCGCCCATTTTTTAGAGGTGACCGCTAATTTGCCGTTCCTATTAAATTATTCTCCCCCTCATTTCCTTTGGAGAAATGCCGTACTGCTTTTTGAATGCCTTTGTGAAATGCCCCGCATCGGAAAATCCGCTTGATTCGGCTATCTGCGCCACAGTCATAGAGGTGGCTTGAAGGCGGTCAAGTGCCTTGTTCAGTCTGTAATACAGCAGATATTGATGGAGGGAACGCCCCGTGTGCTTTATCATAAGTCTGTTGAGGTAATTGGGGTGGAAGCTTAACGCCTGACCGATGTCGGCGTTGGAGATATCATCCATATAGTGCTCCTGAATGTAGGAAATGACTACGTTTACCGTCCTTTGCGGTGCGCAGTCGGCGCCGAGAGTCAGCATACGCAGGGCGAGAATAAGTACCTGCTTCATAAGTGCGGATTCGTTTTGCGAATGGTATATTCTTGCGGTGGTAAACTCGTCAAATATCTTGTAAATTATCGTCCCTATCTCACTTTGCCCGTGCAATACAAAGGGCGCGCTGAAAAGATGGGTGTCCGACAGACCGCCCTTTTCGATTTGTTTGCTTTTGTCAAAGCGTGATAGCGCAACCTCGGGCACTATGGGCACGGTTTTGTCGGATGCCTGATATCCAAAGTCAAAGTTTATTCCTATCACCTTGCCGCCGTCTTCGGGCGAGCCGAGCACGTATGGAGTTCCCGAGGGAATGAAAAGCAGGGAGTTTTTTCCAAGCTTGTATTGCGTATCGCCTGCACGCAGGTTTATCAAACCGCTTTCACAGAACAAAAGGCGGTGATCGTAGCCGTAGCGGCGGCGGTTGTTGAGCATATATTGAGGCTCAATGTAGTGAGCGTATCTTACAAAGGGAGCAAGAGCGTCTACAGTCATAATATTCTCCTTTGCTTTGTTTTTAGAGGTGACCTTTTGTTTTACCTTGGCTCTATTATAGCACCTATTTGTGGCTTGGTCAATAGAAAAGAGTTTATTTTTTACAATTTTATGTTTATAGTTTCCCTTTATGGATAGCCTTTGATGCGGTATAATAGTGGTGAAAATAACAAATTGAAAAAGAAAAGGAGAAAATTATGCTTCAAAGAATTCCCGCAAAAATTCCGAAAATCGGTGTTTTTGCCGTTGCGCACGGCACTTATTGGGCACAGTTCCCCGGACTTAAGGACAATATGGAAAAATACCACGCCGACCTTATTTCGCTCATCGGCGAAAACAAGGTTGAGATTGTTGACCTCGGTATAATTGACGAGAGCGACGCGGGCTTCAAGGCGGCAGAGTGCTTCAACGCCGAAAACGTTGACCTTATTTTCTGTAATATGATAACCTACGCAACCTCGTCGGTGTTCGCACCCGCGCTTCGTCATTGCTCCGCCCCTATGGTGCTTGTAGCACTTCAGCCAAGAAGCGCAATGGACTACGAACGCGCAAACACCTTTATGCAGCTTGAAAACGACAATATCTGCTCCGTGCCCGAATTTTGCGGAGTTGCGCTGAGAATGAACAAGACCATTCACGACGTTATTATCGGCACGCTTTACAACGACGAAAAAGCAAAGCGCGAGATTGCCGAGTGGTGCACGATAGCAAAGGCGCTCCGCGCAATGAAGGGCGCAAGAATCGGTCTTATGGGGCACGTGCTTGAGGCAATGTACGATATGCACACCGATCCCACCGCTTTTTTCTCGGCGTTCGGAATCCACGTTCCGCTTCTTGAGCTTGACGACCTTCTCGTAGAATACAAAAAGGTAACTGATGAGGAGATTGAAAAGGAAAAGCAGATAATAATCAATGAGTTTGATATGCCCGACCCCAAGAGCGATCCGCTTACGATGAAGCTGACCGACGATGACCTCTACCGTGCCGCAAGAGCTTCGGTTGCGCTTGAACATTTCAGAGTAAAGCATAAGCTTGACGGACTTGCATACTTCTATAACGGCGCAAAGGGAAGCGAGCACAGAATGCTTGCAGGCTCGCTGATACTCGGTAACTCGATGCTTATCGCGCGCGGCATTCCCATGTGCGGAGAGTACGACATCAAGACCTGCCTTGCAATGTACATTATGGATAGCATCGGCATTGGCGGCAGCTTTGCCGAGATACATCCCTTTGATTTTGATGGAGATTGCATTCTCGTCGGACACGACGGACCTCACCACATTCAGCTTGCGCAGGGTAAGCCTGTTGTGCGCTCGCTTAAGAAGTACCACGGCAAGGAGGGAAGCGGAGCGTCGGTTGAGTTCAAGCTCAAGGAGGGCGACTTCACTATGCTTGGTATCAATCAGAATCCCGACGGAAGCTTCCGCTTCGTGATAGGCGAAGGCGTTTCCAACGCAGGACCTATTCCCCCCACGGGCAATACTAACACACGCGCGTCATTTGCGCCCGACACCCCCACGTTTATCAAGAAGTGGTGTATGGCAGGACCTACACACCACTTTGCGCTCGGAACGGGTAAATACGCGGGAACGCTTGAAAAGCTGGGCAAGGTGCTCGGCGTAACAACCGTGGTTGTTAAGTAATTAAAATCCGAAAGGCTGTCTCTCTTGGGATAGCCTTTTTGTTTGGTAAGGATTGATAAATTGGTGTTTGGCGCGCACTATGTTCGCACTGCACCCCACGAGAAAAGTTTTTGCGGAGCTTTTTTCAAAAAGCGACAATCTTGCGCCCACAGGCGCATCGGCGTTTCTTTTGTGAGCTTTTCTTTGCGCCTTTTGGTTCAAAGAAAAGCGGGATTACGGCTTACAACTTACAAAATGATTGTAAAACAAAGTAAAAAATTAGTTTTAACCACGTAAATTGTTACTTTTATCTGTACACAAATTTTTTACCACCCAAATGGGAAATCCACTTTTTCTTTTGAACCAAAAGGCGCAAAAGAAAAAGTTCCCAAAAAGAAAACGCCGCTGGAGAGACGGTCGCTTTTGAAAAAGCTCCGCAAAACTTTTGGCTCGGGATTTGTGCTAACATAGTGCTTCAAATTATAATTTATCGGTGAACCGCCAAAATCTTACAAATCCCTTTCCAAAAAGTTTTTTCGTTGTTTTTTACAAAAAGTGCACTTCCTCTATTATTCCATTAAATAAATTTCCGCGTAGCTCTTGAAATTTTATTTGCGTTATGGTAAAATTTAGTCAGTATCACAAAAGGAGACTCGATATGAAACTTGAATTTTGCAACAACAAATTTTCTTTGTCCGAGGGCGAGGTCTGCTTCGAATTTAACTCGGAGCTTGAGCCTGCCAAAAAAGGCGAAGCCGTCGGATTTGAAATATTGGGCAAGGTTCCCACGCCCACACTTGAAGAGGGAGACCGAATCCTTTTGCCGATGGGCGAGGGAATTGCGTTGACTGTTGGCGAGGAGCGCCTGATTGAAAACGCCTTCGGCGACTTTTGCAGTAAGCAGGGAACAATTTGTATGGTTATTGTGGAGCGAGGCGGAAAATACTTGCTTATCTCGCTTGATAACGGCATAAATTCCTCCTACGACACAAGACCCGAAAATGGGAAATACAAGCTTTTCATAAACAACAAAGAGACCTGCGGCGTCACCTACCGCATTTTTGACAGCCTTAAGGCGGCTTGCGCCTACCACCGCGAGCTTCACAGCGACGTAATTACTCTTGACGAGAAGATAAAAGCCAACCCCGAGATAGAAAAGCTTGTGGGCGGTGCCATATTCTGGGTTTGGAACGACAGCTATGACGAGGTTATGTACTCGGATTACGATACCGACGTTGACCCCTCCACGGGCGGCGAGCTTATGCGTGTTGCTGACGAGCTTTATAACGGCAGCGTGAAAAAGGCGATGATGGGAATTTTCTTTGAGTCCGATTCAAAATACGTTGAGCCGCTTTACAAAAAATACGGCTATATCTCTACTCAGTACGACAACTACAATGACGTGCTCAATCCCGAAATGCTTTCGATAATCCCGAATAACCGCGCAAGAAATTGCGACTACACCGCAAGACGAATGAAGGATTATTCGGCAGGCGTCCAGATAAACGCCAAGGGCGAACTTGCCAAGGCGTGGGCGCTCAAGGGCTTTGACGGGGTTATGCATGCTCAAAACACCCTTTGCCCTGTGGTCGCGGCGCAGAGAATCAAAGAGGAAATTCCTCAGATATTGGCAAAATACCCCTATTACAAGGGGCGGTTTATCGACGTTTACGGCTGCCGTCTCGGTGTTTGTTACAGCGAGACTCACCCGTCTACAATGGAAAACACCCTCAAGGTCAAGAACGACGCCTTTGAGGCAATGGAAAAAATGGGACTTATCACGGGAACCGAGAACGGATTTGACGGAATAATCAATCATATGGTGTACTCAGAGGGACTTCACAGTCCTGTAAATCTGCAGATACCCGACTCGGGCAGAAAGCATGCCCACGTAATGAACGCGGAGCAGACCGAGTATATCGGGCGCGAGATGATGCGCCCCGAAAGGCGCGTTCCGCTGTGGCAGCTCGTTTACCACGATGCTATGATGACATTTCCGTATTGGGGCGACTCCACCGAGTCAGCGCCAAAATACACAAACCGCCGCGTGCTGTTTGCCTGCCTTTTCGGCTGTCCCCCCCTCTATTCCTTCTCGCTTAAGGATTATGAGTCGCTCAAGCCCGCAATTTTTGACAGCTACAAGCGCATAAGCGAGGTTCATTCCAAGGTTGCGACTCTTGAAATGACCGATTATAAGGTGCTTTCCGACGATTATATGCTTCAATGTTCCACATTTGGCGGAAAATACCGCGTTACCGTTAACTTCTCCGAGTGCGAGCGCGAGTGTGACGGTAAAACAATACCTGCCGAAAGCTTTGTGTTTGAGGAGCTGTAAATATCTCTTTGCACCACGGTGTTTTGGGTGTTATCATCAGATGGCGATTCGCTTCAAAGGAGCGTATTATGAGCAAGACAGTCAGAAGCGGTCAGATAGAAATTTTCAGCGTTCGGCGTAGAAATTTAGTTGAAAAATGGGGGCTGAGTCACTAACTCAGCCCCTTTGCACACCGATAAATTGGTGTTTAGCGCAATGTGTTAGCACAGCACCACGCGAGAAAAGTTTTTGCGGAGCTTTTTTCAAAAAGCGACAGTCTCGCGCCCGCAGGCGCATCGGCGTTTTTCTTTTTCTTGAGCTTTTTCTTTTTGCGCCATTTGCATCAAAAAGAAAAAGCGGGGTTACGGTTTGTGCTTTATAAAACGGTTGTGAAATAAATAAAAAAATAGTTTATACCTCGTAAATTGTAACTTTTTATCTGTACACAGATTTTTTGACACCCAAATAGGAAATCCACTTTTCTTTTTGAAGCCAAAGGCGCAAAAAGAAAAGTTCCCAAAAGAAAAACGCCGCATGGGGAGGCGGTCGCTTTTTTAAAAGCTCCGCAAAACTTTTCTGTCGGGGTGCGGTGCTAACACACCTTCAAACAATAATTTATCGGTCACCCAAAGCTAACGAGGTCGTGTTTAGCGACCGAGTGGGTTGCGTGGCATTATGTTTGTACAAACCATGGTGCGCTGACCTTTTGCCTGCGCGTGCTCACGCGCAAACAATAATTTATCGACATCAAAATAAGAAAGGAGCTGTACTCTTAATGAAGCAGCACCTTTTGGTTATGAATTGGCAGAAGAATATAAGCGCTGCGATGATTGACAAACGCGTAGATCTCAACGAAAGCCGTGGGAAATCTCTTTAAGGCGGAGGCGGGAAGGTCACCGAGGGAATACGTAAAAAATTCACGATTTCACACTTGACATTGGCAATATGCAGATGTTATAATTAAGAAAAAATTGCAGGAGGTAACTGATATGCCGGGACCCGGAGGAGGATCAAGAGGAGGAGGCTTTGGCGGCGGATCGCGCGGCGGCGGATTCGGCGGAGGCTCACACGGCGGCTTTGGCGGCGGCGGATTTCACGGCGGACCGCGAGGACCGCGAGGACCGTACTATCACGGCGGTTGGCACTATGGCGGTTGGGGGCACAGACACTATTACGGCGGAGGCGGATGCCTTGGCGGTCTTGTGGGAATGTTGCTTTTCCCAATTATCATACTTTTGATGGCTGGAATGTTCATTTTCAGCTTTATCGGCTCGTCCTTTGGCAACGTGACCTCGGGCGGTCAGGTAGTGTACGACGAGGCGGCTTTCCAGAATTACGCCAATGTCGAGTACGCCAAGGCGTTTGGCGATTCAAGCGCGTATGAGGACAATCTGCTTCTCGTTTTCCTTACCAACGAGGCGGCTGACGGATATTATACAATCGCGTGGATAGGTGACAACGTAGACACGCGCATAAGCAATATGTTCGGAGACGAAACCACCGAGTACGGCGTTGCGGTGCTTGGCAACGTAAGCGGTGAATATTACGCTTACTCGCTTGACACAAGCCTTGCGGCAGTGGTTGAGACTATGATCGAAAAAATATCGCGTCTCGGGCTTGAAAGCTCCTTCAGGAAGAGCGCCGACCGTTCTAAGATGAGCGAATCCAAGCTTGTAAATTATACCGCGCTTGCGCTTACCGAGTCAACGGTTGAGGATGCGCTTGACGAGTTTACCGCATCGACCGAAATCCCCATAGTTATTGTGGTTGAGGATATGGAGACGGTATTTGGCAAAACCGTGAGAAGCGAGGATTGGATGGGATTTGTAATCTCGCTCGTGTTTGTCGCACTTGCGGTATACCTTATCGTCAAGGCGGTCAAGGAACGCAAGAAAGGCGGAAACGGTAATAACAGCTCGTCCGATAACGGCACGGGCGGCGGCTATAACAGCTACGAATATAAGTAAAGCAAAAGGGCTGTGCTCTTGACGAGCACAGCCCCCATTTGCAGTCTGAGCTCGCATTGGGGCGATAAATTGGTGTTTGTACAAATGGAAACAGGCAATCTCAAGTGAGATTGCCTATTTCATTATTTAACCGTCCAGGTTCCGTCTGCATTTTTGATTGCCTTATGACCGTCCTTGACGTAGTTAGCCGCGGTTGGGGTGTTGTATGTACCGCCGCTTAACTTGAAGCTTCCTTCAGCACCTGCCCTTATTCCATAGAGAGCGGCTCCGCCGTTCAGTGTTACTTTGGTGTTGTGTCCCGATATATCCACCTTTGAGTTCACCGTTTCGGCGCACGCCAACACAAGGTAGCTCACGTACTCGTTTGTGGAATCGGCGATAAACATCTCGCAGTCATAAATATTTACAGTTACGTTGTCGGCGCGGATCTCCACCGCACTTGTGCCGCTGTTGCAAATAAGAGTGGAATATTGCAGGTCAAGCGTAGAGGAGCTTGAACCCGAGTTGCAATGTATACATATAACCGCTTCTATAAATGTTTCGTCGTCAACAGTAAGCATAGTGTTTCCGTTCAGCAGTATACCTGTACCATTTGATGAAATATCGGTAGAAGTGAGGCTGACCGTCTTGCGTGAGCCTGCGCTTGATACGGTGATGGCTCTGCCTTCGGAGTTGTTTACGCCAAGCATACAGTTGTCTGCCTTGAGAATTGCTTTGTCGCCGTACACGCTCACACAATCGGGGTGTGAGCTGCCGCCAACTGTGCCCGAATATGTGTTTTCAATTATAAGGTCTTTAAGTGTAAGGCTGTTTGCTTTTGATGTGCCGCCGTTGAAGGAAATAGCCTCCGAACAGTTGGGCTGTGTAATAGTGTTTCCGTTACCGTTTATGGTTAAGCTGATATTCTTGACCGATATTACCGAGCTCAGACTTATGTCCTTCATAATATTTACCGTGTCGCCGTTAACGGCTTTTGCGATAGCCGCTTCAACAGTCTGGTAATATACTCCGTTAAGCTCTGCCTGCGCAGATGCCGAAGCGAAGTATGCCACAAGATTCATATTTTGCTTAACGGTTATCTTGCGTTCGGCATTGCGGTTTCCGTCAGACCAGTGGACGAAAATATATCCGCTTGCGGGGGTGGCAGTCACAGTTATCTCCGCGCCCTCGTCGTAGGTTCCGCTACCTGTTACTTTGCCGTGACCGGAGTTTCCGGAGGTAACGTCAATTTTGTAGAGCTTGCCGGTGGAGAAGTACGCCGAATATTCAACGTCGTCAGATATCTGAATCTTTCTTTTTGCAGATGTGCTTCCGTCGCTCCAACGCAGGAATTGCGCGTCACCTGTGGGGACTGCCTCAATCTCAATCACAGTACCTTGCTGATATTTGCCTGCGCCCTTGACCTCGCCTAAACCGCTTGCCACGGAAAGCGACACCGTCGCGCTTGGGGTGGAGGAGAATTCAGCTTTGTAAAATTTGCCGTCGCTTGGCTTGACCTTTCGTGGGTTGTCGGTGTTTCCGTCGCTCCAGCTCACAAAGGAACAGCCGTCGTTGGGCGTTGCCGAAATGGTGGCGTTTTCCCATATCCAATAGCTTCCGCCGCCCGATACGCTACCGAGGTTGGCGTCGCCTGAAAGCACGACGATAGAGCTTCTGCCAAGAAGCACAAAGGCAACGATGCAGGTAATAAGCAAACCGAAAATCACCGCAAGCACAATAATTGCCGTGCGTTTGGATTTTTGGGCTTGAACGTTGTTTTCTAACGAGGGTTCGATGGGTTTTGGAGTCTCAACGGGTTTAGGTGGCTCAATGGGTTTAGGTGGCTCGATAGGCTTAGGCGTCTCGACAGGTTTGGGAGGCTCAACAGGCTTGGTCTCCTCCTTCTTTGCTTTGGGGCGAGGCGCGCGCGTCATAACGTAAACGTCAAGCTCCGCTTTAAGGTCGCCGTCGGCGTACTCGTATGCCTTGGTGAAATATTGATTCTTGTCAAAGGGCTTGTCGCAACGCGCAAGCTCGGTGGGAGTGGCTATTTTAAGCTCAGCCATCAGCCTGCCGAGATAAGCTCTGGCATTCTGCGACTCTGTGGCGATAACCGCGTCAAGGCATTTTGCCGCCTTGTCAAACTCGCCGTCCTCAAGATATATGAAAGCGCGGTTAACGAGCACCGCACACATATTAGGCGTTAAATCAGAAGCGTTCACAGCTCCGCATTCGGGGCAAACTATGCTCCCGTCGCGGATATTCCGCTTGCAATCCTTACAAATCATCGGTTTCCTCCGTGGAGTTTATTTAATTTATTTTACCATTTTATTGTGAAAATGTCAATATTGCAAAGAAAATTCAAATAGAATTCAAATAGAAAAGGAGCTGAGTCACTAACTCAGCCCCTTTAGCATCGATAAATTGTTGTTTGGCGGTGGAGAACGGGTCGCTTTTTTGAAAAAAAGCTCCGCAAAAAACTTTTTCTGGAAGAAGTTTTTGGTTTAGCTTGGCAGCTGCCGATAAATTGGTGTTTAGCGGCGAAGACCCGCTTCGCTCACAAGGTCGCAAGCGACCTGCCCGCAGCCCTATAGGTCAGCGCACCGTTGTTTGTGCGAACATAGTGCCACGCATCCC
>JBGVRT010000035.1:0-21348 GCA_045128735.1 Eubacteriales bacterium | reverse complement strand
ACTTTTCTTTTTGAAGCCAAAGGCGCAAAAAGAAAAGTTCCCAAAAGAAAAACGCCGCATGGGGAGGCGGTCGCTTCCCCAAAAGCTCCGCAAAACTTTTCTGTCGGGGTGCGGTGCGAACACACCGCCAAACACCAATTTATCTGCGTCACATATTTTTTACGCCAAAAAAGGAGCTGTATTCTAAATGAAACAGCCCCTTTACTTTTTAATATCTTGTTTCCGCGCCTACGGTCTTGCCAAGCTTCTTGATAGCCGAGTTTGCTACCTGCTCGATTTCTGCCGAGGTCAGCGTCTTTTCGTCAGAGCCGATGACAAGGCGAACGGTTACAGATTTCTTACCTGCGGGAACCTGCTTGCCATTGTACTCGTCAACGAACTTTGCATCGCGGAGAAGCGCACCCTCGGACTTCTTGCCGAGAATTGCCGCGTAAATCTCATCCCACTTGACCGATACGTCAACAAGGAAGGAAATATCGTAGTCGGTTACGGGGAACTCGGACATACGAACAAAGCGGTTTGTTCTCGACTTGAACGGAATAAGAGCATCCATATCAAGCTCAACGAGGACAGCCGAAAGCACCTTGATTCCGCAGGCGAGTGCCGACTTCTTGGAGAGAAGCGCAATGTCGCCTATCTTATTGCCGTCAAGCATAACGTTGAGCCAAACTGTCTCGTCAGCCCAATAAGGCTTTTCGTTCTTCTCAAAGGTGAAGCCCTCCATATGGGTGTAGCGAGGCATCATACCGATAACGCCCTTAGCACGGCGGAAGAGCTCTGCTACGTTGTCGGAGCTTCCGACGAACGCGCAACCGAGATGCTTTTTCTGGCAGGGGAGCTTTTCGCCCTTGTAAAGGGAGGTGTAGTCGGAGTCGAGGAATATCTGAGCCTCCTCGAAGATGTCGAACTCGTCAAAGTTTCTCTCGTTCTTAACGATTGCCTTGCAGATGTTGGGAAGGAGAGAGCAACGAACGTATTTTTCCTCGGGAGAGGGGGGCGTTGCGAGCGCGAGAATGCCGTCTGTAGAGGGCATAAGCGCGTTTACGAACTCTTCGCTCATCCAGGGGTAAGTGAATATTTCCTGCATATTGCAACGGAACGCAAGGTATTCCTTTATTCTGCGGACAAGGTCAACCGAAAGCTGATTGATAGCTCCGTCAAAGGAAGTGGTGATGGTTGTAGCCTCGAAGTTCTCGTAACCGTACATACGGGCAACCTCTTCCATAATGTCTGCCTTGATGGAAACGTCGCCTGTTGAACGCCAGGTAGGAACAACGATGTGCATAGAAGTGTCACTGAAGCTTACCTCAAAACCGAGAGTGCCAAGCTTCTTTGCCACTACCTCTTGAGGAATACGCTTGCCAAGACGTCTGTCGAGCCATTCAAGCTCAACGTCTATTTCTTTCTTAACAAGCTTTGTGGGATATTGGTCGTTGAAGGCTGTTACCTTCATATCGGGATAAAGCTCCGCAAAGAGCTTCATAGCCATTGAAAGTGCCTGGTCGCAACGCTCGGGGTCAACTGCCTTTTCGTAGCGAGAGGAGGCCTCTGTACGGTTGTCGTAGCGGAGAGCCGTTCTTCTTACACCGCGCGACTCGAAGTTTGCGACCTCAAGAATAACGCTGTTTGTCTCGGGAAGGACGGAGTCCTTTGCACCGCCCATAACGCCTGCAAGCGCAACTGCACCCTCAGCGTCGGCAATTACAAGGTCGTCACAAGAGAGCGCAAGGTCCTTGTCGTTGAGAAGCTGAAGCTTCTCGCCTTCGTTTGCGCGGCGAACCTCAATGTGGTCTATAATGTGGTTTGAGTCGAAAACGTGAGTGGGTTGACCCGTTGCAAGCATAACGTAGTTTGTAACGTCAACAAGAGCGTTTATAGGACGCATACCTACTCTCCAAATGCGGCTTTGCATCTTGAATGGAGAGGGCTTTACCGAAAGACCCTCAACGCGCGCGCCGATGTAGCGAGGGCAACGCTCTGTGTCGATTATTCTCACGTCGTAGCTCTCGGTGGTTTCGGGCTTGTATTCCTCGAACTCGACGAGAGGAAGGTCGTAAAGTGCCGCAAGCTCACGGGCGATACCGTAGTGACCCCAAAGGTCGGGGCGGTTTGTCATAGACTTGTTATCTATCTCAAGAATGATATCGTCAAGGTCGAGGGCTGTGGCTATGGGCGTACCCGCAACAGCTTCGAAGCTTGTGATATCCATAATTTCGTGGTCGTCAGCGGCAGGGAAAAGGTCGTCAAGACCAACCTCAACAGCCGCGCATATCATACCAAAGCTCTGCACACCGCGAAGCTTTGCGTTCTTGATTTCAACAGGCTCGCCCTCGCCGTGCCAACGCACCATTGCGCCGGGGCATGCAACGACTACCTTCATTCCCGCCTCAAGGTTAGAGCCGCCGCACACGATGTCCTTGATGTCCTCTGTGCCAACGTCAACCTTGCAAACACGGAGCTTGTCCGCGTTTGGATGGGGGAGAACTTCCTTTATCTCGCCCACAACAATCTTATCAAAACGCTCCGCAAGACTTTCCGCGCCCTCTACCTCAACGGTAGACATAGTAAGGTCGTAGGCAAGTCTCGACAGGTCCATATCATCGGGGAGCTTAACGTAATCTTTTATCCAATTAAGTGATAATTTCATTTTTCAATACCTCCTTAATGGAACTGCTTTAAGAAGCGGAGATCGGTGCTGTGGAACAGACGGACGTCGTCAACGCCGTAGCGCATCATAACAAGTCTGTCAAGACCGATGTTAACGTAGAAGCCCGTGTACTCGTCGGGGTCAAGTCCTGCCGCGCGAAGTACGTTGGGGTGGGGTGTACCGCCGGGCATAATCTCAATCCAGCCCACGTGCTTGCAAACGCTGCAGCCCTTGCCGCCGCATACAAGACAGCCCATATCGATTTCAAATCCGGGCTCAACGAAGGGGAAGAAGCCCGCGCGCATTCTTACGGGAACGTCCTGTCCGAATACCTTGGAAAGAATGCTCTTTATCATAACCTTACCTGCCGTGTAGGTAAAGTCCTTGTCAACGATAAGTGCCTCGTACTGGAAGAAAGCGCGCTCGTGGCGTGCGTCGGTGGTTTCGTTTCTGTAAACTCTACCGGGATAAACGAAGCGGTATGGGGGCTTGTGTGTCTGCATATAGCGAACGCTGTCTCCCGTAAGGTGAGGACGGAGGCAGAGCTTGTCGTTAGCCGCTCCTTTGTCGTGACCCTCAAGCCAATATGTGTCCATGCTTTCGCGTGCAGGATGGTTGGGGGGGAAGTTAAGGTTGTCAAAAGCGTAGTATTCGCTTGTGATTTCGGGACCCGAAAACACCTCAAAGCCCATAGAACGGAAAGCGTCGTTAAGGTCGTAGCACATCTGAGTGATGGGGTGGAGACCTCCTGTCATCGGCTCGAAGCCGGGAATCGTGCAGTCAAAGTCGGGGGAGATTTCCGAAGCCTTGAGCTTAAGCTCCTCGCGTCTGCCCTCAAGCTGTTCTGTGAGCAGAGCTTTTACGTTGTTTACGGCTTTGCCCATTTCGGGACGAAGCGAAACGTCCAGCTTGGGAATTTCCTTGAGAAGCTCGGTAATAGAGCCCTGCTTACCAAGAAGCGCGCCCTTTACCTCTCCAAGCTCGGCTTCACTCTGAGCCGCTTGAATTTTTGCCGCGCCCTCTTTTAAGAGCGCATCTAATTTATCTTTCATATCCGTACCTCTTTTTATAGAAGATAGTATAAATTTACAGATTATTATATCACAAAAACGCCGTTCTGTCAATGCTATTGGCGAAATTTTGGGTGGCTTGAGTGGTTTTTTGAGTGGTTTTGGGATAAATTATTTGGCGCACTGTGTTCGCACCGTACTCTGCGAGAAAAGTTTTTGCGGAGCTTTTTTTCAAAAAGCGACAATCCTGCGCCCGCAGGCGCATCGGCGTTTTCTTTGAGAGCTTTCTTTTGCGCTTTTGGTTCAAAAGAAAGCGGAGTTACGGTTTGCGCCACATTATATTTGGTATAGCGTAGGGAGGGGGCTTGCTCCTGCCCTACGGGTTTATACGCCGCCGCGAACACATCTTCAAACCCCGATTTATCTAACAAATACAAAATAAAACCGACTCCGCAGAGTCGGGTTTTGACTATTTAGGCATACTACAGTTGGCTTGCAGTACTTTTTTTATAATATTCAGCAAACAGGTCGTTTGGTGTACATTCAAGAATGTCACAAAGTGCTTGCATATTTTCGAACTTTATTCCGCTTGTTTGATTATTCACCATTTTATTGAAATTTTGATAGCTTAACCCTAATTGAATATACAACCAATATTTTGTTTTTCCTTTTTCCTCAAGAATTTCTAAAATTCTCAACTTCATAAACTACCTCCGCATTATATAATGTACAAATAATATATTTTAATTATATTCGAAATAACTGTTGACAAATAGACGTTTGCATGATATAATGTATACATTAGATATATGGGAGGAAACCATATGGTAAGAAAACCAAAATTTGATAAGCTTTTACCTTTATTTGAGACCGGTGAAGATTTTTCGTTAACAGAAAGACAATATGAAAAAAGCACAGGGGCAACGTTACCCAAGTATTTTGATTATCTTAAGAAAAAATCAGCCTTGGCAAACATAGCCAAGGAGTACGGTTTCACAGTTGAAATCCAAGAAAAAACAATATGCTTGAAGAAGAAAGGAAACTAAAAATGAAAAGAATAGTACTTATTATTTTAACAGCTTGCATACTCATTTCCGCGACCTCGTGCAGTGTAATGGGAACAGGTAATGCAACAGACAGTGTAGCAGATTCAAAGCCGACAGTAGAAGAAGTATATGATGAGTTGGTGTATCTGTTAAAAACATATGGAGAAAAGGCAACAGCGAAAGAAACGCCAACAGTGGAGTATTTTATCGGTAGTATTTTTCAAGACGGGCGCGTTTCATATACAGATACTGATAATTTGATTTCCTTATCTTATTACAATTTAGATTTACAAGGTACATCTTTTAGTTCTTTTGTTTTTCATCTCTACATAGATGAGATAAATATAAAAACCAAAAAGTTTGATTGGACTTGTGAGTATACTCCTCATAGTGGATCAGATGTTGATTTGACAGGTGTTTTAGATGGGGAAACTTTTTCTTCGCGAACCACAGCTTTGGAAAGCTCAACAACAACTGCAAATGAAAATGCAACGGGAAATGTTGAACAGTTAGTTGCGGAAATACTACATAGAACAGTAAAAAATGTTTTGATTCCGCTTCTTGAAAAAAGTGAAAAAATCACATTGGAAGATATAGGTTTTACAAGATATCAATAAATTAAAATCCCGACTCCGCGGAGTCGGGTTTTATTTATAAATATTCACGCCTTACAGAGAATTTCAAGCTCATCGTCGGTGAGGTTGATTTCCGCACCGTCAAGATTTTCTGTGAAATGCTCCACCTTTGATGACGCGAACAGAGGTATCACCGTGGGAAAGCCCTCTACGCGGTCAAGGTTGGTCATCCATGCAACCGCCAAGGCGGTTGCCGAAACCCCTTTTTCTGCCGCCATTTTTCGGAGAGCCTCGAGTCTCTCGCCTGTGATATTCTCTGCGGGCATACGCTCGGGCGACTCGTAACCGCCCTTAAGCAGGCAGGAGTAAGCCACAAGCGGCATATTCTGCTTTGCAAGGTAACGCAAACGCTCGCGGTTCACGTACTCGTTAAAGGGATATTTGGGTGCTACGTCGCCGCGTGTGTAGAGATATGAAAATCTCTGTTGCATTACCGAATAGGGGGTAAGCTCCTTGTCGCGCGCGATAAGGTTTGCCTCATGGAATCTCCAGGTGTCGTAATTACTTCCGCCAAGCACGCGCACCTTGCCTTTTTTTACAAGGCTGTTGAACGCCTCCATAGTTTCCTCAAGAGGAGTGCTTGGGTCGTCAACGTGTGCGTAGTAAAGGTCAATATAATCGGTGCCCAGCTTTTTAAGGCTTTGGTCGCACCAATATTCAATTTGCTCGCGCTTGAGTCCTGCGCCCTCGCCGTGTCGGTCGAAGCCTACCTTGGTGGCGATAACCACCTTGTCGCGGCATTTGCGGTCGCGAAGCCACTCGCCAAGCAGAGTTTCGCTTTCGTCGCCCGTGCCCGCCCAATGGGCGTAGTTGTTTGAGGTGTCTATAAAGTTTCCTCCGCGCTCGATGTATGCGTCAAGTACCTCGTAGGCAGATTTTTTGTCTGTGGTTGTGCCGAAATTCATAGCTCCGAGGCAGACGTTTGTAACCTCAAGCTTTCCGTCCGATATAAGTATCTTTTTCATCCTTCTTTTATCGTCCTTTCTATGATATCGTCCTGCAAATCCTTGCATATATCTGTAAAAATTCCGCTGTAGCCCGTTACGCGGACACGCAGGTCTCTGTGGCTGTCGGGGTCGTTTTGCGCCGCAATAAGCTCGTCGGCATTGTTGACACTGACTTGTGCGTGGAGACCGCCGTTGTTGAAATAGCTTGCAAACAGCGCGGAGAATATAGCAAGTCCCTTTTCTCCCTCAAAATCCTTTTTTTGCAGGTCAACGTTGAGTGAGCCCGACATAAAGTGCTCAAAGGGAATAGACAGCATTGAGTTAAGCATACCCGTAAGTCCGTTTTTGCAGGCGCCCGCGGAGGGGCGTGTGTTGTGAGAAAAGGGCTTGTGTGCAAGTCTGCCGTCGGGAGTCGCACCGAAAATTCTGCCCCATTTGAGGTGCCAGGTGTCACTTTGGAGGCAGGGCTCAAGGAAAAGTCCCTCGCGCTCGAAATACGGTCGGCTCTTGTCCTGAATAAGCTTGACGTAGGTTTCGGTTATGCGCCTTGCGTGGTAATTTGAAAGCTCGGTGTCACTTCCGTACTTGTCAACCGAAAGACACAGGGCGTGAAGCCGCTCATAGCCCTCAAAGTTGGCGTCGGTTGCCGCCGTAAGCTCGCTGAGGGTGGTCATTTTCTTTTTGAAAACAAGCTCGTCAACAGTTATAAAGCAGTCGATAAGTGTGCCAAGTCCTTGAACCGACTGAAGCTCATAATAATACTTTGAAGCTCCCGCCCCAAAGGATTTGCCCTGCTTCATCGGCTCTGTAAGAAAGCAATCGGCGTAGGTCAGCTGTGAGGAAGGGCGTTTTTTTCTCGCGTTCAGCTCACGCGAAAGGTGAGCAAGCTTGAAGTCCAGAAAGCCCTCCACCGAACTCCAAAACTCGCGGTAAAGGTCGTCTATTGAATCCGCACCCTCTTTTGCGAGTCTGTGCAGAATATTCATAAAGTCCTCTACAAATCCGTAAGGTGCAGAGGAGCGCAGACGGTCGTAGGGAACGCTGAGAAGCTCTTTTTCCTCCTTCGGCATATCGGGGCGCAGGTGAAAGGCTCGCGGAGGATTGCACATCCACGCAGCGTTGTCTCCTGGGGTAGGCCAATTGCACCCGAAGTGACCGTATTTTCTCGCGTCAGCGTCGGGAAGCCCGATTTCCTTGTATGCGTTTATTATGTCTGTGTCGTTGTAAAACATCATTGATGAGCTTGCAAGCGCCTTTTGGCAAAGCAGACGCCAAAGCTCGGGGTGTTCTTTGTTCATACCCTTGTAGTAGCGAATCACCACAACGGGATTTTTGAATTTCGGCTCAATGCACTCGGAAAAAAGCATTGTCAGCTCGTTTACCGCCGAGTTGCCCTTTTCGTCTGTGCCCGCAAGCAGAAGATACTGAGGTGAGTCAAAATTGTATATGCGCTTGAAGGTGGTGGAGTTGGTCTCGTCGCCCACCTGATGCTCGCCGCGCCCCATATTAAGGTTGTGCTTGCAGTAAAAATCGGTGATAAGCGCACGCGCTTTTTCCACACTGAGACTTCCGTCCTCGATTCCTTTGCGGTAGAAGGGAAGCAGAATTTTGTCAAGCCGTCCGAGTGTAACCGTCGGATTTTGCGTTATGTAGGAGCACTGAATAAAGGTTATTGTGTAAAGCAGCTGCAAGGCGGTGTAAAAGTCGCGCGGAGCCTCGGCAGCAGCCCTTTTGCAGACCTCCGAAAGCTCGTTCATGCCAAGCTCGGCGGCTTTTTTTGAGTAGCGGATAAGATATTTTTCTATGGCGTTGTAAACGAGAATCGCTCCGCGCAGAAAAATGCGGCTCTCGTCGTCCTCGACGCGCAAAAGGCTGTCCTCAGCCCTCTTTTTGAGCCCCACGAGTCCGAGGGTCGCAACATCATCCCACGAGTAAGCGATGTGACCGTTGTCGATCATCGTCGTGGCGAGCTGCTTTTTGTGTGACTTGTAGCTTTGGAAAATTTCCTCTTCCTCTGCGCTTAACTCGCGGTGAACACTTCTGCCCGCAATAAGGTCGTATTTTTCAAGGGGAAGTGAGACCCTTTGCAGAATCTCGTCAAGATAAATTCCGTAGCGCAGGGGTTGCGGCTCGTCGTTGTATCTGTCCTTGAGCTCCCATTGCAAAAGCAACAGCTCCGCGGTGGTCGCGCGCAAAGGGCGCGAGTTTAACTCGCGCTCCGCTTCTTTAATGTTTTTTGTTAAATCGTATTTCATTTGTTGAGTTCCCATACGTTGATGCGGCTCACGGCACGGGCAAGCTTTGCGCGCAGAAGCACCTCGGCTTTTGCGTCGGTGTTTTTGGAAAGTGCCGCTTCGGCTCTTTCCTTTGCCGCCATTGCCCGCTTGCCGTCTATTTCATCAGCGAATTCAAATGTCGTGCAAACAAGAGACACCTCGCCGCCGCTTACCGACAGATATCCGCCTGCCGCCGCGGCAAGCTTTTGCTCGCCGTCTGCGATTATTCTTGCCCGTCCTATGCCGACAGCCGACAAAAAATCGGTATGTCCAGCAAGTATCTCGGCATCTCCCTCGGCTGTGCGTATAAGCAGGCTTTCGGCATTGCCGTCAAAAACAAGTCGGTCGGGAGTTGCTATTTTCAAATGAAAGCTTTTCATAATCAAGCCTCGCCTTTAAGCTTTTTTGCCTTTTCAACCGCCTCGTCGATAGTACCCACAAAGAGGAATGCCGACTCGGGCAGGTCATCGTGCTTGCCGTCAAGTATCTCGCGGAAGCCGCGTATCGTCTCCTTAACGGGAACGTAGCGACCCTCCATACCGGTGAACTGCTCGGCAACCGTAAAGGGCTGGGAAAGGAAGCGCTGAATTTTTCTCGCGCGGTTTACCACAAGCTTATCCTCCTCGGAAAGTTCCTCCATACCCATTATGGCTATAATGTCTTGAAGCTCCTTGTATCTCTGCAAAATTTTCTGCACCTCGCGGGCAACCTCGTAGTGCTCGATTCCCACAACGTCGGGGGAGAGAATACGCGAGGTCGAGTCGAGAGGGTCAACTGCAGGGTAAATACCGAGCGACGCAATGTTACGCGACAAAACCGTGGTCGCGTCAAGATGCGCAAAGGTGGTTGCGGGGGCAGGGTCGGTAAGGTCGTCGGCGGGCACGTAAACAGCCTGAACCGAGGTGATAGAGCCCTTCTTTGTGGAGGTGATACGCTCCTGAAGCGCGCCCATTTCGGTTGCAAGGGTGGGCTGATAACCAACCGCCGAGGGCATACGTCCGAGAAGTGCCGAAACCTCGCTTCCCGCCTGGGTAAATCTGTAGATGTTGTCTATAAAGAGAAGCACGTCCTGACCTTCCTTGTCGCGGAAGTATTCCGCCATGGTAAGACCCGAAAGAGCCACTCTCATTCTTGCTCCGGGAGGCTCGTTCATCTGACCGTAGACAAGGGCGGTCTTTGAGATAACTCCCGACTCCTTCATTTCGTTGTAGAGGTCGTTGCCCTCACGGGTGCGTTCTCCGACGCCCGTAAAGACCGAGAGACCGCCGTGCTCTTTTGCAACGTTGTTGATAAGCTCCATAATAAGTACGGTTTTACCAACACCCGCACCGCCGAAAAGTCCTATTTTACCGCCCTTTGCGTAAGGCGCGATAAGGTCAACCACCTTGATACCCGTTTCAAGTATCTCGGTTGTGCCTTCCTGCTCCGCGTATGGGGGAGGGTCGCGGTGAATACACCATTTTTCGGCGTTTTCGGGGTCGGGCTGTTCGTCAACCGCCTCACCCAGAACGTTGAATATACGACCAAGAGTTTCCTTGCCCACAGGGACAGTTATACCCTTGCCCGTGTCGAGAGCGTCGATGCCGCGGGGCAGACCGTCGGTTGAGGACATAGCAATGCATCTCACCACGTCGTCGCCTATCTGGCTTGCCACTTCGCAAACAAGCTTTTTGCCCTCGTATTCTATTTCGATGGCGTTAAGAAGGTCGGGAAGCTTTCCGTTCTCAAATCTGATGTCAAGAACGGGACCTATTATCTGCACGACCTTGCCGATGTTTTTTTCCATCCGCTTGATTTCCTTTCTATCGACTTAAAGAGAGTTCTGTATTTTTTTGCGGACGAGCAATGCTCGCCCCTACGAGTCAAATGTTAAAGCGCGTCTGCGCCCGAAACTATCTCGGTTATTTCCTGCGTGATGACTGCCTGACGGGCACGGTTGAACTTGAGCATAAGCGTGTCGATTATTTCCTCGGCGTTTTTGTTTGCCGAGTTCATCGCGCTTCGCCTTGCCGCGCACTCCGAGGCAACCGCCTCACAAACCGATGAATATATTACTCCGCCTAAGTAGTCGGGGATAATTTTGGGGAGAAGCTCCTCGCTGTCGCCGTCGTAAACCGCGTCGCGCTCGGGAATATTCTCACCGCGCTTAAGGGGCAAAAGCTCCTCATAGACGGGTAACTGTGTCATCATAGACATAAATTTTGTGTAAATAAGCACCACCTTGCCGATATCGCCCGCAAGGAAAGCCTCGCTTATATCGGCGGCACTTTTCATTGCGTCGCCGACTCCAAGCTCTGCCGCGTATTGATAGCTGTTGCCAAAGCTCTCCCAACCGCGGCGCGAGAAATATTCGCACGCCTTTTTACCTATGGGAAGAACAAGAGCGCCTCTGTTCTTGGCAAGTGCTTCGGTCAGTTTGAAAATGCTTGAGTTGTAGCCACCTGCAAGCCCTCTGTCGCCCGCAATTACGATATAGAGAGTCTTTGCGCCCTCGCGCTTTTCAGACCAAGGGGAAAGCGCGGCTTCGCTTGTAGCCCCCACCTCGGAAATAGTACGCAAAAGTATTTCGTGATAGGGGCGCGAGCCCTCAGCCCGCTCCTTGGCACGGCGAAGCTTTGAGGTTGCCACAAGCTCCATTGCCTTGGTTATCTGCATGGTGCTCTGCACGCTCTTTATGCGCGCCTTGATATCATTCATTGATGAGCCTGCCATCGCTTAGTCCTCGCTCTTTGTGAGAAATTTTCCCTTGAAATGATTTATTGCGTCCTTAAGCTCGGCTTCGGTTTCGCTGTCAAGCACGCCCGTATCGCGGATTTTCGCAAGAAGCGCATCGCGTGAAGCGGAGAGATACTCAAAAAGTCCTTCCTCAAAGCTATGAATATCCTTGGCGGCAATATCCTTGAGCATATTGTTGACCACCGCGTAAATAATAGCCACCTGAAGCTCGACGGCAATAGGAGAATTTCTGTCCTGCTTGAGGACCTCAACTATTCTCTCGCCTTGGTCAAGACGTGCCTTGGTGTCGGCATCAAGGTCGGAACCAAACTGCGCAAAGCTCTGAAGTTCGCGGTATTGCGAGTAGAGAAGCTTAAGCGTTCCCGAAACCTTTTTCATCGCCTTTATCTGAGCGTTACCGCCCACGCGCGATACCGAGATACCGGGATTTACCGCGGGACGGACGCCTGCGTGGAAAAGCTCGGTTTCAAGGAATATCTGTCCGTCGGTAATAGAAATAACGTTTGTGGGAATGTAAGCCGAAACGTCGCCTGCTTGGGTTTCGATTATGGGAAGCGCGGTAAGCGAGCCTCCGCCGTATTCGGGAGCGAGACGCGCCGCGCGCTCAAGAAGTCTTGAGTGAAGGTAGAAAACGTCACCGGGATACGCCTCGCGTCCGGGCGGACGGCGTATAAGGAGCGACAGCGCGCGGTAAGCTACTGCGTGCTTGGAAAGGTCGTCGTAAATAATAAGAACGTCCTTGCCCTTGTCCATAAAGTATTCGCCCATAGAACAGCCCGAATAGGGAGCTATATATTGAAGGGGTGCGGATTCCGATGCACTTGCCGCAACCACGATGGTGTAGTCCATCGCGCCGTTTTTATAAAGCGTGTCAACCACGTTGGTTACGGTGGACTGCTTCTGTCCGATAGCAACGTAGATACAGATAACGTCCTTGCCCTTTTGGTTTATAATGGTGTCGGTGGCGATGACGGTCTTACCGGTCTGCCTGTCGCCGATGATAAGCTCACGCTGACCTCTGCCGATAGGAATCATAGAGTCGATAGCCTTAATACCAGTCTGAAGGGGTACTGAGACCGACTTCCTCTCAATAATTCCGTGAGCCTTCTGCTCGATGGGGCGGTATTCCACGTGCTCGATAGGTCCTTTTGCGTCGATAGGCTCGCCCAGAGCGTTTACCACGCGACCGATAAGCTTTTCGCCTACGGGAACAGACACAACTCTGCCTGTGCGTTTAACAAGGCTACCCTCGGTAATGCCCACGTCGTTACCTAAAAGCACCGCGCTTACGCAGCTTTCCTCAAGGTTGAGCGCCATACCATAGGTGCCGTTGGCAAATTCAAGAAGCTCGTTTGAGCGGCATTTGTCAAGTCCGTAAACCTTGGAGATGCCGTCACCTACCGAAATAACGTAGCCTATCTCGTCCTGCTCAGTCTTAGCCGAGTAGTTTTTTATTTGTTCTTTGATTATCTTGCTGATGTCGTCTAATTGCATTTTATCACCAACTTTTATATTACTGTGTTTGAAAGTACTTCGCTGAAGCTGTCAAGCTTAGTCTTGACAGAGCCGTCAAGCTGAACGCCCATATAGCGGAGCTTTACGCCGCCGAGAATAGACGGGTCTACGGTGCTTTTTATGACGATTGTTTTGCCCGTGATTTTTTCAAGCTTTGCTTTCATAGCCGCAAGCTGTTCTTCGCTCATAGCTATTGCCGTAACCGCCTCTACGCGCTCGATTCCGCGGGTGCGGTCGTAGTCCTCGCAAAAAGCTTTTACCGCAGAGGGGAAGAGATGTGCAAGTCTTTTTTCGCAAAGTATTCTCAAGGTGTTTTTTACGTACTCGTCGAGCGCTGAAAAAGCCTCGTCTACCAAAGCCAGACGCTCCGCCTTGGAGAGGGCGGGGGTGTCGAGGAGACTCGCGTATTCGGGTGCGGATTCAAACGCCGCCCGCGCGGTGTTAAGGTCTGCGAGAATAGTCTCGGTTCTGCCCGATTCTTCGGCGAGGGCAAAAAGCGCGCGTCCGTATTCACAAGCGTCAGTCATTGCCGTCACCCATATTCTCTATGAAGCTGTCGATAAGCTGTTTGTGCTCATCGCCGTCAACGTCGCGTTCGATAACCGCCGACGCGATGCCGATAGCCATTTCGGCAACCTCGTTTTTAACTTCGTTGATGGCGCGTTTCTTTTCAAGCTCAACCTGCTCATAGGCGCGTTCAACCGTGCGTGCCGCCTTTTCGTTGGCTTCACGCAGAATGTCCTCCTCCTTGAGCTTGGCGCGGCGCATAGCGTTTTTCAATATTTCCTCGCTCTCGCTGTTTGCGTTTTCAAGCTTTTCCTCATACTCCACCTTAAGCTCGGCGGCTTGCGCCTTTGAGCTTTCGGCATCGGCGTACATATCGTCGATTTCCTTCTGTCGGGAATCAATCATATTTTTAAGGGGCTTGAACAACAGCTTTTTGAGAAAGAGAAACAGAATAAGCAGATTGCACCACGCGGCTATCATCGTAAAGAAATTTACGCCGACAAATGCCTCAAAATCCATTTATTTCTCCTTTTGGGGTTACTGAATGTTAACAAACATCAAAAGAAGCGAGATAACGAGAGAGTAGATACCCGTGGTCTCGGTGATAGCACATCCGAGAATCATATTTGTACGGAGATTGCCCTGCATTTCGGGCTGTCTCGCCATAGCCTCAAGTGCCTTGCCGACCGCGTTACCTTCTCCGATTGCGGGACCGATTGCACCAAGACCCATGCAAAGACCTGCGCCGAGAGCTCTTGCCGCGGCAACTATAGAACCTGTCAAACCTTCCATTTTGAAAATCCTCCTTGGAAATGAAATATAATTTATTTTTACTTCTTAAGCTCTTCGGGGGGAGGGCAAGCTCCGCCGACGTAGACCATTGTAAGAAGTGAGAATACAAGTGCCTGAACGAATCCCGAGAAAAGGTCGAAATATATCGACAAAAACGCGGGAATTCCTATTTGGAACAAGGGTGGGAAGTAGGCGAGAACAGCGTCTGGAAGCCAACCGAAAAGGAGGTTGGTGAGAAGCGCCAACGCCGAGTAGATAAGCGCGGTAAGCACCGAGCCGCCCGCCACGTTTCCGAAATGACGGAACGCCATTGAAACTGGGGTCGCTATCTCGCTGACGATATTCATCGGCGTCATTACTACGATAGGCTCGGTAAAGCCCTTGAGCCACGCCTTGAATCCGAAATTCTTGATATTGTAGTACCACACCATACCCGTGGTAACAAGCGCCCACGCCGCCGTTACCGAAAGGTCTGCGGTGGCTGAACGGAATATCTGCGTCATTCCTATGAGCGTGCCGAATATTGACGACACAAACAGCGTTCCGATGTAGGGGGCGAAATGCGAGTTGTGCTTGCCCATAGTCTCCTCAACCAGATTGTAGAGCATAGTTACAAGCTTTTCAACCACTACCTGCAATTTGCCGGGGCGCTTTTGAATTTTTTTGTTGAATATTGCGGCAAACACGATAAGTCCAACCGTTACCACAAGAAGCGACAGCACAGTTTGGGTTATCCTTACCTCGCCTATATAGGGCAGTGTAAATCTGAAATATATGCCCGGACCGTTAACGTTTACGTTCAAGCTTTTCTGCCTCCTATCTGTTGAGAAATAATAAGTATGGGCTGAAACGCCAGCAGGGGAATCACCGTGGCGATAACGTCAAATTGCTTTGAGAGAAATGCAAGCACAAGCGCGCCAAGCATAGTGAAGGTGCGAATGACGTATGAGAGCTTTTGTGCGTTCTGTATCTCTCCCATATGCTTTGCTGCAAAGGCATCTGCCTCCTCGTCGCTCATCTCACCGTCTCCGCGAAGCTCCATAAAGCGGTCTACCGCGCGGTTTACCGACAGTGTGAGAATAAGAAAATTTACAATAGCTACCGCACTGCCAAGCAGTACGCCGCTTATTACCTTGTACGTGAATACTCCAAGCAGAGCGAAGACCGCCGTCGTCAAGGCGGAGACTGCAAGCTCGCCGATAATAAGGGCTGATATATCCTTGAAACACGAATTTTTGTTTTTCATAAAACCTCATTTGTCCTCGTTTTTATTTGCTTTTTTTCGCTCCTCGCGCTCCTTTTCAAGCCGTTCGAGCTGTGCCGATGCTCCGAGAATGAATTTTATCATAGACACAAAGCCGACAAGAACGCCGAAAACCCCAAGTAACGCGTAGATCCACGCAGGGGCAGAGCACTTTTTTACAAGCAACCACGAAAGCCCGAGCATAAGTAAAATGGGCGTTGCGAGGTTAAAAAAAGACTGGAAAAGAATGTTCAGAATATACATTGCGCTTACAAGCTTTCCGTACATATTCACCCTCCGAAAAAAGCAAACGTAAACCTATTTATAATATTACCACATTTGCACGTTAAAATCAAGAGAAAAGTTAAAAGTTAATTATTTAACGGGTAAAATATTTGTTTTGGGAAGAGAATGCCCGCGTTATAAAGCAAAATTCTTGAAAAATGCCTGAAAAATGTGCAAAAATACTTTATATGGTGTTGAAAAAAGCTGTTTGTTTGTGATATAATAACATAAATTGATATTTCAATGTAGATATAAATGTTTTATCCGCATTGCGAAAGAAAGGAAAATCTTATGAAAAAGAGTTTTAGAAGAACTATATCCGCTCTGCTTTGCCTTTTTACGGTTGTATCGGCTTTTGCCGCTATACCTATGGGCGCAGAGGATATTACGTTGACGGAAGCCCCCAAAAAAGGGCAGGTGCTGTGGTTCAACGATTTTGACGGCTCTTCATCAGACATAACGGGAGGAGCGGCGCACAAATGGCTTATGGACAGCAACAACGGAGCCCCCATATGTCTGTCGGGCTCTGCTACTACGCTGACAAGCGCACCAAACGTGGGTGTTCTTGCTTCGGGTAAGATGCATAGTTCGGGCGATGGCCAGCTTTTCAATACTTATCAGCCCGATACTACTCCCGACGACGATAGTGACAATGTTGACAATACCTTCTTCGACCTTGTTTTCGGAAGAACCGAGGGATATACCGACGAGAAGGAATACTATCTCGAATTTGATTTCAGCCCTCAGTATGCCGATCAGTCCACAAATAACGTTTATCTTGGTACAAACAATACTACTGCACCTACCGCAACTGCAAATTACGGAACGTTGACAGAGGGTGAGGGTGACGCGGCGGTAACCAAAAAGGTGGCATATACCATCAACTGTCTTTACAGAGGTCCTTCTTATTTCTCGCTTCAGAACTATGGCGCAAGCTATCCCTACCTTTTCAAACTATGCCCTGCGGGATATCTGTACTCAACCGAGGCAGCGAAGAAAAGCGACACGGAGAACGGAAGCTATACCTTCAAATCGTCGGACAGCAGTACCTGGGAGAATTTTACATATACGAAGCGGTACTATAACGAAGCAACGGGTAAATGGGTGGATGAGAAAAAGACCCAGCCTATAACCCAAGAAGTCATTAACGAAATGCTCAAGGCTTACCCCGAAAAGTATGCAGACGGAATAAGTATTACGTCTTGGGAGGACTCGGCTTACGATCCTACCAAGGCGCTAAAGATTGAATTTAAGTCCACTTACAACATTCACGTATCAATAAAGATAAACGACGCGGGAACCAAGGCGACTTATAAGGTTTACGCAAGGGAGGATACCGAGGCGGATAACGGCGCGTGGTTATATCTGGGCTCGAGAGAGCTGGATATTCTTAAAGGAAAAGCTGTGCAGAATACCGATAAGAACTATGCCGATAACGAGTATCCATATGCCCTGAGAATACTTGAAACCACCAAAGCACGCGCAATGTTTGACAATATGATCATTGCCACCTACGGCAGCTGTGAGGGCGATGATCACAGCCTTCTTGTGCGTCGCTCCGTGGGTAATTATCAGCTTGTTGACGCTACAAGAGAGTACGGTATCTCAAAATGTGCAAAATGCGGTGAGGAATATTATACGAACATAAGCGATGTTCGTCCTATCCAGAGCTACGATTTCACAGCTATGAATGACGTAAGAGAGTTCACCTCAAACACGCAGGATTATTGGAAGAATTCCAATTCCAAGATGTACATTTCGAAAGGTAACGGTCTTGTTTTTGATCACGTAAATCCCGCAAGTGCTCAAAGCGGAGGCGACCTGTACATTCACACGCGTATGGTGTCAAAGGAGAGCGATTATATGCTTTCCTTTACCACCACGCTTAATGAATTGCCGGTTGACCAAACTAATAACAAGGGTTCTTCATTCGTTACAGACGTTACAAGCAGCTTCCAGATATTTATGCGTATAGGCAGAAATGATGACTACGCTACCTCGGGAGAAGGCTGGCTCAAGATCAGACAGAACGGCAGTACCTCATGGGCAACGCTCAAGTCGGTCTATACCCTCAAAAAGGGCGAGACCTATAAATTTGACGTTTTGCTCAAGCCCTCAACAAGCACTTTTGACTTGTACGTCAACAATACTTACGTGGCTTCGGGCGACTTTACGGCGTGGGACGGCGTGACTCCGCGCGAATACAGAATTTACAACCAGATGAGCATTAACGCCGTGCTCAAAAATTACAGTATAACCGAATACGCAAGAGATAACGTTTCTTTCCTTAGGTACAGCGAGGGCTATAACTTCTCCTACAATATCGGCAAGAGCAGCGGAAAGGTATACTTTGACAGAACAAAGGGAACTCTTATCGGCGCGGATGCTTCAAAGGTTCCCGAGGAGTCTTCATCCACAAGGCTGTATGACGGTGCCGCAATATGGATAAGCGATACCGATAAGGCTCTCGTCAATACTCCCTTTAACGTTTCGATTGACTTTATGGTCGGAGAGGGAGGAAAGCGTGTTGCCGAAAACACACCTACAGACAAATCTTATATGTCGCTCATAACCTGGGTAACGTCGGCGGGCAGTGATTTCGGTTGGGGAGCGGCGGTGCGTGTCGGTGCAGACGATACCGACGGTGACGGATTGCTTGACAAGTATTTCCTCGTTATGAATAAGAATTATTCAAACGACAAGGATAAATCGGCGGTTTACTACCTTACGCCGGGTGAGTGGACAAGAGTGTGCGTAGCGTACAATCCCGTAGATAAGTCGGCTTACCTTTACGTAAACGGCGAGATGACGGGCTTGGCTATAAGAGACGCGTACCAATATTGCTCTGTAACGCCCACCTCCTCGTCAATACGTATATGCGACCTGTACAGACAGAACGTATTTCCTTGGGCGATAAAGGATATTGATATTGAGGTCACTCCCTCAAAGCCCCTCGAACTCAGCTCCTCGGGCGAGATTTTCGCTATGGATTTCGGAAAGGCGATAACAATCAATTCTAAATTCGTAGACGCTAAAATTCCTTCGCTGGGCGGAAGCACTACAAACTGGGGTTCAAGCAATTGGGGTACATACGAAGAGAACGGTGAAACCAAGAGCTATCCCAACCTTACGGGCGCAAAATACTATAAGGACACCGAAGATGAAGAGGGATACGTCAACATAAAGGTTCACCCCGGAAACGTTCAGAACGGTGCCACCAATATGTTCAACGTCAGCACCTCGGCAAAGCTTGCGGACGGAAGCTTTGTTAACGTGCTTGACGGTGAGAAGTATTCTATTGAGATTACTTATGCCGTAAGCTCCGACCACACTTCGCTTACCGATGCGGAAAAGAGGGCGGTTGAAGCTCTGGATAACCCGACCACGTACAAGACAAATTACATTCCGTCAAATGCTTCGGTTACGGTAATAAGACTTTCCAAGTACTTTGACGGCAATGCTTGCCAGCTTATATACAACGCCAAGGATGGCGTTCAGGTTGTCCTTCCCAGCGGTCTCGTAGCTGCGTATTATGCCGACGGAACGCGTATAAACGGATATTCTCCCTTCGATGAGAACGGAAAGCCGGAGAACGGTTTTATCACCGTAAAGGCAGTGATTGACGAGTCAACCAATACCTACAGCGCATACGTGGGCGACAGTATAATGTATTATAAATCGGGTAACAAGCTTGTTCCCGCATATAATCTTCCTATGAGAATTACTGTAAATTCCAAATCGTTGGCTTATGACAATTCTTCGTGGGACGGATTCTTCTCTACCATTCCTCATAAGGACGCAAACGGAAATACCCATAGCGGAGATTGGTGCAATACAAGCTATATCAGATTTATGCAGGGTGCATATGATTTCAGCGTTCAGAGCATAAAGGTTGAAAAGCTTGAAAAAGAGCCTGTTTACATAGGCTCGCAGGTAAAGGCCGCATCGGGTTCCGAGCCTGCGTACGACCTTCGTCTTGTGTTTGGTGTCGAGGATACTTACGTTTACGATATTGAGTACGATGTAGTGGCAACCTCATCCGACGGTAAGGCGGGAAGTGTTAAGACTGTCGACAGCAATACCGAGGTTTACAGCAGTATAATTTCGGGCAGTGACGTAACCGAGGCCTACCGATACAGCGGAGCAAAGTATTTCTCGCTTCTGAAGATAACCGATATTCCCATTGCCGAAAAAACCGAGTATACATTTGAGATAACGCCCTACACGGTAATAAGAGATTACGTTACGGGTAAGATAGAACGTAACGTCCTTAGCGGAGGTAAAACCTACGTGGTGAAATACGACGGAAACGGAAACTATATGAGCTGTACCGAGAAGACAGCTGAAGCCAAAGCTGAAAGAACGGTCAAGTATGTCAGCGACACAAGCTGGTATAAGGCACTTGGCAGAACACAGCTTGAGGGCAACTCCCTCTATGCCGACTGGTCTGCGGCGGGTATAGAATTTAGCACCACCTGCGAGGGCAACGTTTATCTTGGCGTAAGCGCTACCTCTGCATCACTCTTTACTGTAACGATTGACGCGGAAAACGATGCTTACGACAGCGTCAGAAAGAACGTAAACCTCAGCACGGTCGGCACGGTGATTGCGTCTAATCTTCCTTACGGAAAGTACCGCTTCAAAGTCGAAAATCAGTCGGGCTACAGCGGAGTTGTAAATATAAACAGAGTTACCGTTACGGGAAAGTTTGACAGCGCACCTGCAGACAGCGACCTTTATATCGAATTTATAGGTGACTCAATAACCCATGGCTGCGGTCTCGGAAGCACCGATTATACCGTGGGGACCAATGACGGAACACTTACCTACGCATATCTTGCAGCCAAGGAGCTTGGGGCGGATTATACCATTATGGCTAACGGCGGAATGGGAGTGCTGTGGGGAAGCGGTGACGATAACGTTTCGATGAAGAAATATCCTTATCTTAATGATACGGGACGTTATGAAAAGGTAGATGACGTTAAAGTTCCGTATGTGTACGAGGGTTATACACGCGGTGCGGATATTGCCGTAATCGGTCTTTCGACCAACGATAACTACCGTTATACACTCAGATATAACGAAGAACTTAAAGCCTATAAAAAGGCTAATTCTACCGCGACAGAGGCGGATGTAAACGCACATATGTCGGCTTGGGCCGATGATATGATGACACAGCTTAAAGCCGAGCTTGCTACTCTTATTGAGGAGATAATCAAGAATCACGGCGAAAAGGTGTCTATTGTTCTTGCAAGAGGAATGATGGAGAAGGGTGAAAACGCAAGCGATGCCGAGTTCTACCATACCTCCGTAACTTATATGACAAAGGTCATAGAGGAAGAGTGGGAAAATAAGTACACGGTTGACGGCGTTGACCACGCGGTGCTTGTTGCAAGACTCACTCCGGACCGCACGGGATACGACAACCATCCCACGCGTGAGGGTGCGGCAAAGCAAGGCGCAGAGCTTGCGAAATTCATAAAGGACAATATGGAAATCCTCGTTACCGCCGAATAATCAAAAGGAGCTGCTTCATTAAGAGTGCAGCTCCTTTCTCATTTTGGTGCCGATAAATTATTGTTTAGCGGTATGTTCGCACCGCAGCCCGCGAGAAAAGTTTTTGCGGAGCTTTTTTCAAAAAGCGACAATCTCGCGCCCGCAGGCGCATCGGCGTTTTTCTTTTTCTTGAGTGTAAAGAATTAGGGGTTT
>JBGVRT010000034.1:0-17554 GCA_045128735.1 Eubacteriales bacterium | reverse complement strand
CCGCTTTTTCTTTTGAACCAAAAGGCGCAAAAGAAAAAGCTCACAAAAAGAAAACGCCGATGCGCCTGCGGGCGCGAGACTCGCGACTTTTTGAAAAAAGTCGCCCAAAAACTTTTGGCTCGGGCTGCAGTGCTAACACACTTTCAAACAATAATTTATCTGCCACCCAAAGCCAACGAGGTCGTGTTTAGCGACCGAGTGGGTTGCGACGGATATGTTTGCACAAACCATGGTGCGCTGACCTTTTGCCTGCGCGTGCTCACGCGCAAACAATAATTTATCGAACCAATAACGTCATACTGTAGAAGCTATGCAAGTCGCAAAAAGTCGCTTAGGATAGCGAAGCAAGTCCGAAAATAAAGTTGAGTAGAGCGAAACGAAAGCAGACCGCTTTGCGGTCTGCTTTCGTTTTGGCCTGCCCGAGCGGATTCGAACCGCTGACCTTCAGAGTCGGAGTCTGACGCGCTATCCAGCTGTGCCACGGGCAGATACAATGTATTTTACCACATTTTTGGCAAAAAGTAAAGCGAAAAAACGCAAAAGGTTTATCTTTTTTCAAATTTAATAAATAAATTTGCCGTTTTTTTGCCAAAATAAATGATGTGCAAACCAAATTCGAAAAAAATTGAAAAATAATTAAAAAAATTTGTGAATAACTGTTGACAAATTGAAAGAAATCTGTTATAATAACCAATGTTGAAAATATTGGGGCATCGCCAAGCGGTAAGGCAACGGACTCTGACTCCGTCATTACCTAGGTTCGAATCCTAGTGCCCCAGCCAAAAAATTCGACAAGTTTCGACTTGTCGAATTTTTTTTATCCATTGCGAAAGCAATGGCATATCATCACGCTTTAGCGTGTATCTCATCACCGAAGGTGCATATCATCAGCCGCAGGCTGTATTCGCTTTCGCAATGATGATATACAACGGCAAGCTGTTGGTGATATGCAATTCCTTCGGAATTGATGATATACACGCCTTTGGCGTGATTTTGCGTTTGAGTTCGAAATCTTAATCCTAAATGTGAAAAATATCTTTTTCGTAGCCTTTGCACAAATAACTCGGGGATTTGGCGAGGTAATAAGTAATTATGGGTAAAAGAGATGGTCATGAGGTAAAGTTTATTATCTTAAGGCAAAATGATGTGTTATCTATTTAGGTCGCCAAACACAACGCAAAGGGGCTGATTTACTCAGCCCCTTTATTTTGGTTTTATACTGACGCTTATTTGAAATACTCAACTGCGCCCAGGAACATACCCATATCGTAGTTGCCCTCAACGTTCTTATAAAGTCCGTCGCCGATACGCTCCGAGTGTCCCATCTTACCGAAGATGCGTCCGTCGGGCGAGGTGATACCCTCGACTGCGAAGCAGGAATTGTTGGGATTGAAGTGAATATCGGTGGTGGGGTTGCCCGAAAGGTCAACGTACTGGGTAGCAATCTGACCGTTCTCGGCGAGCTTTTTAATAAGCTCGTCGGAAGCGAGGAAACGTCCCTCTCCGTGGGAGATAGCCACGGTGTAGATATCGCCTACGTTTGTCTTTGACAGCCAGGGCGACTTGTTGGACGCGATGCGTGTGCGAACAAGTCTCGACTGGTGGCGGGAGATTGTATTAAATGTAAGCGTGGGGCAGTTCTCGTCGGTGTCGATAATTTCACCGTAGGGAACAAGACCAAGCTTGATTATAGCCTGGAAGCCGTTACAGATACCTGCCATAAGTCCGCCGCGTGTCTTAAGAAGCTCGTTTACCTGCTCCTTTACCTTTCCGTTGCGGAAGAAGGCGGTGATGAACTTACCCGAGCCGTCGGGCTCGTCTCCGCCCGAGAAGCCGCCGGGAATGAATATCATCTGTGCCTGCTTTGCGCGCTCCGCGAAGTAGTCAACCGACTCGGTGATTCCTGCCGCCGAAAGGTTCTTGATAACGATTATCTCGGGGTCGGCACCTGCGCCGGCAAGAGCCTTTGCGGTGTCAAACTCGCAGTTTGTGCCGGGGAACACGGGGATAAGAACCTTGGGCTTTGCCACGGTAATTGGCGAATGAGCGCGGCTCTTTGCCTCAAAGGAGAATGCGGGAATATCCTTGGGCTCTGTCTTTATGTTGCAGGGGAACACGGGTTCAAGCTTGCTTTCGTAGATAGCGAGAAGCTCGGCAAGCGAAACTGCCTCGCCCTGATATGCTATCTCGGGTGCGGCTACAGTTTTACCGATTACTGTGCAATCAACGTCCGAAAGCTTGTCAAGCGCGCAGTCGCAGTTAAGCTCAAGGACGAACGCACCGTAGTTGTAGCCGAAAATGTCTCTGTAATCAACCTTGTCGCCGTAAGAGAAGCCGACGCCGTTACCGAACGCCATTTTCATAATGCCCTCGGCAACACCGCCGTAGGTGGGAGTATAAGCCGCCTCAACTCTGCCGTCGGCGTTAAGCTCGGCAACCTTGGAAAAGAGCTTTATGAGAGATTCTGCCGTGGGAAGTCCGTTCTCACCGATTTCGGGCTTGAGAAGAACTACCGTGTGTCCCGCACCCTTGAATTCGGGGGAGATAACTTCCTTTGTGTTACCCGTTGTAACCGCGAAGGAAACGAGGGTGGGGGGAACGTCAAGCTTTTCAAAGCTTCCGCTCATAGAGTCCTTACCGCCGATAGAAGCGATACCGAGGTCAAGCTGTGCCTCAAGCGCTCCAAGAAGGGCGGAGAAGGGCTTGCCCCAACGCTTGGGGTCGCGGGTGGGCTTTTCGAAGTACTCTTGAAATGTAAGGTAAACGTCCTCAAAGGTTGCGCCTGTGGCAATAAGCTTTGCAACCGACTCAACTACCGCAAGGTAAGCTCCGTGATAGGGGCTCTTTTCGGTGATGTAGGGGTTGTAGCCCCAGGACATATAGGAGCAGGTATTGGTGTGACGGCTCTCAACAGATACCTTATGCACCATAGCCTGAATGGGAGTGAGCTGATTTTTACCGCCGAAAGGCATAAGCACGGTGCCTGCGCCGATGGTAGAGTCAAAACGCTCGGAAAGTCCGCGTTTGGAGCAGACGTTAAGGTCGCCCGCAAGGCTCTTTACGTCGCTTACGAAGTCACCGCTGAAGCTCTTTTCATAGCTTTCGGGTGCGGCGGGAGCGATTTCTATATGCTTTTCTGCGCCGTTGGAGTTAAGGAACTCACGGGAGAGGTCAACAATGGTGTTGCCGTTCCAGGTCATAGTAAGTCTGGGCTCTGCCATAACGGTTGCAACCACGGTAGCTTCAAGGTTTTCCATAGCCGCAAGCTCCATAAAGCGGTCAACGTCCTTTGCCTCAACTACAACAGCCATACGCTCCTGTGACTCGGAGATAGCAAGCTCCGTGCCGTCAAGACCCTCGTACTTTTTGGGGACCTTGTTAAGGTCGATGTGAAGACCGTCGGCAAGCTCACCGATAGCAACCGATACGCCGCCTGCGCCAAAGTCGTTACATCTCTTTATAATAGAGGAAGCCTCTTTGTTTCTGAAAAGTCTCTGAAGCTTTCTTTCCTCGGGGGCGTTACCCTTTTGAACCTCTGCTCCGCAGGATTCAAGAGAGCTTAAGGTGTGGGACTTGGACGAGCCTGTTGCTCCTCCGCATCCGTCACGACCTGTGCGGCCGCCAAGAAGGATTACTTTGTCGCCTGCTTCGGGAACTTCACGGCGAACGTTCTCAGCGGGAGCAGCGGCGATAACCGCGCCTATCTCCATACGCTTTGCGGCGTAGCCGTCGTGGTAAAGCTCGTCAACCATACCCGTAGCAAGACCTATCTGGTTACCGTAGGACGAGTAGCCCGCCGCCGCGGTAGTAACTATTTTTCTCTGGGGAAGCTTGCCCTCAAGTGTTTCCGAAAGGGGCTTGAGGGGGTCAGCCGCACCGGTTACGCGCATTGCGGCGTAGACGTAGGAACGACCCGAAAGGGGATCGCGGATAGCACCGCCTATACAGGTTGCCGCACCGCCGAAGGGTTCTATCTCGGTGGGGTGGTTGTGTGTTTCGTTCTTGAAGAGAAGAAGCCAATCTTCTTCCTTGCCTTCGATTTCAACCTTTATCTTAACTGTACAAGCGTTGATTTCCTCGGATTCGTCGATTTTGGGAAGCTTGCCGTTTACCTTGAGGTACTTTGTGGCGATAGTCGCGATGTCCATAAGGTTCTGGGGCTTTGTTCTGCCAAGCTCGGTTCTTGTTGCGAGATATCTGTTGTAAGCCGCTTCAAGGAGCTTGTCCTCAAACTCAACCTTGTCGATAGTTGTGAGGAATGTGGTGTGGCGGCAGTGGTCGGACCAATACGTGTCTATCATACGAATTTCGGTGATAGTGGGGTCACGCTTCTCGGAGGCGAAGTAGTCGCGGCAGAAGCGGATATCGTCAGCGTCCATAGCAAGACCGAGAGTTTTTACAAGCTCGGTAAGCTTTTCGTCTGAAAGTGAGATAAAGCCGTCGAGGGTCTCAACCGTGGTGGGAATATCGAACTTCGTAACAAGGGTGTCGAACTTGTCAAGGGTAGCTTCTCTTGACTCCACGGGGTTGATAACGTGTTTCTTTATTTTAGCAAGCTCGTCCGCGTTAAGGTCGCCGTAAACGAGGTAGACCTTTGCTGTGCGGACAAGGGGTCTCTCGCCCTGAGAGATTATCTGAACGCACTGTGCCGCGCTGTCGGCTCTCTGGTCGAACTGACCGGGGAGATATTCAACAGCGAAGGTGTAGTCTGCTCCCGCTTCAAGCTCATAGCTTACGTTGTCAAGCTGAGGCTCGGAGAAAACACAGCCTACGCACTGATTGAAAAGTGCCTCGTCGATGTTTTCAACGTCGTAGCGGTTAAAAAGTCGGATTTTTTCAAGTGACTTTATTCCAAGGAATGATTTGATGTCAGCCGTCAGCGCGTTTGCCTCGTGGGCAAGCTCGGGCTTTTTTTCAACATATACTCTGTATACCATATGTACTCCTATTTGTTTTGTTGTGGGAAGGCTTTTATCAGCATATACTCTTACTTTTTCAATGCGAGGCGGGCTTTCTGTCCTATATCGTTTCTGTAATATCCGTTTTCAAGCTTAATCTGCTTGGTTGCCTTATATGCCTTTTCGATTGCTTCTTCAAGGCTGTCGGCTATTGCCGTTGTGCCAAGCACTCGTCCGCCTGCGCTTAAGAGCTTTCCACCGTCAAGCTTTGCGCCTGCGACGTAAAAGTCGGCGTCTGTGCCCTCGGGGAGGGTTATCTCAAAACCGCTTTCGTACTTCTGGGGGTATCCCTTAGAAGCGGTGATAACACAGCAGGCGTGCTTGTCGCTGAATTTAACCATCTCTTCTTTAAGCTCGCTCTTACTTGTGGCAATCATAATTTCAAGCAGATCGGACTCAAGAAGGGGAAGAACCACCTGTGTTTCGGGGTCGCCGAAACGGCAGTTGTACTCGATGACCTTGGGACCCTTGGGGGTGAGCATAAGACCGAAGTAAAGGCAACCGCGGAAGGTTCTGCCCTCTGCGTTCATTGCGTTCATTGTGGGAATGAATATCTTTTCCTCGCACTCCTTGGCGATGTCCTCTGTGTAGTAGGGATTGGGAGCGACAGTTCCCATACCGCCCGTGTTAAGACCTGTGTCGTTGTCGCCCGCACGCTTATGGTCCATTGAGGAAATCATAGGAATTACCACTTTTCCGTCGGTGAAGGAGAGAACCGAAACCTCGGGACCTGTGAGGAACTCCTCAACAACTATCTTACTTCCGCTTTCGCCAAAGGCACGGTCAAGCATTATCGACTTTACCGCGTCCACCGCTTCCTCGCGCGTCATAGCGATGATAACGCCCTTGCCAAGCGCAAGACCGTCAGCCTTGACGACTACGGGAATTTCGCACTCGTTTACGTATTTAAGGGCGTCCTCGGGGTTTTCAAAAACCTCGTAATTCGCTGTTGGAATATTGTATTTCTTCATAAGGTTCTTTGAGAAAACCTTACTTCCCTCGATTATAGCCGCGTTCTTGCGCGGACCGAAGCAGGGAACTCCGATTTCTTCGAGAGCGTCAACCGCACCGAGCACAAGGGGGTCGTCGGGAGCGACTACCGCAAAGTCAATGGCGTTTGCCTTGGCGAACTCCACGATTTTCTCGAGATCCTTTGCTCCTATCGCCACGCACTCGGCGTCGGCGGCGATACCGCCGTTACCCGGGAGGGCGTAAATTTTTTCGGCTTTGGGGCTTTTCTTAAGCGTCTTGATTATGGCGTGCTCACGTCCGCCGCCGCCTACTACCATTATTTTCATATATCTTCCTCCGATTATTCGTAAATGGGGAACTGACGGCAAAGCGCGTCTACGCCTGCGAGGGTTTCTTCCTTTGTACCCTCGAAGTCCTTTACGCTGTTTGCAATCCACTTTGCTATCTTTGTCATTTCAGCTTCTTTGAAGCCGCGTGAGGTTACCGCGGGAGTTCCGAGTCTTACGCCGCTTGTAATGAAGGGGCTTTGAGGGTCGTTCGGCACTGCGTTCTTGTTTGCGGTGATGCGAACCTCGTCAAGTCTGTGCTCAAGCTCCTTACCCGTAATATCGGTGTTGCGGAGGTCAAGAAGCATAAGGTGGTTGTCGGTACCGCCCGAAACAAGGTCGAGACCCTCAGAGAGGAGCGCGTCGGCAAGGGTTGCGGCGTTCTTGACAATCTGATTCTGATAAGCCTTGAACTCGTCTGTAAGAGCTTCGCCGAAGGCAACTGCCTTAGCGGCGATGATGTGCATAAGAGGGCCGCCCTGCGTGCCGGGGAAAACTGCCTTGTCTATTGCCTTGGCAAGCTCCTCACGGCAGAGGATAAGACCGCCGCGGGGACCGCGGAGAGTCTTGTGTGTGGTAGTAGTAACTACGTCTGCGTAGGGAACGGGGGAGGGGTGAACGCCTGCGGCTACAAGACCCGCGATATGTGCCATATCCACCATAAGATAAGCGCCAACCATATCGGCAATCTTGCGGAAGCGTGCGAAGTCAATGGTTCTGGAGTAAGCCGAAGCACCCGCAAGGATAAGCTTGGGCTTGCACTCAAGCGCCTTTGCCTCAAGAGCGTCGTAGTCGATACGTCCATCCTCGTCGGCAACGCCGTAGGGAACGATGTTGAAATACTTACCCGAAATATTTACGGGCGAGCCGTGGGAAAGGTGACCGCCGTGAGCGAGGTTCATGGAAAGAACTGTGTCACCGGGGTTAAGAAGCGCGAAGAATACCGCAAGGTTTGCGTTAGCGCCGCTGTGAGGCTGAACGTTTGCATGCTCCGCGCCAAAGAGCTTCTTTGCTCTCTCGCGTGCAATCTCCTCAACTACGTCAACGTGAACACAGCCGCCGTAGTAACGCTTTCCGGGGTAGCCCTCGGCGTATTTGTTTGTAAGAACGCTTCCTGCCGCGAGAAGCACAGCCTTTGAAACTATGTTCTCGGAAGCGATAAGCTCTATGTTGTTTCTCTGACGCGTAAGCTCAAGTGTGCACGCGTCGTATACTTCTTTGTCAAAATTTTTAAGTTCGTCAAAAAACATTTTTATTTTCTCCTTTGGTTTTGTGGGGAAGGTGGGGAGGCGAGGGGAGGCGCGCGACTTTTTGAAAAAAGTCGCCCAAAAACTTTTCTGTAGGGGTTATTGATTTAGGGTTGGTTGCGTAGCCGTAGGTTATGTGCAACTGTAACGGAAGTTTGGTCGCGCTAACGTAAGACGCTCTCGTCTGTCGTCAGGGACCCCACCCTGCCGACACTCACGTACAAGTTACTTTGTGTCGCCCAAAGCCAACGAGGTCGTGTTCAGCGACCGAGTGGGATGCGTGGAAGTATGTCAGCACAATCAATCTTGCGCTGACCTTAAGGGCTGCCGCGCCTTCGCGGCTTAGTGGTGGAACAGTCTCATTCCCGTGAACGCCATGGTCATACCGTACTTGTTGCAGCAATTGATGACTACGTCGTCGCGGATAGAGCCACCCGGCTCGGCGATGTAGGAAACGCCGCTCTTCTTTGCGCGCTCGATATTGTCGTCAAAGGGGAAGAAAGCATCAGAGCCGAGTGCAACGCCTGTTATTGTGTCAAGATAAGCTCTCTGCTCCTCGCGCGAGAAGGGCGCGGGCTGTGTTGTGAAGTACTTTTGCCAGTTGCCGTCAGCGCAAACGTCCTCTTCGTTCTGGTTGATGTAACCGTCTATTACGTTGTCGCGGTCAGGTCTGCCAAGCTCGGGCTTGAAGGGAAGCGAAAGCACCTTGTCGTGCTGACGGAGGAACCATGTGTCTGCCTTACCACCTGCAAGACGTGTGCAGTGAACTCTTGACTGCTGACCTGCGCCAACGCCTATTGCCTGTCCGTCAACGGCAAAGCATACAGAGTTTGACTGTGTGTATTTAAGCGTGATAAGCGCGATTATAAGGTCACGCTTTGCACTTTCGGGAAATTCCTTGTTTTCGGTTACTATATTGGAAAGAAGCTCGCGGTTAATCTCAAAGTTGTTGCGTCCCTGCTCAAAGGTGATTCCGTACACCTGCTTGCGCTCGATGGGCGCGGGAACGAAGTTTTCGTCTATCTTAACGATGTTGTAGCCGCCCTTTTTCTTGGACTTGAGTATCTCAAGAGCCTCGGGCTCATAGCCGGGGGCGATAATTCCGTCGGAAACCTCGCGCTTTATCATAAGCGCAGTGGTAACGTCGCACACGTCCGAGAGTGCCACCCAGTCGCCAAAGGAGCACATTCTGTCAGTACCTCTCGCTCTTGCGTAAGCGCAGGCAAGGGGCGACGCGTCAAGACCTTCGATGTCGTCAACGAAGCAAGCCTTTTTAAGCTTATCCGAGAGGGGGAGACCGATAGCCGCCGAGGTGGGGCTGACGTGCTTGAAGGAAGCAACCGCGGGCATACCGAGAGCCTCTTTTATCTCCTTTACAAGCTGCCAGGAGTTAAAGGCGTCAAGGAAATTGATGTATCCCGGTCTGCCGTTGAGAATTTCAATGGGGAGCTCGCTTCCGTCCTCCATAAAGATTTTGGAGGGCTTTTGGTTGGGGTTACAACCGTATTTGAGTTCAAATTCTTTCATTTTTATACCTCACGCGTTTTTATTTACTATTCTTGTGTCGCTCTCGCCCGTGGCAAGGTCGATATATCTTACAAACAGCGAAACCTTGTTGTCGCCGTTAAGGTTGGTCCAGATAAGGTCGGTAAGCGCGTCGATGTCAAGGTCGGGAAGCTCAAGTGTCTTGGGCTCGCCCTCAAATGAGGGAAGGGGATTGCCGTCACCGTTGTAGGTGTGGATAAACTTTGCCTTTCCCGCAATGGGGTTGGAATATGCGTATGTAAATCTCTCGCAGGAGCTGTCGTCGCCCTCGGCGCTCTTGAGTATCGACATTGCGTAGTTCATATCGCCGTTCTCACGGTGAATGATACCCGAAATTCTGGGGGTGAAGTTGGGCTTGTCGTCCTCGAACTCTCTTGTTCTGAGAGCCTGCTCAAATGTCATCTGCTTGTCCATAAGGTCGTAAATTGTGTCGGTCTGGTCGCCGTTGGTGACGATTGTTTTGTTGCCGAGAACTCTTACGGGGTAGTAGATGATAAGGTGGGGGTCGGTCATTTTGGACTCGTCAAACGCCTTGGTACGCATAGCGTCGCCCTCGGCTACGAAAACGCGGTTGCGGCTGTTTTCGCTTCTGCCCATAATGAAGTAGGCTGTAACCGCCTTTTTGCCGTCGGCGCTTTTGCCGATGATTATACCTCTGCCGTGGTAGGCGAGAGAGTTAAGCTCGTCTTTGATAGCCTTGATTTTCATATGCTTTCTCCTTGTTTGATTGGTGTGTCCGCGACAAAAGTTTTTGCGGAGCTTTTTGCAAAAAGTGCGCCTGCCGGCGAGGCAAATGCTTTGCACTCGCGTATATTGTTAATGATTACTTGATACAAACCCTATTTCCCTCAACCGTTATTCTGTCCTCGCAGAACAGCTTTACAGCTTCGGGGAGGATTTTCCACTCGGCTTGCTCCATAATGCGTTTCTGAAGTGTCTCGGGGGTGTCGTCCTCTTTGACCTCTACCGCCTTTTGGAGGATAATAGGTCCTGCGTCGCACTCGGGAGTGACTATGTGCACCGTCGCGCCCGAAACCTTAACGCCCTTAGCCAGCGCCGCCTCGTGAACGTGAAGTCCGTAATATCCCTTTCCGCAGAAAGAGGGGATAAGTGCGGGGTGTACGTTTATTATGCGGTTGGGGAATCTTTCATATACCTGCTCGTCGATTATGGTGAGGAAGCCCGCCAAGACCACAAGGTCAATGTCTGCTTCTTCAAGAGCATCGGCAAGTGCTTTCGAATAGTCGGCGATGCTGCCGTACTCTTTTCTCGCAAGCACCTTGCCCTCTATGTTGTTGTTTTTCGCTCGTTCAAGGGCGTAAACGTCGGGCTTCGAAGCGATAACGAGAGTTATCTTTCCGCCGCCAAGCTCGCCGTGCTTTTCGGCATCGATGAGGGCTTGCAAATTAGTGCCGCCGCCCGAAACGAGGACCCCGATTTTCTTTTCTGCCATGGCTTACTCCAAAATGACGCCGTCGTCGCCCTTGATTATCTCACCGATAAGGTAAGCGTCCTCACCGTTTGCGCGGAGAATTTCAAGTGCCTTGTCAGCCTCAGCCGCGGGAACCACAACGCTCATACCAACGCCCATATTGTAGGTGTTGTACATATCGCGCTCGGGAATGTTGCCGGTCTTTTCGATAAGTTTGAAGATAGGAAGAACCTTAACCGCAGACTTGTTTATCTTTGCGGTCAAGCCCTTGGGGATAGAACGGGGAATATTCTCGTAGAAGCCGCCGCCCGTAATGTGGCTGATACCCTTAACGTCTACCTTTTCAAGGAGAGCGAGGATAGACTTAACGTAAATACGGGTGGGAGTGAGAAGTGTTTCAGCTATGCTCTTGCCGCCAAGGTCGTCGCATGGAGCGTAAAGGCTTGCAGGGTTGTTGTCGATGTCAAAGACCTTTCTGCAAAGCGAAAAGCCGTTGGAGTGAACACCGCTTGATGCAAGCGCGATAACAACGTCTCCCTCTGCCATTCTTTCGTTGTCAAGAATCTTCTTTTTGTCAACGATACCTACGGCAAAGCCTGCAAGGTCGTAGTCATCAATCGGCATCATACCGGGATGCTCTGCTGTCTCACCGCCTATAAGTGCCGCGCCCGACTGAACGCAGCCCTCGGCAACGCCGCCCACGATGTCGGCAATCTTTTCGGGAATGTTCTTTCCGCAAGCGATGTAGTCAAGGAAGAACAGTGGTTTTGCGCCGCAGCAGATAATGTCGTTTACGCACATTGCCACAGCATCGATACCGATGGTGTCGTGCTTGTCCATAAGAATTGCCATTTTGACCTTTGTTCCGCAGCCGTCCGTGCCCGAAACGAGAACGGGCTCATCCATACCTGCTACGGGGAGACCGAAGCAGCCGCCAAAGCCGCCTACGTCGTCAAGACAGCCCTCGTTTTTTGTGCGTGCGATGTGTTTTTTCATCAAATCAACTGCTCTGTAGCCGGCGGTAATGTCAACGCCCGCTTCCTTGTAGCTTTCACTGAAACTCTTCATACTCTTCTATTTCCTTTCAAGTGTATATATTTGTAAGTGTCAACTCGTTTTTTTCGGACGAGCAATGCTCGCCCCTACAATACAACTGTATTGTTTTGAGATGGAATTGGGGTTACAATTTCTTCGGCACGTCAGAGAGCTTGCGGTCAAGATCTATGTCGTGAGGGTCGGAGGGGGCAGGGAGCTCGATGGGATAGTTCCCGTCGAAGCAGGCTGTGCAGAAGCCAAGCTTTTGCTCGGTGGCAAGCTGCTTTGCGTGCTCGATGCTCAGGTATCCGACGCTGTCAGCGCCCAGCTCGCGTGCTATGTCAGCCATATTGCTGTGACGGCATGCTATAAGCTTGTCGCATGAGTCTATATCCGTACCGTAGAAGCAGGGGCGAATAAACGGGGGCGAGGATATACGCAGGTGTATTTCCTTTGCTCCTGCCTCGCGCACAAGGCTGACGAGTCGCTGAAGCGTTGTTCCTCTTACTATCGAGTCGTCTACAAGCACGATTCGCTTGCCCTTAAGCACCGATTCAATGGGGTTGAGCTTTATTCTCACCATATTTTCGCGTGTTTTCTGACCCGGAACGATGAAGGTTCGTCCGATATATTTGTTTTTAAGAATTCCAACCTCGTATGGAATTTTCGACTCTCTCGCGTAGCCTGTTGCCGCGTCAAGTCCCGAGTCGGGAACGCCGATAACAACGTCGGCGTCAATCGGGTGCTCCTTGGCGAGGAACTCGCCTGCGCGGACTCTTGCCTCGTGCACCGAGGTGCCGTCTATAACCGAGTCGGGGCGCGCGGTGTAGATGTACTCAAACACGCAGGAGGCGCGGGGCTTCTTTTTGCAATGGTCTTTTATGAACGAGACCTCGTTGTCCTTTATCGTGATTATCTCGCCCGGCTCAAGGTCGCGGATAAGCTTTGCTCCAACTGCGTTAAGTGCACAGCTTTCGGAGGCTATGACGTATGTGCCGTCGGATTTTTGACCGTAGCATATGGGCTTCATTCCGTACTCGTCTCGGCAAGCGACAAGCTTTTGCGGAGACATAATGAGAATTGCGTAGGCTCCCTTAAGCTTGCACATGGCGCGGTTTAACGCTTCCTCTATTGAGGGGGCGATGAGTCTTTCTCCGGTGATAACGTAAGACATTATCTCGGCATCGCTTGACGTCTGAAATATTGAACCTTTAAGCTCAAATTCGCGTTTAAGTTCTCTTGCGTTTGTCAGCGTTCCGTTGTGGGCAAGCGCCATCTGACCTTTGATGTGGTTTACCACAAGGGGCTGTGCATTTGCTCTGCCCTTGGTCGAGGATGTGCCGAGGCGCACGTGTCCGATAGCCATGTTGCCTGTGCCGAGGGACTTGAGCGTATCGGCATCAAACACCTCGCTTGCTGTTCCGTTGTCAACATGGGCGTGGAAAACGCCGTCGTCGTTAACGACTATTCCGCAGCTTTCCTGACCGCGGTGCTGGAGGGCGTAGAGCCCGTAATATGTGGACGTTGCCACGTCCTGTGCCTGCATAGGGGAGTATATTCCGAACACTCCGCAGGCTTCTTTGGTTTTTCTCATTGGTGGTTTCTCCGTGATTATGCTTGAAGTATATTTCGGGATATTTGGGAATCCCTCCACCGCCTGCGGCGGTCCCCCTCCTTTTGACAAGTGAGGCAAAGAAATATTTTTATACGTTATACTGCGCCTCGATAGCCGCGTTCTTTGCGAGAACCTTTTGTGCGCCCGCCTTGCGTGCGGCGTCGAGCTTGTCGGCAAGCTCCTTATCCTCAACTGCGAGGATCTGAATTGCGAGAAGTGCCGCGTTTGCCGCGCCGTTTACCGCAACGGTAGCCACGGGCATACCCGAGGGCATCTGAACTGTTGCGAGGAGCGCGTCCATACCGTCAAGCACACCGCCCTTTACGGGAATGCCGATAACGGGGAGGGTAGTGTTTGCGGCAATTGCACCTGCAAGGTGAGCCGCCATACCTGCGGCGGCGATTATTGCGCCAAAGCCGTTTTGGCGGGCGTTCTGCGAGAACTCCTTTGCCTCTGTGGGCGTTCTGTGCGCCGAGTAAACGTGTACCTCAAAGGGCACGCCGTATTCCTTGAGTGTGTTGATAGCCTTTTCGACTACCGGGAGGTCGCTGTCGCTACCCATAATTATGCCGATCTTCTTCATAAAAAGGTCCTTTCTGCCTCGTGGGCGGTTAGAAATAAGCTCTCCGAAAAACAAAAGGGCAGTCCTATCCCTTGCGTTAAGGGGAGGGCTTGCCCAGACGGTCGGCTGATATTACGCGCGGTTTCCTTGTGGTGCTCCACTTTCCGTCGGTCGCCACTCGCTTCTGCTTTTCGGTACGCGGAAATCTCCGCGATATTATTACCATAGTATATAATAACATATTTCAAACAAAAAATCAAGACTATTGTGAAAATTTGACATACAATTTGACATACAATTTTCAGCACCCGCAACGCCCTTTTATTGTGCATAACGATAAATTGGTGTTTGAAGGTGTGTTCGCACCGCAGCCCGACAGAAAAGTTTTGCGGAGCTTTTGGGGAAGCGACCGCCTCCCCATGTGGCGTTTTTCTTTTGGGAACTTTTCTTTTTGCGCCTTTGGCTTCAAAAAGAAAAGTGGATTTCCTCTTTGGGTGTCAAAAAATCTGTGTACAGATAAAAAGTTACAATTTACGAGGTATAAACTATTTTTTTATTTATTTCACAACTGTTTTATAAAGCGCAAACCGTAACCCCGCTTTTTCTTTTTGATGCAAAAGGCGCAAAAAGAAAAAGCTCAAGAAAAAGAAAAACGCCGATGCGCCTGCGGGCGCGAGACTCGCGACTTTTTGAAAAAAGTCGCCCAAAAACTTTTGGCTCGGGCTGCGGTGCGAACACGCCTTCAAACACCAATTTATCGCCTATATACTTTCGCAGATTTAACAAGAAAAGGGCTATCTCGTGTGAGATAGCCCTTTTGGGTTTGTTTAACCGATTGGTTTATTCAACCTTTGGATTTAATCAACCGTTTGATTACTCAGCCTCGGGTGTAACGAACTGTGTGGAGTCGGTTACGTTGACCGCTACCTTTGAATCAAGGGTTATTGCGTAGTAGATTGCCTCGCCCTCGATTACGTTTTCGCCAACCGTTACGTAAGGTGTTACCTTGATAACGCTGCCGCTGTTTACGTTTTTGATTTCGATAGCCGCAAGGTAATTATAGCCGAGTATCTTTGCGGAAACCAGCTTATCGTCGGCGTGGATCTCGGTGAATACGCGATAGGAAGCAGAGCCTTTATCCTCGTTGCTTCCGCTGTTCTCAAGCTTGAATCCGACCGAATTATAGTAGAGGCAATCAATGCCCGAAACGAATCTTACCGAGTTTGTAATATCGTTTATCTGGTCTCCTACGATTTTCGGCTCGGGACGGGTGAGCTTTTTAGCCGTTATCGCCTTAGAGCCAAGTACCGCCTTGTCGCTTACGCCGCTCTCTATTGCGGGAAGCTCGAAGGTCGCCTTTATCTCCTCGCCGTCGGCATAGTAGGCGATAGCGTTGCCAACCGCAAAGCGCACGGTTCTGTTTACGTCGTCGTATATTGCGACAGCCGCTACAGCCTCGTCGCCGATTACGATAGCCTCGCCCTTGCTGTCAAGGAGAGTGATACCGTTATAGGAAAGCTTGCCGTTTGCCGCTTCAAGAAGGGTGTGGGTGCTGCCGTTGTCAACAACGGTAATTACCGCGCCCTCGCTTGCCGAGGAAACGCTTGTCTCGATTATGGAAATCGCATTGTCAAGACCGCTTACGAATACCGCACCGCCGTCAGCCTCGCGGGAAGCTATGGTGGTAAGGGTGTTTACAGGCTCGCCGTCAACAAGCTCAACCATTGACATATCGTCAACGTAGTAGGTGTACGTGCCTGCGGCTGTGCCCGGATCCTCAAAGTAAAGACCGAACATGGGGGAGGAGTAGTTATAAGCCGAGCTTGTGTTGCTCTTTCTGTACTCGTCGATATTTGCGGCGTCAATGGTATAAGTTCCCGTAAGAGTTACCCAACCTGCCTGAAGCTCTGCTGCGCTTGCGGTTTGACCGTCAAGGAATACGTTGCCAAAGGAGGTGATAACGCCTGCTTCGGCAAGGCAAGCTCTTGACGTTGAGTCGGTGTTTTTGCTGCCTGCCAGCTTTACCTTTACGCTGTAGCGGAAGGTCTTGCCCGCAATGTCGGAATCGGCATCGGTCATAAGGGCGTTATAGAACTTCAGATAACCGCCGTAGGTATACGAAGAGCTTGACGGAACGCTCAGAACCTGCGTGCCCGAGGGCGCGCCCTCAAGAGCGATTACCTTTCTCGTTTCGAGGCTTCCGCCGCGGCGTGTGGCGGTATAGGTGTAAGCCTTGTCGGTGTAGGGGTAATAGTGGAGACGGGAGGTTATCTCGGCGTCTTTAACGTTGTTGTTGTGCTCTGCGAGGCTCTTGTTTTTCGCAATATTGTCAAATCCGTTCTTGTAAACGAAATGCTCGGTGCGGAAAATGAGAGTGAAATATTCGCCCTCAAGCTTGTCTGCGATAGCCGTTACGTCAAGTCTGTTTTCGCCTGCCGCAAGGTCGTAAACACCTACAAGGTTGCCCTTGTAATCGGGGAGATTGTTCCAGGTGGTCGCGCTTTCGTCAACTGCGTAGTCGCTCAGATAGTAGACGTGAACGTCCTTGACCTCAGCCGTCATTTCGGGAAGCTTGAGTGCCATATATCTGCCGTTCTTTATAGCTTCTGCAGAGAACGTGAGTGCCATTGCGAACTTTTCTCCGTCGGGCGAGTCGCCGAACTTAAGCACGTTTTCTGTTCCGAATGCCTTGTCAACGTAGTAGTTTGATACGTAGGTGTCGGCTACGGGAGTTGTGGAATCAAAGGTCACAGCAGAGGGAACGACCGCCTCAAGGTCGGTGTTTTCAAGCGAAGCAACCTTTACAACAGGCTCCTTGCCGTCCTCAAGCTTGATTACCTGAAGGTCGTCGATATAGTAGTAAACCGTGGCGGAGGAATTGCTTGCGAATTCAATTGAGAATACGGGGTCATTATATTTGTCGCCGTTTCCGTTAGCCTTGATGTCATCGGATTTAATTACGTAATCGTAGGTAAATTCCTTCCAATCCTCGCCCGTGACTACAGAAACGGTCTGTTTGTTGTTGACTGTTGCGGTATTTTCTTCAAAGCTGCTACCGTAAACGCGGAGCGCACCCATTTTGCTGTTCTGGGTGTACGCCTTGCCGTCTGCCGCCACAGCCTTCATACGGAAGGTAGCGCGGTAGGTGTCTCCTACGTCCTCGGCTGTCAAAGCATCGAACGAGAGTGAGTTTACAAACTTAATACGGGGTCCCTTTGTGGCAACTTGATGCATAAGCGCGTTGTTGTCGCTTCCGTCGGGGTCTGCCACAACGCTCATATAGGAGGTCGTCGGGTCTGAGCCGCGAACGTAGAAGTACTTATCGGAGTAGCCTATGAAATCGCCGACAGAGTTTTTATAGGCGGTTGAATCAACCTCGTGCAGATAAGACGTGTAGAGAGAATTTTTGTTGTTTGTGTTTCCGTGCGTGCCTGCCTCCCAACGCTCAAAGTCGTTGAAGTAGACGTGCTCGGCGTCCTCTGCAGCGGTGATGATTACGGTAAAGTAATCGCCCGATGCAAGCTGTGCGTCGCCGAGAGAAATTTTCTGTGTACCTTCGCTAAGCGATACGTTTTCGGCAACGAGAGTCATTTTGCTCTTGACCTCGGATTCGTAAAGCGTGTAATTCATCTTGCTTTCGTTAAGCAGGTAATCCGAAAGGATATAAAGGTTAACCTTTGCGGAGGTGTCGTTTACAACGGGGAGGTTGAGCGAAAGGATATCGCCCTCGGTAATTGCCTTGTTTGAGTAGGAGATAAGAGCAACTCTTTCGCCTACAGCGGAGGTCTTACCGCTGACAAAGAGGAAGTCGCCGTTGCCGTAGATATTGTCCTTATCCGTGCCGGGAGCCTTCTGACCCTCT